>NZ_JBVHWT010000004.1:0-543927 GCF_055564055.1 Streptomyces sp. NPDC029159
ACCTTACCAGATCCGCTGGGCGTTTCCGGCCCCCTGTTGGAGCGGGGTTGGCCTTCTGCTTTCGCTTTCCGGCCTTTCCGACTCTATCAGATCCGATTCTCGCCGTTTCCGGTCCGAATTCGTTTCCGATTACCCGTCGGAGGGGTTTGCCTTTCGGCTGACCCGAACATTATCAGAAGTATTTCGACCGAGTAATCGGTTGGAAGCTTCCGCTAAGTAATTCGAGTGGCCCCGCCGAATTGAATTCTGGCCGGAGCGAGATATGAGACTAACCGTTGCGATGGAGCCTGTCCAGCTCCTGGCAACCGTTCGAATCTACCTCCCCTAGACGCCCGTGTCAACGGGTTTCCTGGGGAGGTATGGAGACTAGCAGGTCAGCTGTGCCGGACGCACATCGGGGGCGCCGGGCATCGGCTACGCGAAGGTCGACGGCGGGGAATCGAGCGATTCGAGCTCGATGCCGGGTGCGGCGAGGACGACGTCCCCGGCGAGGTGGACGGTGTGCTGTTCACCGGTCTCCAGGTCGTTGACCTGGTACGCGTCGTCGATCAGCGGGGCGTTGTCAGTGGCGTGTGCTGTGCTGGAGACCAGCGCCCAGGACTGATCGAGCGTGCGGGGGGCGAGGACGGGGGGTGTGAAGGCCACGAGTCGGGTGCGGACCGCTCCGGCGCCGGGTGCGGGGCACAGCAGCCGGGCGGTGGCGATGAGGAAGGCCGGGGACGCGCCGGTGAAGGCGTGAGCGGCAACGTTGCCCTCCGTGGCGTGTTCGCCGGTCGGGTCGGTGCGGACCCAGGTGACGCCGTCGAGTGCGGCGCCGCGGACCTGCCAGCCGCCGGCGTGGAGTTCGAGGCGGAGGGGGCGGCCCCGTTCGTCGAGGGTGAGGTCGACGGAGCCGATGTGGTCGCCGGAGGGGGCGGTGATCTGGGAGACGTAGCGCCAGCCGGAGGGGCCGGTGGCGCAGTGGAAGTGTTCTTCGCCGAGGGGGGTGTGGTCGTGCGGATCGTGCAGGGAGTAGTGGCCGCGGGGCATGGGGGTCCTTGGAGCGGGCGGGTGCGGGCCGGTGGGGCGGTACGGGCCAGGCCCTCGCCCGGTGGGGCGAGGGCCTGGCTTCACCGGCTGCTGTGCGTGTGACGCGGCTGCTCAGTAGCGGTAGTGGTCGGGCTTGTACGGGCCCTCGACCTCGACGCCGATGTAGGCGGCCTGCTCCGGGCGGAGCGTGGTGAGCTTGACGCCCAGCGCGTCCAGGTGGAGGCGGGCGACCTTCTCGTCCAGGTGCTTGGGCAGGACGTAGACGTCGGTCGGGTACTCCTCCGGCTTGGTGAACAGCTCGATCTGGGCCAGGGTCTGGTCCGCGAAGGAGTTGGACATCACGAAGGAGGGGTGGCCGGTCGCGTTGCCGAGGTTCAGCAGGCGGCCCTCGGAGAGGACGATCAGGACCTTGCCGTCGGGGTGGGTCCAGGTGTGGACCTGCGGCTTGACCTCGTCCTTGACGATGCCGTCGAGCTTGGCGAGGCCAGCCATGTCGATCTCGTTGTCGAAGTGGCCGATGTTGCCGACGATGGCCTGGTGCTTCATCCGGGCCATGTCGGAGGCCATGATGATGTCCTTGTTGCCGGTCGTCGTGACGAAGATGTCGGCGGTCTCGACGACCTCGTCCAGGGTGGTGACCTGGTAGCCGTCCATCGCCGCCTGGAGTGCGCAGATCGGGTCGATCTCGGTGATGATCACGCGGGCGCCCTGACCGCGGAGGGACTCCGCGCAGCCCTTGCCGACGTCGCCGTAGCCGCAGACCACGGCGGTCTTGCCGCCGATGAGGACGTCGGTGGCGCGGTTGATGCCGTCGACGAGGGAGTGGCGGCAGCCGTACTTGTTGTCGAACTTCGACTTGGTGACGGCGTCGTTGACGTTGATCGCCGGGAAGAGGAGGTCGCCGTCGCGGTGCATCTCGTAGAGACGGTGGACGCCGGTGGTGGTCTCCTCCGTCACGCCGCGGATCTCCGAGGCGAGGCGGGTCCACTTCTGCGGGTTCTCGGCGACCGTGCGGGTGAGCAGCTCCAGGATGGCGCGGTGCTCATCGCTCTCGGCGGTGTCGACGGAGGGGACCTTGCCGGCCTTCTCGTACTCGACGCCCTTGTGGACGAGGAGGGTGGCGTCGCCACCGTCGTCGAGGATCATGTTCGGGCCGCCGGTGGGCGAGTTCGGCCAGGTCAGGGCCTGCTCCGTGCACCACCAGTACTCCTCAAGGGACTCGCCCTTCCAGGCGAAGACCGGGACGCCCTGGGGGTTGTCCGGGGTGCCGTTGGGGCCGACGGCGATGGCCGCGGCGGCGTGGTCCTGGGTGGAGAAGATGTTGCAGGACGCCCAGCGGACCTCGGCGCCGAGGGCGACCAGGGTCTCGATGAGGACGGCGGTCTGCACGGTCATGTGCAGGGAGCCGGTGACGCGGGCGCCGGCCAGGGGCTGGGCCGCGGCGTACTCCTTGCGGATCGCCATCAGGCCGGGCATCTCGTGCTCGGCGAGGGTGATCTCCTTGCGGCCGAAGGCGGCGAGGGAGAGGTCGGCGACCTTGAAGTCCTGGCCGTTTGCGGTGGTCATACGGGCTGCTCCTCGTATGGCGAGGTGGATGTCGGGCTGGGCAGTCTGCGGCGCGGGCAGGCAGAAGCGCACGCGGAAGCGGGCGCACCTCTCCCCTGGCCGCAGCGCAGTCCGTCGGAGGCCCTCTCTCCCTCGGCCGGTCCGCGGTGCGGGCCGCCCGACCGCCATCAGCAGCGACGTCTGGCACTGGGGACGAATCTACACCGACCGGCCCGGCGGCCCCAGCCCGCCTCGGCTCATTCTGTGCGCTGGGGGTGCGGTGGTGCGGGGCGCGTCGACCGGGACGTACGGGGGCGCGGGGAGGGGCCGGTGCGGGTGGCTGCGCGGGACGGCGCCTCGGTGGGGGCGGCGCAAGGGGTGGGGCGGGGAGGCCGATCGGGGCTGAGATCGTGCGGTTTCCGGAGGGCGCGGGGCCGGTGTCCTCCCCCGCGCCGGGATCGTCGCTCGCGTACGCCCTGGGCGCGCGAAGGCCCCGCTCCGGGGAGCGAGGCCTTCGGGGAGGCGGTGCCTGCCGTGGTCAGCGGCCTCCGGGGGACTTCTCCGGGTCGGCGCCGGCGGCTGCGGCGGCCTCGTCGTAGATGTCGGGCTCCAGGTAGATGACCCGGGCTATCGGGACGGCGGCGCGGATGCGTTCCTCGGCGGCGTTGATCGCGTCGGCGACCTCGCGGGCCGTGTCGTCGTGTTCCACCGCGATCTTGGCAGCGACGAGCAGTTCCTCGGGGCCGAGGTGGAGGGTGCGCATGTGGATGACGCGGGTGACGGTGTCGCCGTCGACGACCGCCTCGCGGATCTGGGCGACCTGGTCGGCGCCGGCGGCCTCGCCGAGCAGCAGCGACTTGGTCTCCGCGGCGAGGACCAGCGCGATCAGCACCAGCAGCGCGCCGATGCACATGGTGCCGATGCCGTCCCAGATGCCGTTGCCGGTGGCGACGGTGAGGCCGACGCCGCACAGGGCGAGGACGAGACCGATGAGCGCGCCGAAGTCCTCCAGCAGAACGACGGGCAGCTCGGGGGCCTTGGCGCGGCGGATGAACTGCGCCCAGCTCTGCTGGCCGCGCAGCGCGTTGGATTCCTTCATGGCCGTACGGAAGGAGAAGCCCTCGGCGATGACGGCGAAGAGGAGGACGCCGACCGGCCAGTACCAGTTGTCGAGGGTGTGCGGTTCGTGGATCTTCTCGTAGCCCTCGTAGAGCGCGAAGACGCCGCCGATGGTGAAGAGGACGATGGAGACGAGGAAGCCGTAGATGTAGCGCTCGCGGCCGTAGCCGAAGGGGTGTTCCTCGGTGGCGGCGCGCTTGGCCTTCTTGCCGCCGAGCAGGAGCAGGCCCTGGTTGCCGGAGTCGGCGATCGAGTGCACGCCCTCGGCGAGCATGGACGACGAGCCGCTGAAGGCGAACGCCACGAACTTCGCTACGGCGATCGCCAGGTTGGCGCCCAGCGCCGCGACGATCGCCTTGGTTCCGCCTGATGCACTCATGAGTGCCGTATGTCCCTTCCGTCGGCCGGGCTTTACTGCCCCTTTAGCGATGTGGGGCGTCATTCTTGCAGCCCGGTCCGAGGGGGGTTCGTGGTGCCCGGCCGGTGGACGGTGGCCTCGGTGGTCGTGGCAGGTCAGGAGGCGGATCGAGGGCGGCGGGGGCCGGTGGTCGCGGGCTCGTCCCCGGGCGGCGTCCGGCGGTACGTGCCCGGGTCCCGGGCGTGCGTCACACGGCGACCGTGGCGCGGAAGAGCGTGCCCTCGCCGGAGACGGTGACGTGTTCGCCGGCCGGGACGAAGGCCGACTGTCCGGGGCTGAGCTGCAACTCGCCTTCCGTGGCAGGGGGTTCGGTGGTGGCCGGGCGGGCCAGGACCGTGCCCGCCGTGCAGAGGAGTACCTGTGGGGTCCGGGCGTCCAGGGGGCGGGGGGCGGCGCCGGGGGCGAGGACGTACCGGGAGAGGCGGAATTCGTCGGCGGGGGTGTCGTAGACCTCCTCGCCGTCGGTCTCCTCGGGGCGGAGGATGCCGGGGTCGCCGGGGGTGAAGCGGACGATGCGCAGCAGTTCGGGGACGTCGATGTGCTTGGGGGTCAGGCCGCAGCGGAGCACGTTGTCGGAGTTGGCCATCAGCTCGACGCCGAGGCCGCCGAGGTAGGCGTGCGGGATGCCGGCGCCGAGGAAGAGCGCCTCGCCGGGCTGGAGGGTGACGTGGTTCAGCAGCATCGCGGCGAGGATGCCGGGATCGCCCGGGTAATGGTGGGCGAGGGCGGCGTAGGCGGCATAGGCGGGGGCGTGCGGGCCGTCCTCCGCGCCCCGCCGGGCGGCGACCGCGGCGGCGCGGTCGACGGAGTCGGCGAGGGCGGCGCGGTCGGTGCCGAGGAGGGCGGTCAGGACCTCGCGCAGCGCGTCGGCCTCGGGTGCGGCGCGCAGGATGTCGACGTACGGCGTGAGCGCGTCGACGTCCAGGCCCGCCAGCAGGTCGGCGGCCTCGGCGGGGTGGCGGAAGCCGCAGAGTCCCTCGAAGGGGGTGAGGGCGCAGAGCAGCTCGGGCTTGTGGTGCGGGTCCTTGTAGTTGCGGTGCGGGGCGTCGAGGGGGACGCCGCGGCGCTCCTCGTCGGCGTAGCCCGCCTCGGCCTGGGCGCGGTCGGGGTGGACCTGGAGGGAGAGCGGGGAGCCCGCGGCGAGGAGTTTGAGGAGGAAGGGCAGCCGGGGGCCGAAGGTGTCGACGGTGGCGTCGCCCAGCTCGGCCTCGGGGGCGGCGGCGATGGTGTCGGCCAGGGAGACGGGTCCGGCGCCGCGGTCGATGCGGGAGGGGGCGCCGGGGTGGGCGCCCATCCACATCTCGGCCTGGGGTTCACCGGTCGGTTCGGTGCCGAGCAGCTCCGGCAGGGCGGTGACGGAGCCCCAGGCGTAGGGGCGCACGGTGTTGACGAGGCGGTCCATGGGGCTGCTGCTTCCTGCGTGGCGTACAAGTTCCGGCGTGGCGACGGTGCCTGTGGGGCGTACGGGAGGGGTCCCGGGCGGTGGCCGCGGGGCGCCCCTCACAGATCACTCGGTGTCGGCGAGCGCGAGGTAAACGGCGGCGAAACCCACGATGGCGAGTAGTTCGGCGGCGGTCTCCAGGTCCGTGCCGTCCGGGGGCTCCAGTGTGCTGACGGCGGTGCCGCGTTCCTCGGCGAGGGTGTGGGCGGCGCGGGTCGCGGAGAGCGGACCGGGGGCGTTCTCGCGCAGGAGGACGACGCGGGCGTGGAGGGCCGCGGGCTGATCGACGCGGTCGCGGAAGAAGTCATCCGGGTCGGCGCCCGCGGCGAGGGCGCCGGAGAGCAGGGTGCGGTGGGCGGTGAGCGCCTCGGGGAGCTCGGCGGCGAGGGCCGGGCGCCCGGCGAGGCTCGCGAGTTCGGCGGCGAAGTGGCGGCCGACGGCGCCGGCCACCCGGCCTTCGGTCCAGATCAGCGGGAGGGCGTCGGCGACCTCGGCGGCCAGGGTCTTGGCCGGGTTGGTGTACGTGGCGAGGGTCGGTCCGCAGCTCTCGGCGAGCTGGTCGAGGCGGTCGGCGAGGCGGGCGAGCGCCTCGGGCGGGGCGCTGAGCAGGCCGATCCGGTCGGCGAGCGCGAGGATCGGGGTGAGCAGCGACCAGAGGGTGCCGGGGGCGGCGGGCGGGGCGCCCTCGACGTCGAACTCGGCGTCGTACGCGGTGGTCGCCAGCGGGACGGCGAGGCCGCGGGCCTGGCGGACGGCCTCGGTGAGCGGGGCGTCGGCGGGGGTGACGGCGACGACGGAGCAGCCGCGGCGGTAGGCGCCCTCGACCAGCTCGGCGAGGCCGGGGTCGGAGCCGTCGGGTCCGACGATGAGGATCAGGTCGAGGGGGCCGCACCAGCCGGGCAGCGTCCAGCGCAGGGCGCCGGGGCGGGCGTCGACGCCGGTGGGCGGGATGTGGGTGACGGGGCAGCTGCCGCCGCCGAGGGCGCCGAAGAGGTCGGCGACGCAGGGGGCGACGGGGCCGGGCCCGGCGACGAGGACGGCGCGGGGCCGCCCCTCGGGGACGAGGTCGGCGATACCGGCCTCGGCGGCGCCGCGGGCGGCGGTGCGGACCCGGGCGCCGGATTCGGCGACGCCGCGCAGCAGACCGAAGCGGTCGGCGCGGGCCAGCGCCTCGGGGTTGTCGAGGAGTGACTCGTCGAGCATGGGGCGCGGCCTCCGATCGCCGGTGCGGGCGGGACTCGCCGGGCGGTGCCGGGGGCGGACCCCGGCGGCGTCCGGTCAGGCGGGGCGGCGGGCCTCGTCGACGAGGAGTACGGGGATGCCGTCCCGCACCGGGTAGGCGAGACCGCAGGTGGCGGAGGTGCAGACCAGCTCGGCGGGGTCGTCCGCGGTCCGGTCGGCCAGCGGGGCGTGGCACGCGGGGCAGGCGAGGATCTCGATGAGGCTGGCGTCGACCGGCATGGGGGCTTGCTCCTTCGATGGTTGCGGCCCCGCCAGCCTACCGCCGGGCGGGGGCCGGGGGCCTGTCGTCGGGGGCGGGGGGCGTACGGGTGGGGCCGTCGGTGGGATGGGGGCCGGGTGCGGGGCGGCCCGCACCCCGGCCGGGGGTCGGACGGGCGGCGGCCGGGCCTGTGGTGTGCGGTCCGGCGGCTCGGCGCCGGGCGAAGCCGTCGGTGGGCCGGGCCGGATCGGGCAGTGGCGAGTCGGGTGGCCGCGCGAGCCCTGGCCGCCTCGGCGGCACGCCATCCGGCCCGGGCGATGGGCCTGACCGCAGGCCGGACCAGGCGGAGGCCGAACCGGGCAGTACCGCGAGCCCCGGCCACCTCGGCGGCACGCCGCACGGCCAAGGCGCCGTCCCGCCGCCCACCGGCGTCGACGGGACCGCGCCGGGCCGCGCTCCTACGCCCGGACCACGGCCAGCACCTCGTCCCGTACCCGGGCCACCGTCTCCGCGTCACGGGCCTCGACGTTGAGGCGGAGGAGGGGCTCGGTGTTGGAGGCGCGGAGGTTGAACCACCAGTCGGCGGCGGTGACGGTGAGGCCGTCGAGTTCGTCAAGGGTGACGCCGTCGCGGTGCGCGTAGGCGGTCTTGATGGCGGCGAGGCGGCCCGTCTGGTCGGCGACGGTGCTGTTGATCTCGCCGGAGGCGGCGTAGCGGTCGTACGCGGCGACCAGCTGGGAGAGCGGGCGGTCCTGGCCGCCGAGGGCCGCGAGGACGTGGAGGGCGGCGAGCATGCCGGTGTCGGCGTTCCAGAAGTCGCGGAAGTAGTAGTGGGCGGAGTGCTCGCCGCCGAAGATCGCGCCGGTCTTCGCCATCTGCTCCTTGATGAAGGAGTGGCCGACGCGGGTGCGGACGGCGGTGCCGCCGTTCTCCTTCACCACCTCGGGGACCGACCAGGAGGTGATGCAGTTGTGGATGACCGTGCCGCCGGGGTGCTTGGCCAGCTCACGGGCGGCGACCAGCGCGGTGATCGCGGACGGGGAGACCGGGTCGCCCTTCTCGTCGACGACGAAGCAGCGGTCGGCGTCACCGTCGAAGGCGAGACCCAGGTCGGCGCCGGTGGCGCGGACGCGGGCCTGGAGGTCGACGATGTTCTTCGGGTCGAGGGGGTTGGCCTCGTGGTTCGGGAACGAGCCGTCCAGCTCGAAGTAGAGCGCGTCCACCTCCAGGGGCAGCCCGGCGAGGACGGTGGGGACGGTGTGGCCGCCCATGCCGTTGCCCGCGTCGACGACGACCTTCAGCGGGCGGATGCCCGACAGGTCGACGAGGGAGCGCAGGTGGGCGGCGTACTCCCCCAGGACGTCGCGTTCGCCGACGGTGCCGGGGGTGGCGGCGGGCTCCGGGGCGCCGCCGTCCATCCAGCCCTCCACCAGGGCCCGGATCTCGGCGAGCCCGGTGTCCTGGCCGACGGGGGCGGCACCGGCGCGGCACATCTTGATGCCGTTGTACTGCGCGGGGTTGTGCGAGGCGGTGAACATCGCGCCGGGCAGGCCGAGGGCGCCGCTGGCGAAGTACAGCTCGTCGGTGGAGCAGAGGCCGATGTGGGTGACGTCCGCACCGCGCGCCGCGGCGCCGCGCGCGAACGCGGTGGCCAGCCCCGGCGAGGAGGGGCGCATGTCGTGCCCGATGACGAGCGCGTCGGCGCCGGTCACCTCGGCGAAGGCGGCGCCGAACAGCTCCGCCAGCGACTCGTCCCACTGATCGGGCACCACACCGCGCACGTCGTACGCCTTCACGAGCTGCGACAGATCAGCCACGGTCAGCCTCCTGGATTCGGTACGGGAGATCCAACCTACCCGGAGGTACCGACAGCGGTCCGGGCGGACGTCGGGTACACGCCAGGCGGTCCGCGGGCGGGCGCGCCACCCGGGGCGGGCCGGTCCGCCGCGCCCCCGGTGGCGGGGCGTCAGGGCAGCATCCAGCCCAGCACGGCGGTGCTCTGTGCGACCACGATCAGGCACATGACCAGCAGCAACGCCAGGCTCCACGGCAGGACGCGGCGGAGCAGGTCGCCCTCGCGGCCGGCGAGTCCGACGGCGGCGCAGGCGATGGTGAGGTTCTGCGGGGAGATCATCTTGCCGAGGACGCCGCCGGAGCTGTTGGCGGCGGCGAGGAGGTCGGGTGCCAGGCCCGACTGGCGGGCGGCGGTGACCTGGAGGGCGCCGAAGAGCGCGTTGGCGGAGGTGTCGGAGCCGGAGACGGCGACGCCGAACCAGCCGAGTACCGGGGAGAGCAGGGCGAGCCCGGCGCCGGCGGCGGCGACGGCGTGGCCGATGGTGGTGGCCGCCCCGGAGAGGTTCATGACGTAGGCGAGCGCGAGGACGGCGGTGACGGTGAGGACGGCGTGCCGTAACTCGCGGACGGTGGCGGCCCATTCGCGGACCGCGTCGGTGGTGCGGACCCCGAGGACGGCGGCGGTCAGCACCCCGGCGAGGAGGACCAGGGTGCCGCCGGTGGCGAGGAGCGGCAGGGTGAGGACGTTGCCGCCGACCCTGGTGCCGTCCGCGTCCGCGACGTCGAGGAACGGCCAGTCGACGGCGAGCGTCGCCCGCGCCAGGACGTCCCTGACCAGGGGTATCTGCGCCGCCGAGAAGATCACGACGATGAGGGCGTAGGGGGCGTACGCGCGCAGGACCGTGCGCCGGGGGTCGTGGCGGTCCGGCTCGGCGCTGCGGGCGCCGGTCAGGACGGCGGCGCGGACCTCCGCGGTGGCCGGGCGGCGGGCGGCGGGCAGGGCGGCGAGGGTGGCGGCGCCGGCCAGTGCGGCGCCGATGTCGGCGAGTTGGGCGGAGACGTAGGTGGCGGCGGCGAACTGCACGGCGGCGAAGGCGAGTCCGCAGGCGAGTGCGGGCCGCCAGGTCTCGCGCAGCCCGCGCCGCCCGTCGACGAGGAACACCAGTAGCAGCGGGACGACGAGGGCGAGCAGCGGTGTCTGACGGCCCACCACGGCGGCGAGGCGGTCCAGCGGGACGCCCGTGACCTGGGCGAGGGTGACGACCGGGGTGCCCATGGCACCGAACGCGACGGGCGCGGTGTTGGCGACGAGCGCGACGACCGTCGCCTTGACCGGGTCGAAGCCGAGGGCGACCAGCATCACCGCGCTGATGGCGACGGGCGCCCCGAACCCGGCCAGCGCCTCCAGCAGGGCGCCGAAGCAGAAGGCGATGACGAGCGCCTGGATGCGCGGGTCGTCGGAGAGGCGGGAGAAGGAGCGGCGCAGGACGTCGAAGTGGCGGGTGCGGACCGTCATCCGGTACACCCACAGGGCGTTGACGACGATCCACAGGATCGGGAAGAGGCCGAAGACGGCGCCCTGGGCGGCGGCGGAGAGGGCCTGCCCCGGGGGCATGCCGTGGACGAGGACGGCGACGGCCAGGGCGACGGCGAGACCGGTGAGCCCGGCGTGGTGGGCGCGCATCCGGACGGCGCCGAGCAGGACGAGGACGGTGATCAGGGGCAGCGCGGCGACGAGGGCGGAGAGCGCGGGCGAGTCGGCCACGGGAGCCAGGTGCTGGACGAACACGGGGCCTCCAGACGGGAATCCCCCGACCGCTCCGCGCCGCGGACCGTTCCACGATGCGGAATGTGATCAGGAGGGAGTGGAGGCATGGTCCGGGCGGCTCCACGGCGGCGTCAACCCTCCGTACGAGGGCGTCCACGCTCCGTGGGTGGCGGGTGCGGAGCGGAGGCCGGGTACGGCAGCGGCGTCGGGAGCCGTGCCGGAGCCGGAGATCGCGTCAGGAGGCCGACCGGTGCCGGAAGTTCGGACCCGCGCCAGAGGTCGAGCCGACGCCGGGAATCCGGCCCGGCGTCAGAATTCCGCTGTCAGGAGTCCGGTGACCGCAGCACGCGGAGGTGTCCGCGGCGGGCGGTGCCCGGCTGCTGGGGGGTCTCGCGGGTTTCGGGGCGCTCCGGGGCGGCGGGGCGCTCGGTGGGACGGGCCGCCTCGCGTACCGCGTTGGCGAGCGCTTCGAGGTCGTCGCCGCTGGGGCGGGCCGGGCCGGGGTCGATGGCCAGGCGGACGACTTCCCAGCCGCGGGGGGCGGTCAGGCGCTCGGAGTGCTCGGCGCACAGGTCGTAGCAGTGGGGTTCCGCGTAGGTGGCGAGCGGCCCGAGCACGGCGGTCGAATCCGCATAGACGTACGTCAGCGTTGCGACGGCGGGGCGGCCGCACGCAGTGCGCGAACAGCGACGTACAGGGCTCACGACGTTGGACGGTACCGCACTCTTGACCGGGCCGCGACGACTCACCTCCCGCTCACCCGACCGTGTCGTCCCAGTTCGTCCGGTGCGTCTGACCTGCACCCGCTCGCGGCGGCCTGCGCCGGACGGCACGGAAAGGGCCGCGCGAGGCCGGAGCGGACGCCGCTCGGAGGCGGTATCGCGTGAATCTCCGGACGAGGATGCGGAGGAAAGGGACAAATGGGTGCGGGCAGGCCGTGGAGCGGAGCATAGGAGAGGAGCGCCGCGGATCGGGTGGCGGGCGCCGGGTGGGGGCGCGCCAAATGAACACAATCGTTATCGGACCGGTCATCCGCCCCCGTGTTCCCGGATGCCTCGCTCCGCCTCCCCGGACGGGCCGCGGCGGCTACGCTCGGAGGTGATGGACACGTCCGAACCGCCCCGCCCGACGGAGCCGCGCCCGCGCCGCCGTGACCGCCACGGCCGTGGCATGCGCGGCCCTGTCGCCCCGCCGCAGGTGCCGCTCGCCGTCAGCCGCGCCGACGCCTTCGAGGATCTGGTCCACGATGCGCGCGACCGGCTGGAGCGGCGCTGGCCGCAGCTGTCCGGCGTCGACTTCCTCGTCCAGGAGGTGCCGCTGTTCGGCCCGGAGGACGGGGCGGAGCCGGACGACGGGACGGTGCCGCTGGGCCGGGCGGAGCTCGCCGCCGGGCCGCACCGCGACCGCGTCATCGTCTACCGCCGCCCGGTCGAGATCCGCACCAAGAACCGCGACGAGCGGGCGCTGCTGGTGCACGAGATCGTCGTCGAGCAGGTCGCCGAACTCCTCGGTCTGGCGCCGGAGTCGGTCGACCCGCGCTACGGCCAGGACTGACCGCCGCGCGGGCCCACCGGCCCGGTCCGTCAGTCCGTCAGCAGCGACAGATCCTGGCCGGCCGTCGGGACGACCACCGTGCCGCGGTCGTCCGGCAGCGTCTGGACGGTGAAGGCGGGGACGCCGCCCTGCGGCTGGGCCAGGGTGCGGGCCGCGTGGACGGGGCCGCTGCCGGCGGCCGGTTCCACCGTCAGCGCGTAGCTGCCCTTGAGGCCCTGCGGGCGCGGCGGGTCGACGGCGAGGGTGGTGCCGCCCTTGACCGTGTACGTCTTGCTGACCGGCTCACCGCCCGCGCTGCCCGCCGAGGCGGTGAGGGTGACCTTGGCGTCCTTGCCCTTCTCGGGGGCGACCAGCGACACCATGCTGCCCTTGGCGCGGTTGTCGGCGGCGGTGGCGCGCTGCTCGATGGGGCGGGTCGCCGGGATGAACGCCATCTCCTGGTTGGCCCCCTTGCCGCGGACCACCTGGAGCGCCGCGACGATCGGGGCGCGGGAGCCGCCGTCGGCGGGCGACAGCACCAGCGAGCCCGCCTCACCCTGCGGCTTGAGGTCGACCGCCGTCGTCATCCCGCTCTTGACGTGCAGCGACTCCAGACCGGCCGGGGTGATCGAACCGGTCGGGGTGGCCAGCTGGACCTTCAGGTCGGCGTCGGTGTCGCCCGGCGCGAGGACGACCAGCCGGACGGCGGTGGCGTCGGCGGGGATGCCGGGGAGGACCGCGCCGGGCGCCGGGTCGGCGGCGGCCGGGAGCCAGTCGCCGCCCTTGTGGGCGTCGGTGGCCTGGACGGAGGCGCCGACCCGGCCCTCGCGGGCGGTGACGTGCAGCGCCGCGTCGGGCTGCGGGGAGGTGGTGAGGGTGGAGAGCAGCACGGGGACGGTGGTGTGCGGCGGGACGGCGATGTTCTCGCCCGCGTCGCCGCTCAGCGCGCCGTCCTTGCCGCGCAGTTCGAGGTCGACGACGGCCTGGGTGGCGTCCGGGTTGGTGAGGTGGACGTAGTCCTGCCGGTCCTTGCCGGTGCTGACGCCCGGGAACCAGAAGGTGGTGTCGGGCGCGGTGCAGCTCAGGCCGAGCAGGCCGCGCCCGGCGCCCGCGGCGACCGCGGTGGTCTGCTGGACGGTCCAGCCGGGCGCGAACGCGCCGTCGGCCTCGCCGGTCAGCGCGGGCGCGTCGGAGCGGTTGGTGGTGGCGGTGACGGGGGTGCCCGCGGACTTCAGCGGTGCGACGGGCTTGGTGTCGTGCGGCGGCACGGCCCGCTGCCCGCCGCCACCGTCGTCGCCCTTGTCCCCCTTGCCCTTCCCCTTGCCGCCGGTGTCCTCCTGGACCGTCCCGGCGGGCTGCAGCGCGGCGGTGCCCTTGCCGGTGGCGCCCTTGGGCGAGAACGCCGTGTACGTGGTCTCGCCGACGTCCGAGGAGGTCGGCGTCGGGCAGAGCAGCGCGGAGCGCTCGACCGGCTTGCGGGCCGCGCCGGGCGCCGCCTGCGGGGCGCCCCCGGGGGCGGCGACGGCGGCGACGCCGGTCGCCGCGGCGAGCGCGACCACCGCGGCGGTCAGGGTCATCATCGTGCGCTTCACTGCTGCTCGCTCCCGTCACGGCGCGGTCCGGCGGGCGGGCCGGGGTACGTCGTGCCGTCGTCGTAGGGCTGCTGGGCCGGGATCTGCTGCCCGTCGTAGGGCTGCTGCCCCGGGTAGGGCTGCTGCCCGTAGGCGTACGGGTCGTAGCCGCCCATCTGCTGGGCGCCGGTCCCGTACGGGTCGGCCGGGTAGCCACCGGGCTGCTGGTAGGGGTCGGGCTGCCCGTACCCGTACGGGTCGTGGGCGCCGCCGTGCGGGAACTGCTGCGGTACGGCCGCGGGGTCGCCGCCGTCGTGGCCGAACTGCTGCGGCACCGCCGCCGGGTCGCCGGGCTGCTGCGGGGCGGCGCCCCACGGGTCGTACGGCTGCTGCTGCGGCACCGCGTACGGGTCGTGGGCGGCCGGTTCGTACAGGGTCCCTGCCTGTTCCTGGCCCAGGTCCGGGGTTCCGGCGTCCGGGGCGGCGGTCTCGGCCGCGTCCGGGGCGGGGGTCTCCTCGGCCCGGGCGGCGGCGCGCAGGCGGCGGGCGCGGCGGCCGTCGCCGGTGGCGGCCGCGGCCTGCGCCTCGGCGTCGGCCTCCTCCGGCAGGTCGTCGTCGATCTCCCGGCGGCGGCCCGGCAGCGCCAGGACCACCAGGACGACGGCGAGCAGGCCCTGTGCGGCCGTCCACAGGGTGTGGCCGAGCGGGTTCTCGTGGGTGAGGTCGAGGCGGCCGGCGCCGGCCGGGAGGGCGAAGCCCTGCGCCCAGCCGTCGACGGTGACCGGCTTGAGCGGCTTGCCGTCCAGCGTGGCCTGCCAGCCCGGGTCCGCGGCGTCCGCGATCCGCAGCACCCGGCCCTCGGACCCGGCGGGCACCCGGGTGTGCGCCTCGACGGGACCGGCGGCGACCGCGACGGGTGCGGCGGCGTCCCCGGCGTGGGTGCCGTCGGTGGCGTCGCCCGCCACGATCGACACCCGGGAGACCCGCCGGTCGACACGCCACAGGGCGCTGCCGTCGTCCTGGCTGAGCCGGGTCAGGCCCGGCGTCGCGTCCAGGACCCGGCCCATCTGGCGCGGGGCGCCGTCACGGACCAGGACGTAGCGGACGGCGTAGCCGCCGAGCTGGCTGGTCTGGTCGGCGCCGGAGCCGGCGACGAGGTGGGCGACGATGGTGCCCAGCCGCGGGTCGTCCCCGGCCTCGCGGGCCAGGTCGGCGTCGCCGAGGACGGCGCCGGAGCCGCGGACCAGGCTGTAGCCGACATGGCCGTCGCCGCCGTCGAGCACCAGGGTGCGGGCGCGGTCGGCGGTGGACGACTCCTCGGCGACGAACGCCGGGACCTGCACCGGGTCGCGGCGCTCCAGCGGTCCGGCGGCGCCGGTGATCATCCAGGTGACGGCGGCGTAGAGCGGCGCCAGCGCGGAGGCGAGCGCGATCAGTACGGCCACCGGCTGCTTCCAGCCGAAGCCGAGGGCGATCATGCGGGTGCGGATGCCCTCCGCGCCGACGGCCGCGGCGGTCAGCAGCGCCAGGCCGTAGGCGAGCATCAGCGGGCCGGTCCAGCCGTGGCCGTTGCCGAGTGCGGCGAGGAGCAGCGCGACGAAGGCGACCGCCCAGGCGGTACGGATCGTCCGCTGCCGGGTGTCGCGCAGCGCGGCGCCGAGCGCGGCCAGGACGATGCCGAGCAGCAGCAGACCGCCCGAGGTCTTCGGGCCGCCGGGGCTGATCGAGAGCAGGTCGAACGCGGACGCGGAGCCGGTGCCGTACGCCAGACCGGCCTCGCGGAAGAAGTTCGCGGGGTGCGCGAAGAGCGAGAGCGACCAGGGGGCGAGGACGACCAGCGGTGCCAGCGCCACGGCCACGTACCGCAGGGCGTACCCGGTGAGCAGCGCGCGGTTGCCGTCCAGGGCGCGCAGGACCAGCAGTGCGAGGCCGAGCACCACCACGAGCGGCCAGACGACCGGCGTGAAGGCCATGGTGAAGGTGGTCAGCAGCGCCAGCGCCCAGGTGGCGCGCCAGCTCGGGCGGGTGCCCGGCGCCAGCCGCAGACCGCCCGCCGCGACGGCCGCGCGGGCCATCCCCGGCAGGGTGATCGCCAGCACCGCGGTGCCCAGGCGGCCGCCGGCCAGTGCGCCGGTCGCCGCGGGCAGGAACGCGTAGACGACGCTGCCCCAGGCGCGCAGCAGCCGGGAGGCGACCAGCGGGCGGGAGGCGAAGTAGGCGGAGAGTCCGGCCAGCGGGACGGAGCAGACCAGCAGCAGGGTGAGGGTGAAGCCGGTGCTGCCCAGGAAGAGGGTGGAGAGCAGCGCGAGGACGGCGAGGTAGGGCGGCGCCGCGGCGGTGGAGCCGGTGCCGACCTGGTGCCAGCTGTCGAGGTAGGACGACCACAGCTCGGAGACGTGCGTGGGCGCGGGCAGCAGTGCGCCGCCGGTCAGCGAACCGGAGCCGAGCAGGTCGCGGCAGGCGATCAGCGAGACCAGCAGCAGCACGGCGAAGAGGACCGGCGCCGGGCGGCGGGCGATCCGCTTGAGCCGGGCGAACTGCTCGACCTCCAGGAAATCGGCGTCGTCACCGCCCGGCCCGGACTCCACCGCGCCGTGCCGCCCGGAGGACGCCACATCGGGTGCGGCCCGTCCGGTGAGGTTGCCGGCGATCTGCTCGACGGTGACGCGGACGGTGGCGCCCGGCGGCGGGAACAGCGGCCGCAGTTCGGACGCCTCGACGGCGGGCCGGCCCCGGCGTTTACGGGCGGCGAGGATGCGGCCGGGCCGCAGCAGGGTGCCGAAGAGCCCGGCGAGTTCGTCGAGCGCCTGCCCCGGCACCTTGCCGACGAGGTAGGCGAGGACCCGCAGCACGGTGCCGAGGACCAGCCGGATCAGGACGTACGGGAGGAGCGCGCCGCGGGTGTTGGCGAGCAGGGTGTAGACGGCACCCGCCTTGTCGACGCGGTGGGGGCTTGCGACATTGCGGCCGACGCAGTCGACGGTGCGGCGTTCGCGGGCGGCGGCCTCGGCGTGCCGCAGGACGGCGTCGGGGGCGACGAGGACCTGATGGCCCGCCGCCTGGGCGCGCCAGCACAGGTCGACGTCGTCGCGCATCAGCGGCAGCCGGCGGTCGAAGCCGCCCAGCTCCTCGTAGACGTCGCGGCGGATGAGCATGCCGGCGCTGGAGACGGAGAGGACCGGGCGGACCTGGTCGTGCTGGCCCTGGTCCTGTTCGCGGCGGTCCAGGCCGGTCCAGCGGCGGCCGCTGCGGGCGAGGGAGACGCCGACCTCCAGCAGCTGCCGGCGGTCGTACCAGCTGCGCAGCTTGGGGCCGATGACGGCGGCCGAGGGGCTGGCGTCGGCGACGCGCAGCAGTTCGGCGAGGGCGGTCGGCTCGGGCGCGCAGTCGTCGTGCAGCAGCCAGAGCCACTGGACCGGTTCGCCGTGCGGGAGTTCCGGCATGTCGTACGCGTCGTCGCGCCAGGTGCGGCTGACGGGGTCCCAGCCGCTGGGGCGCCGCAGGTACGGCAGGTCGTCGGGGGTGAGCCGGGGGGCGGTGCGGACCGCCTCGTCGACGGCGGTGCCGAAGCCGGAGCGGCGGGCGAGGTGCAGCACCCGCTCGTCACCGAGGGCGGCGCCGAGGAGTTGGGCGGAGTCGTCCGCGCTGCCGGTGTCGGCGCCGATGACGTTCTGCACCGGGCGTTCCTGGCCCTGCAGACCGGCGAGCGCGTCGGGCAGCCAGCGGGCACCGTCGTGGGAGACGATCACGGCGGTGACGACATGCCGTGGAAACTCTGGGGTGCCTGCGGGATCTGTGGCGGTCTGGGCCGCCGACTGGCTGTGCACGGACATCGAGGTACGGGCCCTCCGGACCCGGGAGTTCGGGGCCGGCGGCGAAGCCGCGCGGACCGGCGCCCCCGGAAGACACTGCGACGGACTACTAGGGGAAGCGTCACCGCCGGGCGCCGCGAGCCGGACGGGACGTTGACGACACCCCCTAGGGACGCGCGCGCCCACCCGGGGTCGGCGGCACGTCTCGGACGGAGCCCCACACTAATGGTTCACCCGCCCGCGCCCACCGGCTCCTCACGCAGCGGACCGCCCCCGGCGTGGAGTGCGCTGGAGGCGGTGGGTTCGCTATAGGGGGATATGGGGAGTTGACGGGATACGGCCACGGGGCCCGCGGGGCCACGCACCGTCCGTCCGGCGGACTTCCGCGCCGCCTTCAGACGGCGGCCTTCTTCAGCCGACGCCGCTCGCGCTCCGACAGACCGCCCCAGATTCCGAAGCGTTCGTCGTTGGCGAGGGCGTATTCGAGGCACTCGGAGCGGACTTCACAGGCGAGGCAGACCTTCTTGGCCTCGCGGGTGGAGCCGCCTTTCTCCGGGAAGAAGGACTCGGGGTCGGTCTGCGCGCACAGTGCGCGCTCCTGCCAGCCGAGCTCCTCTTCCGCCTCTTCGACCAGCAATTCTTCGAACAGCTCGGTCATGTGCGCCCCTCGTCTGCTTGACGTCCCCGTGATGCGACCGTGATCGATGACGGCCGAACGACACGAGTGAAATTACAAGTGCGGGGATCCGGGCCAGTCAAGCCAAGATCTGCTATTGCGCCCCTTATTCACCCTGCCGAACCAAACGTACACGGAAAGTGTTGAAATCGTGAAAAACTCGGACACTTCCCTGGGGGCGCACTCCTGAGGTACGCCCCTTTACCCACAGGGACGTGACCGACCGCAGCGCCGTTGCACCTCGCGCGTCGGAGCGGGAGAGATCACAGCCCGGTCCACGGGCCGCGACGGCGTACGCGGGCGCGGCTGCCGGGCCCCTTCTCCGGCAGGGCGGGGCACAAACCTTTCGCCGGACGGTGCGACCGGATGGGGTGAAGCCCGCCGGCGCGGCAGGCGTCCGGTTGACATCGCGGACGCGAACCGTTCTCCTAGGTCGCATGCCAGCGACCTCCGCACCCCGCTCGACCCGTTGCCACGGGTCGCTGCGCGCTGCGCACGCTCGCTGTCGCTGTTCCAGCTGTTGAAGCCACCGAGCTCCAGCCCTCTTAGCCGCACCACCCCCGCAGCGCCTCCGCTCCACGCGCACCCGCGGTGCCCCCACCGGGAGACCACCGCGCGCCGTCGCACCCCGTTCGCGTCATCCCGCTCGTCCTTCGAGGAACCCGAAGCACATGAACAGCGATGTCCAGATCGCCGGTGACCTGCTCTCCGTCGCCCACCTCCTGCCGCCCGTCCCCGCGCACCCCTCCACCGTCGCCGGTTTCGCCGGACTGGCCCGCTCCCTCGCCGCCGACCGCGCCTCCTGGGAACCGCTGGTCCGCTACGACGCCACCACCCGCTGGTACCACCGGCTGCGCTCGGTCCCGTCCGCCGGGTACGAGGTGTGGCTGCTGAGCTGGCTGCCGGGGCAGGGCAGCGGCCGCCACGACCACGGACGCTCGTCCGGTGTACTGACCGTGCTGGAAGGGGAGTTGACGGAGCACGCGACGTCCGGCGGCGGCGAGGTGCGGCATGCGCTGCGCCCCGGTGCGCAGCGGGTTTTCGCCCCCGGGTACGTCCACGAGGTCGTCAACGACGCGCTGACGCCCGCGGTCAGCCTGCACATCTACTTCCCCGGGCTCACGGAGATGGAGATGCACCCCTCGCAGCACGCCGTCGCCGCCGAGGCCGCCGCGCGCTGACGGACCGTCGACGGTGCCCGCCGGCCTCATCCGGGCGGCTGCCAGACTGGGGGCATGCGCATTGTGGTTCTGGCCGGCGGTATCGGCGGCGCCCGCTTCCTGCGGGGACTGAAGGCAGCACGGCCCGAGGCGGAGATCACCGTCATCGGCAACACCGGCGACGACATCCATCTCTTCGGGCTCAAGGTCTGTCCCGACCTCGACACCGTGATGTACACCCTCGGCGGCGGCATCGACGAGGACAAGGGCTGGGGCCGCGACGACGAATCCTTCAAGGTGAAGGAGGAGTTGGCGGCGTACGGCGTGGGGCCCGACTGGTTCGGGCTGGGCGACCGGGACGTCGCCACCCACCTCGTCCGGGCCCAGATGCTGGGCGCCGGATATCCGCTCAGCGCCGTCACCGAGGCGCTCTGCGACCGCTGGCGGCCCGGCGTCCGGCTGCTGCCGATGACCGACGACCGCGTCGAGACGCATGTCGCCGTCGAGGAGAACGGGGAGCGGCGGGCGATCCACTTCCAGGAGTACTGGGTGCGGATGCGCGCCTCGGTGGACGCGCTCGCGGTGGTGCCGGTCGGCGCCGAGCAGTCCGCCCCGGCGCCCGGCGTGCTGGAGGCGATCGCCGCGGCGGACGTCATCCTCCTCCCGCCGTCCAACCCGGTGGTGAGCGTCGGCACCATCCTCGCGGTGCCCGGCATCCGGGACGCCGTCGCGGCGGCGGACGCCCCGGTGGTCGGCCTCTCCCCGATCGTCGGCGGCGCGCCGGTGCGCGGGATGGCCGACAAGGTGCTGGCCGCGATCGGCGTCGACGCCACGGCCGCGGCGGTCGCCCGGCACTACGGGCCGAAGGGCCGCGCGGCGGCGGACGGCGTCCCCGCCGGGCTGCTGGACGGCTGGCTGGTCGACGAGGTGGACGCCGCGGCGGTCGCCGACGTCGAGGCCGCGGGGATCCGCTGCCGGGCGGTGCCGCTGATGATGACGGACCTCGACGCGACGGCCGCCATGGCCCGCGCGGCGCTGACGCTGGCCGGGGAGGCGCGGGCATGAGCACCGACACCGGGGCCACCGTTCCCGGCTACCGCGTCTGGGCGCTGCCCGGCATCCCCGAGGTCCGCCCCGGCGACGACCTGGTGAAGCTCATCGCGGACGCCGCGACCGCCGACGGGCTCCCCGGGCTCACCGACGGCGACGTCCTGCTCGTCACCTCGAAGATCGTCAGCAAGGCCGAGGGCCGGATCATCGAGGCCACCGACCGCGAGGAGGCCATCGACCGGGAGACGGTCCGGGTGGTGGCGCGCCGCGGCACCCTGCGCATCGTGCAGAACCGGCAGGGTCTGATCATGGCCGCCGCCGGGGTCGACGCCTCCAACACCCCCTACGGGACGGTGCTGTTGCTCCCCGAGGACCCGGATGCGTCGGCCCGCGCGCTCCGCGCGGGGCTGCGCACCGCGCTCGGCGTCGACGTCGGCGTCGTCATCAGCGACACCTTCGGGCGGCCGTGGCGCGCGGGCCTGACGGATGTGGCGATCGGCGCGGCGGGCGTCCGCGTCCTGGACGATCTGCGGGGCGGCACCGACGCGTACGGCAATCCGCTCAGCGCGACGGTGGTGGCCACCGCCGATGAACTCACCGCCGCGGGCGACCTGGTGAAAGGCAAGGCGGCGGCGCTGCCGGTCGCGGTGGTGCGCGGGCTGCCGCACGTCGTCACGGGGCCGGACGCGGCGGACGGCGCGGACGACGTCGGCGCGCGGGCGCTGGTGCGGGACGGCGCCGACGACATGTTCCGGCTCGGCACCTCCGAGGCGGTGCGGGAGGCGGTGACGCTGCGGCGCACGGTCCGGGAGTTCACCGACGATCCGGTGGACGGCGGCGCGGTGCGCCGGGCGGTCGCGGCGGCGCTGTGTGCCCCGGCGCCGCACCACACCACGCCGTGGCGGTTCGTGCTGCTGGAGTCGGCGGAGTCCCGGACCCGGCTGCTGGACGCGATGCGGGACGCCTGGGCCGCGGACCTGCGGGCCGACGGTTTCTCCGAGGAGTCCGTCGCCCGCCGGCTGCGCCGCGGCGACGTGCTGCGCAACGCGCCATACCTGGCCGTGCCGTGCCTGGTGGCGGACGGTGCGCACGCCTACCCGGACGCGCGCCGGTCGACGGCCGAGCGGGAGATGTTCGTGGTCGCGGGCGGCGCCGGGATCCAGAACTTCCTGGTCGCCCTGGCCGGGGAGCGGCTGGGTTCGGCCTGGATCTCGTCGACGATGTTCTGCCGCGACGTGGTCCGCGAGGTCCTGGAGCTGCCCGCCGACTGGGACCCGATGGGCGCGGTCGCCATCGGGCGGCCCGCCGCCCCGCCGCGGGAACGCCCGGCGCGGGACGGGGCGGACTTCATCGAGGTGCGGTGAGTCGAGGCGCGGTGAGCGGGGAGTGAGTCTTCCCGTCGGCCCGTAAGGGGTCGCCTTCGGCCCGTAGGGGTGCGTGTCCGGCCCGTACGGGTCCGGGGGCGGCCCTTACGGGTTCACCGTCGGCCTTTTGCGCCCCCGCCCGTCGGTCACAGGCGGGCGATGTCGCCGACGGGGAAGCGCGGGGCGCGGCGCGGCGGGACCGTGCCGGAGAGCAGGATCAGCCGGGCCGCGCGGTGCCGCTGGCCCTCGTACGGCGTGAGGAGGTCGAGCATCTCCGCGTCGGTGGTGCCCCGGCGGCCGGTGAGCGCATAGCCGATGATCTTCGGCAGATGGAGATCGCCGAGGGTGAGGGCGTCCGGGGCGCCGAGGACGCGTTGCAGGGTCTCGGCGGCGGTCCACGGGCCGATGCCGGGGACCGCGCAGAGCCGGCGGGTGGCGTCGGTGAGCCCCATCGCGGCGGCCTCCTCCAGCCGCCGGGCGACCCGCGCGGCCCGCACGACCGTGTCGGAGCGCTTGGCGTCGACGCCCGCGCGGTGCCACTCCCAGGACGGGATCAGGGCCCAGCCGCGCGGATCGGGCATCACCCGCAGCCGGTCCCAGGGGCCGGGTGCCGGCTCACCGTGCCGCTGGAGCAGCAGCCGCCAGGCGCGGTACGCCTCGTCGCTGGTGACCTTCTGCTCCAGGACGGAGGGGATCAGCGACTCCAGGACCAGCCCCGTACGGGCGAGCCGGACGCCGCGGTGGCGGCGGTGGGCGGCGTGGACGAGGCGGTGGCGCGGGGTGAACGCCTCCGGGTCGTCCTCCGCGCCGAGGAGTACGGGCAGCTGCTCCAGCAGCCAGTCTGCGCCGGGGCCCCACGCCTCGGCCGCGACCGCGCCGTCGGCGGGCCGGGCCGCCAGCCGGAGGGTGCCGGGCCCCTGCGGGGTGCGGCTGGCCCGCCAGATCTCGCCGCCGCGCACCGCGAACGCGGGATCACCGGGCCCGCGCCCCAGCACGCCGAGCGTGCGGTGCAGATCGTAGGGGCCGGGTGGCACCCAGGTACGGGTGGGCATCTCGCCAGCGTAGGCGATGGGGGTGACAGCGGGGCCGGACGTGGTGCGGGCGGCGGGCGGACCGCCTTCCCGGACCCGGCGGAGGCCCTACGGGCCCGGCGCCCGGGAAGCCCTGCGGGAGCGGGCACGCCCCGTAAGGGTCCGGCCCGGTGCCCGTACGGGTCCGGCTCACGCCCCGTAAGGTCCGGCCCCGAGCCCTTAAGGGAGCGGGCCCGGCCCCACGGTTCCGGCCCCGACCCCTACTGGTCCGACGAGAACCGCACCGACCCGTCCGGGAGGTGCGCCTCGCACCAGACGCGGATGCCGTCGCGGAGTTCGTTGTCGGCGCCGATGACCGCGCCGTCGCCGATGACCGCGCCGTCCAGGACCGTCCGGGCGCCGATCCGGGCACCCGCACCGATCAGGGAGTCGCGCACCACCGCGCCCTCCTCGATCACCGCGTCGCGCAGCACCGTGCTGCCCTCGACCCGGGCCCCGGCGCCGATCCGGCTGCCGGGACCGGCGACGGTGCCGCCGGTGAGCTTGGCGTCCACGGCGACCTGCGCGGTGTCCAGCACCAGGTGCTCACCGCAGCGGCCGGGCACCGCCGGGGACGGGGCGCGGCCCAGGACGAGGTCGGCGGAGCCGCGGACGAACGCCTGCGGGGTGCCCAGGTCGAGCCAGTAGGTGGAATCCACCATGCCCTGGAGGTGGGCGCCGTCGGCGAGCAGCCCGGGGAAGGTCTCGCGCTCGACGGAGACCGGGCGGTCCGCCGGGATGGTGTCGATGACCGCGCGGTTGAAGACGTACGCACCGGCGTTGATCTGGTCGGTGACGATCTCCTCCGGCGTCTGCGGCTTCTCCAGGAAGGCGGTGACGCGGCCGGAGTCGTCGGTGGGCACCAGCCCGTAGGCGCGCGGGTCCTCGACCCGCGACAGATGCAGCGAGACATCGGCGCCGCTGGTGCGGTGGGTGTCGACGAGCGCCGGGATGTCGAGCCCGGTGAGGATGTCGCCGTTGAAGATGAGGACCGGGTCGCCGGGGGCGGAGTGCAGCCGGGAGGCGACGTTGCGGATCGCGCCGCCGGTGCCCAGCGGTTCCTCCTCCGTCACGTACTCCAGGTGCAGGCCCAGGTCGGAGCCGTCGCCGAAGTGCGGTTCGAAGACCTCGGCGAGATAGGACGTGGCGAGGACGATGTGCTCGACGCCCGCGGCGCGGGCCCGCGCCAACTGGTGGGTCAGGAACGGCACACCGGCCGCCGGCACCATCGGTTTGGGCGTATGCACCGTCAGCGGGCGCAACCTCGTGCCCTTGCCGCCGACCAGGAGGATCGCTTCAGTCACCTTGTCGTCTCTGCTTCCTGCTGGGGTCGGCCGATCGGCCGACCAGTGTAGGCAGACGGTTCCGCGGCCAGGACCGGGGGCGGCGCACGGGGTGACGTACGGGTTGACGTGCGGTGTTACCGGGCACGGCGCCACCGGCGCGGCGGGCGGACGGGCCCGCCCCGGCCCGCGCCCCGCGCTCCCCCGCGCCCGGGCGCCCGCTTCCGGCGGGAACTCCGTCACCATCGCGACGCCCCGCACCCGCTGACGCCGCATCGGCATCCCGTACGGGCCGACATGGCGTCCCGTAGGGGCACCACCCGTCCCGTACGGGATGACGGCCGTCCCCGCGGCTCCCCCTTACGGGACCGCTCCCCCTCCCCCACGGGTTCACGCCCCGTCCGCCGCGGGCCCGGCTCCCCCCGTACGGGTCCCGTACCCTGCGACCGTGAACGCCACCGAACGCACCCCCGCCGGCCTGCTGCGTTCCGCGCTCGCCGCGGATCCGGCCCGCCCCCTCGTGACCTTCTACGACGACGCCACCGGTGAGCGCGTGGAGCTGTCCGTCGCGACCTTCGCCAACTGGGTGGCGAAGACCGCCAACTACCTCCAGGGCGATCTGGCCGCCGGACCCGGCGACCGCCTCGCGCTGTTGCTGCCCGCCCACTGGCAGACCGCGGTGTGGCTGGTGGCCGCCTCCTCCGTGGGGGTGCTGGTCGATGTCGACGGTGACCCGGCCGCCGCCGATGTGGTGGTCAGCGGCCCGGACCGGCTGGAGACCGCGCGCGCCTGCACCGGCGAGCGGGTGGCGCTGGCCCTGCGGCCGCTGGGTGGCCGGTTCCCCCAGGCCCCGGCGGGGTTCGCCGACTACGCGGTGGAGGTGCCGTCCCAGGGTGACCGCTTCGCACCGTTCGCCCCGGTGGCCGCGGACGATCCCGCGCTGTCCGTGGACGGCGCGGAGCTGACCGGCGCCGAGGTCGTCGACCGTGCGCTGGCCGACGCCCGCGCCGCCGGGATGCCGGCCACGCCCCGGGTGCTGTCGAGCCTGGCGTACGACGGCTGGCCGGGCCTGTCCTACGGGCTGTACGCACCGCTGGCCACCGGCGGTTCGGTGGTGCTCTGCCGCCATGCGGAGCAGCTGGACGAGACCGCCGCCGCGGCCCGCGCGCAGAGCGAACAGATCACCTTCCAGGCACCGTCCGCCGCACTCTGACCGCCGCCCGGCCCCTGCCTGGCCGCTCCCCGGCCGGGCGCCGGAGCGCGCCCCGACGCGCGCTCCCGCACGCCCCCGCGCACCCCCGGCCACCCGGTGGGCCGCCCAACCGGCCCACCGGGCCGCAGCTCCGGCCGTTCCCCTCAGTCTTCGCGTCCGCGAACGCCGCCCGCGCCCTCCGCATCGACCGCAGAAAAGGCCACCGGTGTACGCGGCCCGTTCTCCCGGCCGGACGGCAGATCCCGCGCGGCGGAGAAGCCCTCGGATTTTCCGCGCCCGCAAGAGTCCGGGTAACGGAAGTGACACGCAGCGTACGGAACACCAACGACGCACTTCCTTGACTCCCGTGTGAAGAAAGTGCAGAGCAATGGTGTGCTGTTCAATCCGGTCCGGCGCTATCCGTTGCCGGATGGCGCCACGAGTTCCCGCACCGCCGACAAGGCAGCGGCTTCCCTCACCGGTCTCCACGAATTGGTCCGCGGGATGCGCGCCATTCCTGCCGGACACATGCAGTTCATGACCGTGCCGCATACCGGGTACCGCCGCGGCGCCCCGCTGCCGACCAGCCCTTCCGCCCGCCGCCGCGGGGCCTCGCGGCGCCCGCCGCCCCGCCGTCCGGCGGCGCGGGCGGCTTCGGCAACTCCGGTCGTACCCCTTCACCGAACGCCTCGGATACGGCATCCTCCGGTGAGAAGACGGCCAGTTCCCCTGCGCCGTCGGCACCTTCACGGCCGCCCATTCCCGGAGCCACCGCAGCACGCGGGATCTGCGAATAAAAATGCCGCAAAGGTCCTGTCAACGAGTCGAATGGATTGGGCGGATTGCCCAGTTGTAGGGAAGTGGAATTTGTCACGGGCGGCGTTCCACGCTGAACTTGGCGGATAGTGTGAGTGATCCGGTCCGCAGACCAGCCGGACGAACGAACGTGAAACACAGGTCCGACCGTGCGCCCGAGGGGAGGCGCCGCGTGGCACCGACGGAGGATGCAGGGCACCGTGGACGCGCAAGGCCGTGGGCGGGCGGGGGACAACGTCGATCCCGCCGATCAGTGGGTACTCAATCCCGACACCGGTAAATACGAGCTGCGGCTCGACGCCGCACCCGAACCGGCAGCCCCCGATCCCTCCCCCAGACGCTCCCGGCGCGCCCCCACCGCGCCGGAGGGCGACACCGACACCCGTCCGCTGCCGACGCAGCGCGACCGCCGCTCCGCCTCCGCTGCGGAGGACGCACCGCGCACCGGTGGCCGCGCCGCGGCCCGTAAGGCCGCCCGCGGCGGCGGTCCCGCCACGTCCGGCCGCCGTAAGGCCAAGCCGAGGAAGTCCGGGAAGAAGAAGGCGCTTCTGTGGACGTCCGGTGTGCTCGGCTTCGTGGTGCTGGTGGGCGGCGGCGGGGCGTTGTACCTCTACCAGCAGCTCAACGGGAACATCGCCAAGGTCGACGTCGGCATCGAGAACGACGCGGTCTCCGACGGCCCGGTGAACATCCTGATCATCGGCACCGACGCCCGCTCCGGCAAGGGCAACGAGGGCTACGGCGACGACGGCAGCGTCGGCCATGCGGACACCACGATCCTGATGCACATCTCCAAGGACCGTACGAACGCGACCGCGTTGAGCATTCCGCGCGACATGATCACCAGCATCCCGCCGTGCCCGACGAAGCAGAAGGACGGCTCGACGAAGACCATCCCCGGCGAGAGCAACGTGCGGTTCAACACCAGCCTGGGGCAGGAGGGGCGGGACCCCGGCTGCACCTGGCGGACGGTCGAGCAGATGACCGGCCTGAAGATCAATCACTTCATGATGGCGGACTTCAACGCCGTCAAGCAGCTGTCCGAGGCGGTCAACGGCGTGGAGGTCTGCGCCGCGAAGGACATCAACGACCCCAAGTCGCACCTGAAGTTGAAGGCCGGCCGGCACATCGTCAAGGGTGAGCAGGCGCTGGCGTTCGTCCGTACCCGGCACACCGTCGGCTTCGGCAGCGACCTCAGCCGGATCGAACTGCAGCAGCAGTTCCTCAGCTCGATGATCCGGAAGATCAAGTCGGACGCGTTCAGCAGCCCGTCCAAGCTCTACGACATCAGCCAGGCCGCGACCAAGGCGCTGACCGTCGACACCGGTATCGGCAGCGCGAAGAAGCTGCTCGACCTGGGCACCGACCTCAAGCAGGTCGACATCGACAAAATTACCTTCGCCACTGTGCCCGTCCTGGACAACCCACAGGACGCCGCCACCGTCATACTCGACAAGAGCAAGGCCGAACCGCTGTTCAAGATGGTTCAGGCCGATCACATGCTCGCGAAGAAGGGCAAGGGGAAGGGGAAGAAGAAGGCACCGGTGAAGAAGGCGCCGCCGGAGCTGGTCCGCGTCGACGTCATGAACGGCGGCGGGCCGCTGGGCGCGGCGCAGGAGACCGTGGACTGGCTGCAGAACATGAAGGCCGCCAAGCTCTCCACCAACGCGGGCAACGCACCGTCGAAGCTGGCCGCCACCCGCCTTGAATACGCCCCCAACCAGGCCGACCAGGCCGCCACTCTGGCCGACTGGATGGGTCTGCCGAAGAGCGCGCTCAAGGAGTCCACCGCGGACGCCGGTGACCGGGTGCCGATGAAGCTGACCCTCGGCAAGGACTTCACCGCCCCCGGAACCCCTATTGAGGCGCCGACCGAAACCCCGGACGGCGTGCAGAACGTCAATGCAGATGACAAGAACGTCTGCGCCAAGTGACCTGAACGAGCAGCGGCCGCCCCGCACAGGCGCCGAGCGCACCATTTACCGACCCGGGGAGAGGGCCCGATGCGGCAGAGCAGTGTGCGCGGCGAGCGACCGCGCCGACGCCGGTCCGGCAACGAACAACAGCAGCCGGACGCAGATCAGTTGGGCTGGGACGACAGCCGCTACGAGGACGCCGGCCCGCCGCCGGACGCCCCCGGCTGGATACCCGGCGCCGACGCCGTGTCCGCGAACGGCGCCGGCGAGGGCAAGAGCGACACCACCGGTGACAAGAACGACGGCAGGAGCCCCGCGGCTGCCAAAGGCGGCAGAGGCGGACGCGGCGGGCGGCGCAGGGCCGCCGAAGCCTCCGCGCACGGCGGCCGGCGGCGGCGGCGCAAAAGCCGTGTGCTGCGCTGGACCGCGCTGGGCCTGGGCTTCCTGCTCGTCGGCGGCGCCGGGGCGGGGTACCTCTACTACCAGCATCTGACCGCCAACATCCGTAAGGACAAGCTGGATCTGGGCGAGGGCGGGCTGCGCAAGCCGGAGCCGAACGCGTTCGGGCAGACGCCGCTGAACATCCTGCTGATCGGCTCCGACGGCCGGAACAACGACAAGAACATCGAGCTGGGCGGCGCCGCGCAGGACCGGGACCGCAAGCCGCTGGGCGACGTCCAGATGCTGCTGCACGTCTCGGCGGACCGCAGCAACATGTCGGTGATGTCGATCCCGCGCGACACCCGTGTGCCGATCCCCAAGTGCACCGACCCGGACGACGGCCACGTCTATCCGCAGACCACCGCGGCCATCAACCAGTCGCTCCAGCACGGCGGTCCGGGCTGCACCGTCGCCACCTGGAAAGAGCTGACCGGCGTCTACATCGACCACTTCATGATGGTCGACTTCGGCGGCGTGGTGGACATGGCCGACGCCATCGGCGGCGTCCCCGTCTGCGTGGACAACAACATCTACTCGCACAACCGCAGCGACGGTCACGGCAGCGGGCTGAAGCTCACCAAGGGCACCCACTCCGTCAAGGGCGTCCAGGCGCTCCAGTGGCTGCGGACCCGCTACGGCTTCGAGGACAACACCGACATCGGCCGGGCCAAGGCCCAGCACATGTACATGAACTCGATGGTCCGTCAGCTCAAGGCGGGCACCAAGCTCACCGACCCGGGCAAGCTGCGCGATCTCGCCGAGGCCGCGACCAAGGCGCTCACCGTCGACGACGAGCTGGGCACCCCCATGAAGCTCTACGACCTGGCGGGCCAGCTCCGGGAGGTGCCCACCAAGCGGATCACGATGCTCACCATGCCGTGGGAGTACGGCCCCGGTGAGAAGTACGTGCTGCCGAAGCCGGGCGACGCGGAGCAGACCTTCGCGCTGCTGCGCAACGACACCTCGCTGGACGGCAAGGACATCGGCAAGAAGAAGAAGGCGCCGGACCCGAAGCCGTCGATGTCCAAGGACCAGCTGCACGTCACCGTCCAGAACGGCACCCAGAGCACCGTCCTCGGCCCGGCCCCCGGCCGCGCCGCCGTGGTGCAGCAGCATCTCGCGCAGCTCGGCTACACCGCCGCGGGTACCGACTCCCAGCTGATCAGCCAGGCGGACACCACCGTCGAGTACAGCGACAAGAAGCTGCGCGGCGATGCGCTGGCGCTGGCGAAGGAGCTGGGGCTGCCGAAGAGCGCGGTGCGCGAGAGCGGTTCGGCGGAGGGGCTGCGCATGGTCGTCGGCAACGACTGGCGCACCGGCACCGCCTACCCGAAGTCCACCGGGAGCGACGACGACTCCGGCAAGGCGCCCAAGAACGACAGCGTGCTCAACGGCGAGAACGACAAGGCGTGTATGCACGTCAATCCGAGCTACACGTTCTGACGCCGCCGCGGGCGGACACACGAGAGGGGCGGGCCGCCGTGGCCCGCCCCTCTCGCGTACGTCATGCCCGTACGGTCACGGCGTCGCGGGCTTCACCGCCGGGCGGCGGCTGGCGATGACCTTGCGGGCCAGCGAGCGGGGGCTGGTCAGGAAGCCGACGCCCCAGGCCATGTGCATGGTGGCGAGCGCGAGGGGGATCTGGGCGCGCGCCTTCAGGGAGAGGCCCTTGCCCGCCGGGACGGAGCCCGCGGCGATGGCGGCCAGATATCCGGCCGGGACGACGAAGCCCCAGGGGGTGACGGCGGCGCCGACGACGACACCGGCGGCGATGGCGCAGACCGCGGTCGGCGGGGCGAGGTAGCGCAGGTTGATCGAGCCGGAGTGGTAGCGCGCGACGACGTGCCGCCACTTGCCGTAGTCCTTGTACTGCTTGGCCAGCGCCTTGACGCTGGGCCGGGGGCGGTACTGAACCTTCAGCTCGGGCGAGAACCACACGCCGCCGCCGGCCTCGCGGATGCGGTAGTTCAGCTCCCAGTCCTGGGCGCGGATGAACTCCTCGTTGTAGCCGCCCTGTTGCTCCAGCGCCTCGCGGCGGAAGACGCCGAGGTAGACGGTCTCGGCGGGTCCGGCCTGGCCGCCGGTGTGGAAGGCGGCGTTGCCGACGCCGATCTTCGAGGTCATCGCGGCGGCGACCGCGTCCTCCCAGGCGTTCTCGCCCTCGGCGTGCATGATGCCGCCGACGTTCTGCGCGCCGGTCTCCTCCAGGAGCCGGACGGCGGTGGCGATGTAGTTCGGGGAGAGCATGCCGTGGCCGTCGACGCGGACCACGACCGGGTGGCTCGACGCCTTGATCGCGGCGTTCAGCGCGGCGGGGGTGCGGCCGGTGGGGTTCGCGACGGTGCGCACCCGCGGGTCCTCGGCCGCGAGCTCGGCGGCGATCTCCTCCGTACGGTCCGCGGACGGGCCGACGGCGATCACCACCTCCATCTCGCCGGCGTACTCCTGCTCCAGGATGTGCCGGACCGAGTTGCGCAGATGACGTTCCTCATTGAGCACCGGCATGATCACGGAGACGGCCGGGGGCTGCTGCTGGGGCATGGTTCCTCGGGGGGACGGCCCGCGGCGGAGCCGCCATCGCGGACGGCAGCGCTCGCCGGGAGAGTGCGATATCCCGGCTCACGTTACCGCTTATGGGGGACGGCACCGGACGGCAGGCGGGTGGTGGGGCGGCCGGGGCCCGGCGTGTGGCACTTTGCAGTAGATCGTATCGACTTACTGTGTTCCCGCAGTTACCGCCGGATCGCTCCGCCCCCGCACCGCCCGCCGTGGCGGGGCCGTGGCGGACGCTCCACCGCTCACATCCGTCCCGCCACGGAGGTGTCCCCCGTTGTCCGTTCCGTCCCGCCCCGCCCGTTCCGCCGCGCGCCGCACCGCCCGGGACCGCGGGCGCGCACCGCGCAGGCGCTGGGGGCTGCGGATCACCTCCGTCGCCTCGGTGCTGCTGATGACCGCGAGCGGCGTCGGGCACGCCATGGTCACCGGCGTGGAGGAGGGCATCGGGCGGGTCCATCCGTTCCAGGGGATGCCGGAGCAGGAGCGGCCGACCGGCGGTGACGGGCTGAACTTCCTGGTCGTCGGCACCGACGGCCGGGACAAGATCACGCCGGCGGAGAAGCGGAAGTACCACCTGGGCGGGGCGCCCTGCCACTGCACGGACACCCTGATGCTGGTGCACCTCTCCGCCGGGCGGGACCACGCCAGCGTCGTCAGCCTGCCGCGCGACTCGTACGCCGAGGTGCCCGCCCACAAGGACGAGGCGACCGGACGGCAGCGGCCCCGGCACGCCGTCAAGCTGAACGCGGCGTACGCCGAGGGCGGTCCCGGGCTGACGGTCCGCACCGTCGAGCACATGACGGGCGTGCACATCGACCACTATCTGGAGGTCGACTTCACCAGCTTCATGCGGAGCGTGGACGCCGTCGGCGGGGTGGACATCTGCACCGTACGGCCGCTGAAGGACAGCTACACCGGCCTCGATCTGCCCGCCGGGAAGGCGACGCTCAACGGCGGGCAGGCCCTCCAGTACGTCCGCTCCCGCCATATCGACGGCTCCGCGGACCTCGGCCGGATGCAGCGCCAGCAGCGGTTCCTGGCGTCGCTGATCCACAAGGTGACCTCGTCCGGGGTGCTGATGAACCCGGTGCGGTTCCGGCAGGTCGCCGATTCGATGCTGACATCGGTCCGCGCCGACTCCGACTTCACCGCCGACGACCTGGTCGATCTGGGACAGGCGATGCGCGGTTTCACCCCCGCGTCGTCGGAGTTCCTGTCGGTGCCGCTGGCCCGCGACGAGGTACGGCTGCCGGGCGGCGGGACGGCGGTGCGCTGGGACCCGGTCGCCGCCGAACAGGTCTTCCGGGCGCTGCGGGACGACAAGCCGCTCACCGCGCCGAAGAAGGCGGCCGGGCCGAAGCCGACGGTGGTGGACGTCCCGCCGGACCAGATCCGGGTCCGGGTCGACAACGGCACCGGCCGGCACGGGCTGGCCCGGTCCGTCGTCAAGGCGCTGAAGTCGGCCGGGTTCGTCCCCACGGGCGTCCCCGGGGACGCGCCGGACGGCCCGCACCCGAAGACGCTCATCTCCTACGACCCGCGCTGGGACCGCTCGGCGCAGAGCCTGGCCGCCGCGCTGCCCGGCGCCGAGCTGCGCAAGGTCCCAGGTCAGGGCCCGGTGCTGCGGGTGACGGCCGGGCAGGACTACACCGGGGTGCACCCGGTACGGGCCGAGGAACCGGCGCCCGGCACCCCCGGCATCGCGGCGGTCACCGGCGACGAGGCCACATGCCCATGACCGGACCGGTGCGGCCCCGCCGCCCGTACGCCCGGCGGGCGGGCCTGACGGCCGCGCTCTGCCTGGTGGCGACGGTGGCGGCGGCCGCACCCCCGGCCCCGGCGGCTCCGGTCGGCTGCGGCGGTCCGGCGGGCGGGCTGCTGTGTCTGCGCGGTCCGGTGGGCCGCCCCGGCGTCTACACCGCGCGCTACCGGCGCGAGCGCGCGTCCGGCGAGATCGCGGTCCGCCTGGGCTACCAGCGCAAGGACTCCCGGATCACCGCGTTCCCCGGGTGGTTCGGCACCGTCCGCACCACCGGCGGCGTGGCCACCCTGCGCGGCCGGGTGGGGATGGCGGCCGGGGAGTGCATCCGGGGTGTGATGGAACACGGCGAGCGGGTCTACGTCACCAAGTGGAGCTGCGGCTGACCCCGGGGTCGGCGGCGGCGGTTTCCGGAGGGCGCATCGTGCGGCAGCTGATCTGGGGCATCACCCCCACGACGGTGGCGCTCCACCTGCTGGGGGCGGTGGCCCTGGCCACCGGGCTGGCGCTGTGGGAGGGCCGCGATCCGGCGGCCCCGGGGCCCCGCCGGACGGCCGGGGTGCTGCTGGCCGGGTGGCTGGCGCTGCTGCTGGTGGCGACGCTGGCACCGGTGCAGCCGATCGGGTCGGGCGATGCGACGGTGTGGTGGCTGCCCGGTGCGGAGCTGTTCGACCCGGGTGCGCTGCTGCTGCCGGACGAGGCGTCGGCGCTGGTCCGGGAGCGGCTGACGGACGCGGCGCTCTATCTGCCGCTGCCGCTGCTGCTGCGCTTCGCGGTGGTGCGCCGCCCGGCGGCGTGGGCCTTCTGGCTGAGCGTGGCGCTGTGTGTGGCGGTCGAGGCGGCGCAGGCGGTGATGCGCGCGGGCCGGATCGCCGATGTGAACGACGTGCTGAGCGGGGTGGCGGGGGCGGCCCTGGGCCTGGGACTGGCGGCACTGGCCCGGTGGGCCGCCGCCGTCATGCGTCGTTCAGGCCCTCGGCGGCGTGCCGTGCGCGCAGCTCCATGATCGCGCGGCGGCGGGCGAGCCGGTGGGTGCGGCGGATCTGGGCCTCCTGGTAGCGGCGGCGGTCGCGCTCGGTCTCGGTGATCACCGGCGGCACCGGGCGCGGCTTGCCCTCGGCATCGACGGCGGCGAAGACCAGGTAGGCGGAGCCGACCTGGGTGGCCGGGGTGGACTCGTTCCACCGCTCGGCCATGACCCGGACGCCGACCTCCATGGAGGACCGGCCGGTCCAGTTGATCTGCGCCTTCACGTGCACCAGGTCACCGACCCGGACCGGCTCCAGGAAGGCCATCTCGTCCATGGAGGCGGTGACGGCGGGGCCGCCGGAATGCCGTCCTGCGACCGCACCCGCCGCGTCGTCGACCAGCTTCATGATCACGCCGCCGTGCACCGTGCCCAGAAGGTTGGTGTCCGCGGCGGTCATGATGTGCGACAGCGTGGTGCGGGAGACGTGGGTGGGCTTGCCCGCGGGGGCGCCCTCCGCGTCGTCGGTCACGAGTTCGGTCATGCGTCCACCCTAAGCGGTGGCGGTTCCGGCCCGACCGGGAGGACGGGCCTTCGGCGGCCGTCCGGTGCCGCCGCGGGTGTCCGTCATGCGGTTTTCCTCCGCCACGTCGGAATAGTCACATCCGCTTGGGGTGTGCCCGCACGCTTTGCATCAGCTCTGCAACAGCCACGCCTCGAATCCGCCCCCGCCCTGTAAGACCCCGTACTGCGCCAGGCACACTCCTCGTATGAATGAGTGGCACGGGAACGGACCCTCCCGCGACCAGCGCGGGTACGGACGCGGCAGTGGCAGCGCCCGGCCGGAAGGCGCACGCGCGATGCCGCAGGTACGGCGGGACGCCGGGCCCGGCTACGGCCCTCCGGCGGCGGGAGCGGGCCCCTACCGCGGCTCCGTCCCGCCGCAGCAGTCGCAGGGCTACGACGACTACAACACCGGCCAGGTCTACGGCGGCGGGCCCGGCGGCCCGCAGCAGGGCGGGTACGGCTCCCGGCCGCGCCCCAACTGGGGCCGCCGCATCAAGTGGACGGTGCTGACCGTCGTGGTGGTCTTCGCGGTCGCCTCCGTCGCCACGTACTTCTGGGCCGACGGCAAGCTGCGCCGCGAGGTGGACCTGAGCAAGGTCATCGACCGGCCCGAGGCGGGCGACGGCACGAACTACCTGATCGTGGGCTCGGACAGCCGCGAGGGCATGACCGCGGACGACAAGAAGAAGCTGCACACCGGGTCGGCCGAGGGCAAGCGCACCGACTCGATGATGATCCTGCACGACGGCAGCAACGGCCCCACGCTGATCTCGCTGCCGCGCGACTCCGGCGTGGAGATACCGTCCTTCGTCGGCTCCGAGTCCGGGAAGAAGTACCCGGCCACCGGCCGCCGCACCAAGCTGAACGCGGCATACGCCGAGGACGGCGCCGAGCTGCTGGTGCGGACCATCGAGTACAACACCAAGCTGCACATCGACCACTACGTCGAGATCGGCTTCGCCGGTTTCGCGAACATCGTGGACGCGATCGGCGGCGTGGAGCTGGACATCCCCAAGGCGTTCAAGGACAAGGACTCCGGCTCCGACTTCCAGGCGGGCAAGCAGACCCTCGACGGCGCCCAGGCGCTGGCCTTCGTCCGCGCCCGGCACGCGTTCGCCGCGAGCGACCTGGCGCGCACCAAGAACCAGCAGAAGTTCCTCGCCGCGCTCGCCAGCCAGGCGGCGTCGCCGGGCACGCTGCTCAACCCGTTCCAGCTCTACCCGACGCTGGGCGCGGGCCTGGACACCGTCATCGTCGACAAGGACATGAGCCTGTGGAGCCTGGCCAACATGTTCTTCGCGATGAAGGGCGTCAACAGCGGTGAGGGCACCTCGCTGAACATGCCGATGTCCGGCATCACGAACGGCTTCGTCATGTGGGACCAGACCAAGCTCCACCAGCTCGTCCAGCAGCTCAACAACGACGAGAAGGTCACCGTCACGGACGGCAGCTGACCTCTTCCGTTCCTCGTACGCCACGACGGCCCCCGACACCGCGCCGGGGGCCGTCGTCGCATACAGGACGGTCAGCGGCCCGGGGCGGGCCCGGCGCCCCGGCGCGGGGAGCGGGCCCGCTCGGCCAGCTCCTCCAGCGCCGGGAGCGCCTCGCACAGCAGGCGGCGCCGGGCGGGCGGCAGGGCGGCGATCTCCAGGGCGAGGCGGCTGGTGCTCTCCCGGCGTACGGAGTGCAGCAGCGCGCGCCCGGCGTCGCTGAGGGCGAGCAGGCTGGCCCGCTGGTCCTCGGGGTCGGGGCGGCGGACGAGCCACCCGGAGCAGTCGAGCAGATCGGCCATGCGGGAGGTGGTGGAGAGCGCGATGTCCATCCGCGCCGCCAGCTCACTGATCCGCAGCGGCGCGTACGCGTCGAGCACCGCGAGCGCCGCGAGACGGCTCGGGGTGAGGTCGGGGTGGGCCCGGTCGCCCCGGACGACGGGGAGCAGCCGCAGCAGGGCGGCACGGAGACGGCCCGCGGCCTCGGCGGGGTCGGCGCTGCCGGCCGGATCGTCGGTGGTCATGTGGGGCCTCCCGAGGGCGGGGGCGGGGAGGTGCCGCCGCCGGGCGGCGCGGCGCCCCGGCCGGGGTGCGGGGCGGGGCCCGGCGGGCGGCCGGGTGCCGAGGATCCGGCGGCCGGGGACGGGTCGGGCGGCTCGTCCGCGCCGGCCGGGCCCCCGGACCGTACGGCGGCGGGGCGCCGGGCCGCGGCTGCGCCTTCGGATGGCGTCCCGGCCGAAGCCACCGCCCCGCGGCCCCCGGCCCGCTCGTCGTGCACGTACCGCCCGCCGCGCAGCAGCGAGGCCACCGCGGCTATCAGGCAGGCGACCAGGGCGAAGCCGAACGCCACCGACAGGCCCTGGGAGAACGGGCCGGAGATCAGCTGCGGGAAGAACTCCCGGCCGGTCAGATACGCGGCGTGGCCGTGCGGCAGCCCGTCCAGAACCTGCGGGCCGAGCAGCGTACGGATCGGGTTGTAGCCCAGCAGCGAGGCGAAGAGCACGCCGACCGGTGGCAGGGCGGCGACCTTGGCGGCGTCCGCGGCCGGTACGCCCTGCGCGGTCAGGCCGCCGGTGAGGGCGTGCGGCAGCGAGGCGGCCAGGCCCGTGATCATCAGGGAGAAGAAGATGCCGATGGAGAGGACCATCGCGGAGTTCTGGAACGTGGTGGAGATCCCGGCGCCGACGCCGCGCTGGTCGGGCGGCAGGCTGTTCATCACCGCGGCCCGGTTGGGCGCCGCGAACAGGCCCATGCCGACGCCGTTGAGCAGCAGGATCACGGAGAAGACGCGGTAGTCGAAGTCGACCGGCAGCCGGTCCAGCGCCACGAACGTCGCAGCCGCCAGCAGCATCCCGCCGGTGGCGAAGGTCCGGGCCCCGAACCGGTCCGAGGCCCACCCCGAGACCGGCCCCGCCACCAGGAACCCGAGCGTCAGCGGCAGCATGTAGATACCGGCCCACAGCGGGGTCTCGGCGAAGCCGTAGCCGTGCCGGGGCAGCCAGATGCCCTGGAGCCAGATGATCAGCAGAAACATCAGTCCGCCGCGGCCCAGCGAGGCGAGCAGGCTGGCGAGGTTGCCCGCGGTGAACGCCCGGATCCGGAACAGCCCCAGCCGGAACATCGGCTCGGCCACCCTCGACTCGACGAGGCAGAAGACGACCAGCAGCGCCACCCCGCCGGCCAGCGCCCCCAGCACCCCGGGGTTGGTCCACCCCATGGTGTGCCCCGCGTAGGGCTGGATCCCGTAGGTGATCCCGGCGAGGACGGCGACGAGTCCAGCGGCGAAGAGGACGTTGCCCCACCAGTCGGGCCGTGCGGGGGTGCGGATGCCGGTGTCGCGCAGCTTCAGATACGCCCAGACCGTCCCGAAGACGCCGAACGGCACCGAGACGAGGAAGACCAGCCGCCAGTCGACCGGCCCGAGCAGTCCGCCCAGCACCAGCCCGACGAAGGAGCCCGCGATCCCGGCGACCTGGTTGAGCCCGAGGGCGAGACCGCGCTGCCGGGCGGGGAAGGCGTCGGTGAGGATCGCGTTGGAGTTCGCCATCAGCAGCGCCCCGCCGACGCCCTGGAGCACCCGCATCCCGATCAGCCACAGCGCCCCGGCCGTGCCGTGCATCCAGGTCACGGAGAGCAGCACCGAGAAGACCGTGAAGACGGCGAAGCCGAGGTTGTACATCCGGGTGCGCCCGTACATGTCGCCGAGCCGCCCGAAGCTGACCACCAGCACGGCGGTCACCACGAGATAGCTCATGATCAGCCAGAGCAGCAGCCCGGTGTTGCCCGGTTGCAGGGGATCGACGCCGATGCCGCGGAAGATGTCGGGCAGCGCGATGAGCATGATCGACATGTTGATCGAGGCGATCAGCACCCCGAGGGTCGTGTTCGACAGCGCGACCCATCGGTAGCCCGGCCCCGGAACCCACCGCGGCTCACGGCCCACGGCGACCGAAGGCACCGGATCGTCAGCGGAATTTCCCACGGGGACCACTCCCACCGGGACGTTCACTTGCTTGACCTCAACCAATGTAGTCCCGCCCACCACACGCGGCCAGAGACGGCGAACGGCCCCCGGCACGAGCGCCGGGGGCCGTCAGCTGCAAGCAGGTGCCGCCTTACGGCAGGTTCCGCGCCATCACGATGCGCTGGACCTGGTTGGTGCCCTCGTAGATCTGGGTGATCTTGGCGTCGCGCATCATGCGCTCGACCGGGTAGTCGCGGGTGTAGCCGTAGCCGCCGAGGAGCTGGACGGCGTCGGTGGTGATCTCCATCGCGGCGTCGGAGGCGTAGCACTTGGCGGCGGCGCCGAAGAAGGTGAGGTCCTCGTCCTTGCCGCCGGCCGAGATGCGCTCGGACTTCGCCGCGGCGGCGTAGGTCAGCTGGCGGGCGGCCTCGACCTTCATCGCCATGTCGGCGAGCATGAACTGCACGCCCTGGAAGTCGCCGATCGGCTTGCCGAACTGCTTGCGCTCGCGGACGTAGCCCTTGGCGTAGTCCAGCGCGCCCTGGGCGATGCCCAGCGCCTGCGCGGCGATGGTGATGCGGGTGTGGTCGAGGGTCTTCATCGCGGTGGCGAAGCCGGTGCCCTCGGCGCCGATCATGCGGTCGGCGGGGATGCGGACGTTGTCGAGGTAGACCTCGCGGGTCGGCGAGCCCTTGATGCCGAGCTTCTTCTCGGGAGCGCCGAAGGAGACACCCTCGTCGCCCTTCTCGACGACGAAGGCGGAGATGCCCTTGGAGCGCTTCTCCGGGTCGGTGACGGCCATGACCGTGTAGTACTCGGAGACGCCGGCGTTGGTGATCCAGCGCTTCACGCCGTTGAGGACCCAGAAGTCGCCGTCGCGGACGGCCTTGGTCTTCATGCCCGCCGCGTCCGAACCGGCGTCCGGCTCGCTCAGGCAGTACGAGAACATCGCGTCGCCCTTGGCCAGCGGGCCGAGGTACTTCGCCTTCAGCTCCTCCGAGCCGGAGAGGATCACCGGCAGCGAGCCGAGCTTGTTGACCGCCGGGATCAGCGAGGACGAACCGCAGACCCGGGCGACCTCCTCGATGACGATGACGGTGGCGAGCGCGTCGGCGCCGGCGCCGCCGTAGGTCTCCGGTACGTGGACGGCGTGCAGGTCGTTGGCGACCAGCGCGTCGAGCGCCTCCTGCGGGAAGCGGGCCTCCTCGTCGACGGCGGCGGCGAACGGTGCGATCTTCGCCTCGGCGAGGGCACGCACCGACTCCCGGAGCATGTCGTGCTCCTCCGACGGCCGGTACAGATCGAAATCAGCGGTTCCCGCCAAGGTTTCTCACTCCCCTGAGAGCTGTGCTAACTACCGTTAAGTAACCCGTTTCGCTCCGGATTCTAGGCGCCCCGGGCCCGGCGGGATACGTGAGGTTGCCGACAGACCATCCGTTCCCCGGTGGCCGGTGGCCGACGCCCGCCCGCGGGGGCCCGACTATGCTCGGTCAGCGCCTTTTCGCCCGTCCGTCACCGACCTGCACACCGCACCCCGGCGCGCCGCGCCGAAAACTGGTTTGGAGCACCCATGGCCCTCAAGATCACCGTGATCGGCACCGGCTACCTCGGCGCCACCCACGCCGCCGCCATGGCCGAGCTCGGCTTCGAGGTCCTGGGTCTGGACGTCGTCCCCGAGAAGATCGAGATGCTGCGGCGCGGCGAGGTCCCGATGTACGAACCGGGACTGGAGGAGCTGCTGCGCCGCCACATCGACGGCATCGAGGGCTCCACCGGCCGGCTGCGCTTCACCACCTCCTACGAGGAGGCCGGGGCCTTCGGCGATGTGCACTTCGTCTGCGTGAACACCCCGCAGAAGCACGGCGAGTACGCCTGTGACATGTCGTACGTCGAGAGCGCCTTCGCCTCGCTCGCCCCGCATCTGACCCGGCCGGCGCTGGTCGTCGGCAAGTCGACGGTGCCGGTGGGCAGCGCGGCGCGGCTGGCTCGGCTGCTGGCCGCGCAGGCACCGGCGGGCGAGGCGGCGGAGCTGGCGTGGAACCCGGAGTTCCTGCGCGAGGGGTTCGCCGTGAACGACACCCTGCACCCGGACCGGATCGTCGTCGGTGTCGCGAGCGAGCGGGCCGAGGCGCTGCTGCGGGAGGTCTACGAGAAGCCGGTCGCCGAGGGCTCGCCGTTCGTCGTCATGGACTACCCGACCGCCGAGCTGGTGAAGACCGCCGCCAACTCCTTCCTGGCGACGAAGATCTCGTTCATCAACGCCATGGCGGAGGTGTGCGAGGCGGCCGACGGCGATGTGATGAAGCTGGCCGAGGCGATCGGGCACGACGAGCGGATCGGCAAGAAGTTCCTGCGCGCCGGCGTCGGCTTCGGCGGCGGCTGCCTGCCCAAGGACATCCGGGCGTTCATGGCCCGCGCCGGTGAGCTGGGCGCCGACCAGGCGCTGACCTTCCTGCGCGAGGTCGACTCGATCAACATGCGGCGCCGCGGCCACATGGTCGAGCTGACCCGGGACGCGGTCGGCGGCAGCTTCCTCGGCAAGCGGATCGCCGTCCTCGGCGCCACCTTCAAGCCGGACTCCGACGACGTCCGCGACTCCCCCGCCCTCAACGTCGCCGGCCAGATCCACCTCCAGGGCGGCCAGGTCACCGTCTACGACCCGAAGGGCATGGAGAACGCCCGGCGGCTGTTCCCGACGCTGGGCTACGCGGCCGGCGCCCTGGAGGCGGTGCGCGGTGCGGACGCGGTGCTGCATCTGACCGAGTGGCGGGAGTTCCGGGAGCTGGACCCGGCGGTGCTGGGCGAGGCGGCCGCCGAACGCCGCATCCTGGACGGCCGCAACGCCCTCGACCCGGAGCTGTGGCGGAAGGCCGGCTGGACCTACCGGGCGCTGGGGCGTCCGCAGGCGTAGCCCCTTCTTCTCCGCATACCGCCCGGCCGGGCCCGTTCCGGCCGGGCGGTCGTGCGTTTCAGCCGGATTCCGCGCGGCGGGCCCGGTAGCTGCGCATCTTCGCCCGGCTGCCGCAGACCGCCATGGAGCACCAGCGGCTGCGCCCGGCCGGGCTCCGGTCGTAGAACACCCACCGGCAGTCGTGGGCCTCGCACGCCTTGAGGCGCGGCCAGGTGCCGTCGGCGGCGGCCGTGGCGACACCGGCGGCCACCAGCGCGACGAGCCGGTCGGCGCCGCGCAGTCCGGCGGCCGGGCGGAGCGCGGGGGCGCCGTCGGGGGCGAGGGCGAGGACGAGCGGGCCGCGGGCCAGCAGCCGGTCCAGGGCCCGGGCGTCGGCCGGTTCCGGCGTGGTGCCCGCGGTGTGCGCGAGGCAGACGGTGCGCAGCGCCTCCCGCAGCTCGGTCAGGGTGCGCAGGGCCGCCGGGCCGCCGTCCGCCGGGGCGAGCGGGGGCAGGCCGTGCGCGGCGAGGAAGGCGTCGAGCCCTCCGTCCGCGGTCAGCGCGTCCGCGCCGGTCTCGATGTCGAGGGTGTTCACCAGGTCCTGCACCGGGAGGAGGGACACCGGCGCCGTTCGGTCCGCCACCCTTGCCACGTTACCGGCCGACCGCCATCATGCAGTAACGCAGTTACCCGTACACCGCTTCAGGAGGTAACGACATGGCGCTGATCGAGCTGGGTGTCGTCGCGCTGGACTGTCCCGATCCGCGGGCGCTCGCCGGTTTCTACGCCGAACTGCTCGACTGGCGGGTGACGGGCGAGGGCGACTGGTTCGAGGCCGTCGGGCCGCAGGGGCGGCGGCTCGCGTTCCAGGAGGTGCCGGGGTACCGGCCGCCGCAGTGGCCGGGGCAGGAGCAGCCGCAGCAGTGCCATCTCGACCTCGACGTACGGCGCGCGGACGCCGAGGCGGCGCAGGAGAAGGCCCTGGCACTCGGCGCGAAGCTGGTCCAGCAGGACGACGCCCGGCAGAGCTGGCGGGTCTACCTGGACCCGGCCGGGCACCCGTTCTGCTTCTGCTTCCGCGACTGACCCGGCGCTCCGGCCGCCGCCCGGACGCGGAGAACGCACCGGCGGGCCCCGCCCGTGACAGGGCCCGCCGGTGCGTGAAGTGGGTGCCGCTCAGCCGTCCAGCTGCTCGATCGTGGCGATCGACTCCGGGCGGCGGGCCTGCTCGGCGCGGGCCACGTCCTCCGCGTCCCGCAGCGTGCGGACCGCGTTGCGCCAGGTCAGCTTGGCGAGGTCGGCGGTGGACCACTTGCGGTCCAGCAGCTCGCCGAGCAGGTTCGGGTAGCTCGCCACATCCGCCAGGTCGGTCGGGGTGAAGGCGGTGCCGTCGTAGTCGCCGCCGAGCCCGATGTGGTCGACGCCGGCGACCTCCCGCATGTGGTCGAGATGGTCGGCGACGGTCGCCGCGGTCGCCTCCGGCATCGGGTTCGCCGCCCGGAACTCCCGCTGCACCGCCATCGCCTCGGTCGTGGTGTCCAGGTGGTGGAAGCCGTGGGCCCGCATGTTCTCGTCGGCCCGCAGCACCCAGGGGCCGACCTCCTGGTGCACGAACTTCGGCACGAAGGTGGCCATCGCGGTGCCGCCGTTGGCGGGCAGCCGCTCCAGGACGTCGTCGGGGATGTTCCGCGGGTGGTCGCAGACCGCGCGGGACGAGGAGTGCGAGAAGATCACCGGCGCGGTGGAGACCCGCAGCGCGTCCCGCATGGTCGTGGCGGCGACGTGCGAGAGGTCGACGAGCATGCCGAGGCGGTTCATCTCCCGCACGACCTCCTCGCCGAAGGCGCTGAGCCCGCCCGCCCAGGGCTCGTCCGTCGCAGAGTCCGCCCAGGCCAGGCTGTCGTTGTGGGTGAGCGTCAGATAACGGACGCCCAGCCGGTGCAGGGCCCGCAGGGTGGCCAGCGAATTGTTGATGGAGTGGCCGCCCTCGGCGCCCATCAGCGAGGCGATGACGCCGTCGGCGCGCGCCGCCTCCATGTCGTCGGCGGTGAAGGCGAGCCGCAGCGCCTCGGGGTGGCGCGCGACCATCCGCCGCACCACGTCGATCTGTTCGAGGGTGGCGCTGACCGCCGTGTCGCCCGCGAAGTCGGCGCGGACGTAGACCGACCAGAACTGCGCGCCGACGCCGCCGGCCCGCAGCCGCGGGATGTCGGTGTGCAGGAACTCCGACTGGTCCCCGGCGAGGTCGCGGCGGTCCAGGTCGTAGTCGGCCTGGGTGCGCAGCGCCCACGGCAGGTCGTTGTGGCCGTCGACGACGGGGTGTTCGGCGAGCAGGGCGGCGAGGCGCGGGTCCACCGCGGCGGCCGTCATCACTTGCTCCCGAAGCCGAAGCCGGCCGGGGAGGCGACCTTGTTCCGCAGCCGCTTGCCCTTCTCGGTGGCCTGGTCGTTCAGCTCCTGCTGGAACTCCCGCATCCGGCCGAGCAGCTCCTCGTCGTGCGCGGCGAGCATCCGCGCGGCGAGCAGCCCGGCGTTGCGGGCGCCGCCGACGGAGACGGTCGCGACCGGCACCCCGGCGGGCATCTGCACGATGGAGAGGAGCGAGTCCATGCCGTCGAGGTACTTCAGCGGCACCGGCACCCCGATCACCGGCAGCGGCGTGACGGAGGCGAGCATGCCCGGCAGATGGGCGGCTCCCCCGGCGCCCGCGATGATCGCCTTGAGGCCGCGCCCGGCGGCCTCCTCGCCGTACGCGATCATCTCGTGCGGCATCCGGTGCGCGGAGACGACGTCGACCTCGTAGGGGATCTCGAACTCGTCGAGCGCCTTGGCGGCGGCCTCCATGACGGGCCAGTCGGAGTCGGAGCCCATGACGATGCCGATAAGAGGGGAGCTACTGCTCATTCGGTGATCGTTCCTCGCAGGTAGCCGGCGGCGTGCGCGGCGCGCTCGCGCACGTCGGCAAGGTCGTCGCCGTAGGTGTTGACGTGACCGACCTTCCGGCCGGGCTTCACGTCCTTTCCGTACATGTGGATCTTCAGCTGCGGATCCCGTGCCAGGCAATGGAGGTACGCGGAATACATGTCCGGGTAGTCGCCGCCGAGGACGTTGGCCATCACCGTCCACGGGGCGCGCGGACGCGGATCGCCCAGCGGGAGGTCGAGCACGGCGCGGACGTGGTTGGCGAACTGCGAGGTGATCGCGCCGTCCTGGGTCCAGTGGCCGGAGTTGTGCGGGCGCATCGCCAGTTCGTTGACGAGCACCTGCGGCTCACCGTCGGGGCCGGGGACCTCGAACAGCTCGACCGCGAGGTGGCCGACGACGCCCAGCTCCGCTGCGATCCGCAGCGCCATCTCCTGGGCGCGCGCCGCGAGATCGGGGTCCAGACCGGGCGCCGGGGCGATGACCGTGTCACAGACGCCGTCGACCTGGATCGACTCCACGACGGGGTAGGCGACGGCCTGGCCGTGCGGCGAGCGGACGACGTTGGCGGCCAGTTCGCGGGTGAAGGGGACCTTCTCCTCGGCCAGCACGGGCACCCCGGCCCGGAACGGCTCGGCCGCCTCCTTGGAGGAACGTACGACCCAGACACCCTTGCCGTCATAGCCGCCACGGACGGTCTTGAGGATGACCGGGAACCCCTCGCCCTCGTTGGCGAACGCCTCCACATCCTCCGGATCGGAGACGATGCGGTGCCTGGGGCAGGGCACGCCCAGCGCGTCCAGTCTCGCCCGCATCACCCCCTTGTCCTGGGCGTGCACCAGCGCGTCGGGGCCGGGGCGTACGGGGATGCCGTCCGCCTCCAGCGCCTTCAGGTGCTCGGTGGGTACGTGCTCGTGATCGAAGGTGATCACATCGCAGCCACGCGCGAAGGAACGCAGCGTGTCCAGGTCGCGGTAGTCGCCGATGACGACTTCGCTGACCACCTGGGCCGCCGAATCCTGCGGGGTGTCGCTGAGGAGCTTGAACTTGATGCCGAGGGGGATGCCCGCCTCGTGGGTCATACGGGCGAGCTGACCGCCACCGACCATGCCGACTACCGGGAACGTCACGCCCCCAGCGTATCCGTACGGGCGTGCCACCCCGACGGGTGGTGTTTGGAGGATCATCCGAGGGTGGCCGTACGGCGGGGCCGGTGTGCGGAGCGTGATCTTCCGTACCACTGCGGGTGGGCGTCGCTGCGCGCGCCCGCGGGCGGCGGGCCCTGGGAAACGCTGGTTAGCATGAGGGGCGGTCCGGGACGACCGGCCGGGCCGGCCGCCACCGACAGGGAGCAAGACGATCACCATGAGTGAACGGAGCGCGCTGCGGTCGCGGCTGGAGCAGCTCCTGCGGGAGGTCGCCAAGTTCGGGGCCGTCGGCGGCGCCGGGGTGATCGTGAACTTCGCGGTCTTCAACCTCGTACGGCATCTGACGGAGCTGCCGGTCGTGCGGGCCAGCGTCATCGCGACGGTCGTGGCCACCGGCACCAACTACCTCGGCTACCGCTACTTCACCTACCGCGACCGCGACAAGCAGGGCCGCACCCGCGAACTCTCGCTCTTCCTGCTGTTCAGCATCGCCGGACTGATCATCGAGAACGGCATGCTCTACGCGGCGACGTACGGCTTCGGCTGGGACACCCCGCTGCAGAGCAACGTCTTCAAGTTCCTCGGCATCGGCGTCGCCACCCTCTTCCGCTTCTGGTCGTACCGCACCTGGGTCTTCCGCACCCCGGACGGCGCCGAGCCGCTGCCGGACGCCCGGCCCCACGGAGCCGAGCAGCCGCGGGAGCGGCAGCCGCAGGCGCAGGGCGCCCCGCGCGGCTGACGCAGCGGACCCGGCGAGTAACGGGACTCGAACCCGCGACACAGCGCCCACTCACTCCTCGGACGGCTCGGCCTCCCGGGCCAGGAAGAGGGCGAAGACCGGCGGGCGCTGCTGGAGCAGTTCCAGCCGACCGCCGTCCGCCTCCGCCAGATCGCGGGCGACGGCGAGGCCGAGCCCCGTGGAGTTGCGGCCGGAGACGGTCCGCTCGAAGACCCGCGAGCCGAGGTCGGCGGAGACGCCGGGCCCCGCGTCGGTCACCTCCACCACCGCCTGGTTGCCGGTGACCCGGGTGCGCAGCGCGACCGTGCCGTCGCCGTGCATCAGCGAGTTCTCGATGAGGGTGGCGAGCACCTGCGCCACCGCACCCGGCGTGCCGACGGCCCGCAGCCCCTTCTTCCCGGAGCGGACGATGGAGCGGGCGGCGCTGCGGTAGGCGGGCCGCCACTCCTCGACCTGCTGCTTGACGATCTCGTCGAGGTCGAAGGCGACGGCGGAGCCGGAGCGCGGGTCGCGGGAGTTGGTGAGCAGCCGCTGCACCACGTCGGTCAGCCGCTCGACCTGGCCCAGCGCGATGGTGGCCTCTTCCTTGACGGTGTCCGGGTCGTCGGTGAGCGTGATCTCCTCCAGCCGCATGGAGAGCGCGGTCAGCGGGGTGCGCAGCTGGTGGGAGGCGTCGGCGGCGAGGCGGCGCTCGGCGGTGAGCATCCGGGCGATCCGCTCGGCGCTGGCGTCCAGCACATCGGCGACCCGGTCCAGCTCCTGGACGCCGTAGCGGCGGTGGCGGGGGCGGGGGTCGCCGGAGCCGAGGCGTTCGGCGGTCTCGGCGAGGTCGGTGAGCGGCGCGGTGAGCCGGCGGGCCTGGCGGATCGCGAGCCCCACCGCGGCGACGATCGCCAGCAGCGCCACCGCCAGGATGACCAGCAGCGTGCGGCCGATCTCCTCGTTGACGGCGGCGCGTGACTCCTGGACGGTGACCTGCTCCCCGCGGTCGCCCGAGACCTGCGATTGGATGACGTCACCGGTGGGCCGGGTGCCGATCTCGATCGGCGCCTTGCCGGGCACCTTGATCCGGGCGTAGCGGTGGACGGTGATCTGTTCGGAGAGGGCGTCCGGGGTGACCTTCTCGCCGCTGCCGATCCGGCTCTCGACGATGCCGACCAGCCGCACCGCCTCGGACGCCACGCTCTCCTGGGCGCCCGCCTGGATGGTGCGGGTCTCGACGACGACGAGCGAGAGGCCGAAGACGGCGATCACGACGAGCACCACCGCGAGGGTGGAGTTGATCAGGCGGCGGCGCACGGTGCCCTCCGGGCGGGGTTGCGGTGGTCTGTCTCGGCGTCCCGCCCGGCAGAGCCTGCCCGCGGCCGCGGCCGGGCCCCGGGTGCGTCAGCTCTTCTCGAAGCGGAAGCCGACGCCCCGGACGGTGGCGATGTAGCGCGGGTTGGCGGCGTCGTCACCGAGCTTCTTGCGGAGCCAGGAGATGTGCATGTCGAGGGTCTTCGTCGACGACCACCAGGTGGTGTCCCAGACCTCGCGCATCAGTTGGTCGCGGGTGACGACCCGGCCCGCGTCCCGCACCAGCACCCGCAGCAGGTCGAACTCCTTGGCGGTGAGCTGCAGCTCCTCGTCGCCCATCCACGCGCGGTGCGATTCGACGTCGATCCGCACGCCGTGGGTGGCCGGCGGCTGCTGCGGTTCGGCGGAGGAGCCGCGCCGCAGCAGCGCCCGGACGCGGGCGAGCAGCTCGGCGAGGCGGAAGGGCTTGGTGACGTAGTCGTCGGCGCCGGCGTCCAGACCGACGACGGTGTCCACCTCGTCGGCGCGGGCGGTCAGCACCAGGATGGGGAAGGAATGACCTTCGTTGCGCAGCCTGCGGGCGACCTCCAGGCCGTCCATGCCGGGCAGTCCCAGGTCGAGTACGACCAGATCGATGTGGTCCTGTAGGCCGGCGTCGAGCGCCGTGGGGCCGTCCTCGCGCACCTCGACTTCGTAACCCTCGCGGCGCAGTGCGCGGGCGAGCGGCTCCGAGATGGACGCGTCATCCTCGGCGAGCAGTACACGGGTCATGGCCCGATGGTAGTCCGATGCACCGTGGCCAGGGGGCGAGCGGGGCGGGCGGGACGACATATGCGACAAGGGACGGCGCGGTACGTCGACACGCAGGAATGGTTCCCCATGGGGAATGTGAGCGTTGTCTCACCCCTCCCAACGCCGGTCGAACGGGACGTATGGTGGGCCGAACGTCCATCGCACAACCGCCGGGGCCCTCGGCACCTCACGGGTGTCCGCGGTCCCCAGTTGTGTACAGGGTGCGGTACACCGCGCCCGGTGCACAGCGATTGACCTGTCGACCGGGTCTCCGCCGCGCCAAGAATGACGGGGGGCGTGGAAGGCGGTGTACGACCGTCCCGCCGGCTCCCCCTCGGGTGGCGTCGATCCCCTCGGACGTGGGGTGCGCGGGCAGGTCTACGCCGACGCCGGTCATCGACTCCCACCGGGCGTGACGTTCGACCCTCGCGTCCCGAGCAGACCAAGGAAGCACCCATGGCGTCCAGCCTGACGAAGGACACCGCCGCGCAGGGGAACCCTGCATCCGGCGGCAAGACCTTCTTCGGCCACCCCCGCGGACTGGCCACTCTCTTCATGACCGAGATGTGGGAGCGTTTCAGCTTCTACGGCATGCGGGCCCTTCTCGTGCTGTACCTGATCTCCGGCGGCACGGATGCCAAGCCCGGGGCCCAGGGCGGCGGTCTCGCGATGACGATGGCCACGGCTTCGGCGATCTACGCGGTCTATCTCGCGATGGTCTACCTGCTGGCCATGCCCGGCGGTTGGTTCGCCGACCGCGTCTGGGGCCCGCGCAAGACCGTGATCATCGGCGGTTGCGTCGTGATCCTCGGTCACCTCACGCTGGCGGTGCCCGGCACGGCGATGTTCTTCGCCGGTATGGCACTGGTCGCGCTCGGTTCCGGCCTGTTGAAGGCCAACATCTCGACGATGGTCGGCCACCTCTACGACGGTCCGCAGGACCCGCGCCGTGACGGTGGCTTCACGATCTTCTACATCGGCATCAACCTCGGTGGCTTCCTCGCCCCGCTGGTCGTCGGCACCATCGGCCAGAGCGTCAACTGGCACCTCGGCTTCGCGACCGCCGCGGTCGGTATGGGTCTGGGTCTGATCCAGTTCACCATCGGCACCCGTCACCTCTCGCCGATCAGCAGCACCGTGCCGACCCCGCTCTCCGTCCAGGAGCGCAACTCCTGGCTGCGCAAGGGCCTGATCTGGCTGGCCATCGCCGCGGTCTTCTACGGCATCGTCATCGGCACCGGCACCTTCACCCTGAACTGGGCGCTCATCCCGATCGCGCTGCTCGGCCTGATCATCCCGATCTCCGTGCTGGCGCGGATCAAGCGCGACAAGGACCTGACCGACGAGGAGCAGACGAAGGTCAGCGGCTACATCTGGTTCTTCGTCGCCGCCGCCGTCTTCTGGATGATCTTCGACCAGGCCGGCTCCACGCTGAGCGGCTTCGCCGAGAAGAACACCGCCGACACCATCTTCGGTCTGCACTTCCCGTCGACGTGGTTCCAGTCCGTCAACCCGCTCTGGGTGATGGCGCTGGCCCCGGTCTTCGCCTGGATGTGGCTGGCGCTGGCCAAGCGCCTCAAGGAGCCGAGCACCACGATCAAGTTCGCCATCGCGATGGTGATGATCGGCATCTCGTACTTCGTCTTCATCGTCCCGATGGGGATGTCGTCCGACGGCACGAAGGTCAGCCCGATGTGGCTGCTCATGGTCTACATGATCCAGACCATGGGTGAGCTGTGCCTCTCCCCCGTCGGCCTGTCGGTCACCACCAAGCTGGCGCCGGAGAAGTACGCCAGCCAGATGCTGGGTGTCTGGTTCCTCGCCGTCACCGCGGGCGACTGCATCGTCAGCCTGCTCTCCACGGCCGGTGCCGACCTGAGCGGTGTGGGCGTCCTCGCCGCGGAGGCCACCCTGGCGGTCCTGGCGGGTCTGGCGATCTGGCTGAACCGCAAGAAGATCCTCGGGCTGATGGGCGACGTGCGCTGACGCGTCCCCCGGCCCACCGCGAGGGCCCGGCACACCACGTTCGGTGTGCCGGGCCCTCGTGCGTACGGGGCCGGTCAGCGGCGGGCCCGGCGCCAGGGGGTGCCGAGCAACAGGGCGCCGCCGAGCAGCAGCACGGTGCCGGCGAAGAGGCCGAGCGCGGTCAGCCCGCCGTGGTCGCTCGCGCCGGTGTCGGCGAGACCGCCCGCGGAGCCGGAGGTACCGCCCGCCGTGGCCGCGCCGCCCGCGGAGCCGGACGTGCCGCCCGCCGCGGCCGTACCGCCGGAGGCGCCGCCGGGCCGGGCCGCGGTGTCGAGGGTCAGGGAGGCGCCCGGGTCCTTCTCCGGGGTGCAGGTGGTGGTCGTGCCCAGGGCGTTGACGGTCAGGACGCCGGGGGTCAGCGTCGTCCGGCCGGTGGCGCCCGGGGTGTAGACGCCCTTGAGGTCGGGGATCTCGATGGGCTGCCCGGACTTGATGGGCGCGGCGTTGGGCGGGCCCTCGACCTTGACGGAGCCCTTGTCCGCACCGCCCAGCGCGACCGCCATCGACGGCTTGACGGAGCCCTTGGGGATGTCCGCCGGGCTGTCCATCACGGACTTGGCGAACTTCACCGTCAGGTCGTAGCCACCGCCCTTCGCCACCGCGTCGATCCGCACCGGCGAGGTGGCCTTCTTGTCCCCGATCGGCGTCTTGCAGGCGTACGGGACCTGCACCTGCTTGCCCTGGTGCGCGGTGCCGTCGGGTTCACCGCCGGAGCCGCCCGAGCCGCCGGTGCCGCCTGTGCTGCCGCTGCCACCCGTGCTTCCGCCGCTTCCTCCGGAATCGGAGCCTCCGGTACCGGTCCCGCCGGAGGACGTACCGCCGGCGGACGTCCCGCCCGCGGCCGTATCGCCGGAGCCGCCGGACGAGGTCCCGCCCGCCGCCGCCCCGCCTGAATCGCCGCCCCCGGTCGTACCGCCGCCGTCGGTCACCTTGATCGTGACGGCCGGTTTCACCTGCTCCTTCGGGACGCACTTGGTGTCCGTGGAGATCGGCTTGTTGACGTTGATCGTGTACGCGCCGGGGGTCAGCGTCACCTCCCCCGGCTTCTCCAGCTTCAGCGTGCCCTTCATGTCCGGCAGCACCATCGGGCTGTTCTTCGGGATCGGCGGATTGCTCCGCGGCCCCTTCATCGCCAGCTCACCGGCCTGCGCCCCGGCCAGCTGCACCACGCCGGAGGGCTGCACGGTGTCCTTGTCCAGGTCGAGGATGTCCGGATTCTTCGAGGCGGCGGTGACCGTCTTCCACACCACCTCGATCTCCTCGCCGACCTTCGCGGTGGCCGGTGCGCTCAGCGCCACCGTGGTGGTGCCCTCGACCGGCGGCAGCCCCGAGATCGGTGGCGGGGTGCACTCCGTGCGGTACGCGGTGTCCGCCGCCTGCGCGCTCGGGGCCGTGGCCACCAGCCCCGCGCCCGCGAGCAGCAGCGCCGCCCCGGCAGCCACCCCCGCTCTCCTGCGTTGCCTCATCACGCCCCTCCGTTTCCTCATCACGATGGCCCTTCCGCTGTCGGTGGTGCGGTGGATGTGGTCGCGGACGGTGCGGTGTCCGGGGTGTACCAGGGCAGCGCGGCCGGGCGGTCCGCCGCCGCGGTCCCCCCGTCCGGGCTGCCACGACGAGTGCGGGGCGGGCCGCGGAACCGGCCCGGCGCCCGGAGCCCGGTGGCCCGGCGGGCGGACGGCGCGGCGCGCGGCACCGGTGCGGTCCGCGGCCGTACCCGGTCGACGACGGCCATCCCGGCGCGGAAGACGGCGGCGGACACCACCAGGCAGAGCAGCACCCAGAAGAGCGTCACGCCCCAGGGCCGCCCGACGCCCCACGCCTGTTCGACCAGCAGCTTGCCGCCGTACCTGGCCGAGACCTGGTAGTCGCCGTGGGCGCCGGCCGCCAGCTCCACGTCCAGTGCGACGCGGGCCTTCTTCCCGGCGGGCACGGTGCCGTGCCACTGCCGGTCCTCCCACCGGGGCGCGAACACGCCGTGCGCGGTGCCCACCGAGAAGACCGGGTCCTTCGCCGGTACCGCCCCGGTGTTGCCGACCGTGAAGGTCAGCCGCCGCCGCGGGGGCGCGCCGAACCAGGTCAGCAGGTTGTCGCCGCCGGTCAGTTCGGGCCCGGAGACCACGGCGAGACGGGCGCCGGTCCGCTGCTTCGGCAGCGGGGCGACCGGGTGCCCGGCGACCGCGAACGGGACGTCGTCGGCGGCCGCCGGGCCGGTCACCGTCGCCACGTGCACCACACAGGGGCAGGGCTTGGGCGGCTCGGCCACCGGCAGCGCGGTCCGGAACGCGCCGTGGGCGTCGGTGGTGACCGCCCGTCCGTCGCCGTTGGCGCAGGAGTTGGTGCCGCCGATCATGTTCTGGCCGCAGATCAGCAGGGTGAGCAGCGCCTTGGGGCGCCAGCCGTGCCCGGAGACGGTCACCGTGCCGCCGGTCCCGGCCTGCGCGGTGCCGACCTCGGCGGTGGGCGCCCCGGCGGCGCTGCTGCCCGGTGCGGCGGCCGCGGTCGCCGCGCAGGGCAGCAGCACCGCGCCCAGGACGAGGACGGCGGCGGCCGCGCGGCGCAGCCGGGCCCGTACGGTGCGGCAGGCCGCTCCCCGGGTCACGGTCGGTCTCCCACGCGTGTCAACTCCCTTGTGTCGGAGGCGGGTCGGTCCGGTGGGGCGGTGCGTCCGGCGCGGCGCCGCCGTCGCCACAGTGCGCCGCCCGCGCCCGCGGCGACGGCGAGCGCCCCGGCGCCGAGCGCGCCCCGGGAGAGGGGTGCATACCCGGCGCGCGCGAAGGCGTGTGCGCCCCCGGCGGCGGTGACGGTGAGGGTCACGTCGACGGGGTCCAGGGCGGGCGGATCGGACCAGGTCTCGGTGCGCCGGACGCGCTGTCCGGGGGCGAGCGCGACCGGCAGCGCGCGGGCCGGGCGCCGCAGCGCGGTCCCGAGGACGCCGTCGGCGCGTACCGCGAGGCGCGGCCGGAGCACCGTGGTGCCGCGGTTGACCAGCGTGTAGCGGATCTCCGCACCGCCGCCGCCCCGGACCACCGCGACCTCCTCGACGGTCAGCGCGGCGAGCGCGGGCCCGGTCACCCGCAGATGGACGGGGACGCTCCGCCCGCCCCCGGGGCCGTCGGCACGGAGTACGGCGGTGCGCTCCCCCGGTGCGGCGTCCCGGGGCACCCGGACGGTGAACGGCACCGCCGCCCGGGTCCGCGCCGGGACGCGGACCTGCGCCTCGCCGGGCGCGAGCCAGGCGGAGGCGTCCGTACCGCCCGGTGCCGGGGCGGCGCGCAGCCGGACGGTGACGGGGTGTCGGGCCGGGTTGGTCACCGCGAGCCGGTCGGCCAGGACGGTGCCGGGCGCGCCCTCCAGGTAGAAGAACGGCCGGTCGTCGCCGGTCGGGCGGCTCCCGGCGCCGGGCGCGGGCGCGGCCGACCAGCCGGTCCTGGCGTCGGCCGCCGCGGCGCCCGGGGGCCAGCACGTCAGCGCGGCGACCGTCGCGAGTGCCACGGACGCGCCGCGGGTACGGAACGGCATCGGCTGCTCCTGGTGCTCGTACGCGTACGGATGGGGCGGCGCGGTGCGGGCGCGCGCCCCGGGGCGGCGGGTCAGGCGGTGCGGCGGCGGCCGAGCCAGAGGGCGCCGGCCGCACCGGCGAGCAGAACGGTGCCGCCGAAGGTGCCGAGGGCGACGGCGGAGTCCGCGGGTCCGGTCTGCGGCAGCTGCCCGCCGGAGCCGGACGCACCCCCGCCCGAGGCGCCGCCGGAGGAGGATCCGGACGCGCCGCCCGCTCCTCCGGAGCCGCCCTTGACGTCCAGGCTGAGCGACGGCTTGGGACTGTTGGCGGGGGTGCAGGTGGTCGTGGTGCCGAGCGCCTTGATGGTGAGCACGCCCGCCGTGAACGTCACCTTGCCGCTCGCCTTGGGCGTGTACGTACCGCTCAGGTCGCTGATCTTGATCGGGCTGTTGGCGGGGATGGCCTGGTCGTTGGGCGGCCCCGTCACCGGCACCGTCCCCTTGTCCGCGCCGCCCAGCTCGATGACGGCGGACGGTTTCATGGCGCCCTTGCCCAGCTCGACGGGGCTGGACGAGACACCCTTCTGGAACGACATGACGAGCCGGTACCCGCCCCCGCTCGGGGTGGACTTGATGTCGATGGGCGAGACGGCGCCCTTGTTGCCGATCGGGGTCTTGCACTGGTAGTTGACGTCGACGACCTCGGCGTGCGCGGCCGGTGCGGACAGCAGCACGACCGCTCCGGTCAGCGCCACGGCGACGGCGGGCCGGGCCGCGCGGCGGGGGCGGCGGATCTGCGGTGCGTGGAAGCGGGCCACCTCTCGTTCCCTTCTCCCGGTCCAGGGGCGCGGCGGGGCCCGTGCGGGCCGCGGGCCCGGCGGCCCCGTACCGTCCCTGGGCGCCGTCCGTTTTGCTGACGGCACATCAGATGGGTGGCTCAAGGTACGCCGGGGACCGCGAAGGGGGAAGGCACTGCGCGGGGCGGATCGGGGCGCGATGCACGGAGGGCGCGGACCCATCGGTCCACGCCCTCATCTCCCGGCCGCACCGGGCGCCCGGGCGGCGCGCGCCGCCCGTCACCGCTCAGGACGGAGCGGCCAGTTCGGCCCAGACGGTCTTGCCCGGGCCGTCGGCGTTACGGACGACGCCCCAGTCCAGGCAGAGCCGCTGCACGATGAACATGCCGTGCCCACCGGGGCGTCCGGCGCGGTGCGGGGTGCGCGGGGCGGGCGATCCCGCGCCGAGGTCGCCGACCTCCAGGCGCAGCACCTTGGCGGTGCAGCGCAGCCGCAGCTCCTCGGGGCCCTCGGCGTGCAGGCAGGCGTTGGTGACCAGCTCGGAGACGACCAGCAGGACGTCCTCGGCGGCCGCACGCTGATCGGCGGTGGCGGCCGGCAGCCAGCCCCAGTCCTGGAGGGCCTCACGGGCGAAGTCCCGGGCGCGCGCGACGGCTCCCCGGGTGCCGCTCAGGCGCAGCCTGCGGACCTGGCCGACCGGGGCGGCGGCGGGGGCCGCGGCGGAAGCACCGGCGCTGCCCGACTCCGGGCCGAGGTCGCCCGGCGGGTACGGCCGGGTGGTGCTCATCAGCGCTTCACCTCACCGATTCGCCTTTTCACGGAAAACGGATAACTGACAGATTCAACGGATTCAGATGTCTCCTGCCCGACCGGACCGTGAGAACACCCACTTCTTGGGAACGGAAGATGTGACGCGGACTACGCGCCCGGAACACCATCCCCCGGAGCACCCTCCGTCACCCCTCGTCGGCCAGTGCCGCGTCGAGTGAGTCGTGCACCGTGAAAACCGCCTCCGCGCCGGTGATCTCGAAGACGCGAGCCACCACGGGCTGCATCGCGACGAGATGGACCCCGCCCCCGGCGGCCTCCGCCTTGAGCCGGGCGCCGAGCAGGACGTTGAGTCCGGTGGAGTCCATGAATTCCAGGGGCTCGCAGTCGACCACCAGGCGGGCGCGCCCCTCCGCCACGCACCCCTCCAACGCGTCACGCAACAGATCGGCGGTGTGGTGATCCAGCTCGCCCGCCGCCGTCACGACCGCGCTGGCGCCGTGATGCCGGATCGCGACGTGAAGCCGGCCCCGGCTCGCACTGCCGACCGTCCCGCGGTCCATGCGCGCGCACCCCTCTTGCTGTCTCGACGTCGTTTTGCCTATGACTGCGCTCATCGAACCCTACGCCTTCGCTTCACACAGGGGTAGCTGAACAATCCGCATATAACACCAAATACGGACATCGCACACTTGCCATCTTCCGGCAAAGGCAGGTAGGCGTAGATGCAGACACATTCGCCACGGCCGGCTTTGGAGGCGCCGCACACCGCAGCTTCACGTAGAGGCATCGGCAGCCATATGCCGAGAACGATGGAGGAGACCATGTCACCCCGGCTCGACGAAATGCGCACCGACGACACCCGGCAGCACACCTCGTCGACACCCCCGTCCGACCCGACCGGACAGATCCCTTCCCAGCCGGCCGCCGCCGAACCCGAATTGCCGGTGGTGCCCGAAATTGACGGGCTGCCCGAGATCCCGCCGTTCGACGAGGTGGGTCCGGTCGACGCGAGGGCCCTGTCCAAAACCCTCTTCGAGCGGCTCGAATCGCTTGAGGAAGGCACCCACGAATACGCCTACGTCCGTAACACCCTGGTCGAACTCAACCTCGCCCTGGTCAAGTTCGCGGCCTCCCGGTTCCGCTCCCGCAGCGAACCGATGGAGGACATCGTCCAGGTCGGCACGATCGGTCTGATCAAGGCGATCGACCGGTTCGAACTGAGCCGCGGCGTCGAGTTCCCGACGTTCGCGATGCCGACGATCGTCGGCGAGATCAAGCGTTTCTTCCGCGACACCAGCTGGTCGGTGCGTGTGCCGCGGCGGCTGCAGGAGCTCCGCCTCGACCTCGCCAAGGCCGGGGACGAACTGGCCCAGAAGCTGGACCGTGCACCCACGGTCGGCGAACTGGCCGAGCGTCTCGGCATCAGCCGGGACGAGGTCGTGGAGGGCATGGCGGCGAGCAACGCGTACACCGCGAGTTCGCTCGACGCCCAGCCCGAGGAGGACGACAGCGAAGGCGCGCTGGCGGACCGCATCGGCTACGAGGACCACGGACTCGAAGGCATCGAGTACGTCGAATCCCTCAAGCCGCTGATCGCCGAACTCCCGCCGCGCGACCGCAAGATCCTGTCGCTCCGTTTCGTCGCCAACATGACCCAGTCCGAGATCGGCGAGGAGTTGGGCATCTCCCAGATGCACGTCTCCAGGCTGCTCTCGCGCACCCTGGTGCGATTGCGCAAGGGTCTGATGATCGACGAGTGACATTCCGCGGTCGCCACCGGTCCACCGGCCGGTGCCCGCCCGCGCGAAGGAGGGCCTGCCCCGGGCGACTCGGGGCGGGCCCTCCTTCGTGTGTGAGGCCCGTAGAGGCCCCTGTGCGGCGTCTCAGGCCACCCGGACGCCCTTGCGCCAGACGCCCGACACCAGCGGGACGCCGGGCCGGTAGGCGAGGTGGACGTGGGAGGGTGCGTCCAGCAGCGTGAGGTCGGCGCGGGCACCGGGGGTGATCCGGCCCACGTCGGTGCGGCGCAGCGCCTGCGCACCGCCCGCCGTGGCCGCCCACACCGCCTCGTCGGGCGTCATCCGCATGTCCCGTACGGCGAGGGCGATGCAGAACGGCATCGACGAGGTGAAGGACGAGCCGGGGTTGCAGTCCGTGGAGAGCGCGACGGTCGCCCCGGCGTCCAGCAGGCGGCGCGCGTCGGGCCAGGTGGCGCGGGTGGAGAACTCCGCGCCGGGCAGCAGCGTCGCGACGGTGGCGGAGTTGGCCAGCGCGTCGACGTCGGCGTCGGTCAGGTGGGTGCAGTGGTCGGCGGAGGCCGCGTCCAGCTCCACGCCGAGCTGCACACCGGGCCCGTAGGACAGCTGGTTGGCGTGGATGCGGGGCAGCAGGCCGCGCTGCTTGCCCGCGGTGAGGATCGCGCGGGCCTGGTCGCCGTCGAAGGCGCCCTTCTCGCAGAAGACGTCGATCCACCGGGCGTGCGGGGCGCAGGCGTCCAGCATCGGGCCGGTGACGAGGTCGACGTAGCCGGCCGGGTCGTCGGCGTAGTCGGGCGAGACGATGTGCGCGCCGAGGTAGGTGACCTCGTCGGTGTGCTCCCCGGCGATGCGCAGCGCGCGGGCCTCGTCCTCGACGGTCAGGCCGTAGCCGGACTTGGTCTCGAAGGTGGTGGTGCCCTGGCGCAGCGCCTCGGCCAGGTAGTGGGCGACGTTGGCGGAGAGCTGCTCGTCGGTGGCGGCGCGGGTGGCGGCGACGGTGGTGCGGATGCCGCCCGCCTCGTAGGCGCGGCCCGACATCCGGGCGTTGAACTCCTGGGTGCGGTCGCCGCCGAAGACCAGGTGGGAGTGGGAGTCGACGAAGCCGGGCAGGGCCGAGCGGCCGCTCGCGTCGACGGCGTTGTCAGTGGCGGGTGCTTTGCTGGACGGACCGACCCAGGCGATGCGGTCGCCGTCGATGACGACGGCCGCGTCCTGGATCAGACCGAGGGGGCCTTCGCCGAGGGAGGGGTCGTTGGTGACGAGCTGGGTGAGATGGGTCAGTGCGGTGGTGGTCATCGCGGTGGTGTTCTCCTTCGTCCGCTGGTTCGTCCGCTGGGGGCGCGTCAGTCGTTCGTGCGCACGGCGGCGATGGCCGCGGCGAGTTCGGTGGGCACGTCCGGCACCAGCGTGTGCACGCCGTCGCGGACGACCTGCCGGCCGCCGACGACGGTGTGCCGTACGTCGGCCGCCGTCGCGGCGAATACCGCGGTCTCCGCGGCGAGCCGGGGCAGCGGGCCCGCGGTCCGTACGGAGTCCAGCGCGATCGTGGTGAAGTCCGCGAGGGCTCCGGTGGTCAGGGTGCCGGCGTCGTCCCAGCCGAGGGCGGCGTGCCCGTCGGCGGTGGCGGCACGCAGCAGCGCGGCGGCGGTCCAGTGGCCGCGAGCGCGGGTGCGCAGCCGCTCGTTCAGCTCCATCGCGCGGGCCTCTTCGAAGAGGTCGATGACGGCGTGGCTGTCGCTGCCCAGGGAGAGCGGGCTGCCGCTCTGCTGGAGGCGGGCGGCGGGGCCGATGCCGTCGGCGAGGTCGCGCTCGGTGGTCGGGCACATGCACACGCCGGTCCCGGCGCCGCCGAGCAGGCCGATGTCCTCCGGGGTGAGGTGGGTGGCGTGCACCGCGGTGGTGGTGCGGCCGAGGGCTCCGTGGTCGGCGAGGAGGCGGGTGGGCGTGCAGCCGTGGGCCTCCTGGCAGGCGTCGTTCTCCGCGGTCTGCTCGGAGAGGTGGACGTGCAGCGGGGCACCGCGCTCGCGGGCCCAGTCGGCGACGGTGCCCAGTTGGGCCGCGGGCACCGCGCGGACGGAGTGGATCGCCGCGCCGATGCGGGCGTGCTCCGCGCCCTTGAGAGCGGCGGCGCGCTCGGCCCAGGCGTCGGCGGTGCCGTCGGAGAAGCGCTGCTGGTGCGGGGCGGGCGGGGTGCCGAAGCCCGCGGAGAGGTAAGCGGTGTCGAGGAGGGTGATACGGATTCCGGCCTCGGCGGCGGCCGCGATCAGCGCCTCCCCCATGGCGTTGGGGTCGGCGTAGGCGCCGCCGCCGGGCCGGTGGTGGAGGTAGTGGAATTCGCCGACGCAGGTGATGCCGGCGAGCGCCATCTCGGCGTAGACGGCCCGTGCGAGGGCGTGGTAGCTGTCCGGGTCGAGGCGGGCGGCGGTGTCGTACATGACCTCGCGCCAGGTCCAGAAGGTGCCGGAGCCCACCTGCACGGTGGAGCGCAGCGCCCGGTGGAAGGCGTGCGAGTGGGCGTTGGCCAGGCCCGGCAGCGTCAGCCCGCGCAGGACGACGGCGCCGGGCGGCGGGGTGGCGGTGCCGGTGCGGACGGCCGTGATCCGCCCCTGTGCGGTCTCGACGGTCACCCCGGGCTCGGTGTGGGTGTCGAGCCAGGCGTGTTCGAGCCAGTAGACCGTCGCGCCCTGCGGGGTGGGGCGTTCGGGGGCGGCGTTCTGCGGCGCCGTTCCGTGCGGCGTGGTGTCCTGCGGCGTCATGCGCACGCGAGCCCCTCCAATACGTCGGCGAGTGCGGTGACCCCGGCGACGCAGTCGTCCTCAGCCGCGGTTTCGGCGGGCGAGTGTGAGACGCCGGTGGGGTTGCGTACGAACAGCATGGCGGTCGGGACGGTCGCCGAGAGGATGCCGGCGTCGTGTCCGGCGCCGGTGCCGAGGACGGGTACGGGCCGTCCGTCACCGGCGCGGGCGAGCAGGGTGCCCAGCTCGTCGCGGAGGGCGTGGCCGAATTCCACGACGGGGGTGAAGGATTCGCGGACGACGCGCAGGTCGACGCCGTCGCGGGCGGCGCTCTCCGCGGCGGCGCGCTCGATCTCCTTGACGACGGTGTCCAGGGTGTCCTGGTCGGCGGCGCGGGAGTCGAGCCAGCCGCGGACGAGCGAGGGGATCGCGTTGACGCCGTTCGGCTCGACGCCGATCTTCCCGAAGGTGGCCAGGGCGCCCGCGGCCTTGGCGGCCTCCCGGGCGGCGAGGACGGTCCGGGCATAGCTGAGCATGGGGTCGTGGCGGTCCTCCAGGCGGGTGGTGCCCGCGTGGTTGGCCTCGCCGTGGAAGTCGAACCGCCAGCGGCCGTGCGGCCAGATGGCGGAGGCGATGCCGACCGGGTCGCCGGTCAGGTCGAGGGCGCGGCCCTGCTCGATGTGGAGCTCCACGAAGGCGCCGATCCGGTCCAGCCGGTCGCGGTCGGGGCCGATCGCGTCGGGGTCGTATCCGGCGCGCTCCATGGCCTGCGGCAGGGTGACGCCGTCGCCGTCGCGCAGCTCACGGGCGTCCTCGGGAGTGAGGGCGCCGGCACTGAGCCGGGAGCCGACACAGGCGAGCCCGAAGCGGGCGCCCTCCTCGTCACCGAAGTTGACGATGGCCAGCGGCTTGGTGAACTCCGCTCCCCTGCGGCGGAGTTCGTCGAGCGCGGCGAAGGAGGAGACGACGCCCAGCGGGCCGTCGAAGGCGCCGCCGTCCGGGACGGAGTCCAGGTGGGAGCCGGTGACGACGGCGGCGCCGGGGGCGACCTCGGTGTACGAGCGGACGCCGAGCCAGGCCCACTGGTTGCCGTTGCGGTCCAGCTCGTGGACGAGGCCGCGGGACTCGGCCTGGGCGCGGAACCACGCGCGGCAGTCGGCGTCGGCGGGGGTCCAGGCGTGGCGGCGGTAGCCGCCGGAGGAGGTGTCGCGGCCGAGGGGCCGCAGCTCCCGCCACATGGTGTGGAACGACGCGGTCTGACCGGTCATGCGCGCACTCCCGTCGTGGGATCGGCGGCGCCTTCACGCGGAACGGGACGAGGTCCTGGCACGGGTGCCTCCCGGCAGCGATTGGATCGGGATATTCACATCTTGACTTCGCTGAATATGGCTAGTCAACAGGACGGGGAGGCGGACGGCCATCGCGGCCGAATCGGGCGCACGCGAAAATTCACCCCGGATTTTGACTTGCCCGCAAGGAAAGCCGGTGTTAGCTTTCCCAGTAGGCAAGTAACGTCACGGGGAGGGGACGACCATGACCACACCGGTCGACGCGGAGCGTGCCTGGCAGGACCTGCAGCGCATCCGGGTACCGCAGGAGCGGGTCTACGACGAGGTGGAGCGCTGCGCGTCCGACAGCACGGGCGTCATCTATCCCACGGCCGCACTCATGTGGCTCTTCGTCGCCAGCTGGGGCCTGTCCCTCCCGGACTGGGCCTCCTGGCTCGTGACCGCCGCCTACGTCGCCCTGATCGGCGTGCTGATCGGCAGCCGGGTCCGCCGGGCCCGGGTGCGGCTGCACCGCTCCCGCCACACCTGGCGCTCCGGCGTCTCCGCCCTGCTCGGCGCCGTGGTGGCGCTCACCACCGTCCTGCTGTCGGGGTACGCCGCCGAGAGCCTGCGGCTGCCGCTGCCCACCGTGATCCAGGCCACCGTCTCCGTGGGCGTCTTCCTGCTCTGCGCCGGTCCGGTGAACCGCTGGACGCTGACCGCGCTGCGCGGCCGCGGCGACCGGCCCGCCCCGGGCGGCGCCCCTGCCGCGCCGACCGCCCGATGATCCGCCCCCGTGGTGAGGAGTACGCCCGATGAGCACCCCGACAGGCTTCGATGAACTGATCCATCCAGCGACCCGGCTGTCCGTGGTGGCGCTGCTCGCGGCCACCGAATGGGCCGACTTCCCGTTCATCCGGGACAGCCTCTCGCTCAGCGACTCGGCACTCTCCAAGCAGCTGCACACCTTGGAGGAGGCCGGGTACCTGGAGATCCGCAAGGAGGGCGGCGGCCGCCGGCGCCGCACCAAGGTCCGGCTCACCGGCCGGGGCAGGTCCGCGTTCGAGGGCCATGTGGCGGCGCTCCGGACCATCGTGGAGAACGCCCCGACCGCCGCCCCCGCGGCCACCGCACCCACCGACGAGACCGCCGCCCCGACGCCCGCCGAGGTGACCCGATGACCACACGCACCATGCCCACGCGGCCCGGCGACGGTCCGGTGATCCGGGCGCGCGAGCTGCGGATGAGCTACGGCGCCAGGGAGGTGCTGCGCGGGGTGGACCTGGAGGTGCACCGCGGCGAGATCCTCGCCCTGCTCGGTCCCAACGGCGCCGGCAAGACCACCACCGTGGAGATCCTGGAGGGCTTCCGGCGGCGCTCGGCGGGCGAGGTCGAGGTGCTGGGCACGGACCCGGCCCACGGCGACGACGCCTGGCGCGCCCGGCTCGGCCTGGTCCTGCAGACCTGGCGGGACCACGGACGCTGGCGGGTCGGCGAACTCCTCGCCCACTTCGCCCGCTACTACCGCGAGCCGCGCGACCCGGAGGCGTTGCTGGGCCTCGTCGGCCTCACCGACCAGGCAGGCCAGCAGGTGGCCCAGCTCTCGGGCGGCCAGCGGCGGCGCCTCGATGTGGCACTCGGCATCGTCGGCCGCCCCGAGCTCCTCTTCCTGGACGAGCCGACCACCGGTTTCGACCCCGAGGCGCGCCGCGACTTCCACGCCCTGGTCGAACGGCTGGCCCGGGAGGAAGGGGTGACGGTCCTGCTCACCACGCACGACCTCGTCGAGGCCGAGCGGCTGGCCGACCGGATGGCGATGCTGGTCAAGGGCCGAATACGGGCCTGCGGCACGCCCCGGGAGCTGGCCCGGCGGGCGGCCGCAGAGGCGGAGGTCCGCTGGACGGCCCTGGACGGCACACCGCGCCGGGAGCGGACCGCCGACCCCTCCCAGCTGGTCTGGGACCTGCACCGGTCGGCCGACGGCCCCCTCCCCGACCTGGAGGTCCGCCGCCCGACGCTGGAGGACACCTATCTCCACATGCTGCACGGACAGGACGGCACGGCCGATGCGGACGATCCCGCCGGACCGGCGACGGACGGGACACAGGACGCCACCGCCGAGGCGGCGCACGCGGCCTGACGGCACGGCTCCGCACCGCACGGACACGCGCACGCACGCGCACACGGACACGGACACGAACGACGAGGACCGGCACGGGGGAATGACGTCATGACAGATACCGGGACGGACACGGTGACAGGTACGGCGACAGGTGTGGCAGCAGGCACGAGGACAGGCACGGAAGCGGCTTCGACCGGGGCGGCCGGTCGCGCTCCGGGCCGGCGTCGGGGCGCCGGCCCGAGGGATGCCGGTGCGCGCGGGCAGATCTGGCGGGCCGGGTGGGCGCGGGGTGTCATCGAGATACGGCATCTGCTGCGCAACCGTAAGGAGATGACCGGGCATCTGCTCAACACCGTGGTCGCGCTGGTGATCGCGGGAACGCTGAGCGGCACCGTTCCCGGCACCCGGATCCCGATGGGGCATCTCACCCTCGCCGGGTTCTCGGCGTATCTGCTCTTCCAGGTGGGGCTGTTCAACCTCCCGCAGATGATGGTGACCGAGCGCGAGGAGGGCACGCTGCTGCGGCTGCGGGCCACGCCGGGCGGCATACCGGCCTATCTGCTGGCCAAGTCGCTGCTGATGGTCGCGGTGGCCGTGGGCACGCTGGTGGTGCTGCTCGGAGCGGGTGCGCTGCTGGTGGACGGGCCGCTGCCGCAGGGTCCGGGCGGCTGGCTGACGCTGCTGTGGGTGACGACGCTGGGCCTGCTCGCCGTCATACCGCTGGGCGCCGCCATCGGAGCCGTACTCCCCAACCCGCGGGAGGCGCTGGCGCTGCTGATGCTGCCGGTGATGGCGCTGCTGGTGACGTCGGGTGCGATGTTCCCGTTGAGCGCGCTGCCCGAGGTGGTCCAGCGGGTGGCGTCCTGCTTCCCGCTGCGGTGGATGGCGCAGGGCATACGGTCGGCGCTGCTCCCGGACGCGGCGCGGGCGGCGGAGCCCGCGGGGTCCTGGGATCTGCCGTGGGTCGCACTGGTGCTGGCGGCGTGGGCGGTCCTCGGGTTCCTGCTGGCCGTACCGCTGCTGCGGCGGGCCACCCGGCGGGAGTCCGGGTCGCGGCTGTCCGCGCGGCAGCGGAAGGCGGAGCTGAGCGGCACCGGGGTGGCGTAACAGCTCGGTGACCGGTCCCTGGACACCTGTGGCGTCGCACGGCAGAGCGATGATGGAGTGACGACATGACTGGCCTCACCACTGGTTCTCCGACCGTTCCGGGCCTCACCGACCGGGACCGTGCCGTACGGGCAGCCGTCGAGCAGGGGCTCGTGAGCCCCGCCGCGCCCGTCGCCGGGCTGCTGGATGTCGCGGGGGTGCGGCGTTCGGCGGCCGAACTCCGTTCCGCCTTCGCCGAGTTCACCGATGCCGGGGTTCCCGTGCTGCACGCGTTCGCGGTGAAGGCCGCGTCGCTGGTGCCGGTGCTGCGGCTGCTCTCCGACGAGGGGCTGGGCTGCGAGGTGGCCAGCCCCGGGGAGCTGGCGCTGGCCCGCGCGGCGCACGTCCCGGTGCGGCGCACGGTGCTGGACTCCCCGGCCAAGACCCCCGCCGAGCTGCGGGAGGCCCTGGCGCTGGGCATCGCGGTCAACGTCGACAACCCGGAGGAGCTGGCCCGGGTCGACGCGCTGGTGTCGTCGGCACCGACCGACGCGCCGCTGGGACTGCGGGTCAATCCGCAGCTCGGCGGCGGCAGCATCGGCGCGATGAGCACCGCGACGGACACCTCCAAGTTCGGGGTGGCGCTGCGGGACGAGGGCGCCCGCGAGTGGGTGGTGCGGGCCTATCGGGACCGCCCGTGGCTGACCCGGCTGCACGGTCACGTCGGCTCGCAGGGCATGGCGTTGCCGCTGATGGCCGACGGGGTCCGGGCCCTGTACGACCTCGCCGAGGAGATCAACGCGCGGGTGGGGCGGGCCCAGGTCGACACCCTCGACATCGGTGGCGGGCTGCCGGTGAACTTCGCGTCGGACCGGGTCACGCCCACGTACCGGGAGTATGTGGAGCTGCTGCGGGAGCGGGTGCCGGGGCTGTTCCGGGGGCGGTACGGGCTGGTGACCGAGTTCGGCCGGTCGCTGCTGGCCAAGCACGGCACGGTCGTGGCGCGGGTGGAGTACGCGAAATCGGCGGGCGGACGGCCGATCGCGGTCACCCACGCGGGGGCGCAGGTCGCCACCCGGACGGTGTTCGTACCGGACGCCTGGCCGCTACGGGTCGCCGCGTACGACGCGCAGGGGCGCCCCAAGGAGGGGCCGGCGGTCGCCCAGGACATCGCCGGGCCGTGCTGTTTCGCGGGCGACCTGGTCGCCGAGAACCGCCCGCTGCCGCTCCTGGCCTCCGGCGACCACGCCGCACTGCTGGACACCGGCGCGTACTACTTCTCCACCCACTTCGCCTACAACTCGCTGCCCCGGCCCGGGGTGTACGGCTACACGGCGGACCCGTCGGGCGAGGTCCGCTTCGCGACCGTCCGCACGCCGCAGACCCTGGAGGAGCTGACGGCGGAGAGCGGCGGGGCACACGGGGAGGAGCTGCGGGCGCTGCGGTGAGGGGGCCTGCGGCCGGGCTGAGGCAGGGCCGCGGGGCGAACCGGACCGATCCTCCAGGTTGCGGCTGCGCGGAGTGAGCCGAGCCGGGTCGAGCCGATGCGGCACGAGCGAAGGCTGTGTGGGCCGAGCCAACGCGGGCAAAGACGAACCGGCCAATCCGGGCCAAGGCGCCGTACCTGGCGCAGACGTCAGGCCAAGCCCCCTCCCGACACCGGAGGACCAACGGGCCGGGCCTCCGGTGTCGCGGCCGCCGAGGAGGCCGCGCCGAAACACCTTCGCCGCGGACAGGCTTGGCCCCTACAGTGCCGGAGGCATGACGGCTCTTGCGTCCTTCGTCTTCGTGCGCCATGTCGACGGTCTTCGTCACCGCTTCGAACGCGACGGCGAGAGGCATCACCGGCCTGCCTATCGCCGAACGGACGGGCAGGTGTGGTGTGTCTGGGGGCCGGAGGACGGCTGGCACTGCGAGATCGCCGGTGGTCTTGTCACCGCTCATCCCTTGCACCACGACGGTGACGCACCCGAACCCCCTGCCACCGTCTGGCGCAGCTTCAAGGGCGACCAGTCCTACCTCTACGACCTTTGCCGCACCGAACCTGAAGCGTGATCCGCCGGATCAGCGCCGGGTCGGGCCCGTCGGACGGCCCGGGGCGCGAGTGCGGGTCCGGGTCCGGGCGCCGCCCGGGGCGGCGTCGCCCGCGGCCAGGCCGGTGGTGTGGTGGCCGGGGACGGTCCGGCCCGCGGCGCCACCGCGTACCGCCGCTTCGGTGCGGACCCAGAGCAGGGCGTCGTGCTCCCGTTCCCAGCGGCCGAGCCACAGGGCCTTGGCCCACAGCCCGAGCGCGGCGCCGGACAGCAGCAGGCCACCGGCCGCGGGCAGGGCGAACGACGAGCCGACGGCGGCTGCGAAGGCGAGGAGCAGCCACCAGCGGTGGGCCCGGCGCCAGGTGCGGAGGGTGACCGCCCGGTCCTGGAGGACGACGGCCCGGCCGGCCCGTTCCGCGGCGCCGAGCAGGGCGTTCCAGCGGCGGCGGCGCGTGGCGTAGACCGCGAACGCGACGATCAGACCGCCCGCGATCCCGGCGAGCACCCCGATCCGGCGCCCCGTCAGCCCCGGTGGCAGCGCGCCGATTCCGGCCGCGAGCAGTCCGGACCACCACAGCCAGCCGGCCGGCGCCCGGACGATCACCGCCACCCGCGCCAGCCCGTACGCCCCACGTCCCACGCCGGACCTCCTCACCTCGGCCGCACCGCACGGACGGCCCGGCACGGCCCCGTCCGCGTACCGGCACACCCGTACCGTCACCTCTGCACCGACACCCCCGTGCCGGCCGCAGATCGTAGTAAGTCCGGATGAGGATTCCCTGAGACGGGAGAGGGGACACGGGGGACGGGACGCAGGAGACGGCGAACGGCCACGACGGCCCCCGGATCCCACCCCGGGCCACGCCACCGAAAACCCAAGCTCACAGGCGCCCGAACGCAAGCCTCACCGAGCGCAAGCCGAACCACCCCGGCGCACGCCCCACCGGCCCGGCCCCGCACCCGCTCCAGGCGCCTCACTCCACGAACAACCCCCGTGCCGCCGCCTTCGCGTCGAACTCCTCCAGGCTGGCCTGGGCCCCGGGCAGGGCGTCGCACATCGCCTCCAGCAGGACGCGGCCCAGGAGCATCGGGGCGCAGACCGTGTCGAAGGTCAGGCCGGTGCCGACGGGGGCGGGCAGCAGCAGGTCGGTGTGGTGGGCGACGGGGGCGAAGGCGCTGTCGGCGACGGTGACGACGGTCAGGCCGACGGTGCGCGCGTACTCCAGCGCCTCGACGACCTCGCGCGGATGGCGCGGCAGCGCGAAGCAGAGGAGGGCGCTCGCCCCGGCGCGTACGGCGGCGTCGATGCGGTCGGCGAGGAGCGAGCCGCCCTCGTCGAGGAGGCGGACGTCCGGGTGGACCTTGCGGGCGAAGTAGACGAATCCGGCGGCCTGGGCGGTGGCCGCGCGGAGGCCGAGGACGGGCAGCGGGCGGGAGGCGGCGAAGAGCCGGCCCGCCCGGACGACCGGTTCCGGGTCGGCGAGGACGGCGGCGAGATGGCGGAGGTTGTCGATCTCCGCCTGGACCGCCTGCTGGTACTCGTTGGCCACGGCGGTGGCGTCCGGGCCGGTCGGGGCGGTGTCGCGCAGCCGGCGGCGGAGCGCCGGGTAGCCGTCGAAGCCGAGGGCGACCGCGAAGCGGGTCACGGAGGGCTGGCTGACCCCGGCGAGTTCGGCGAGTTCGACACTGGAGAGGAACGGTGCGTCGGCGGCGCGGCGCACCATGCAGTGGGCGATGCGCCGCTGGGTGGGCGTCAGCCGCCGCCCTTCGAAGAGCCGCTGCACCCGTGCGGCCGCCGCGTCACCACCGGCCGCATCACCCTCACCGACCGGCGCCCCGGCCACGCCAGCCGCGTCGGCCGCCGGAGCACCCGTCGCACCGGCCTCCCCCGTACCCGTCGCCCCCGTCACACCCGCGACACCGGCCGCACCGCCGCCGCTGTTCCCGTCCCCGTCCCCGCTCATCGCCTCTTCCTCCCGGCCCGGTCGGGGGCCATGTCGTCTACCGATCGACTCTACGGAAACTCCGGCCCCGCGACGCACCGTCGTACGTCCGCCCGGAGACCGTCGCCGGGCCGGGTGGCCGAATCGGACCGCACCGGAGCAGACCTCACCGAACCGGGCTCCCTTCCGTCCCGTCCGGCACAGATGGCCCGCTCCCACCTATTGACCTTCCATTCACTCCACCCTAATTCTGAATGAATTCATACAGGAGTCATCCAGGGAGGTGGTGTCCATGGCCGGTGTGGTGGAAAAACGCTCGATCGATGTCGTCCCGGACGAGGAGCGGCACGGCAGCGCGTTCAACCAGTTCACGCTCTGGCTGGGCGCCAACCTCCAGATCACCGCGGTGGTCACCGGGGCGCTGGCCGTCGTCTTCGGCGCGACGCCCTTCTGGGCCCTGGCCGGACTGCTGGTCGGCAATCTGCTCGGCGGCGCGGTGATGGCGCTGCACTCCGCGCAGGGCCCCCGGCTCGGACTGCCGCAGATGATCACCTCGCGGGCGCAGTTCGGGGTGCGCGGCGCGGTCGTCCCGCTGGCGCTGGTCATCGTGATGTACATCGGCTTCTTCGCCAGCGGCACGGTGCTGGCCGGGCAGGCGGTCGGTGAGCTGACGCATCTCGGCGACACCACCGGAATCCTCGTGTTCGCGCTGATCACAGGCGTCGCCACGGCCGTCGGCTACCGCCTGATCCACGTCCTCGGCAAGGTCGCCGGGCTGGTGTGCGCACTCGCCTTCGTCTACCTCGGCGCCCGCCTCCTGCACCAGACCGACCTCGGCGCGCTGCTGCACCCGCACGGTTTCGGCCTGCCCGTCTTCCTGCTCGCCGTCTCCCTCTCGGCCTCCTGGCAGCTGGCGTTCGGCCCGTACGTCGCCGACTACTCGCGCTATCTGCCGCGCCACACCTCGACCCGGGCGACGTTCTGGTGGACGCTGTCCGGCTCGGTGCTCGGCTCGCAGTGGTCGATGACGTTCGGCGCGCTGGCCGCCGCCGCGGCGCCCGCCGCTTTCGTCGGCCACGAGGTGACGTACGTCGTGGGCCTGGGCGGCACCGGGCTGATCGCCTCGCTGCTCTACCTCGTCATCGCGCTCGGCAAGCTCACCATCAACATCCTCAACACCTACGGCGGCTTCATGTCGCTGGTGACCGGCGTCAGCGGCTTCCGCGCCCAGCGCACCCTGTCGACACGTGCCCGTACCGCGTACATCGCCGGGATCATGGTGGCGGGCACCGTCGTCGCGCTGCTGGGGAAGGATTCCTTCCTCACCGCGTTCAAGGACTTCCTGCTGTTCCTGCTGACGTTCTTCACGCCGTGGTCGGCGATCAACCTCGTCGACTACTACCTGATCTCCAAGGAGCGGTACGACATCCCCGCCCTCACCGATCCGCGCGGCCGCTACGGCGCGTGGAACGGCACGGCGCTCGCGGTCTACGCGGTCGGCGTCCTGGCCCAACTGCCGTTCCTGGCCACCGCGTTCTACACCGGCCCGCTGGTCGGCCCGCTCGGCGGCGCCGATGTCTCCTGGCTCGTCGGCCTGGTCGTACCGGCCGTGCTGTACGGGATCTTCGCCCGGCGCGACACCGGGCGCCTGGTCCCGCCGGAGCCGGACACGGCCGCCGCCGAGGGGCCCGAACCGGCCACCTCCCGCTGAGCGCACCGCACCCGGGGAAGAGGGGCGGGGACCGCCGCACCCCGGCCGTGGCCGGGGTCGGGACGGCGGCGGTCCCCGCTAGGGGGTGCGTTCCGGGCCAGGACCGGACGCGGCGCCCCGGCGAAGAGGAAGGTCCGGGAGCCGCTCCGGAGTTCCGATCGCCGTGACCGACAATCTGCCGGACCCGTGTTAAGCGCGTGCTGCGTTCACATGACGCGTTCGTACATCTTGCGCGGCGGGGCGGCGGTGTGCCGCACAGCGGGCGGCCGGGCCCCCGCCGGCCGCCCCGCCGCACACCGGAAGGGCCGTCACTTCCCCGCTTCGCGCGCCAGGTACGCCAGCAGGTCCTGGCGGCTGACGACGCCCGTCGGCTTGCCCTCGACCAGGACGATGGCGGCGTCCGCGCCCTCCAGGACGGCCATCAGGTCGGCGACCGGCTCGCCGGAGCCGACCTGCGGCAGCGGCGCCGACATGTGCTTCTCCAGCGGGTCCGACAGCGAGGCGCGCTGGGCGAAGAGGGCGTCGAGCAGCTCCCGCTCGACGACGGAGCCGACGACCTCGGCGGCCATCACGTCCGGGTGTCCGGCGCCCGGCTTGACGATCGGCATCTGGGAGACGCCGTACTCGCGCAGCACCTCGATCGCCTGGCCGACGGTCTCCTCCGGGTGCATGTGCACCAGCGACGGCAGCGCGCCCTCCTTGTGGGCCAGCACCTCGCCGACGGCGGCGGCGCCGCCCTCCTCCAGGAAGCCGTAGTCGGCCATCCACTCGTCGTTGAAGATCTTCGAGAGGTAGCCGCGGCCGCTGTCCGGCAGCAGGACGACGGCCACGTCGTCGGGGCCGAGCCGGGAGGCGACCTCCAGGGCGGCCACCACGGCCATCCCGCAGGAGCCACCGACCAGCAGCCCCTCCTCCTTGGCCAGCCGCCGGGTCATCTGGAAGGCGTCCTTGTCCGACACCGCGACGATCTCGTCGGCGACGGTCCGGTCGTACGCGGTCGGCCAGAAGTCCTCACCGACGCCCTCGATCAGGTACGGCCGCCCGGAGCCGCCGCTGTAGACGGAGCCCTCCGGATCGGCGCCGACGACCTTCACCCGGCCGTCGCTGACGTCCTTCAGATAGCGGCCGGTGCCGCTGATCGTGCCGCCGGTGCCGACGCCCGCCACGAAGTGGGTGATCTTCCCGTCGGTCTGCTCCCACAGCTCCGGGCCGGTCGTCTCGTAGTGCGAGCGCGGGTTGTTCGGGTTGCTGTACTGGTCCGGCTTCCAGGCCCCGGGCGTCTCACGGACCAGCCGGTCGGAGACGTTGTAGTACGAGTCCGGGTGCTCGGGGTCGACGGCGGTCGGGCAGACCACGACCTCGGCGCCGTACGCCCGCAGCACATTGATCTTGTCCATCGAGACCTTGTCGGGACAGACGAAGATGCACTTGTAGCCCTTCTGCTGGGCCACGATCGCCAGCCCCACGCCGGTGTTCCCGGACGTCGGCTCGACGATGGTGCCGCCCGGCTGCAACGCGCCCGACTCCTCGGCGGCCTCGATCATCCGCACCGCGATCCGGTCCTTGACCGAGCCTCCGGGGTTGAAGTACTCGACCTTGGCCAGGACGGTCGCCTGGATCCCTTGGGTGACGCTGTTGAGCCGCACGAGCGGGGTGTTGCCGACGAGCTCAATCATCGAATCGTAAAACTGCACGGTGGTCTCCGCGGTCGGGGGCACGCTGTCCTGCGCCCATCACATCAGCCTATTGCCCGCCCGTCTGCGGGGGCGTCGCGTTGCGTTCGGTGCACGACGGGGCAACAACCTGTTGTACGAGTTCTCACCGCATGTCCGGTGTGCGCCGACCGGTACGGCCCGGGGCGCACCGACGCACTGCACGGGGAGGTGCCCGGCCTATGCCGATGACGTTGTCCAGGGCGAGGGTGGCCCGGCGGATCGCCGCCGCCGCGGCGTACGGCGGCGGCGGGATCGGGCTGCTCGGGGTGGCCGCCGCCGGGGTGCTGCTGACCGAGGCCCGGCTGGCGCGCCGCACGGTCGGCGGCTCGGGCGACAGCCCGCCGTGCGCCGACGGCCGCTACGGCGCCGCGTTCGGCCACGGCGCCGACCGGCCGCCGCTGCGGCTCGCCTTCCTCGGCGACTCCACGGCGGCGGGCCAGGGCGTGCGCCGGGCCCGCGAGACGCCGGGCGCGCTCCTCGCCTCCGGCCTCGCCGCGCTGTCGGAGCTGCCGGTCGACTTCCGCAACGTCGCGCTGCCCGGGGCGCAGTCCGACGATCTGGAGCGCCAGGTCGATCTGCTGCTGGCGGACGACGCCGCGGCCCCGGACGTCTGCGTGATCATCATCGGCGCGAACGACGTCACCCACCGGATGCCGCCGGCCCTCTCCGTACGGCTGCTGTCGGACGCGGTCCGCAGGCTGCGGGCGGCCGGCAGCGAGGTCGTCGTCGGCACCTGCCCGGACATGGGCACCATCGAGCCGGTCTACCAGCCGCTGCGCTGGGTGGCCCGGCGGCTGTCGCGGCAGCTGGCGGCGGCGCAGACCATCGGCGTGGTGGAGAACGGCGGCCGGACGGTCTCGCTCGGCGATCTGCTGGGCCCGGAGTTCGAGGCCAGGCCGCGGGAGCTGTTCGGTCCGGACAACTACCACCCGTCGGCGGAGGGGTACGCCACCGCCGCGATGGCCGTACTGCCGACGCTCTGCGCCTCCCTGGGCCTGTGGCCGGAGGGCGAGCACCCCGAGCCCGCCCGGTACGAGGGCGTGCTGCCGGTCGAGGAGGCCGCCGTGGAGGCCGCGTCCGAGGCCGGCACGGAGGTCGCGTCGGCCCGCGCCCCCTGGGCCCTGCTCAAGCACCGCAGGCGCCGCCGGATCCCGGCTCCGGAGGAGGCGGACCAGCCGCCGGCGGCCCGGGGCGGGGGCGCCGTGGGCGCCGGGCCCGCCGCCACATAAGCATCCGCTTAGAAAAGAGTCCCGCATCACAGCGCGCACCCCGTGACCTCCGCGGTACGTACCGGTAACTTCCCTGACAGTCCCGCCCGTCCGCGCCCGCCGAGGCTTCCGGGTCTCGCGCCGCCGCACGTTACGACCCCATGGAGCCGTGATGCCCGAAGCCGTCATCGTCTCAGCCGCCCGCTCGCCGATCGGCCGCGCCTTCAAGGGCTCGCTCAAGGAGCTGCGCCCGGACGACCTGACCGCGCAGATCATCGAGGCCGCGCTGGCCAAGGTGCCCGAGCTGGACCCCCGGGACATCGACGACCTGATGCTCGGCTGCGGGCTGCCCGGCGGCGAGCAGGGCCACAACCTCGGCCGCATCGTCGCCGTGCAGATGGGCATGGACCACCTGCCGGGCTGCACGATCACCCGTTACTGCTCCTCCTCGCTCCAGACCTCCCGGATGGCGCTGCACGCGATCAAGGCGGGCGAGGGCGACATCTTCCTCTCGGCGGGCGTCGAGACCGTCTCGCGCTCCGTGAACGGCAGCTCGGACGGGATGCCCGGCACCCACAACCCGCTCTTCGCCGACGCCGAGGCACGCACCGCGGCCCGCGCGGAGCAGGCGGGCGCGGACTGGCACGACCCGCGCGAGGACGGCCTGGTCCCGGACGCGTACATCGCGATGGGGCAGACCGCGGAGAACCTCGCCCGGCTGAAGGGCGTCACCCGTCAGGACATGGACGAGTTCGGCGTCCGGTCGCAGAACCTCGCCGAGAAGGCCATCGCGGCCGGGTTCTGGGAGCGGGAGATCACGCCGGTGACGCTGCCGGACGGCACGGTCGTCGCGCAGGACGACGGCCCGCGGGCGGGCGTCACGCTGGAGGGTGTGCAGGGCCTCAAGCCGGTGTTCCGCCCGGACGGCCTGGTCACCGCGGGCAACTGCTGCCCGCTGAACGACGGCGCCGCGGCGCTGGTGATCATGTCCGACACCAAGGCGCGCGAGCTGGGCCTGACCCCGCTGGCCCGGATCGTCTCCACCGGCGTCTCCGGCCTCTCCCCCGAGATCATGGGCTACGGCCCGGTCGAGGCCAGCAGGCAGGCGCTGCGCCGGGCCGGTCTGTCGATGTCCGACATCGACCTGGTCGAGATCAACGAGGCGTTCGCCGCCCAGGTCATCCCGAGCTACCGGGACCTGGACATCCCGCTGGACAAGCTGAACGTCAACGGCGGCGCCATCGCCGTCGGCCACCCCTTCGGCATGACCGGCGCCCGCATCACCACCACCTTGATCAACTCCCTCCAGTGGCACGACAAGCAGTTCGGCCTGGAGACGATGTGCGTGGGCGGCGGCCAGGGCATGGCGATGGTCATCGAGCGGCTGAGCTGAGCCGTAGCGGAGGGTAGGGGTCGCCCGACGGAGGAGGGCGGCACCTGCCCGCAGCGGAGGCGAAGCGGAACGCGACCAAGAAAGCGCGCGGCTGAGCTGTAGCGCGTAGCGCGCACGATCCCCTCGTAAGGGTGCGTGGAAATCGGGAAGCCAACTCTCCCGGTTCCGCGCACCCTTCGTCGTCGTACGGGCACCCTCGGCAAGCGGGGGTGAGGTGGGTCACCCGGTGACAAGATCGCGACCCAATCGCCGTCAGGATTGTGACCAACGCCCCGCCGGAGAAGGGTTCTTGCAGGTCAGCCAGGGGGCACTCCTTCGCACGAGGTCGCAAGCCCCCACTATTTCGGGACAAAGCGCACTGGGCGCGGTCGCCGACGCCCGTCAGGCTGAGGTAGAAGTCGAAAGACCTTCTGCTATGGGGAGTACACCAGTGAGCGAGCGCAGCGAACCCAGCAAGGCCGCCGTCGCGGCCGCCGGCCGGGCCCGGGCCGTCGACGGGCGCGCGCCCCGCGGCGCCGCGGCCGCGGAGCGACGGGGGGAGGGCGCATGAGCGTCATCAACCTCGTCCTGTTCCTGGCCGCGGCCTGCGCCGTGGCGGTGGGCGCCGCGGCGCTGCACACCGTCCGGGGGCTGCGCCGCCAGCTCATCGAGGTGCGCACCGAGCTGGTGACCACCCGCGAGACCCTCTCCGCCCGCGCCGACGCGGTCTGCGCGATCCCGGCGGCCCGGCAGCAGTCGGCCGGGGCGACGCCGCTGGCGGACATACGCGCGGCGGTCGCCGACGCCCTCGCCGAGGAGCGGGAGCGGGAGCTGGCCGAGGCGCGGGCGTTCTGGGCGGCCCAGGAGGCCCGGGACGCCGCGGACACCCCGTCGCTGCTGGGCGGGGTGCCCGGTATCGGCGAGGAGAGCCCGCCGGACCCCCGCGATCTGCCGGACGACCGGTTCGACACCCGGCCGTTCCTGCCGCGTCAGGCGGACCTGGCCGGGGTGGAGCCGCTGCTCGGCCCGGACGCGCTGGAGCCGTTCACCGTGCCGGAACCGTTCGCCGCGGTCGAGCCCACGCTGGAGTCGTCGGAGGCGCTGCGGGCCGACGGCTGGGAAGCGGCGGAGGAGGGCGACTCGGCGGAGCTGGCCGCGGCCCGCCGCCGGCACCCCTCGCACCCGGACTTCACACCGGTCGCCGCCGTCACCGACCACGAGCGCACGGTGGCGTGCCTGGGGGAGCTGGCCGAGCGGAGCGTGCCGCTGGTCGACGTCCGCCCGGGCCCGCTGGGCACCCTCGACGTCTACGTCTTCTCCGACGGCACCACCCTCTGTCTGACGCCGGGCCACCGCGAGACGTCCGAGCGCGTCGCCGAGGCGCTGCGCGACGGTCAGGCCCCGGTGCTGCTGGGCGGTTCCGCCATCGCCGGTGCGTACGCCCTGACGTTCGCCTGGGGCGAGGACCGGCAGGAGAGCGTCTACCTCCTCGCCGACCGCGTCATCGCCTCGCTCTGACCGGCCGTCGGCGGCGCGCCCCACGGGCCGCCGCCCCGGCTCACCAGCGCCGCGCCGTCTCCCCGACCCGCGCCACGGCCTCCGCCACATCCCCGGCGGAGGCCGTTTCCGCGTTCCGCAGGGCCTCGGCGAGGTCGTGCCCGACGACGGCGAGCTGGTCGCCGACGGCGAACAGCCCCACGTCGGGCAGCATGTGCGGCTCCCGGTCCGGGTGCTCCAGGCGCTGGGCGCGGGCGGTCAACTCCCTCGCCAGGGCGAGCGCGTCGGCGGCCGCGCCCCGGCGCAGAGTGCTCTGCGGCATCGAGCGGAGGCGGTCGGCGAAGGCGTCCACGGCGTGGACCAATGGCGTTACGTCAGGCACGGCGCGAGCCTATGCGACGGCGCACGGCGGCGCGCACGGCCGTGCGGGGCCGCGCATTCCCCCGGGCACGCCGAAGCCCCGCGGGCGGCTGCCCACGGGGCTCGGTGACGGTGCGGTTGCGGGCGGCGGGGTGACGTCGCGTCAGCCCCGCCGTCCCGTCAGTCGCGCAGGATCGAGATCAGCCGCAGCATCTCCATGTAGATCCACACCAGCGTCGTGGTCAGGCCGAACGCCGCCAGCCAGGACTCCTCACGCGGGGCGCCGTAGGCGATGCCGTCCTCGACCTGCTTGAAGTCCAGCGCGAGGAACAGCGCGCCGAGGACGACGCCGACCAGACCGAAGACGATGCCGAGACCGCCGCTGCGGAAGCCGAGGCCGTCACCGCCGCCGAACGCCATGAACAGGACGTTGACCAGCGACAGCAGCACGAAGCCCAGAGTCGCGATCATCAGGAAGCGGGTGAAGCGGGCGGTGACCCGCACGATGCGCGTCTTGTAGGCGATGAGCATCGCGACGAAGACCGCCATCGTGCCCAGCACCGCCTGCATCGGCGCGCCGTTCATCTTCGGCAGGTCGTTGAGGTTGCCGCTGAGCGCGCCGAGGAAGAGGCCCTCCAGCGCCGCGTACCCCAGGATCAGCGCCGGCGACGGCTTGCGCTTGAAGGACTGGATGAAGCCCAGCACCATCGCGGCGATACCGGCGCCGATCGCGAAGCCGATCTTGTCCGACAGGTACAGCCAGCCGACGACGGCGCCGACGATGACCGTGCCGAGGGTGAACGCCGTCCGCATGACGACGTCGTCCATCGTCATGGCGCGGTGCTGCGGGGTGTACTGGGGTGCCTGGGTGGCGGTCTGCGCGTACGGGTTGGCCCCGGCGTACGGGTTGGTTCCGACGCCCCCGGCCTGCGGCGGCGCGTTGAAGCCCGCGTAGCCGGTGTCGCGGCTGAACCCCCGACGCGAGAAGACCGGGTTGCTGCTCCTCATCCTCACTCCTCCATGGCCGCCCTGCGCGACCTCGCCACAAGAGTAATGGCTTGGCAAAGACGCGGGGCTACTTCCTGAGCACGATTTCTCCCCGCCTCTCGGGGGCGCTCCTACACCACGAAGAGTACGAACGGCCGCCCGCGATCGTGCCCGGGCCCGCCACCGGGTCCGGGCGTGGCGCACCTCAGTAGCGCAGCAGGGCGGCGACGCCGTCGGTGCACCGGGTCGGCGGCTGGATCTCGCTGAAGGACGCGTCGCCGAGGACCGCGGCGCGCAGCAGCAGGAGCGGTGCGGGCGCCTCGAACACCGTCGGGTCGTCGCCGAGGGCCGCCCGATCGGTCGCCAGGGCCCGGGGGTTGCGCTCCGAGGCGAAGAGACTGACGCCCTGCGTCCCCGTGGGCGGCGCCATGTAGAGGGTGTCCACCCGGCCCTCGGCGAGCGCCTCCTTCACCGCCGGGATGCCCTGGAGGGCCTGCTCGCCGTCGAGTGCGCTCTCCAGTTGCCGCAAGGCGTCCCGGTGGGACTCGGCCGAAATCTCGTGGAGCGCGGTGTCGGTGGCCTCGCGCAGCGCCGCACGGGATTGGGCGTCGGTGCGGCCACCGCCCACCTTCACCAACCGCTCCGCCAGCGGCCCCAGGTGATCCCGCAGCAGCCCGAACGCCTTCGGATCGCCGGCGACCAGGATGACCTCGGCGTCCACCGCGTCGACGGCGTCGCGGACGTCCTGCGCCGCCTGCTCGGTGTTCTCGGACCAGACGTTGACGCTGCGCCGGTGGAACGACGCCTGGGCCTCGGCCCCCGCGCGGACGCGGGTGATGTGCAGGGTGCTGCCGTTGAAGGTGCGCCGGAAGGCCGGTTCATGGGCGGCGGCCGGGTATCCCTCGACGTCGGCGCCCTCCCGGTCGACCGCGACGACCACGTGCGGCACCTGGTGGTCGCGGTCGAAGGCGAGCAGCAGCGGGTCCGGCACCGGCGTCCAGAGTGCCTCGTCGGCGGCGGGCGGCTCGGTCAGGGTGAAGGCGCCGAGGAGTCGTCCGTCGGCGGCGAACAGCGCCTCGCCCTGGGGTCCGGGCAGGTCGGGCACGCCGCCGACCGTGGCGTCCAGCGCTTCGAGCGTCGCGTCGTCCGCACCCCGCTCGGCCAGCGTGCGCCGCGCGGTCCGCCAGCGGGTGGCGATCCGCTCGTCCGCGTCCGGCACCGCGCGCGTGGTGTCGAGGTACACCGAGGCGACCGGGGCGCCCTCCGTGTAGAGGGGACGAAGGAAGGAGAGTTCCATGCCGTAAGCCACCATCCTCAATACGCTCAAATCCGACAAAAGCTCACCATACGCAGAGCCGGCGCAACTTCCGGGACCCCGGCGACCCGGCACCCGGACCGCACCCCGGATGGGCCGCCCACTCGGAATTCGACGACCGCACACCCCCGCCGCCACCCGGCGCGAGGACCCCGGCGAGCACGTCCGGACGGGCTCGCGCCACGGTTCTCCACAGGCACGCGAAATCCGGTCGGCGGAGCGGCGAATTCCCCGGAACGAGCGAATACGAAATACCGCGGAACGCCTCCGGGAAATCACCCGCACACGGCCTCCGGCCCGTTATCCGGCACCGGTTCGCGACGCGGCCACAAACCCCGCCCGCCACGCCGTGACCCTACGGATTCGTACGGTCACGGAAATGGCCGGGGGAAGGAAGGGGCACACCCCGCAAACGGCAGCCGCATTTCTCCGGAAGCGGCACCCGGTCCGTCCGGCCGGACGGGGCGGCGCGCCCGGGCGTCCGGCCGCGCACCGCCGGGCGCCGGGCGTCCGGACAGGGAGAACGCGGCGGCGGGCGGCCGTGGACACACCCCGCCGGAGCGGAGCGCGAACGGGATGTGTCAGGGTAGGTGCGGCTCGGCGCAAGGTCCGGGAAAACTCTTCGGAACGGGCGGCCGATTGCCGGAAGTGCCCGGAGCCGGACTTGAACCGGCACGGCCCGAAGGCCAGCGAGGTTTAAGCTCGCCGTGTCTGCATTCCACCATCCGGGCGTGGACTCCCCCATGCCCCCGCAGAGGCAGCACGAGCGTAGCCCGCAGGCCGCCGAACCCCCGGCCGCTCATCCCGAGGTTGTCTTATTTTATTGGCAACTGAGGGTGTGTCAGTCACCACCGTGAGCCGTTGTCACATGCCTGTGGCGCACCTCCGGCGTAACGTCCTGAAACACGTTCGGGCCCCGAAATGACGGAAAGTCGCCGTACCGCCTCGCCAACCCACCCCGATATGTGCTCGGCCGACACTCCGGCATGAATCCCACCGGTCCGGGCACCCGGCCCCGGTCCGCCCCGCGCTCCCCTCGCGCCCCGTGGCCGACCGTCCGTCTCAGGGATCGCCCTCATACCCAGGGAGGAGGGCCGTGGTGCCCGATACGCCCCAGGTCGGGCCCAGGTCGGGCGTCCGGGCTGACGTTCCGGGGGCTCCGCACGCCGACGATGGAAAGGTCCCAGCCGCGGCCGTCCCGCCGCACCGTCTCGACGAGGAGCACGCTTCCGTGACCACCATCCCCTCCGGCGTCCCCACCGCCTCCCGCACCACCGAGGCGGCCGCCCGCGCGACGGATCTCACCAAGGTCTACGGGGAGGGGGAGACCCGGGTGGTCGCCCTCGACGCCGTCTCCGTGACGTTCCACCAGGCACAGTTCACCGCGATCATGGGCCCCTCCGGCTCCGGCAAGTCGACGCTGATGCACTGCATGGCGGGGCTGGACACGATCTCCGGCGGCAGCGCCCGGATCGGGGACACCGAGCTGACCGGGCTGAAGGACAAGAAGCTCACCCAGCTGCGCCGCGACAAGATCGGCTTCATCTTCCAGGCGTTCAACCTGCTGCCGACCCTGACGGCGCTGGAGAACATCACCCTCCCGATGGACATCGCGGGCCGTAAGCCCGACCGCGCCTGGCTGGACCGCGTCGTGGAGACCGTCGGCCTCAGCGGCCGCCTCAAGCACCGCCCCGGCCAGCTCTCCGGCGGCCAGCAGCAGCGCGTCGCGGTCGCCCGCGCCCTCGCCTCCCGGCCCGAGATCATCTTCGCGGACGAGCCGACCGGCAACCTCGACTCCCGCTCCGGCGCCGAGGTCCTCGGCTTCCTGCGCAACTCCGTGCGCGAACTCGGCCAGACCGTCGTCATGGTCACCCACGACCCGGTCGCCGCCTCCTACGCCGACCGCGTCGTCTTCCTCGCCGACGGCCGCATCGTCGACGACATGCCCGACCCCACCGCCGACCTGGTCCTGGAACGCATGAAGGGCTTCGACGCCAAGGGCCGTACCAGCTGACGCCCCGCCGCCCGTACTTCGGACCACTCCCCCAGGACTACTGACCCATGCTCCGTACCGCCCTGCGCAACGTCCTCGCGCACAAGGCCCGGCTGCTGATGACCGTCCTCGCCGTCATGCTCGGCGTCGCCTTCGTCTCCGGCACCCTGGTCTTCACCTCCACCATCTCCGGCGCGCTGCGCTCCAGCGCCCAGGAGGGCTACGCCGACGTCGACGTGGCCATCCAGCCCACCGGCGACGGCGCCGGCCCCGGCGAGCGCCCCGCCCTCGACCAGAAGCTGCTCGACAAGGCCGCCCACGTGCCCGGCGCCGCCTCGGCCACCGGCACCGTCACCGGCTTCACCGCCATCGCCGACCGCCACGGCAAGCTGGTCGGCTCCGGCTTCTCCACCCGCGGCGGCAACTACTACCCCGGCGCCGACGGCAAGGACGCCCGCTACCCGATGCGCGACGGCGCCGCCCCGCACGGCGCCGACCAGATCGCCCTGGACTCCCGTACCGCCGACGAGGCCGGGTACAAGGTCGGCGACACCGTCCGGACCTCCTTCGACGGAACGGTCCGCGAGCCCCGGCTGACCGGCATCTTCACCACCACCGACGGCAATGTCTCGGCCGGCGGCAGCCTCGCGCTGTTCGACAACGCGACCGCCCAGAAGCAGCTGCTCGCCCCCGGCAAGTACAACGAGATCCACGTCAAGGCCGCCCCGGGCACCTCGCAGTCCGCCCTGGAGGCGCAGCTCCGCAAGGTGCTGCCCGCCAAGGGCGCCGAGGCCACCACCGGGCAGCAGCTCGCCGACGACGAGGCCGACATGATCGCCAAGAGCATGTCGAGCATGCAGACCGCGCTGCTGGGCTTCGCCGGCATCGCGCTCTTCGTCGGCATCTTCCTCATCGCCAACACCTTCACCATGCTGGTCGCCCAGCGCACCAAGGAGTTGGCGCTGCTGCGCGCGGTCGGCGCCAGCCGCCGCCAGGTCACCCGCTCCGTGCTGATCGAGGCGTTCGTCGTCGGCGCGGCCGCCGCCGTCACGGGTCTGGCCGCCGGTATCGGCATCGGCGCCGCGATGCGCGCCCTGCTGGACAGCACCGGCGGGGCCACCCCCGACGGCCCGCTCGTCGTCGACGTCTCCACCGTCGTCACCGCGCTGGTGGTCGGCATCGGCGTGACCGTCCTCGCCGCCTGGCTGCCGGGCCGCCGCGCCGCGAAGATCCCGCCGATCGCCGCGATGAACAGCGTCCACGCCACGGCCACCACCAAGTCCCTGGTCGTCCGCAACACCCTCGGCGCGCTCTTCGCCGCCGCCGGTATCGCCGCCGTCCTGGCCGCCACCGGCATGAACGACGGCAAGGCCGTCCTGGGCCTGGGCGCGGCGCTGCTGCTGATCGGCGTCTTCATCCTGACGCCGCTGCTCTCCCGCCCGCTGATCGGCCTGACCGACCCGCTGCTCCGCGCGTTCGGCATCTCCGGCAAGCTCGCCCGGCAGAACGCGGTCCGCAACCCGCGCCGCACCGCCGCCACCGCCTCCGCCCTGATGGTCGGCCTGACCCTGATCACCGGTCTGACGGTGATCGGGAACAGCGTCCAGAAGGGCATCGACAAGATGGCCGTCGACTCCCTCAAGGCCGACTACGTCGTCTCCATGGCCTCGCTGACGCCGCTCTCCCCCGAGGTCGCGCAGAAGCTCGGGGGCCTCGACGAGGTCACCGCCATCAGCCCGCTGCGCAGCTCCGAGGCCGAGATCGGCGGCCACACCGCCTACCTGACCGGCGTCAACGGCAAGGACTTCGGCGAGCTGACCCGCCTCGACTTCACCTCCGGCTCCCTCGGCGACCTCGCCGACGGCGGCATCGTCGCCGACGAGGGCACCGCGAAGGAGAAGGGCTGGAAGGTCGGCACCCGCGTCCCGGTGACATTCGAGGACGGCAAGAAGGAGACGCTGACCGTCTCCGGCGTCTACCGCGGCAACGAGATGCTCCACGAGATCGTCGTCGACAACGGCGTCCTGGGCGACCACCAGAAGAACGCCACCGACCTCAAGGTGATGGTCAAGACCAAGGACGGCGCCACCGACGCCACCAAGCAGACGCTGATCGACGCCCTGGGCAAGAACCCGGCCCTCACCATCGAGGACAAGAAGGACGTCTCCGAGGGCATCTCCCAGTCCGTCAACCTGATGCTGAACATGCTCTACGCGCTGCTCGCCATGGCTGTGATCGTCGCCGTCCTCGGTGTCGTCAACACCCTGGCCATGTCGGTCTTCGAGCGCTCCCAGGAGATCGGCATGCTCCGCGCCATCGGCCTGGACCGCACCGGCGTCCGGCGGATGGTCCGCCTGGAGTCCCTGGTGATCTCGCTCTTCGGCGGGGTGCTCGGCATCGGCCTCGGCGTCTTCTTCGGCTGGGCCGCCGGTGAGCTGATCTCCGCCTCGCTCGCCACCTACGAACTGGTGCTGCCCTGGGGCCGGATGGGTATCTTCCTCGCCCTGGCCGCCCTGGTCGGCGTGGTCGCCGCCCTGTGGCCGGCCCGCCGCGCGGCGAAGCTGAACATGCTCACCGCCCTCAAGGCGGAGTAGCCGCCCGGACAACCAGGAGGGCCCCGGACCGCGTACGGTCCGGGGCCCTCCTGCGTGCGGTGGCTCAGCCCTGCCAGACGCGCGGGCGCAGCGGCAGCCCCGACGCCCCGGACTCCGGCGTCCGCACGGCGAGCACCTGGTTGACCCCTATGCGGTTGCGCTCGAAGGACAGCGCGGACGCGGCCATGTAGAGCCGCCACACCCGGGCCCGGCCCGGCGTCGTCAGCCGCACCGCCTCCTTCCAGCGGGCCTCCAGGTTGGCGACCCACTGCCGCAGCGTCAGCGCGTAGTGCTCCCGCAGCACCTCGACGTCCCGCACCTCGAACCCGGCGTCCTCCAGCGCCCCCGCGGTCCGGCCGACGGGCGCCAGCTCACCGTCGGGGAAGACGTACCGGTCGATGAACTCGTCGACGTGGTAGGTGTCCTCGTCATCCAGCGGCCGCCGGGCGATCTGGTGGTTGAGCAGCCGCCCGCCGGGCTTGAGCAGGGCGAACAGCGCGCTCGCGTACTCGGCGTACCGGGCCCGCCCGACGTGCTCGGCCATCCCGATCGAGGAGACCGCGTCGAACGGCTCGTCATGGATCTCGCGGTAGTCCTGCACCCGGATCTCCACCCGGTCGGCCAGCCCCGCCTCCGCGACCCGCTTACGGGCGTACGCGGCCTGCTCCTCGGAGAGGGTGATGCCGACGGCCCGGACGCCGTACTCGCGGGCGGCGTGCAGCACCATCGAGCCCCAGCCGCAGCCCACGTCCAGCAGCCGCTGCCCCTCGGCGAGCCCGAGCTTGCGGCAGATCAGGTCGAGCTTGTCGCGCTGCGCCTCCTCCAGCGTCGCGTCGGGGCTCTCCCAGTAGGCGCACGAGTAGACCATCGACGGGCCCAGGACCAGCGCGTAGAAGTCGTTGCCGACGTCGTAGTGGTGGCTGATGGCTTCCTTGTCGCGCAGCAGCGTGTGGAGCGGACCGCGGCGGGTGCGGGCCTCCTCCGCGGGCGGGGACGGCGGCAGCGGTGCGCCCGCGAGGGTCAGCAACTCCTTGGCCGCCGCGCGGATCTCGGGCCGCGCCAGGGCCCGCAGCACCGGCGCGCGCCGCGGTGCGGGGGCGGCGGTGCCGCGCTCCCAGATGAGACCGGCCAGCAGATCGAGCGCCTCGTAGAGATCGCCCTCGATGTCGAGGTCACCGGCGACCCAGGCGCGGGCCAGGCCGAGTTCGCCGGGTTTGAAGAGCAGCCGGCGCAGTGCCCGGCGATTGCGGAAGACCAGGACCGGTGCGCCCGGAGGGCCGAACTCGCTGCGATCCCACGCGCGGATGCGGACCGGGAGCTTCGCCCCCAGCACCTCCTCGGCGAGCTTGGTGAGCCGTCCAGCGGCGTCGGCCATGTCGCACACCTCCGTCTTGACGAGTCGGCGAAACACTTTCACCGACCACGTAAACGCCGTACAGGCGCCCGGATAGTCCCGTTCCCGCGTAAGGGAACGGTAAAGCGCGCCACGGCTCCGACGGCGGACATGCCGAAGGGCGCCCGCCCCACGGATGGCGGACGCCCTTCGGGCCGGCCGGACTACGCCGACCTGGAGATCAAGAAGCCTTGGCCTTCGGCTTGTCGGCCTCGGCGGCGGGCTTCGGCGCCGGCTTGGCGGCCTCGTAGAACTCCTCGCGGGGGTTCTGCATGGCGCTGAGCGAGACGACCTCACGCTTGAGGAACATCGCGAGCGTCCAGTCGGCGAAGACCCGGATCTTGCGGTTGAACGTCGGCATCGCCATGCCGTGGTACGCGCGGTGCATGTACCAGGCGAGACGGCCCTTGAACTTGATCTTCGCCTTGCCGACGACGATCATCGCGACGCCCTTGTGCAGGCCCAGACCCGCGACCGCGCCCTTGTTGGCGTGGCTGTACTCCTTCTGCGGGAAGCCCCGCATACCGGAGACCACGTTGTCGCCGAGGACCTTCGCCTGCCGCAGCGCGTGCTGGGCGTTCGGCGGGCACCAGGCGTTCTCGTTGCCGGCCCGGCGGCCGACCATGTCCGGCACCTGGGCGTTGTCGCCCGCGGCCCAGATGTAGTCGCTGCCCTGCACCTGGAGGGTGGCGGCGGTGTCGACGTGACCACGCGGGCCCAGCGGCAGACCGAAGCGGGAGAGCGCCGGGTTCGGCTTGACGCCCGCGGTCCACACGATGGTGTCCGAGTCGACCTCGAGGCCGTTGTTGAGCACGACGTGACCGTCGACGCAGGACTCCATGCTCGTCTTGAGGTAGACCTCGACGCCACGGCCCTCGAGGTGCGCCTTGCCGTACGCACCGAGCTTCGGGCCGACCTCGGGGAGGATCTTGTCGGCGACGTCGACGACCAGGAAGCGCATGTCTTCGCGCTTGACGTTGTTGTAGTACTTCGCAGCGTCGCGGGCCATGTCCTCGACCTCGCCGACGGTCTCCGCACCGGCGAAGCCGCCGCCGATGAAGACGAAGGTCAGCGCCTTGCGGCGGACCTCCTCGTCGGTGGTGGAGTCGGCCTTGTCCAGCTGCTCCAGCACGTGGTTGCGCAGGCCGATGGCCTCCTCGACGCCCTTCATGCCGATGCCGTTCTCGGCAAGGCCCGGGATCGGGAAGGTACGGGAGACCGCGCCCATCGCGATGACCAGGTAGTCGAAGGGCAGCTCGTACGCCTCGCCGACCAGCGGCGCGACGGTGGCGACCTTGCGGTCCTGGTCGATGGTGGTCACCCGGCCGGTGAGAACCTCCGCCTTGGGCAGCACACGCCGCAGCGGCACCACGACGTGGCGCGGGGAGATGCTGCCGGCCGCAGCTTCAGGGAGGAAGGGCTGGTACGTCATGTACGAGCGCGGGTCGACGACCGTGACGGTCGCCTCGCCGTACCGCATCTTCTTGAGGATGCGACGTGCCGCGTACAGGCCTACGTACCCACCGCCTACAACGAGGATCCTGGGACGCTCCGTGGTGCTCATGCAATCGAGTATCCACCTCCCCCTGGGGGGCTGCTCGTGAGCCCCTTCACAAGGATCGTAGGGGCATCTGCTACACTCCGCCGCCCCCGTGACCGACGCCATAGCGCCCCTGGGGAACCACCGGACCGCGCCAGGCGTTGATCACCCCGTTGATCAGGCGTTGCGGGCGCACCGGCCGCTGGACCACCGACCGGACCGGGCCGCCCTCACCACACCCGAAGCCGCGCATTCCCCGCCCACAAGGGACCTAGGGCCTTCGAATGAGGGCCGGAGGGCCGGTTTCTTCGCCCATCCGGCACCTTTTTCATGTGAAGGATTTCACGAACTTTCTTCCCCGCAGCCGTCCGCCGGGCCCGGGAGCGGCTTCGCTCCGGACCCGGCGGCGGCGTGCACCTCGCGACTAGCCGACGCGGGCGTACATGTTGGGGTTGTAGAAGGAGAAGGACGAGACGCGGACGTTCTTCCCCGGCCGCGGCGCCTCCAGGTACTGGCCGTTGCCGAGGTAGATCGCCACGTGGTGGATGCCGTAGGACGAGCTGCTGTTCGACCAGAAGACGAGGTCGCCGCGGCGCAGCTGCGAGCGGGCGATCGGCTTCCCGGCGCGGTACTGGTAGTCGGCGACCCGCGGCAGCGAGATGCCGGCCCGCCGGTACGCCTGCTGGACCAGGCCGGAACAGTCGTAGGAGTACGGTCCGTTGCCGCCCCAGGCGTACGGCTTGCCGAGCTGGCTCATCGCCCACGCGATGGCGGCCTCGGTGCCGTGCCGCGACGGGGTGCCCTTGCCGCTGGAGCCGGAGCCGCCCGAGCTGCCGGAGCCCGTGGAGGCGGAGCCGGACTTACCGGTCCGGGCCTCGTAGATGTCCCGGTGGCTGGTCCACCACCAGTGACCGCTGCTCCGGTACCAGTACACCCGGTCGACGGCGTCCCAGCCGGACCGGCCGCGGAAGGTCGGCGAGCTGTTGTGCCCGGTGGACGGGGCGGGGCGGGAGGCGGCCGGGGGGCGGGCGGTGCTGCCGCCGCTCTTGCCGGTGTAGCGCTCGTACTTCGACTTGTAGCTGGTCCAGCGCCACTCCCCGGCGGCGTTCTTGAACCAGTACTTCGTGCCGTCCCAGCCCGCGTGGCTCGGTGCCGGTTCCGCGCTCGCCGGGCCCGCGCCCGTGCCGACCAGCACCGCCGCGCCCACCGCCGCGACGACGGCACCGCGCACGGTGCACCGCGGCCGGTGGCCGCCGTGCACGTCGGCGACCTGGACCCCCGTGCAGAAGTCGCACGAGCAGTCGGTCGGGGCCTCCTCGGTGAATTCCGGTGTCCGCATGCGTGACCTGCCTTTCCCTGAGCGCTGGCTCAGCTTTCGGACGCCGCGCTGCCGCGCGCCGTGTAGAAGGCCACGGTCAAGTCCTTGACCAGGGCCTTCCGTTCGTAGTCGTCGAGTTCGACGAGTCCCCGGGCGGTCAGCCGGCGCACGGTGTCGTCCACCGCGTCGACGACCGAGGCCAGCACGGTGTCGCGGTGCCTGGCATCGATCGCCGCGATCTGGCGGCGCTGCATGGCGCCCGCCACCTCCGGCGCGTACTCGATGCGGGTGGGCTGCGCGGAGAAGACCTCGATACCGACCGGCCGGCAGTCGGCGGCCAGCATCCGGGTCAGCGCGTCCCCGACCGCCTCCGCGTCCCGCAGGGTGGAGGTGGCGGCAGGCCCCGGGCCGCCGCCCTCGTGGAAGGCGTCCGCCGGGGCCTGCGACAGCACCCGCGCCATCGCGGCTTCGACCTGTTCGCGCAGGTAGTCGGCGTGGTCCTCGACGGCGAGCAGCGCCCGCGCGGTGTCCTTGACCCGCCAGACGACCATCACGACGGCCCGCAGCTGCGCCCCGTCCGCGTCCACGGCCGGCATCGGTTCGCTGCGCCAGTGCCGCAGCCGGACGTCCACCCGGCGGCGCAGCAGCATCGGGCTGATCCACAGCAGACCGGCGCGGCGCACGGTGCCCCGGTAGCGGCCGAACAGGCTCAGCACCAAGGCGCTGCCGACCCGCCCGCGGGTCAGCCCGCCGAAGGCGAGCAGCGCCACCACGGCCGCACCGGCGAGCAGCAGCCCGTCCCGGCCGCGCAGCCGGCCCGGCCCCGTGACGGGCAGACCCGCACCGCGCACGACCGGCTCGGGCAGCACGCCGCGCCACCACAGCAGCGCCACGCCGCTCCCGAGCGCCAGCAGGCCGACGGCGAGGGCGAGCCAGCCGGACAGCGAGGGGCCGCGCCGCTCGGTCAGGGCGGGGTCCGCCGACGGGGTCCGGCGGGAGGGCGCCCGCTTTTCGCCGTCCCGCGCGGCGGGCGGCCCGGTGTCCTCGGCGTCCCGGCCCCCGGAGCGCGACGGCCCCCGCCGCTTCCGCTCCGCGGTGCCTTCTCCCGTTCCCACCCCCGTACGCGTACGTCCGGTACGTGTGCGTCCGGTGCGCGGCGCCGGCTCCTCGGCCCGGCCGCCGTCCGCGGTCTCGGGTGTGCCACGGCCGGTCCGCTCCGCCGTGTCCAGCAGTCCGTTGGCGGCGGCGATGCCTGCCACCGCGGCGTCCGCGGCCGCCGGGCCGCCCGCCCGGGCCGCCGCTCCGGCCGGCCGGAGCACCGTGCTCCGCACCGGGATCTCGTCCGCGAACTCGTCTCGGAAGGGGAGCCCGGTGTCCACGTCCAGCAACGGCACGAGCACCCGCGGCTGTTCCGCGGTGTCCTCCTCCGTCACGGGGGCGTGCCGCGCCTGCGCTCCCTGGCCGTCCGCCGTCTCCTCCGTCTCTCCCTCGCGGAAGAGCTTGTCCATCGGGATGCCGTCCCCCCGCCACACGTTGTACGGCCGCTTCGGCTTGGCGGGTACGGGCGCCGACTCACCCTCGTGCTGCTCATCGTCGGGTATCGATGCCATCGTCCGCTCCGTCGTCGCAGGAACCGCGGCGAGGCCGTGGGCCGGGTAACCGTGCGCAACCGGGCCGGACGGGACCGGACGGCAGACCGCCCGCGCCCTTCCGGGGCGCTCGGCCCCCGACTGCCTCCACGACCGCCCGTCCTCTCAACTGCCTTTAGATGTCGCCTTTTAACTGACCAAAAGATGACCAGAGGCCACCAACAAGATCTTTACAGAGCGAACCGGGCACACCAGCGGCCGAAAGTCCCGAGGTGAAGGGACTTTCGGCCCAAGAAAGCACACATGGTCATGCGCTAGGCGGTCGCGGACCCTTACCGCCCATATACGCACGTATCGGCCCGGCGTGGCGGCACTCTCCGGCGCGGCGGGGGAGTTACCCTCCGTCCCGCCTTCCGGCCGCAGGTGCCACCCTCTCCGAGCTGCGCGTGTACGCAAAGGTGCGTACACTTCCCTTATGGCTGAGCACACTGTGACCGTGCGGGAAGCCCGTGCGCACCTGGCGGACCACATCAATCGCGCCGAGGAGGGCTCACCCACGGTGATCACCCGCAATGGCGTACCGGTGGCGGCCGTGGTGCCGATCACGGACTTCGACGCGCTCGAGGAAGCCGCCGATGTCTTGCTGGCCCGGGAGGCGGAAGCGGTCCTGGCCGAGGACGGCCCGACCGTGACCATGGCCGAGCTGCTGGCCGACCTGTTCACCGAGCACTCCGAAGGCGCGGCGTGAAGTACGCGTTCCGGTTCACCACAGCGGCACAGCGGCAACTTCGCGCCATCGACCGGCCTGCCGCCATGCGCATCCTGGCCGCGCTGACCGCGCTCGGCGACGATCCGTACCGCGAGGACGCCGACATCAAGAAACTCACCGGCCCGTCGGGCCTCTACCGACTCCGGGTAGGCAACTATCGGATCGCCTACCAGGTCGAAGACGGCGAACTCATCATCCTCGTCGTCAAGGTCGGCGACCGGCGCGACGTCTACCGCACCCTGTGAACGCAGCGGCCCCCGTCGCCCGAAGGCGACGGGGGCCGCGCGGGCCGTGAACCTCTCAGGCGAGGCTCCAGGCGATGCCGTCCAGGATGTCGTGCTCGCTGACCACGACCTCCTCGGCGCCCGTGCGGTCCATGATTTCCCGCAGGATGAGGGCGCCGGCGGCGATGACGTCGACGCGGCCCGGGTGGATGACCGGGATCGCGGCGCGTTCGGAGTGGGTGGAGGTGACCAGGCGGTCGGTGATCTCCGCGACGCGGGCGCGGGAGATGCGGGAGTGGTGGACGGCCTGCGAGTCGTAGTGGTCGAGGCCGAGGGCGATGGCGGCGACGGTGGTGACCGAACCGGCCAGGCCGACGAGGGTGGCGGCCTCGCGGAGCGGGACGGCGGCCTCGGCCTCGTCGAGGGCGGCGGCCACGTCGACCTTTATCGCGGCGATCCGGTCGGGGGCCGGCGGGTCGCTGATCACGCCGTCGCGCACCAGGTGGCGCTCGGTCATCCGCACGCAGCCCATGTCGACGGAGCGGGCGGCCCGGACGGTGGTGTCGCCGAGGACGAACTCGGTGGAGCCGCCGCCGATGTCCACGACGAGGTACGGGCGGGCGAAGCCTGGCCGTCGGCCCTCCGCACCCCCGGCCTCCATGCCGGTCAGCTCGCGGGTGGCGCCGGTGAAGGAGAACTCCGCCTCCTGGTCACCGGTGATGACCTCGGGCTCGACGCCGAGGATCTCCACCACACCGCGGACGAAGTCGTCGCGGTTCTCCGCGTCGCGGGAGGCGGAGGTCGCCACGAAGCGGGTGCGCTCGGCGCCCAGCTCCTTGATGACCGCGGCGTACTCGCGGCAGGCGGCGAAGGTCCGCTCCAGCGCCTCGGGGGCGAGGCGGCCGGTGCGGTCGACGCCCTGGCCCAGGCGGACGATCTGCATCCGGCGGTCCCGCTCGGTCAGCTCACCGGTGGCCGCGTCGACGTCGGCGACCAGCAGGCGGATGGAGTTGGTGCCGCAGTCGACGGCGGCGACCCGGGTCATTCGGATGCTCCTTCGGCGGCGCCCTCGTCGCAGGGGCTCACGCACGGGCCCTTGCGCCACCACTCGGGCAGCATCGCGATCGCCTCGTCGCCGAGCGGGTTGACGCCGGGACCGGCCGCGAGGGAGTGGCCGACGAGGACGTGCAGGCACTTGACGCGGTCCGGCATACCGCCGGCGCTGGGGAAGCCCTTCAGGACCTCGATGGCGTCGCGGCGGCTGATGTAGTCCTCGTGGGCGGCGCGGTAGGCGGCGGCCAGCTCGGGGTCGGTGGCCAGCCGCTCCGTCATCTCCTTCATCACGCCGTTGGCCTCCAGCGTGCCGATGGCGGAGGCCGCGCGCGGGCACGTCAGGTAGTACAGCGTCGGGAACGGCGTGCCGTCCTCCAGGCGCGGGGCCGTCTCGACGACATCGGGCTGACCGCAGGGGCAGCGATGGGCGATGGCCCGCAGGCCGCGCGGCGGGCGGCCCAGCTGCTCCTTGAAGGCGGCGATGTCCGCGGCGGTGGGCTCGGTGGGCTCGGTCTGGGGCGGAGGCGTGTCCATGTGCGCTTTCGGTGGGATCTTCGATGGGTCTTCGGTGCTCACGGCCGCGGGCCGGTGGCCGCGGCCGGGGTGCGGCGCGTCACCGGTCGGCCGCGTCGACGTCGGCCCAGAGGTTCTCGTACCAGGGGCTGGAGGCCGCTGCCGCGTCCTCGCGCGCGGCGCCGTCGTCGGCGCGCGAGCCGTCCTGGACGATATAACCCGTCTCGCCGGGGCGGACGAAGTGCAGATGCAGCCGGGCCTGCTGCTCGACGTAGGCGGGGTCGCGCCAGCGGGACTTCTCGTCGCGCAGCCGATCCAGCGTCCTGGCCGCCTCCTGGGCCTTGCGGCGCTGGTCGGCGATGTCGGAGCGCTGCGAGACGTACTGCCGTATCGGGTAGGCCAGGGCCACGACGAGGGAGCACATGACGAGGGCCAGCAGGGCGGCCCGGCCGGTGAGGCGGTTGCGGCGGGGGCGCCGGACGCGCTGGACGCGGGCCGCCGCCTGTTCGCCGAGCGCCTTGAGCCGGGTCGCGGTCGAGAACCTGTCCGCGGACACGTCGCCTCCCCTGTTGGCCGACCGTCATGGAGTTCGGGCGCTCCCGCCGGGCGGGGCCGTTCGGAAGCGCAGCCGTCCCCGGCAACGGTACGGGACCGTCGCCGGGGACGAACGCAGGCCGGTGCGGCGGGTGGCCCGCCCACGGTCGGGCGGAGCGGGACGCACCCGGCCGGAAAGGTCAGCCCTTGAAACGGGGGAACGCCGAGCGACCGGCGTAGACCGCCGCGTCGTCCAGGATCTCCTCGATGCGCAGCAGCTGGTTGTACTTGGCGACGCGCTCGGAGCGGGCCGGGGCGCCGGTCTTGATCTGGCCGCAGTTGGTGGCGACGGCCAGGTCGGCGATGGTGACGTCCTCGGTCTCGCCGGAGCGGTGCGACATCATGCACTTGAAGCCGTTGCGCTGGGCCAGCTCGACGGCGTCCAGGGTCTCGGTGAGCGAACCGATCTGGTTGACCTTCACCAGGAGGGCGTTGGCGGAGCCCTCCTCGATGCCGCGGGCCAGGCGCTCGGGGTTGGTGACGAAGAGGTCGTCGCCGACGAGCTGGACCTTGGCGCCGAGCTTGTCGGTGATGACCTTCCAGCCGGCCCAGTCGTCCTCGAACAGCGGGTCCTCGATGGAGACCAGCGGGTAGGCCCCGACCAGCTCCTCGTAGTACTCCGTCATCTCGGCGGCGGAGCGCTCCTCGCCCTCGAACTGGTACTTGCCGTCCTTGTAGAACTCGGAGGCGGCGACGTCCAGGGCGAGCGCGATGTCCTGGCCGGGGGCGTAACCGGCCTCGCGGATGGCCTCCAGGATGAGGTCGAGGGCCTCGCGGTTGGAGCCGAGGTTGGGGGCGAAGCCGCCCTCGTCGCCGAGGCCGGTGGCCAGGCCCTTGTTCTTCAGGACCTTCTTGAGGGTGTGGTAGACCTCGGCGCCCCAGCGCAGCGCCTCGGAGAAGGACTCCGCGCCGATCGGAGCGATCATGAACTCCTGGATGTCGACGTTGGAGTCGGCGTGCGACCCACCGTTGAGGATGTTCATCATCGGGACGGGCAGGACGTGCGCGTTCGGGCCGCCGAGGTAGCGGAAGAGCGGCAGGTCGCTGGCCTCGGAGGCGGCGTGCGCGACGGCGAGGGAGACGCCGAGGATGGCGTTGGCGCCCAGCGAGCCCTTGTTGTCGGTGGCGTCCAGGTCGAACATGGCCTGGTCGATGAGGCGCTGCTCGGTGGCGTCGTAGCCGACCAGCTCCGGGCCGATCTGCTCGATGACGGCGAGAACGGCCTTCTCGACGCCCTTGCCCTGGTAGCGGTTGGGGTCCCCGTCACGCAGCTCGACGGCCTCGAAGGCTCCGGTGGAGGCACCGGACGGGACGGCGGCCCGGCCGGTGGAGCCGTCGTCGAGGCCGACCTCGACCTCGACCGTGGGATTACCTCGCGAGTCGAGAATTTCGCGGGCTACGACGACGTCGATGGACGGCACGTTGTCTCCTTCATGGGTGTCTGGAGTTCTGCGGCACGAGCCTAACGGCCCCGGGGCCCTCCGCTACCTCGCGGCCCGCAGTACGGGACGAAAGGTGCCTCGGACGCCAGGTTCCTGACATTCGACAACGAAGGCCGCGGAACGGAAAAGCAGCTGATAAGGGGCGGGCACGACGCTGTGTCCGGGACCAGGGTACGGAACGGCGAAACCCCGCCTCGGCGCGCGGAGGGCGGCGAGGCGGGGAGCCGGTGCCGCCCCGGGGACGTGCGCGCCGGGCGGGGTATCCCGTGGGGGGGGGTGAGGTCCGCGGGTGAGCGGGGGCTCCCGGGCGGTGCCGGGGGCCGTGGCCCGCGGGTCCGGGCGGCCGGTGCCGCCTCCCGGTCCGGTGGGCCGTGCGTACCGCCGTACGCACGGGCGCGGTGGGCCGGGAGGGGGCGGGGGCCCGGGGTGCGGGGCGGTGGGGCCCCGCGCGGGGATCAGACGTGGAGCTTCTGGCCCGGGAAGATGAGGTTCGGGTTGGAGCCGATGACGGACTTGTTGTCCGCGTAGACCGACTTCCAGTTCTTGCCGTGCGCCTTGGCGATCTTGGCCAGGGTGTCGCCGGACTTCACGGTGTAGTTGCCGTGGCCCATGGCGTGGTGCTGCGGCGCCTGCTGCTTGGGGGCGGCCTGCGGCTTCGGGGCCTGCTGCTTCGGCGCCTGCTGCTGCGGGGCGGCCTTGGGCTGCGGGGCCTGCTGCTTGGGGGCGGCCTTGGTGGTGCCGGTGTTCAGGTCGGGGGACGGACCACCGGAGGTGAGGTTGCCGGCGCCGGCGCAGGACCAGGCGCCCGGGCCCTGGATGGCGAGCAGCTTCTCGGCGGCCTGGATCTGCTGGGCCTTGGTGGCCAGGTCGGCGCGCGAGGCGAACTGGAGGCCGCCGGCGGCCTTCCAGCTGGAGTCGGAGAACTGCAGGCCGCCGTAGTAGCCGTTGCCGGTGTTGATCGACCAGTTGCCGCCGGACTCGCACTGGGCGACGGCGTCCCAGGTGGAGACGGAGGCGGCGGAGGCGTTGGTGGCGCCCATCAGCGGGACGGCCACGGCGGCGCCGGCGACACCGGCGAGGGTGGCGACGCGGACGGCCTTGGAGGGACGGCGGTGCTTGGCCTTGTTGCTCAGCATGATGCGTTTTCCTCACCGACGCCTGCGAGGTGAGCTGTCGGGTTCGGGCGGTGTGGATTGCCCGGCCGTGTGACGCGCACACGGCTTCACCCCAAGCCGGTTGACCCGTTTTCACGGGCGGGGCCGGCACTTACCTTGGGTCCCCCGCTCCTGCCTTCGGCGCTTGCGCGTCGACCACCTTCGCCCACCGGCAGGATTCGGCGTGTGAACGAAGGGCCCGCTTTGGCGAGCGGTCCTGACCGTAAACAGAACCCCCCGTGTCGTTCAAACCCCGTTTTCTGCACCCAGTTGACCGTCAACGACCGCAGAGGGCGCATATTTCCGCAGGTAGGACATGGTGTGGATTCGAAGGGCAGGTCGGGACACGGCGGACACGGACGAGAGCCATGTCTCACTTTCGCCAAAACGGGCAAAAGCCGCCTTTCGGCTCGATCAGTGGCCCAGATCGAGGAGTTGACCTGGCTGGATGAGGTCCGGGTCGTCGCCGATGACGTCCTCGTTGCGCTCGTACAGCGCGGGCCAGCCGCCCGGCAGGTCGCGCGCCTCGACGATGGCTGACAGGTTGTCACCGGAGCGCACGGTGTAGCCGCCCTCGGCCGGGTCCGTCCGCTCACCGCCGCGCGAGGCGTGCCGCCCCGGGGCGCGGTCGCCGTCCTCGTCGGCGCCGCCGCGGTGGCGCCCGGAGCCGTCGCCGCCACGGGGGCCGTCGGTGTCCGCCGGGGGCGTCGTACGGGACGGGTGCGAGGGCTCGGACGGGTGCGAGGCGTGGCCGGACGGGTCGGTGGACGGCTCGTCGGACGGGCCGGGCGTGCCGGGTCGCTGCGATCCCTCGTGCGCCTCCGGGGAGCCGGTGGCGTCGGGCGAGGTGGACGGGTCCGGGGTGCCCGGGTCCGGGGTGTCGGACGGGTCCGGGCTGCCGGACGGGTCCGGGGTGCCCTGCGGGGTGGACGGGTCGGTGGTGTCCGGCGTCGAGGGCTCGTCCTGGTCGGAGTCGGTGCCGGTACCCGTGTGGGCGTCGTCCGCACCGGCGGGCGGGGTGGTGACGGCGCCGCCGGGGTCGACGTCGGGCGCCTCGCCGTCCTCGGTGAGTCCGGCGTCGGACGCGCAGCGGGGCCAGGCGTCGGGGCCGCGCTCGGCGAGGATCGCCTGGGCCACGGCTATCTGCTGGGAGCGGCTGGCCAGGTCGGGGCGGGCGGCGTACTCCAGACCGCCGTGGTCGCGCCACATGTCGAGGGTGAGCTGGAGCCCGCCGTAGAAGCCGTTGCCACTGGCGCTCGACCAGATGCCGCCGGACTCACACTGGGCGACGCGATCCCAGGTGGAGGCGTCGGCGGCGTGGGCGGCGCCCGCGCCGAGGAGGGGCAGGGCGAGGCCCGCGCCGGTCACACCCGCCGTGACAAAGAGGGCCGGTGCCTGGCGGGGGCGACGGTGTCTGCCGTTGCCGGTGCGCATGCGATTGCCTTTCGAGCGGCGGTTGAGTTGTCCGCCCCGCCGCCCCGGTCCGGCCGCCCGGGGTCCGGTACGGCGTCCACCGGAGCGCTGGAGCACGTGTTCGGTGGCAAGGTAGCCGGGCTCACGGGGCGTCACAAGCCGGTGTAGCGGAGATCACGTGTAGGTCACGCGGCTGACGGAGGGTCAACTTCCGGCCTGCGGGCGGCCGTCCGCGCAGGTGGGCGGCGTGTCGTCAGGGGGCCGGGGTGAACTCCACGGGGAGGGTGCGCAGACCCCGCATGATGAGCCCGCCGCGCCACCGCAAATCGTCCGGTTCCGCCGCAAGCCGGATGTCGGGCAGGCGGATCAGGAGGGTGGCAAGGGCGGTCTGCCCTTCGAGGCGGGCGAGCGGCGCGCCGAGGCAGTAGTGGATGCCGTGGCCGTAGCCGAGGTGGGGGTTGTCGGTGCGGCGCAGGTCGAGGGTGTCCGGGGCGTCGAAGCGGGCGGGGTCGCGGTCGGCGGCGGCGAGCACCACCAGCACCGGATCGCCGACGGCTATCCGCTCGCCGCCGAGCGTCAGCTCCTCGGTCGCGAACCGCCAGGTGGCCAGCTCGACCGGGCCGTCGTAGCGCAGCAGCTCCTCGATGCCGGTGGTCAGCACCTCGCGGTCGCCGGCGGCCAGCGACTTCTGGAGGAGTTCGCGCTGGTCGGGGGTGCGCAGCAGGGCGTAGGTGCCGTTGCCGATGAGGTTGACGGTGGTCTCGAACCCGGCGAAGAGCAGGATGAACGCCATCGCGGCGACCTCGTTCTCGGTGAGGTGCTCGCCGTGGTCGGAGGCGCGGATCAGGCCGGAGATCAGGTCCTCGTCGGGCGCGGGCTCGGGCGGCAGGGCGGCGCGCTTGCGGTGGATCAGCTCGGCGAGGTAGCCGCGGATCTTCTTGACCGCCTTGGCGACGCCGCCGCGCGGCCCGCCGCCGGTGCCGCCCGGCTTGGTGTGGCGGAGCATCATCCCGGCCCAGTCCCGGAAGTCGTCCTGGTCCTCGCGCGGGACGCCGAGCAGGTCGCAGATGGCGTAGATGGGCAGCGGGAAGGCGAACTCGTGGATGAGGTCGGCCTCACCGCGGGCGGCGAAGCCGTCGATGAGCGCGTCGGTCAGCTCCTGGACGCGCGGTGCGAAGGCGGCGACACGGCGCGGGGTGAACGCCTTGGAGACCAGACGGCGCAGCCGGGTGTGGTCGGGCGGGTCGATGTTGAGCAGATGCGTCATGAGGTTGGCGCTGCGCTCGCCGGGGATGCCGACCTTGCCCTTGCCGTGGGCGCCCTCGCTGTGGTGCACCGGGTTCTTCGACAGCCGGGCGTCGGCGAGCGCCTGCCGGGCATCGGCGTACCGCGTCACCAGCCATGCCTCGACGCCGCTGGGCAGCTCCGTGCGGTGCACCGGCGCGTGCTCCCGCAGCCAGGCGTAGGCCGGGTACGGGTCGGCGCCGAACTCCCAGGTGAAGAGGGCGGGGGCGGGCGGGGCGGCGGCCGCGGGGTGCGCGGGGCAGCCGGGGGCGGTGTCGGGCGTGGGGTGCACCTTTCGACGGTAACCGCTGCTCGGGGCGGTCGGACGGCGCGGTGCGGGGCGCGGGAGGCGCCCAGCGCCCGGGGACGGCGGCCGGGAGCCGGGGCGCCCGGGCGGCGGCGCGGGCGGACCGCCGAGCAGCGGACCGCCCCGCCTCCCCGGGCGACACCCCTTATTCAGGTGTCTCAGATATCTCAGGTGTCTCGGGCGTCTCCCCCGCCGCCGGCAGTCCCTCCGCCGCGCGGATCGCGTCGCGGTAGGTGCGGGCGGCGGCGCGGAGGGCGGTTTCGGGGTCGGTGCCCTCGGCCTCGGCGCGGGCGGCCAGGGCGAGGAGTTCGTAGCCGATGCCGGGGGCCGACGGGCGGACGTCCAGACCGGCGGTGCGGGCGCGGGAGGCGAGCTTGGCGGCGAGGGCCAGCGCGGGCTGGGTGAGCGGGACGCCGTCGGTGACCGAGGCGCGCCCCTTCTCGGTGGCCTTGGTGCGCAGCCAGTGCGCCCGGACGTCCTCGGGTGTCTCGGCGGGCTCGTCCCCGAAGATGTGCGGATGGCGGCGGATCAGCTTCTCCACGATCGTCCCGGCGACGTCGTCGACCGAGAACGGCGCCTCGGGGTCGTCCTGGGCGATGCGGGCGTGGAAGACGACCTGGAGCAGGACGTCGCCCAGCTCTTCGCGGAGCGCCTCGCGGTCGCCGGTCTCGATGGCCTCGACCAGCTCGTACGTCTCCTCCAGGGCGTACTTGGCGAGGTCCTCGTGGGTGCGGATGCCCGTCCAGGGGCAGTCGGCGCGGATGCGGTCCATGACCTGGACGAGATCGAGCAGGCGGGCGCCGGGCAGGTCGTAGGCGCCGGGCAGCAGCTCCAGGTCGGGCATGGTCTCGCGGCCGGAGCCGGCGAGGCGGGCCAGTCCGTCGGTGAGCGTGCTCTCGCCGTCGGCGGAGGTGAGGACGACGGCCGTGCGGTCCCCGGCGACGCAGTCGTCGACCAGCTCACGGGCGGTGGGGACGGCGGACTCCACCGTGACCCCGGCCTCGCGCAGATACGGCAGCTGCGGGTGGGCGGCGTCGGCGCAGAACACGCGGTCGGCGGCGCGCAGCGTCCGCCAGGCGTTCCAGGACAGCAGGCCCGGGGCGACACGGTGGCTGGTGGTGAGCAGGACCAGGCGCCCGGTGCCGCCCTCGGGGCGGGCAGCGGCGTCGGCGGAGGGCACGTCAGCGTTCACCCCTCGAACGTAACGCACCTCACCGACAGCGCCCCGCGCCGCGGACCGGCAGCGGCCCCGGCGCCCGGGGGCCGCGGGGGCCGGCCGGGCGCCGGGGCCGCTCCCCGGGACGTACCGGCTACGCCTGCTCGCGGGCGCCCGTGGCGTGCGAGATCCACGGGTCCTTCGTCTCGCCGAGGATCACCCGGCGGTCGTTCCAGGAGCCGAAGCGCGGGTTGACGTCGACGCCCATGGCGCGGGAGGTGCGGGCGAGGTTGTCGACGAGGCGGCGCTGGCCCGCGGCGCTGGCGCGGTCGGCGCCGATCTTCTTGGCGAGGCCGTCCAGCAGGAGCTGGTTGCGGACGGTCGCATCGACCTCGTCCGGGGCGACGGACTGCTGCTGGAGCCAGACGGCCTTCAGCCGGTCCGGGCCGCCCAGTTCCTTCTCCGCGGTGTTCCGCCACTTCTGCACGTCGGCGCGGCTGACGGTGACCCCGGCGCGGTCGGCGCTGCGCTCCAGGACCTGCCGGAAGATCATGCCGTTGAGGGTGATCAGGCTCAACTGGCCGGTGTTGGAGATGAGTTGGCCGCCCTGCGGGGACTTGCTCTGGGCCCGGCGTACGTCCTTGACCTTCGCCTGGAGCTGGGCGACGGTGATCCGCTGGCCGCCGACGATCGCGGCGGCACCGGGGTGCGCGTCGCTGCCGCAGGCGGTGAGCAGCGGGGTCGCGGCCAGCAGGGCGGCGGAGACGGATACGGAGAGCACTGTCCTACGGCGGAGCACGGGGCCTCCCGGCAGAGATCGTGAACGAGACGGCGCGGCGCGAACGCCGTGCGGCGGCGGTGGGCGGGGCGCCCCCGGCGGGTGCCGGGAGCGGTCATCTCATCGATCTGGCGTTGATCGATAGTAGGGAGTCCGGGTGCCCCGGGCCACCGGTTGGCCAACGATTCCCCAGGTTTTTGGGTACGCGGGGCGGGACGCCGCGGGGGCGCCGCACACCGGACGCCGCGGTGGCCGCGCGTCCGGCCGTGCACCGGACGCGCGCCGCCCCGCCCCGGGCCCTACTTCGCCGTGAACCGCTCCGGCGCCTGGGTAGGGTTGCCGCCGGTCGGCAGCTTCTCGCTCGGGCAGCCGTCCAGCACCTTCGACATCGCCGCCTTCTCGTCCCGGGTGACCCACAGGCGGTACTTCTTCTTCACCGCCACCTGCCGGGCGACATAGGTGCAGCGGTAGCCCTGGTTCTCCGGCAGCCAGGAGGACGCGTCGCCGTCGCTCTTGCTGCGGTTGGCGGACGCCTCCACGGCGATGAGGTTCAGCGGGTCGTTGGCGAGCGCGATCCGCTTGCGCGGCGCCCAGCGGGACGCGCCCTTCTGCCAGGCGTCGGAGAGCGCGACGACATGGTCGATGTCGACCTTGCTGCTGCCGCGCTGGTAGCGGATGGTGCCGCCGGTGTACGGGTCGTGGGTGAGCGTCCCGGAGGTGACGGCGCAGGTCTTGCCGCGGTGGGTGGTGTTCTCCAGGTCGCGCTGGAGGATGTCGTCGCGGGTGCCGCAGCCGTTGCCGTCGGTGTCGGCCCAGGCGCTGCCGAAGCGGTCACGGGCGTAACCGTCCTGCGAGCCGCGCTTCTTGACGGGCAGTTCCGCCAGCGTCGCCAGGGCGCCACCGGGCGCGCCGGACGCCGTCGTCCCCTCCTTGGCGTCCTTGCCGCCCGTCACATCGGCGGGTGTGCAGCCGGTCAGGGTGAGCAGTGCGGCGACGGCGGCGATGGGCAGCGCGGTCCGTATCCGGTTCAAGTCGGGTGTCCCCTCAGGTAGCTGGGCCGCCGGAGCACCGGTGGCCGGTCCGGCGAAGGAGCGTACGCGCCATGGGGCGGGTACGCCGTAACCGCCCGGTTCGACGGTTTCGAGTATCTTTTCGGAAGCCGAGACGGAGGACGCGCATGGACACGGCCGCAGTGACGGCGGCGGGCGCCGGTCCCGCCGCGCCCGGCACGGCGACCGGGGCGCCGCCCGGGCAGCGGACCGGCCCGCCCGGCACGCCCCGCGAGACGCCGCCCGCCGCGCGCGGCGGCCGCCTCGCCGCGTGGCGGGCGCCGCGCCTCGACCCGTGGTGGCTGGCGGCGCTGCTCCTCGCCGCGTACGCCACCCTGTCGCTGCTGCGCCATCTCACGATGGGCACCGCCTCCTGGGATCTGGGCATCTTCGAGCAGGCGGTGCGCGGTTACGCGCATCTCGGGGCGCCGATCGTCGACCTCAAGGGCCCCGGCACCAACATCCTGGGCGACCACTTCAGCCCGGTGCTGATCCTGCTCGCGCCCCTCTACCGGCTGCTGCCCTCCCCGATGACGCTGCTGGCGGCGCAGGCGGCGCTGTTCGCGCTGTCGTCGGTGCCGGTCACCCGCACCGCCGCCCGGTATCTGGGACGCGCCCGGGGGCTGGCCGTCGGCGGGGCGTACGGGCTGTCGTGGGGCCTGCAGAAGGCCGTCGACTTCGACTTCCACGAGATCGCGTTCGCGCTGCCGCTGCTGGCGTTCGCACTGGAGGCGGTGGTGCGCGGGCGGTGGACGGCGGCGGTGTGCTGGGCCGCGCCGCTGGCGTTGGTCAAGGAGGACCTGGGCGTCACCGCCGCCGCGATCGGCGTGGTGGTGCTGGTCCGGGCGCGGCGGGCGCTGCCGCTCGCCGTCGCGCTGGTCGGCTTCGGTCTCGCCGCCACCGCCGTCACCCTCGGCGTGATCATCCCCGGGTTCAACGGCACCGGCTCGTACGACTACTGGTCCAAGCTCGGCGGGGACGGCGCGCCGGGGCCGGGGATCGGGGCGGGCGAGGCGCTGCACACCCTGCTGTGGGTGCTGCTGCCCACCACCGGTCTGCTGGCCCTGCGTTCGCCGCTGCTGCTGGCGGCGGTGCCGACGCTCGGCTGGCGGTTCGTCTCCCACGAGCCGCACTACTGGGGCATCGACTGGCACTACAACGCGGTGCTGATGCCGGTGGTCTTCCTCGCGCTCGTCGACGCGCTGGAGCGGACGGGGCGTTCGCCGCGGCCCTGGCTGCGCTCGCTGGCCGGCCAGCTCCCGGCCGCGGCGCTCGCCGCGGCGCTGGCGCTGACCACCACGCTGCCACTGGCCCGCCTCACCGAGCCGGCGACGTACCGCATCCCGCCGGAGGTCACCGCCGCCGAGCGGCTGCTGGCGACCGTCCCGGACGGGGCGAGCGTCGAGGCGGACATCCGGCCGCTGTCCCGGCTCGTCTCCCGCACCCGGGTGTTCTGGATCGGCGACACCCGCGGTATCGCCCCCGACTACATCGCGGTGCAGCTGTCCGACGGCCGCACCCCGGAGCAGGTCCGCACCGAGGCCGAGCAGCGGCATCCGCACACCCGGTACGCGGTGTCCGGTACGGCGGCGGAACTCCTGGTGCTGCGGCGGACGTCCGGGTCCTGAGCCGGGCGGAAAAAACCGGGGGCGGCGGCGGGCCGTGGTCGTTACGGTGGCGCGATGGCTCTCCAGGTGATCGTTCTCAACGGCGGTTCCAGCTCCGGCACGTCGTCGCTGGCCCGCGCCCTCCAGGACGTGCTGCCCCGCCCGTGGCTGACGTTCGGCGTCGACAGTCTGATCGAGGCGCTGCCGCCGGGGCTGATGGACGCCCCCGACGGGCTCGTCCTCGGCGCGGACGGTTCGGTCACGCCCGGCGCCGCGTTCCAGGCGCTCCAGGAGAGCTGGCGGCACGGCGTCGCGGCGGTCGCCCGCGCCGGGGCGCCGGTCATCCTCGACGAAGTGTTCCTCGGCGGCGTCGAGGGGCGCCGCGCCTGGGAGCGCGCGCTGGGCGACCTGCCCGCCCTGTGGGTCGGCGTCCGCTGCGACGCGGCCGTCGCCACCGCCCGCGAAAGCACCCGCCCCGACCGCGTCCCCGGGATGGCCGCGGCCCAGGCGTCCCTGGTCCACCGGGGAATGGCGTACGACGTGGAGGTGGACACGGGCCGCCACACCCCGCAGGAGTGCGCGCGCCAGGTGGCGGCGCGGGTGGGGTGACCTACTGCCAGTGCGGTCGGCCGCTCTGCATCGCGCAGTGCAGGGTGGCGCCGTGGGCGTCCCGCGTGGTGAGCCCCAGATGGATGTTCTTGCAGAACTGACCGCGCCGGTAGTGGTTTCCGGACGGCGCGAGGATCACGTCGCCGGAGCCGCCCTGGGCGGCGGTGGGGGCCGGGGCCGTCGTCCGGCGGACCGGTGCCGGGGACTGCGGCGGCGCGGCGGGCCGGGCCGGCGCGTCCGCGTGGGCGGGCCCCTGCGCCGGGGCGGCGGGCACCGCGGGCGACGGGGAGGCGGGCGCGGTCCGTGCGGGCGTGGCCGACGGGGAGTCCGAGGGCGAGGCCGACGGCGAGGGGGTCACGGTGGCGGAGGCCGACGGCGAGGCCGTCGCGGAGGCCGTCGCCGTGGGGGTCGCGGGCCGCTCGCCCGCACCGGCCCCCTCCGGCGTACAGCCGACGACGGAGACCAGAGCGGCCGTCACTAAGGCGGCGGACAGGGCGGCACGGCGGGCACGTATCACGGCAGAGGTATCCAGTCCGGGGAGAAGACGGCGGAGGTATCGGCGTGGGCGATCTCACGCCCCGGGAGAGGATATGCCGATAACTCCCGCAAGGGAGTGGTCAATACCCCGAAACGGGCAGCATCGCGAAGGCTGCGGGCGGCGGCCCGCCCCGCGCCCGGCCGGAGAGCACCACGGGCCGGAGGCGGCGATCCGCCTCCGGCCCGTTGGTGTACGTGCGCCCCTCACGCCCCCAGGATCGTCGTCAGGAACTCCCCCACCCACGCCAGCAGTTCCCGGCCGACCAGCGGTTTGCCGCCGATCTTGCCGGTGGTGGGGCGGGGCACCAGCACCTGGTGGGTGGCCGGCTTGAGGACGGAGCGCGGGTGGAGGCGCTTGAGGCGCAGCTCCTGGGACTCGCGCAGTTCCACCGGCCCGAAGCGGACGTTGGAGCCCTGGAGGGTGATGTCGCTGACGCCGCAGGCCCGCGCCAGCATCCGCAGGCCCGCGACGAGCAGCAGATTCTCCACCGGCTCGGGCAGCTTGCCGTAACGGTCGGTCAGCTCCTCGCGGACCGCCGTGATGTCCTCCTCGCTCGACGCCGAGGCGATGGCGCGGTACGCCTGGAGACGCAGCTGCTCGCCGGGGGCGTAGTCGTGCGGGACGTGCGCATCGACCGGCAGCTCGATCTTGACCTCCGGCGGCGGCTCCTCCTCCACCCCGCCTTCGAGGGAGGCGCGGTAGTCGGCGACCGCCTCGCCGACCATCCGGACGTACAGGTCGAAGCCGACGCCCGCGATGTGCCCGGACTGCTCGCCGCCGAGCAGATTGCCCGCGCCGCGGATCTCCAGGTCCTTCATCGCGACGTACATACCGGCGCCCATCTCGGTGTGCTGGGCGATCGTCGCCAGCCGCTCGTGGGCGGTCTCGGTCAGCGGCTTCTCCGGCGGGTAGAGGAAGTAGGCGTACCCGCGGTCGCGGCCGCGGCCCACCCGGCCGCGGAGCTGGTGCAGCTGGGAGAGGCCGAAGTTGTCGCCGCGCTCGACGATGAGGGTGTTGGCGTTGGAGATGTCGATGCCGGACTCGACGATCGTGGTCGAGACGAGGACGTCGAACTTCTTCTCCCAGAAGTCCACGACGACCTGCTCCAGGGCCTGTTCGGACATCTGGCCGTGGGCCGTCGCGATCCGCGCCTCCGGCACGATCTCGCGCAGCCGCGCCGCCGCCCGGTCGATGGACTCGACCCGGTTGTGGATGTAGAAGACCTGGCCCTCGCGGAGCAGCTCACGGCGGATGGCCGCGCCGATCTGCTTCTGCTCGTACGGCCCGACGAAGGTGAGCACCGGGTGGCGCTCCTCGGGCGGGGTGGTGATCGTCGACATCTCGCGGATGCCGGTGACGGCCATCTCCAGCGTCCGCGGGATGGGCGTCGCGGACATCGTCAGGACGTCGACGTTGGCGCGGAGCTTCTTCAGCTGCTCCTTGTGCTCGACGCCGAACCGCTGCTCCTCGTCGACGATGACCAGACCGAGGTCCTTGAACTTCGTCTCGGAGGAGAAGAGGCGGTGGGTGCCGATGACGATGTCGACGGAGCCGTCCCTGAGCCCTTCCAGGGTCGCCTTGGACTCGGTGTCGGTCTGGAAGCGGGACAGCGCGCGGACGTTGACCGGGAACTGTCCGTACCGCTCGGTGAAGGTGCCGTAGTGCTGCTGGACGAGGAGGGTCGTCGGGACGAGGACGGCGACCTGCTTACCGTCCTGCACCGCCTTGAAGGCGGCACGGACGGCGATCTCGGTCTTGCCGTACCCGACATCGCCGCAGATCAGCCGGTCCATGGGCACGGACTTCTCCATGTCCTCCTTGACCTCGGCGATGGTGGTGAGCTGATCCGGCGTCTCCGCGTACGGGAAGGCGTCCTCCAGCTCGCGCTGCCAGGGGGTGTCCGGGCCGAAGGTGTGGCCGGGCGCCGCCATCCGCGCGGAGTACAGCTTGATGAGGTCGGCGGCGATCTCCTTGACCGCCTTCTTCGCCCGCGCCTTGGTCTTCGTCCAGTCGGCGCCGCCCAGGCGGTGCAGCGTCGGGGCCTCGCCGCCGACGTACTTGGTGACCTGCTCCAGCTGGTCGGTGGGGATGTAGAGCCGGTCGCCGGGCTGGCCACGCTTGGCGGGCGCGTACTCGACGAGGAGGTACTCACGGGTGGCGCCCTGGACGGTGCGCTGCACCATCTCGATGTAGCGGCCCACACCGTGCTGTTCGTGGACGATGAAGTCGCCGGCCTTGAGGGTCAGCGGGTCGATCGTCTTGCGGCGGCGGGCCGGCATCCGGCCCAGCTCCTTGGAGGCGGCCTTCTGCCCGGACAGATCGGTCTCGGTGAGGACCGCGAGCCGCAGCTCCGCATCGATGAAGCCGTTGTCGAGGGAGCCGCAGGCGACATGGACGACGGACGGCGCGAGCGCGGTCAGCTCGGCGTCGAGGCGGGCGGCGATGCCCTCCCCGCCGAGCACCTCGACGGTGCGGGCGGCGGGGCCGTGGCCCTCGGTGACGTAGACGGTGCGCCAGCCGTCGGCGAGCCAGCCCTTGGTGTCGGCGAGGGCGCGGGCGGTGTCGCCGCGGTAGGTGTCGGGGGCGCGCATACCGAGGGTGAGGGTGTCGCCCGCATCGGCGGCGGTGGCCTCGTCGGCGGCGAACTGGCTGATCGACCACCACATCATGCCCAGCTCACGGGCGTGCTCACGGACATCGGCGATGCCCCACAGGGACGCCGCACCGACGTCGATGGGGGCCTCTCCCCCGCCGGCGCTCGCCGCCCAGGACGCCTGGAGGAATTCCTGGCTGGTGGCGACGAGGTCGGCGGCGCGGGTGCGGACCCGCTCCGGGTCGCAGACCACGGCCATGCTCCCGGCGGGCAGCACGTCCAGCAGCAGCTCCATGTCGTCGACGAGGACCGGCGCGAGGGATTCCATGCCCTCGACGGCGATCCCCTCGGCGATCTTGCCGAGGAGTTCGCCCAGCTCCGGGTGGTCCTCGGCGAGGGCGGCGGCCCGCTCGCGCACCTCGTCGGTGAGGAGCAGCTCCCGGCACGGCGGCGCCCACAGACCGTGCTCGGCGACCTCCAGGGACCGCTGGTCGGCGACCTTGAAGTAGCGGATCTCCTCGACGTCGTCGCCCCAGAACTCGATGCGGAGCGGGTGCTCCTCGGTGGGCGGGAAGACGTCCAGGATGCCGCCGCGGACGGCGAACTCACCGCGCTTCTCGACCAGTTCGACCCGGGCGTACGCGGCGGCCGCCAGCCCGTCGACGACCTCGCCGAGATCGGCGCTCTGCCCCGTGCGCAGACTGACCGGCACCAGCTCGCCGAGCCCCTTGACCTGCGGCTGGAGCACGGAGCGGATGGGCGCGACGACGACGGAGACCGGGCCGGTGGCCGGGTCGTCGGGGCTGGGGTGGGCGAGGCGGCGGAGCACCGCGAGGCGGCGGCCGACGGTGTCCGAGCGGGGCGAGAGCCGCTCGTGCGGCAGCGTCTCCCAGGAGGGGAACTCCACGATGGTGTTCTCCTGCCCGGCCGGGACGAGGGTGCGCAGCGCGGCGGCGAGGTCCTCGGCCTCCCGGCCGGTGGCGGTGACCGCGAGCACCGGCCGCTGCGCGTCCCGGGCGAGCGCCGCCACCGCGAAGGGGCGGGCCGCGGGCGGGCCGACGAGGTCCACGTGCGGGCGGTGGCCGTCGGTCGCGGCCTGCACCGCTTCGGCGAGCGCCGGATCCTTGACGACGGCGTCGAGCAGACCAGCAAGGCTCATGAGGGGTTCCGTCCCAGCGAGGCGAACAACGCGAACAGCCCGACGCGACGATCTGGGCCGGAGCGGTCCCCATGTCGAACGGGCCGGGGTTGCCCACCTTACGCCCGCCCACCGACAGCCCGCCGCGCGAGCGAAGGGCCCCAGGTCACCCGGCGGACGGGGCGCGGGGCCGGGCCACCGGGCACCGCCGGGGCCGGGCCGCCCGCCGTACGGGAAGCGCCGCCCCGCGCCCGGGCCCGAGCGGCGCCCGCCGTGCGGCCCGGCTCAGGGCGTGCGCGGCAGTTCCGTCTCGATGGTGTCCTCGTCGTCCGGGTTGACGGGGGTGCGCAGATCACCGGCGGCGGGGCCGGTCGTGGGGCCCGCGGGGGCGCCCGGGGCGGCGTCCGGGGCGTCGGTGTCCGAGGCGGTGGCGGCCTCCGGGGCGGCCGGGCCGTCGCCGGAGGCCGCGTCGCCGTCCTCGTCCGCCCCCGTCAGATCGCCCGGGTCCTTGCCGGTCAGGGCGGCCAGGCTGTTGCGGACGTGGGTCATGTGGGAGCGGAGTTCGTCGCGCTCCTCCTGGTGCTCGCGCAGGATCCGGGCGGTGGCCCGCTCGATGCGTTCGACCTCGACGTCGGCCTGGGCCAGCAGCTCGGCGGCGCGGGCCTCGGCGTCCTCCTGGCGGTGGCGCGCGGCCTCCTGCGTCTCCGCGTGCCGCCGCTCCGCCTGCGCCACGATCTCCCGGCCGCGCTCCTCCAGCTCCACGATCAGGCGGGCCGTCTCCGCCTCCCGGGCGGCGATCTCCCGGCCGCACTCCTCCCACTCGTCGGCCTGCCGCTGCTCCTCGTCGGCGAGCATGGCGGCGGTGCGGCGCCGCATCTCCTGGAGCGCCTCGGCGGCCTCCTCGCGCCACTGGGCGGCGTCCTTCTGTGCCGCCTTCACCCGCGCCGCGGCATCCGCCCGCGCCGCGTCGACCACCCGCTGCCCGCGCTCCTCGGCGTCCTTGCGGCGGGCGTGCGCGACCTCGTCGGCCGCCTCGCCGGTGTCGCAGGCGTACGCCACCGTCGCCTCCCGCAGCTCCTCGGCCGCCCGCTCCGCGTCGGCGCGCAACCGGGCCGCCTCGGACTCGGCGGTGGTGAGGATGAGCCGGGCCTGCTCGCCCAGGGACTCGTACGTCTGCGGCGGCATCGTGGCGACGTAGGCGCGCAGCTCCGCCAGCTCCGCCGCCAGCCGCTCGGCGTCCTCGGTGAGCCGCGCGACCCGCTCCCAGCACGAGTCGCGGTCCACGGTGAGGCCCGCGACGCGGCGGTCCACGTCGTCCTGGCGGTAGCCGCGTCCGCGTACGGTCACGAAACCGTGCGGCGAAACCGACGCACTCATCCTCATGCCCCTCTCCGGCGCGCGCACGTCACGCCCTCCGCGACGATGCGCCGTCCGGACCGCTCTGTCCGGCCGACGCGCCGCCCCGCACTCAACTCTCCGGACGGCCCGCACCGCCCGCAAGACAGCAGGTGGGCCGCTCCCACCCCACCAGGATGCGTCAATTGATGACAGAAGTCGGAATTGGATCATCTTTTCGGAGCGCGTCGAACAACTGCCGCGCCTTCGGCGTGTCCCACAGCAGCACATCCCCCGCACCGCTGACGCTCACCCCGGGCCGCGCCACCGGCACCGTCACCGCCCGGCCCGACCCGCCGGTGATCTTCCGCATCGACCAGCCCAGCTCCGCCAACTGCCGGATCCCGGCGCCCTCGTCCACCCGGATCGCGGCGAGCGTGGTGCGCACCACCGGCGCCGGACGGGACGGATGGACCAGCATCCCGGTGCTCAGCATCCGGTCCGCCACCGCCCCCATCAGCTGCCGCTGCCGCTTCACCCGCCCCAGATCGCCCTGCGGATCGCTGTAGCGGGCCCGCGCGTACGCCAGCCCCCGCCGCCCGTCGACGTGCTGGCACCCGGCCCGGAAGTCCGCACCGGACTTCGCGTCCTTCAGCGGCTTCTCCGGGCAGATCCGCACACCGCCGAGCGCGTCGACGACCTGCACCAGGCCGAGGAAGTTCACCTCGGCGTACCGCTCGATGCGCAGCCCCGTCGCCTCCTCCACGGTACGGGTCAGCAGCTGCGGCCCCCCGTCCGCGTACGCCTCGTTGATCTTGCGGCGGCCGTGGCCCGGCACCGGTACGTAGCTGTCGCGCGGCAGGCTCACCAGGGACGGGCCGTGGGCGCCGGTGTGCAGCACCATCACCGTGTCGGTGTTCCGCCCGCCGCTGTTGCCGACGTGCAGCTCCTTGCGCTGCTGCGGGGTGAGACCCGCGCGGCTGTCCGAGCCGACCAGCAGCCAGTTCGTGCCCGCCCCGGCGGCCGGGCGGCCCGGATACGTGCCGATCGCCGCGGTGTGCCGCACCTGCCCGCCCGCCCAGCGGTACGCCACCACCCCTGCGGCGACCAGCAGCACCACCACGACCAGCAGCGTCAGCAGGGTCCGGCGCAGCCACCGGTGGCGGCGCCGCCCGCCCCCGGCGCGCCCGGCCCGCCGCCCGGCGCGATCCGTGATCGCGGACGGCGGTGGCGGCTCCTGCCCGAGCTGCTCCATACCGGTATGGTCCGCGCGCCGCGCCGCTCCCGCAGCCCGAGCAGCACACCGACGCGCCACCGACCCCGGAAAACCGGAGGTCAGCGGCGCGTCAACGGCACAACTTGCGTACGCGGCCAGAGGCCGTCACCGCACGGCGGGCGGAAGCGTGACGACGGCCCCTAGGGCGTGTCCGTAAAGTCCCGTCGTTCGCCCGGAGGGCGGGCCTCGCGGCGTCCGGTGCGTGCCCTCGCAAGGCGGAGGGTCGCCCCGATACCGGGTGTATCGGGGTGATCCGACAACGCGGCAAGGGGGTACCTCCCTGCTCGAGCGGAGCCGAGAGCTTGGGGGAGTGCGTGCCGGGCGTCGCGAGGCAGGCGGGACTTTGCGGACACGCCCTACAGCAGCCCGTCCCACATCTGCTCCAGCAGCACCGACCACCACGTCTCCGGCGAACCGAGCGCCGCCGGGTCGAGCGCCACCAGCTGTGCCTGGAAATCGACCGTCCAGCGACCCGCCTGCTCCGGGGTCAGCCCGTACCGCAGCCGCCACATCCGGCCCAGCATCGCCAGGCAGCGCGTGAACTCCGGCAGTCCGCTGTTGACGAACTGCGCCGGGGCGGGCTGCCCGCCGGGCACCCCCTCCAGCGGCACCGCCACGAGGTGCGCCGTGCCGTACTGCACACACAGCTGCCGCCCGTAGTCGCTCCCCATCACCAGGTACGAACCCGCGTCGGCCGCCGGCTGCACACCGCGCTCCGCCGCCAGCTCCGCCAGCGTCGGCACCGGGCGGCCCGGCTGCGCCTGCGCCCAGAAGAACGGCCCGAAGTCGACCGGCAGCCCCGCCCAGACCAGCATCTGCGCGACGACCTCCGGCACGCCCTGCCGGGAGACCGCCCGCTGGTCGAAGCGGAACAGCGCCTGCGGGCCGAACGCCTGCTCCAGCTCCTGCCCGACGACCTGCGGCGGCGCCGGGGGCACCGGCTGCACCTGCGAGGGGTGCGGCAGCGGCGCCCGCACCGGGGCGGGCCGCGCCGGACCGTCCGCTACCTGGTGCAACTCGCCCTGGTGCTCGACGAGATGACGGACGCCCTGCTGCCGCGAGGCGTGGTCCCGGCCGTACGCGGCGGTGTGGCTGATCCGCACCTGCGGCCAGGTGTCCCGGACCAGCCGGGCGCAGTAGCCGCCCGGCACCTCACAGCTCTCCAGCTCGGTGTGGAGCTCCAGCACCTGCTGCGGCGGGATGTTCATCCCCCGCAGCTCGTGCAGGAGCTGCCACTCCGGATGCGGCATACCGGGCGCCGACCGGCGCACGATCTTCTGCTCGGAACCGTCCGGCGCCCGGTAGCTGAGCACCGCCATGTAGCCGGGCCCGACCGTCGGTACGCCACCCGGCGCCGGCGGATAGCCGTAGCCACCGGGGGCACCCTGCGAAGGCGCGGCCTGCGGCGGAGCGGCCGGAGCGGGGGCCTGCGGCGCGGGCTGCGGCGGGGCGGGCGGCGGTCCGGCCGGACCCGCACCCTGCTGCGCACCGGAGCCCGCCTGACCGGGCGCCCCCGGGCCGGGCACCGCCGCGCCGGAGGCCAGCATCGTCGCCGCCGCGTGCACCCCGCCCCCGGCGCCACCGACCGCGGGCACCGGCGGAGGCGGCGACGGAACCTCCGGACCCGCGCCCGAACTCCCGGCAGCCGCACCGGACTTGGCGGCACCAGCCCCCTTCGGCGCACCGGGCGGACCGGGCGGCGGCGGTACGGCGGGGCCGCCCGCGCCGGGGCCACCGGCCGCCGGGTCGGGCAGCGCGGCACCGGACGCCAGCATCGTCGCCGCGGCATGCACCCCGCCCCCGGACACACCGGAACCGGCATCGCCGGACGCGCCGTCGGCACCGTCCACCGCGCTCAGGTCGAGCCCGTCCCCGTCCAACTGCGAGACCAGCTGCGTCGGTACGTAACCACCGGCGGGCGCACCCGCACCACCGGACGCCGCCTTCTCGGCCCCGGGCACCCCGGGGGGCGGCGGCGGAACCGCCGCTTCGGCGGGCACCGCGGCACCGGCGGCCAGCACCGTCGCCGCCGCGTGCACCCCGCCGGTGGCGGGCGGCGCGGGCGGACCGGGCGGGCCGGACACGGCGGGCGTGGCGCCCTGCGGCGGCGGCACATCGGCGACCGGCGGACCGGACGGCGGCGGCAGATCCGCCAGCCCCGGCCCCGCGGGCGGCACCGGAGGCATCGGCGGCACCGGAGCCGCACCACCGGGCACAGCGGAGCCACCGGGCGCACCGGAGCCATCGGCCGCACGCGATGCGTCATCGCCCGACGTCACGCCTGACGCTGCGTCAGCCGCCTCCCGCTCGACCGCCGGGGCCACCTGCGTCGGCGGCAACTGACTACCGCCCCGCAACAACTGGGTCTTCGCCTCGGGACTGCTCCGCTGCGCGGCGCCGTCCGCCCCGTCCTCCTCGCCGACCTCGTCGAGACCGGCCAACGGCGGCGCGAACACCGTCTGCGGCGGCGCCACCGACCGGTCGTCGTCCTCCGCAGCCCCCGGACCGCCACCGGCCCCCGGCGTCACATTCACCCCGGCCCAGGCATCGGCCGCACCGTCACCGGCCGCGGGCGCCGGAGCGGGCGGCGCGGCCGCCCCGCCGGACGCCTCGGCGCGCGCATCCGCCGCCTCCTGCAACCACTCCGGCGGCGTCAGCAGGAACGACGTCGCCTCCAGATCGATCCGCGGCGCCACCGCAGACGGTGTTCGCACCGCCGCCGCGCCGTACTCCTCCTCGTACCGCCGGATCACCTCACCCACCGGCAACCCCGGCCACAGCGTCGTCTCCCCGCTGTCCCGCGCGATCACCAACCGGCTCCGGCCCCCGCCGGACCCCGGACCGTCCTCCCGGTCCTCCGCCCACGCGACGAACCCGAGGTCGAACTCCCGCACCCGCACCTCACGCTGGAGCTGCGCCGGCACGTCGCCGTTGACCCACAGCTCCGCACGCTCCTGCGCCTGCGCGAACGTCACCACCGCGCTCACCCCTCCACCGGGACGACCTGCGCGAAGCCACCGTCCACCATCAGATTCGCCACCGTCTCCAGCTCCGGCGGATTCCCCGCCAGCCGCTCCAGGAACGCATCGAAATCCGCCCCGCACGGCAACAACAGCCGCTCCACCCGCTCCTGCACCGACCACCCGTCGCGGTCCCGCGCATCGTCGTACGGGCAGAACCACACCGAGCCCGGGTCGGCACCCCGCACCTTCACCGCGAGCAACCCGCCCTGCGCGAACGCCACCCCCAGATAGTCCTTGGTCAGGTGATCACGCAGACACTTGTTGACGTAGACCAGATCGTTCACCGCCGCGTCGTCGCGCACCGTGAAGAACGGCTGATCCACCAGCAGCCCCAACTCCGCATCCAGGCCCACCCCCACCGGCGCACAGCCCCCCGCCGCCTTCAGGAACGACCGGTACGCACCCGGCAGCCGGTACCCCAGCGCCTCCTCCGCCTGCGCCACCTGCTCCTCGCACACCGAGATCCCCCGGTGCGCCAGCCCGAAGTGCACCGGACGCGTCTCCTGCAACGGCCGCGTACCCCGCTTGTCGTGCGCCACCGCCGCCGTCGCCAACCCGCCGTGGTGCCGCAGCAACGCCTTCACCTCGACCGGAACCAGCTCCAACCGCCGCGTCCCCGCGACGTGATGCCACGTCCAACCGTGCGGCGTCGCCACCGCCGGGCCGTCCGCCCACAGCTCGTGCCGCCGCGCATGCATCGCCGCATTCGCCGACACGTAATCCGTCAACCGCAGCTCATCGACGCCGAACCCCTCCGGCGGCTCGGCGATCTCCACGGCCGCCCGCGCATACGGCGTGAACGACGGGAACCCCTGCCCGTCCATCCGCACCCCCGCCGGGTGCCGGGCGGCACGGACCGGATCCGGGAAATGCACGACCTGCCCGGCATAAGCGGTGTTCGGTGGCGCGGCATGCTGCCCGAGCCGACCTGTCGTCATCGCGGTGCCCCCTGGCTGAATCTGGCTACTGCGCACAGCCTATGCCGTACCGCAAGGGACACCGCAGGTACCGGACGCCCTCCACACCACCGCCCGCGCAACCCCTGTCCTCACCACCGCCCGCTCCACCACACCCCACCCGCCACACCCGCCCCGGCCAGCCCACTTACCCCACCCGCAACACACTGTCACCCGGCCGTGACGCCCTCCACGGCATGCCCGACTACCGGAACACCCGGGACATTTGGCAGGCTGACCCCGCAACCGGGGGGTTTGCAGGGAGGGAAGCACCGCATGAGCACCACGACACACCACACCGCCGCCACCGGCGACCCCCGCATCGGCTGGAGCGGAACCGCCGACGACGGGCACACCCCCACGCTCCACCACCGCCGCGACGGCATCCTCCCCACCGTCGGCGCCGCCCTCTCCGTCCGCGGCGCCACCCTCACCTGCACCGCGAGCAAGGCCGAACAGCCCCCCGCCCTGCACCCCCTCGTCCAGGACTTCCTCGACACCCTCGCCACCGCACAGCGCGAACGCTTCACCGGCCGCTGCCCCGAAGCCGTCCTGCTCTCCCGCCACCTCCACGCCGTCGAGAGCAACCGCGGCAAACGTGCCTCCCGCAAACCCCTCACCAATGGCGAAGCCCGCCGCTCCCTGAAACACTCCAAGATCACCGCCCGTCACATCCGCGAGGACGGCGACCCCCTGCACGGCAGCTACGCACCCCCCTGCCGCTCCTGCGACGCGCTCCTCGCCCACTTCGGCGTCATGCCCATCGGCAACACGCCCGCAGGGAGCTGACCACCACCGTGCCCGCCACCGAAACCCACGACCCCCGCGACCACGCCGGCTCCACCCGCTTCCCCGCCGCCGTCGACGTCGCCCTCCAACAGGCCGGCTGGACCCCCGGCCGCTGGGACATCAAGCACGCCGAACACTGGGCCGACACCCTCCGCGACCACACCTCCCCCGCAGGCCACCGCCACACCGTCTTCCCCGCCGCCGTCGAGGCATGGGCCGAATTCGGCGGCCTCCACATCACCGGCCCCGGCCCCGGCCGCCATATCGCCCCCACCCCCTTCACCATCGACCCCCTCCACGGCCTCCACCTCGCCCGCACCCTCGGCGACCTCGGCCGCGCCCTCGACACCGACGTCTCCCCCCTCGGCCGCGAAGAACTCAGCGGCACCCACACCGCCGGCCACCCCCAGGCCCTCCTCGCCATCGACACCGAAGGCCGCGTCTACAGCCTCGACCACACCGGCGACTGGTACCTCGGCCCCACCATCGACCACGCCCTCAACACCCTCATCCTGGGCACACGACCGAGCCGATTGGTACGACCGGAGAACGCCTGAGACCAGGAGAGCGGGAGAGCAGGAGACGCGCCGCGCCTGTGTGAGCAGTTGCGCGTGACGGCCGCACGACCGTGAAAAGGGCGGCGTGGGCCTATGGACCGGCTGCGTGTGACGCCGTACGACCGTGAAGAGAACGGTGCGGGCGCACGGGCCCGCGGGCGCCACGGCCACAGCCACGGCGGTCGCCGGCCGGCGACCGGCGGCCAGCACACCGGAGGCAGCGCCCCGGCCCCCCGGCCTCACCCCCCGGCAGCCACCCCGCCACCGGAAGCCGACGCCGCACCCGCACCCGACGCCGCGCCCGCACCGCCCGCCGGCACCACCGCCGACACCCGGAAACCACCCGCATCCGTCGGACCGGACACGAACACACCACCCAGCGCCGTCACCCGCTCCCGCATCCCCACCAGACCGTTCCCCCCGCTCGGCAACCCCGCCGGAGACGCCGCACCATCCGACGGACCGTTCTCCACCTGCACCGCGACCTCCGCCGCCCGATGCGCCAACCGCACCCGCGCCCGCGCCCCCGGCGCATGCTTGTGCACATTGGTCAGCGCCTCCTGCACCACCCGGTACACGGTCTGCTCCACCCCCGCCGCATACCGCCCCGGCACACCGGCACCCTCCGCACCGTCCACCGACAGCACCACCGCCATACCCGCCGCACGCGACTGCCCCACCAACTCCGCCAGCTCCGCCAACGTCGGCCCCTCCACCTCGACGCCCACAGCCTCCCCGGCCACCACACCCGGCACCGACACCTTCACCCCCGCCTGCGCCGCCGCCTTCGACACCACCGCGGCCAACCGCTCCGGATCATCCGACGCCCCCGACGCCGCACGCCCACCGGAACCCTCCGCCGTCCGCAGCACCCCCAACATCTCCCGCAACTCCGTCAACGCCTGGCGCCCCATGTCCCCCACCAGACCCGCGTTCCGCGACGCCTTCTCCGGATCCTTCAACGCCACCGCCTGCAACGCCGCCGCATGCACCACCATCAACGACACCCGGTGCGCCACCACGTCGTGCATCTCCCGCGCGATCCGCGTCCGCTCCTCGTTACGAGCCCACTCCGCCCGCTCCTCCGCACGGTCCGCCAACAGCGACAGCTCACGCTCCAAACCGTCCGCCCGCTCCCGCAAGCTCTCCACGAGCCGCCGCCGGGCACCCACATACAGCCCCCACAGCACCGGCGGCGCCGTCACCACCAACCCCATCGCCACCGACATCACCGGCACGAACCACAACGGCGGCTGGAAATCCGGATCCGCCGCCACCTCCTGCCGCAGGTTCAGGAACGTCGACACCAACGTCCCCGCCACCGTCATCCCGGCCAGCAACGCCGTCGTACGCCGCGGCGTGTCGGACGCCGCCAACGTGTAGAGGCCCACCACCCCCAGCAGCACACCCATATCCGCAGGCGTCACCGCGATCGACACCAGCACCACGACCACCGGCCACCGCCGACGCACCAGCAGCACCGGCCCGGCCACCAGACCCAGCCCGACCCCCACCGGCTCCGGCCACCCCACGTCACCCGAGAACGCCGCGCCCTCCACGACGCACTCCAGCGTCGACAACAACGCCAGCACCACGTCCAGCACGGCACTGCGCCGCCGGGCCCACCACCACGGCCCCCGCGCGGGCACGGCACACACCCGCGCTCCGGCCTCTCCCTCTGCCCCCGTAGCGCTCATACCGACCAGCGTACGGGCGCCCACCCCGGCCCCCCGAACAGCGCACGTGCACGTTCCCTACCCGTTACGCACCCTTACCCACGGTTATCCCTCGAACTATTGAATCGCCCACATATTCGCCCCGCCCGCACACGCGTCCCGCAAGCCTGTTCCCATGACCCACAGCAGCGCCCACGAGCGCCCCACCGACCACGAAGCGTTACGCACCGAAGCCCGCGCCCTCCGCCGCGCGGGCCTCAGCCGACGCCAGATCCGCGACCGGCTCGGCCCACTCACCGACGGCACCCTGACCGACCTCCTCGAAGGCGAACCACCTCCCGAGTGGACCAAACGCCCCAACGCCAAGGACGACCTCCGCGCAAAGGCCCGCGAGCTACGCCGCGCGGGCCGGACCTACGACGCGATCGTCGCCGAGCTGGGCGTCTCCAAGAGCTCCGTCTCCCTCTGGGTCCGCGACCTGCCCAAGCCCACGAAGTCGCCGGAAGAGATGCACCAGATGCGGGAGGCCCGCTGGGCGCCGTACCGCGAGGAACGCGACCGCCAGACGGCGGAGACCAAGGCGGCAGCGACGAAGGAGATCGGAACCCTCACGGACAGGGAGCTGTTCCTGCTCGGCGTGGGGCTGTACTGGGCGGAGGGCGCGAAGAGCAAGCCGTACGCGCGCCGCGAGAACGTGCAGTTCGTCAACAGCGACCCTGACATGATCACGGTCTACCTGGCGTGGCTGAAGCTGCTGGGCATCGAGACCCAGAGCCTGCGCTGCCACGTGATGATCCACGAGTCGGCCGACGTGCCCGCCGCCGAGCGCCACTGGGCCGACCTGGCCGGAATCGACGTATCCACGCTCGGCAAGACGGCACTCAAGAAGCACAACCCCAAGACCGTGCGCAAGAACACCGGAGAGGACTACCACGGCTGCCTGGTGATCAGGGTCCTGAAAGGTGCTGACCTATACCGTCGCATCGAAGGCTGGTGGTACGGCATAGTGTTGGGAGCGAAGCAGCCGAGCTGATGAAGTGTCCGTTTTAGCCGCTTCGTTCCCCCGTGGTGTAATTGGCAGCACTGTGGCTTTTGGTGCCATCTGTCCGGGTTCGAGTCCTGGCGGGGGAGCAAAGCAAAGTTCGGGTCCCGGCCGACAGGTCGGGACCCGCATGCGTTTCTCCAGGAATACGCCCCGGTATCCTTCGGATGTCCACCACCCGAAGTAGCCAAGGCCGAAGGGCACCTCCGTGAGCGCCAACCTTCCTCCCGTTCTCGGCTCCGCTCGGACGGGGGAGACCCCACTGGCGGCCGTCGTCGTTCTCGCCGCGGGTGAGGGAACCCGCATGAAATCGGCGACCCCCAAGGTCCTCCACGCCATCTGCGGACGGTCCCTCGTCGGACACGTCGTCGCCGCCTCCCGCGAGCTGGACCCCGAGCACCTCGTCGTCGTCGTGGGCCACGCCCGTGACCAGGTCCGGGCGCACCTGTCCGAGATCGACCCGTCGGTCCGTACCGCCGTGCAGCACGAGCAGAACGGCACCGGGCACGCCGTGCGGATGGGTCTGGAGGAGCTGACCGCCGGCGGTGCGGCGCTGGACGGGACCGTCGTGGTGGTGTGCGGGGACACGCCGCTGCTGACGGGTGAGACGCTGCGTCGTCTCAGCGAGACGCACGCCGCGGACGGCAACGCCGTGACGGTGCTGTCGGCCGAGGTGCCGGACGCGACGGGTTACGGCCGGATCGTGCGGGACGGTGCGAACGGCGCGGTGACGGAGATCGTCGAGCACAAGGACGCGAGTCCGGCGCAGCGGGCGATCCGGGAGATCAATTCCGGGGTGTTCGCGTTCGATGCGCGGCTGCTGGCGGATGCGCTGGGGAAGGTGCGGACGGACAACAGTCAGGGTGAGGAGTACCTGACGGATGTGCTGGGGATTCTGCGGGAGGCCGGGCACCGGGTGGGTGCGGCGGTGGCCGGGGATCACCGGGAGATTCTGGGGATCAACAACCGTGTGCAGTTGGCGCAGGCGCGGCGGCTGTTGAACGAGCGGTTGTTGGAGCGGGCGATGCTCGCGGGTGTGACGGTGGTGGATCCGGCGTCGACGTGGGTGGATGTGTCGGTGGCGTTCGGTGCGGATGCGGTGGTGCATCCGGGGACGCAGTTGCTGGGTGCGACGCGGGTGGCGTCGGGTGCCGAGGTGGGGCCGCATTCGCGGTTGACGGACACGGTGGTGGGTGAGGGCGCGGTGGCGTCGTTCACGGTGGCCGAGGGTGCGGAGATCGGTGCGGGGGCGTCGGTGGGTCCGTATGCGTATCTGCGTCCGGGGACGGTGCTGGGGGCGCGGGCGAAGGCCGGCACGTATGTGGAGATGAAGAATGCGACGATCGGTGAGGGGACGAAGGTTCCTCATCTGTCGTATGTGGGGGATGCGACGATCGGTGAGTACACCAATATCGGCGCGGCGAGTGTCTTTGTGAATTACGACGGTGAGGCGAAGCATCACACGACGGTCGGTTCGCATTGCAAGACGGGGTCGGACAACATGTTTGTGGCTCCTGTCACGATCGGGGACGGCGCGTACACCGCGGCGGGTTCGGTCATCACCAAGGATGTGCCCCCGGGTTCGTTGGCGGTCGCGCGTGGCCAGCAGCGGAATATCGAGGGTTGGGTCGCGCGTAAGCGGCCCGGGAGTGCCGCCGCGCAGGCTGCTTCTTCCGCTCGCCAGGAGTCCGAGGGCGAGCGCTGACCGTGCCGTGGTGCGCCGTGCGGGGCGTACCGTGTTGAGCGCACGCAAACAGGAATTCGAGGAGATTTGCTGTGACCGGGATCAAGACGACCGGCGAGAAGAAGCTGATGCTCTTCTCCGGACGTGCCCACCCCGAGCTGGCCGAGGAGGTCGCGCACCAGCTGGGTGTCGGCCTGGTCCCGACGAAGGCGTTCGACTTCGCCAATGGTGAGATCTACGTTCGCTATCAGGAGTCGGCGCGTGGCGCGGACTGCTTTTTGATTCAGAGCCACACGGCTCCGATCAATAAGTGGATCATGGAACAGTTGATCATGATTGATGCGTTGAAGCGGGCTTCGGCCCGGAGCATCACCGTGGTCGTGCCGTTCTACGGTTATGCGCGTCAGGACAAGAAGCACCGTGGTCGTGAGCCGATTTCGGCGCGGCTGATCGCGGATCTGATGAAGACGGCGGGTGCGGACCGTATTGTCACGGTCGATCTGCACACGGATCAGATCATGGGCTTCTTCGATGGTCCGGTGGATCATCTGTTCGCGCTGCCGGTGCTGGCGGATTATGTGGGCGCGAAGGTGGACCGCAACAAGCTGACGGTGGTGTCGCCGGACGCCGGCCGGGTGCGGGTGGCGGACCGTTGGTGTGACCGTCTGGGTGCGCCGCTGGCGATCGTGCACAAGCGTCGTGACAAGGACGTGGCGAATCAGGTCACCGTTCATGAGGTGGTCGGCGATGTGAAGGACCGGGTGTGTGTCCTGGTCGACGACATGATCGACACGGGTGGCACGATCTGTGCGGCGGCGGATGCGCTGTTCGCCAATGGTGCGGCGGATGTCATCGTGACGGCGACGCACGGTGTGCTGTCGGGTCCGGCGGCGGATCGGCTGAAGAATTCGAAGGTGAGCGAGTTCGTGTTCACGAATACGCTGCCGACGCCTTCGGAGCTGGAGCTGGACAAGATCACGGTGTTGTCGATGGCGCCGACGGTGGCGCGGGCGATCCGTGAGGTGTTCGAGGACGGTTCGGTGACGAGCCTCTTCGACGAGCAGTGAGGCGCTGATCGGCCTGTGGGCTGATCGACTTTGGGGCGGCCTCCCGGCCGGGTAGACTCATGGGGTTGCTCGGCGAGGGAGGCCGCACCTGTGTGTGCGGCGGTCCGTTATCGACGCGCTCTTCGTAGCAGGTCTGTCGTGGGCCGGGTAACGGCCATCGATTTCTGAGATACGAGGAGTGCAGTCATGGCTGAGGTCAAGCTCACCGCCCAGGTGCGTACCGAGTTCGGTAAGGGTGCGGCGCGTCAGGCGCGTCGCGAGAACCTGGTTCCCGCGGTTGTCTACGGTCACGGTGCGGAGCCGAAGCACGTGGCCATCCACAACCACGCGCTGATGATGGCGCTGAAGACCCCGAACGTGCTGATCCGCCTGGACGTGGACGGCAAGGACGAGCTGGTCATCCCGAAGGCTGTGCAGCGTGAGGCCATCCGTGGCTTCCTGGTGCACGTCGACTTCCTCGCGGTGAAGAAGGGCGAGAAGGTCACCGTCGAGGTGCCGATCGTGACCGAGGGTGACCTGGCCCCGGGTGCGAACCTGCTGGAGCACCTGATGAACACCCTGTCGGTCGAGGCCGAGGCCACGCACCTGCCGGAGTCGGTCACGGTGTCGATCGCCGGTCTGAACGCGGGTGACTCGGTACAGGCGAAGGATGTCGTGCTGCCCGCCGGTACGTCGCTGGCCGTCGAGGACGACGCCGTTGTTCTGCAGGTTGTCGCCGCGCAGGCCGAGGCCGCTGCGGAGTCGGCCGAGGGTGAGGACGCGTCGGCCGAGGGCTGAGCCGTCGTCCCTGCCGTCTGGTAGGACGTTTTCCAACCGCTGCCGCGCGCCTTCGGGTGCGGGGTGGCGGTTGGGTTGTTTCGTGGCCCGTTGTGGTGGCGGGCCGTCGGGTGCTCGGTGTGGTGCCGGGCGGATGCGGGAGTGGTGGAGATGGCGGACGCCGAGCCGTGGCTCGTGGTGGGGCTGGGTAATCCGGGTCCGGAGTATGCGGGCAATCGTCACAATGTGGGTTTCATGGTGGCGGATCTGCTGGCGGAGCGGATGCGGGGGAAGTTCAAGGCGCACAAGGCGCGGGCGCAGGTGGTGGAGGGCCGGGTGGGTCCGCCGGGTCCGGGGAGCCGTCGGGTGGTGGTGGCCAAGCCGATGTCGTTCATGAATTTGTCGGGTGGGCCGGTGTCGGCGCTGCGGGATTTCTACAAGGTTCCGGTGGGGCAGATCGTTGCGGTCCATGACGAGTTGGACATCGATTTCGGTGCGTTGCGGTTGAAGCTGGGTGGGGGCGACAACGGGCACAACGGTCTGAAGTCGATCACGAAGTCGTCGGGTGCGGAGTATCACCGGGTGCGGTTCGGGATCGGGCGGCCGCCGGGTCGGATGCAGGTGGCGGATTTCGTGCTGAAGGATTTCGGTGCGGCGGAGCGCAAGGAGTTGGACTATTTCGTGGACCGGGCGGCGGATGCGGTCGAGGCGCTGATCCTGGAGGGGTTGGAGCGGGCGCAGAGCACGTACAACTCGTGAGGTGAGGGTGCGGGTTGGGGCTCGGGCGGGGGTTTTCGGGTGTCGCCGTAGGTTGACCGGGTGCGGGGCCATGGCCAAAGATCCCGGGCATGTCCAGAGGCAGTGTGGGGTCCAGACCGGTCAAACGCAGTCGTACCCGGCGGGCGGGTGAGAGCGCCTTCGGGGTGATGCTGCTCGTCCGGAACGGGTTGCTGGTGCTGGTGGCGGCGGTGTTGCTGGTCGCGGGGGTGTGGACGTCGTGGGGGTCGGCGCGGTACGCGATGGGGTTTGCGGGCCGTGAGCACGGCACGGTGAAGGTGACGTCGTGTGATGACGAGCGGTGTGCGGGGTCGTTCGTGCCGGAGGGCAGGGGGCGGCCGCGGGACCGGGTGTCGCTGGTGAAGGCCGCTTCGCCGGGGGTGGGTGAGCGGGTGACGGTGGCGTTGCGGCCGGCGGGTGACCGTGCGGTGCGGACGGGCCCGGCGGGTGTGCTGCATGCGTGGGTGCCGTTCGCGGGGGCGTTGTTGCTGGCGTCGCTGGTGGTGGCCGGTGGGTTGCGGTGGCGGCGTACGGCGTGGGGGATGGGGCTTGCCGGGGTGGCGTTGCTGGTGGGGGCGTGGGTGGCGTTGTAGCCGTGCGGGGGCGCCGTGGTGCGCGTACGGCAGGACGGCAGGATCGGCGTGGTGGAAGGGCGGCGGCCCGCTCCCGGTGTCGGGGGCGGGCCGCCGTGGTGTGTGCGGGTGGGGCGTGCGGGGCGCACGCCCGGGGGTCAGCCGGTGTTGCGGAGGCCGGCGGCGACGCCGTTGACGGTGAGGAGCAGGGCGCGGGCGAGGACGGGGTCGGCTTCTTCGCCGCGGGCGGCGGCCGCGCGCTGGCGGGCCAGGAGGGAGACCTGGAGGTAGCTGATCGGGTCGAGGTAGGCGTCGCGGATGTGGAAGGTCTGGCGCAGCACGGGGTTGGAGTCGAGGAGTTCGCTCTCGCCGGTGACGCGGAGGACTTCCTGGACGGTGAGGGCGTGTTCGGCCTTGATGGTGTCGAAGACGTGCTTGAGGTCGTCGGGGACGAGGGTGTCGACGTAGTGCTGGGCGATCCGCAGGTCGGTCTTGGCCAGGGTCATGGTGACGTTGGACAGGAAGTTGCGGAAGAAGTGCCAGTGGGTGTGCATCTCGTCGAGGACGGTGTCGAGTCCGGCCTCGCGGGCGGCCTTGAGGCCGGTGCCGACGCCGTACCAGCCGGGGACGATCTGGCGGGACTGGGTCCAGCCGAAGACCCACGGGATGGCGCGGAGGCCGTCGAGTCCGGCGCCGGAGTCGGGGCGGCGGGAGGGGCGGGAGCCGAGGTGGAGTTCGGCGAGCTGGTCGACGGGGGTGGCGGCGAAGAAGTAGGCGGGCAGGTCGGGGTCCTCGACGAGGCGGCGGTAGGCGCCGTGGGCGGCGTCGGAGACGGTCTCCATGGCCGCGTCCCAGCGGGAGAGCGCTTCGTCGGACTGGCGGGGTTCGGTGTGCAGGGCGGATGCCTGGAGGGTGGCCGCGACGGTCAGTTCCAGGTTTTCGCGGGCCAGGGACGGTACGAGGTACTTGTCGGAGATGACCTCGCCCTGCTCGGTGACCTTGATCTCGCCTTCGAGGGTGCCGTAGGGCTGGGCGAGGATCGCGTCGTGGGAGGGGCCGCCGCCGCGGCCGACGGTGCCGCCGCGGCCGTGGAAGAGGCGGAGCCGTACGCCGTGGCGGCGGGCGACGTCGCGCAGCAGCCGCTGGGCGCGGTGGATCTCCCACTGGCTGGTGGTGATGCCGCCGAACTTGGAGGAGTCGGAGTAGCCGAGCATGACCTCCTGGACGTCGCCGCGGAGGGCGACGAGGCGGCGGTAGGAGGGGTCGGAGAGCATTTCGTCGAGGAGCTGGTCGGCGATCTTCAGCTCGTCGGTGGTCTCCAGGAGCGGGACGATGCCGATCTTGGCCCAGCCGGCGTGGAGGTCGATGAGGCCGGCCTCGCGGGCGAGGACGGTGGCGGCGAGGACGTCGTCGGAGCCCTGGCACATGGAGATGATGTACGACTCGATGACCTCGGGGCCGAAGGTCTCCTTGGCCTTGAGGACGGTGCGGAAGACGCCGAGGGTCTTGGCGCCGGCCTCGTCGAGGGGGGCGGGGCTGGGGGCCAGGGGGCGGCGGGAGCGCAGTTCCTTGGCGAGGAGCTTGCGGCGGTATTCGCGCGGCATGTCGACGTAGCGCCAGGATTCCTCGCCGAGGCGGTCGAAGAGCTGGCCGAGGGCGTGGTGGTGGGCGTCGGCGTGTTCGCGGACGTCCATGGTGGCGAGCTGGAGGCCGAAGGCGGCGAGGGTGCGCAGGGTGCGCTCCAGGCGGCCGTCGGCGACGAGGGAGCCGCGGTGGGCGCGGAGCGAGGTCTGGATGAGCGCGAGGTCGTCGAGGAGTTCGGCGGTGCCGAGGTAGTCGCGGCCGGGGACGTGGGGGGTGTCGGCGGCGAGGCGCTCGCGGGTGTTGAGGAGCTTCTGGCGGATGCAGGTCGCCTTGAGGCGGTAGGGCTCCTCGGCGTTGAGGCGCTTGTAGCGGGGGCTGATCTCGGGGAGGAGTTCGAGGTCGTGGCCGAGGGAGGTGAGCAGTTCCTCGGTGGCGCCGCTGTTGCGGATGGAGTTGGAGAGGGCGCCGCGGAGCTCGTCGATGTGTTCCAGGGCGTCGGTGATGCCGTGTTCGTGCTGGAGGATCAGGACGTCCCAGGTGACCTGCGGGGTGACGTTGGGGTTGCCGTCGCGGTCGCCGCCGATCCAGGTGCCGAAGGTGAGCGGGCGGGTGCCGGCGGGCAGCGGGGCGCCGGCGCGGGCGAGTTCGGCGGCGAGGTCTTCGAGTACGTCGCCGACGGCGCCGCGGCCGAGTTCGTCGAGGTAGTAGATGGCGTTGCGGGCCTCGTCGGTGGGCTCCGGGCGGGCGACGCGGAGTTCGTCGGTCTGCCAGATGAGGTCGATGCTCTCGGCGAGGCGGAGGTCGGTGCGGCGGCGCTCGGTGGGGTCGGTGTGCTCCAGCAGTTCGGCGATCTTGCGGAGCTTGGTGAGGACGGAGCGGCGCGCGGCCTCGGTGGGGTGTGCGGTGAAGACGGGGCGTACGCCGAGGTGGGCGGCGGTCTCGCGCAGGTGCTCGGGGTCGGCGTCCTTGAGCATGTCGGCGGTGCGGCTGAGGATGCCGCCTTCCGCGGCGCGGCGGGCGCGCAGCTCGCGGCCGCGGTGGACCTGCTCGGTGACGTTGGCGAGGTGGAAGTAGGTGGAGAAGGCGCGGACCAGCTTGGCGGCGGTGGCCAGGTCGGTGGCGCCGAGGAGCTGAGCGGCGGCCTCGCCGTCGGAGCGGGTCAGGGCGCGGACCCGCTCGACGAGTTCGAGGAGTTCGGGGCCTTCCTGGCGGACGAGGGTCTCGCCGAGGAGGTCGCCCAGGCGGCGGATGTCGGCGCGCAGGGCGGTGTGGTCGCCGTTGTCGCCGGCCGTGCCCGGCTTGTCCGTCCGGCTGCTTCCGGGGGTGCTGATCTCGGCGGCGGAGGTGTTGTCGGCACTGCTCACAGGTGCGGCTCCTTGCGGCGATCTGGGCGGGGCGTCGTGCCGTGCCGGTCCGGGGCCTGCGGTCCCGGGGCGCGGCGGGCGACGGCCCGGGAGGTGCGTCGCTTCGCGGCTCCTTCGTACCGGTGGGGCGCGGGCGACGGGGTGCACGTCCGGGCTTGTGGGCGGGTTGCGGACCGCGCTGTCCGACGCCCACCAGGATAGGTCTCCCGTTCGGGGGGTGGTCACACCGTCCACCGGCTGGGAACGGGCCGTCCGGGCGGGGCCGCAGGTCAGGGGCGGGCAGGAGTGGCGGCCGGGTCGTGGCGGGGCCGTCCCGCGGTGCACCCTGCTGGCGGGTACGGGCCTGTCACCGCCTTGTCCGGGGCTCTGGCGCTGCCATACTTACGAAACCGTAGGTTACGGTTCCGTAGCCGTGCCCCGAGCCTCCGACGAGGGACACCACATGACCGCTGATCCGCAGACCGTCGAAGAGTCACCCGGGCCCGCCGGTACGCCGCTGCCGTCGGCGACGCTGGGTGGTGACAGCAAGGGTTCCGTCGAACAGATCACGCTGCTGCTGTTCATCACGGTGCCGTTCCTGGCGCTGGCCGCGGCGGTGCCGCTGGCGTGGGGGTGGGGGGTGAGCTGGCTGGATCTGGGGCTGTTGGTGGTGATGTATTACGTCGGCTGCCACGGCATCACGATCGGCTTCCACCGGTACTTCACGCACGGCGCGTTCAAGGCGAAGCGGCCGCTGCGGATCACGTTGGCGATCATGGGGTCGCTGGCGGTGGAGGGGCCGCTGGTGCGCTGGGTGGCCGATCACCGGCGGCACCACAAGTTCTCCGACGCGGAGGGCGACCCGCATTCGCCGTGGCGGTACGGCGAGACGGTCCCGGCGCTGCTGAAGGGCCTGTGGTGGGCGCACATCGGCTGGATGTTCGACGAGGAGCGGACGCCGCAGCACAAGTACGCGCCGGACCTGGTCAAGGATCCGGCGCTGCGGGCGATCTCCCGGCAGTTCGTGCTGTGGACGGCGTTGTCGCTGCTGCTGCCGGCGCTGATCGGCGGGCTGGCCACGATGTCGTGGGAGGGCGCGCTGTCGGCGTTCTTCTGGGGTTCGCTGGTGCGGGTGGCGCTGCTGCACCATGTGACGTGGTCGATCAACTCCATCTGCCATGCGGTGGGCAAGCGGCCGTTCAGGTCGCGTGACCGGTCGGGGAACGTGTGGTGGCTGGCGATCCTGTCCTGCGGTGAGTCGTGGCACAACCTGCACCACGCGGACCCGACCTCGGCGCGTCACGGGGTGCTGCGTGGGCAGCTGGATTCGAGTGCGCGGCTGATCCGCTGGTTCGAGAAGGCGGGCTGGGCGTACGACGTGCGATGGCCGCAGGCGTCCCGCATCGATGCCCGGCGCAAGGGAGAGACCGCCCAGGCGGCATGATTGTCGGGTGGCGATCGACGGCAGCAGCGTGAGCAACGGCAACAAGGGCAAGGCTTCCTCCTCCGGCGGGGGTGGGAGGCGGCCCCGGCGGGTCCGGATGACGGGCGCCGAGCGCCGTGAGCAACTGCTCGACATCGGCCGCACCCTCTTCGCCGAGCGGGGCTTCGAGGGCACGTCGGTGGAGGAGATCGCCGCGAAGGCGGGCGTCTCCAAGCCGGTGGTGTACGAGCACTTCGGCGGCAAGGAGGGGCTGTACGCCGTGGTCGTCGACCGCGAGATGCGTCAGCTCCTGGACATGGTGACGGGCGCCCTCACCGCCGGACACCCGCGAGAACTCCTCGAACAGGCGGCGTTCGCCCTCCTCGACTACATCGAGACGTTCACGGACGGCTTCCGCATCCTGGTGCGGGACTCCCCCGTCGCCCAGTCGACGGGCACCTTCGCGTCGCTGATCAGCGACATCGCCACCCAGGTGGAGGACATCCTGGGCCTGGAGTTCAAGGCCCGCGGTTTCGACCCGAAGCTGGCGCCGCTGTACGCGCAGGCACTGGTCGGCATGGTCGCCCTGACCGGCCAGTGGTGGCTGGACGTCCGCAAGCCGAAGAAGGCCGAGGTCGCCGCCCATCTGGTGAACCTCGCCTGGCACGGCCTGGACGGGCTGGAGGCGAAGCCTCGGCTGGTGGGGCATCGGAAGAACTGACGCCCGCGCCGGAGACGGCACGGGCGTCGGGGCGGTCGATCAGCCGGCCGCGGTCGGTCCCTCCTCTTCCGTCAGGAACTCCAACCGGTTGCCCGCCGGGTCGTGGGCGAAGCACCGGCGGACGCCCGGCAGGGCGTCGTCCCGGGTGACGGGGACGCCCTCGGCGGTCAGCCGGGCGGCGAGGGCATCGGCGTCGGGGACGCGGAAGGCCGCGTGAGCCTTGGCGGACGGGCGGTGATCGGGGTCGATGCCGAGGTGGAGGCGGGCGGCCCCCGCCTCGAACCAGCAGCCGCCGCGTGCGGCGAGCGGCTCCGGCTTGGGTACTTCGGTCATCCCGAGGATCCCCGCATAGAAGGCCCGCAGCGCGGGTTCGCTGCCCGGGGGCGCGGCGAGCTGGACATGGTCGAGGCCGGTGATCACAGCGTTTCCTCCTGAGGGACGGCGGCTACCCCCGCTGCGCCACCGCGAAGATGCGGCGGAACGGAAAAGCCGTGCCGTGGGGGCCGGGCGGGTAGGCCGTGCGGAGCAGGTCGCGGTAGTCGGTGAGGAATTCCTCGCGGGCGGGGGGATCGTCGGCGAGTGCGGTGAGGACGGGGCGCAGGGCGGTGCCCTTGACCCAGTCGAGGACGGGGTCCTCGCCCTGGAGCAGCTGGATGTAGGTGGTCTCCCAGACGTCGGCGGTGCAGCCGAGGTCGGTGAGGCGGTCGAGGTAGTCGACGGGTTCGAGGACGCGTACGTGGCGGCTGCCCCGGCCGGCGAGGCGGTCGCGCCAGCGCGGGGTGTCGCACAGCTCGCGCAGCAGGGTGTGGCTGGGGGCGGTGAAGTTGCCGGGGACCTGGAAGGCGAAGGTGCCTCCGGGGGTGAGGGCGTCGATCCAGCGGCCGAAGGACTCGGGGTGGCGGGGGACCCACTGGAGGGCGGCGTTGGAGACGATCAGGTCGAAGCGCTCGGCGGGGGCCCAGTCGGTGACGTCGGCGGTGGTGAAGTCGAGGCGGCCGCCGCCGGGGGTGGGCCCGGCGAGGGCGGCGGCCTCGGCCAGCATCGGGGGCGAGTTGTCGAGGCCGGTGACGTGGGCGTCGGGCCAGCGGTCGACGAGCAGTGCGGTGACGTTGCCGGCGCCGCAGCCGAGGTCGGCGATGCGGGCGGGGCGGCCGTGCGCGGGCAGCTCGGGCACCCGGGCGAGGAGGTCGTGGAAGGGGCGGGTACGGTGCGCCGCGTGCCGGAGGTACTGCTGCGGGTCCCAGGTGGGCGTGTCGGACATGGACGGTTACCCCTCTGCTGGTACGGCCGGATCCGGGTGGGCCGGGGCCGGGACGGGTCGCCGGAACGGTGGGGTCGGGCGGGCCCGTCCCGTCGCACCGGATCACATATCTCTACGTCGAGATAGTTGATGTCGAGAAGGCCTATGTCAAGAGACTTCACGTCGACAGACCCCTTACACTGATCGCCATGGAGGACGAGGTCGACCGTCTGGTCGCAGCATGGCGCCGCGAGCGCCCGGACCTCGACGTGGAACCGCTTGAGGTCCTCAGCCGCGTGAGCAGGCTGGCCAGGCACCTCGACCGGGCCCGTCGCCTCGCCTTCTCCGAGGTGGGGCTGGAGCCCTGGGAATTCGACGTCCTCACCGCGCTCCGCCGCGCCGGGGCCCCGTACCAGCTCTCCCCCGGCGCGCTGCTCACCCAGACCCTCGTGACGTCCGGCACGATGACCAACCGTATCGACCGGCTCGCCAAGAAGGACCTCGTCGAGCGGCTGCCCGACCCCAACGACCGGCGCGGCGTCCTCGTCCGCCTGACCCCCGCGGGCCGCGACAAGGCCGACGCCTCCCTGGCCGGTCTGCTCACCCAGGAGCGGGCCATCCTCGCCGAACTCTCCCGCGACCAGCGCCGCGAACTCGCCAGCCTGCTGCGGCGATTGACGGGACCGTTCGACAACCTTCCCGGGTGAACGGGGCCACCGGCGGAGCTTTCAGGGAGCCTTCCTGAAGGAACCCGGTCCTTCCCCATCCTTCAGGGACCCTCCCTGTACGAGCCGCGGGCCTGGCGGGGCGGAGCTTTCCGGAAGCCTTCCTGATTGAACTGGGTCAGGCCGGCGCGCATCCCTCAGGAACACTTCCTGAACGAACCGGCCCCTCCCCCACCCTTCAGGAACCCTTCCTGAGCGAAAACTCTCCCTGAACAGCGGGAGCCGTGCCGTCGGGGTCCTTGTGGCGGGTGGGCGGGGCGCGGATGCTGGCGCGCGGGTGCCGTCCGGGCGGGGCGAGCGGCGCCGCAGTCCGCGTCCGTACCGGCGGCCGTGCGGGCGCCGGGCCCGACCCTGGAGGGCCGAACGATGGGCATCCGATTCGGCGGCGACTACAACCCGGAGCAGTGGCCCGAGGCGGTGTGGGCCGAGGATCTGGAGCTGATGAAGGCGGCCCGGGTCTCGATGGTCACCGCGGGAATCTTCTCCTGGGCCCGGGTCGAGCCCCGGCCCGGGGAGTGGAACTTCGGCTGGTTCGACCGGGTCATGGACGGACTGGCCGGTGCCGGGATCGAGGTGTGCCTGGCCACGATGACCGCCTCGCCGCCGCCGTGGCTGAGCCGTGCGCACCCCGAGATCCTGCCCGAGGACGCCGACGGACGGCGCCGCTGGCCGGGGGCGCGGCAGCACTACTGCCCCTCCAGCCCCGTCTACCGGGCGCACGCCGTCCGCCTCGTCGAGCAGCTCGCCACCCGCTACGCCGGGCACCCCGCGCTCGCCCTGTGGCACATCGGCAACGAGTACGGCTGCCACACCCGGCAGTGCTACTGCGACGTCTCGGCCGCCGCCTTCCGGGACTGGCTGCGGGAGCGCTACGGAAGCGTGGACGCCCTCAACGACGCCTGGTCCACGGCGTTCTGGTCGCAGACGTACGGCGACTTCGCGGAGGTGCTGCCGCCGCGTACCGCACCGACCTTCCCCAATCCGGCGCAGCAGCTGGACTATCTGCGGTTCGGCGATGCCGCGCTGCGCGCCTGCTACCTCGCGGAGAAGGAGGTGCTGGCGCGGTGCGCGCCCGGGGTGCCGGTGACCACCAATCTGATGCCGCAGCACAAGCCGGTCGACGCGTTCGCCTGGGCGCCGCACCTGGACGTGATGGCGCTGGACTTCTATCAGGATCCCTTCCTGTCCGATGACCAGCTGCGGGCGGCGTATGTCTTCGACCTGATGCGGTCGGCGCGGGGCGGGCAGCCGTGGCTGCTGCTGGAGCAGGCGCCCGGCGCGGTCAACTGGCGGCCACGGAACGGGCCGAAGCCGCCGGGCGCGATGCGGCTGTGGAGCTGGCAGGCGGTGGCGCAGGGCGCGGACGCGGTGCTCTTCTTCCAGTGGCGGCAGTCGCGGGGCGGGGCGGAGAAGTTCCACTCGGCGATGGTGCCGCACGGCGGTACGGACACCCGGATCTTCCGCGAAGTGACCGCGCTGGGACGGGAGTTGGCGTCCGTGCCGGAGATCGCCGGGACGCGGTCGCGGGCGGAGGTGGCGCTGCTGGCCGACTGGCAGAGCTGGTGGGCGCTGGAGCTGGAGGCGCGGCCGTCGACCGCGCTGGACCACTCGCGGCTGACGCTGGAGCACCACCGGCCGCTGTACGAGGCGGGTGTGGCATGCGATGTCGTCCCGCCGTCGCGGGAGCTGTCCGGCTACCGGATGGTGGTGGCGCCGCAGCTGTACCTGTTGACGGAGGAGGACGCGGCGCGGCTCGCGGCGTACGTCCGCGACGGCGGGCAGCTGGTGGTGTCGTTCTTCTCCGGCATCGTGGATGCGCAGGACCGGGTGCACCCCGGTGGCTATCCGGGTCCGTTGCGGGAGCTGCTGGGGCTGCGGGTGGAGGAGTTCTGGCCGCAGCCGGAGGGCGCGGTGCTCACCCTGCAGGGTTCCTACGCGGGCCGGGCGGACCTGTGGGCGGAGGATGTCGTCCCGGAAGGCGCCGAGGTGCGCGCCCGTTTCAGCGGCGGTCCGCTGGACGGCCGCCCCGCGGTGACCCGGCACCCGTACGGGCGCGGTGCGGCCTGGTACGTCGCCACCCGCCTGGAGCCCGCGTCGCTGCGGGCGCTGCTGGACGACGTCCGGGAGGCGGCGGGTGTGGCCCCGGTGGTGGCCGGGCTGCCCGCAGGGGTGCAGGCGACCGTCCGTGAGGGCGCGGCGGGGCGCTTCCTGTTCCTGCTCAACCATGGGGCGCGGACGGCCCGGGTCACGCTGCCGGAGCCGGGGCGGGTGGTGGTGTCCGACGAGGCGGGGCGGCCGGAACCCGTGGGTGGCTCCCCTTCCACGGACGGATCGGGCGACCCGGCGGCCCCCGTAGGCGCGCAGGTCCACCGGCTCACCCTCGCCCCCAGGGGCGTCGCCGTCATCGCCCTCCCCGGGGCCACGGCCTGAGGAAGGCTCGTCCTCGTACGGAGGCGGGCCCCTCAACGCAAGGCGCGGCCCCTCGGCACAAGGGACCGCGCCCGTCAGCGCCCCGGGGCCGCCGCTCCGGCCCCTGCCCGGGCCTCCACCGGGGCGGCCGGTGCGGGCTCCGGTTCCACCGGGCCGATTCCCGCCCGGCGGGCCAGGGCGACGGCGGCGAGCGTGGAGTGGACGTCGAGCTTGCCGAGGACGTTCTGCATATGGGTGCGGACGGTGTGCGGGGAGAGGAAGAGGCGTTCGGCGACGGCCTTGCGGCCCATGCCGGCGACCATGCAGCGCAGCACCTCGCGCTCGCGGGGCGTGAGGGTCTCGACGAGGCGTTCGCTCTCCGTGCGGTGGCGGCGGGCGGCGGTCAGCTCCCGCAGGACGCCGGTGAGCAGGGCGGGCGGCAGATGTGTTTCCTCGCGGAGGACCCCGCGGATCACCGTCAGCAGCCGGGAGAGGGAGCAGTCCTTGGCGACCCAGCCCTGGGCGCCCGCCTGGAGTGCGGCGGCCGCCCGGCGCGGGTCGTCGCGTTCGGCGAGGACGACGGTGCGCAGCTCCGGGTGGGCGGCGCGGACCGCCGCGGCCAGGGCGATGCCGTCGCGGGGCGGGCGCGGCGCGCCGCCGCCCCGGCCCCGCGTCTGCTGGGCGGGGACGGCGGTGAGCGTCGGTGTCGCGGCGGTGAGGTCGGCGTCGGCCAGCAGGACGTCGACGGGGCGGCCCTCGGCGGCGGCGCGTTCGAGGGTGCGCAGCGCGGCGTGGGCGCTGCCCGCCGTCGCCACGCAGACGTCCGCCTCGGCGGCGAGCGCCGCGGCCAGCGACTCGGCGAAGATGCGGTGGCCGTCGGCCACCAGTACCCGGATGCGTTGCACATGGACCCCCTGTCGTGGGGAACGGACCTTAGCGGCCACCGGACCCTGGGTGAAGATCGCTGTCCGGGCACGAACGGTGCCGTGGCCGGTACCCGCCGCCCGGCGCGCGTGGTGCGGCGCCGCTCCCCCGGATGAACGCACCGGCCCCCACCGGCGCTCATCTCAGGGTACGGACGGGCGCGCCGGGCAGCGACGCTTTGGGGAAAGTCCCGGCGCGCGGGGCCGCGGCGCGCTCCCCGCCCCGCGCCGGTGTGTACCGCCGGGGTGGTGCGCCGTGTTGACGCGGCCGCCCGGCGTGCGCCGGGCGGTACGTCAGGCGGCGCGGTGCGCGCCGGGTCCGGGGCGGGCGGTGAAGACGCGCGGGGCGGTGTGTCCGGCGGTGGTGAAGGCCGTGTGGACGGCGTCGGTGATCTGCTGTGCCGCCGCGTCCTCGACGAGGGCGATGGCCGAGCCGCCGAAGCCGCCGCCGGTCATCCGGGCGCCGAGCGCACCGGCGGCCAGCGCGGTGTCGACGGCGAGGTCGAGTTCGGCGCAGGAGATGGCGAAGTCGTCGCGGAGCGAGGCGTGTCCGGCGGTGAGCAGCGGGCCGACGGCGCGGGGCTCGCCCGCGTCCAGCCGGGCGATGACCTGCTGGACGCGGTGGTTCTCGGTGACGATGTGCCGCACCAGCGGCTGTACGTCGGGGTGTTCGGCCAACTTCTCCAGTGCGTCCTGGAGTTGGCCGTAATCGATGTCGCGCAGGGCGGGGACACCGAGGTGGCGGGCGGCGCGTTCGCAGCCCGCGCGGCGTTCGGCGTAGGCGCCGTCGGCCAGGGCGTGGCGGACGCGGGTGTCGATGACGAGCAGCCGCAGTCCGTGGCCGGTGAGGTCGAAGGGGACCTGGCGGGTGGTGAGGTCGCGGGTGTCGAGGAGGAGTGCGTGGCCGGTGGTGCAGCTGGTGGCGGCCGTCTGGTCCATGATCCCGCAGGGGACGCCGACGAAGGCGTTCTCGGCGCGCTGTGTCAGGCGGGCCACCTCCTGCCGGTCGAGCCCGAGTCCGTACAGCCCGTCGAGGGCGAGGGCGGTGGCGACCTCCAGGGCGGCGGAGGAGGAGAGTCCGGCGCCGGTGGGGACGGTGGAGTCGAGGTGCAGGTCGACGCCGCCGACGGGCAGTCCGGCGTCCCGCATCGCCCACACCACGCCCGCCGGGTACGCGGCCCAGCCCAGGTCCCGGCCGGGTGCGAGGGCGTCGGCCGGGACCTCGACGACGCCGCCGGGGACGTCGCCGGAGTGCAGCCGCAGCGCCCCGTCGGTGCGGGGCGCTGCGGCGGCGAGGGTGGTGTCCGTCAGGGCGAAGGGCAGCACGAAGCCGTCGTTGTAGTCGGTGTGTTCACCGATCAGGTTGACCCGGCCGGGCGCCGCCCAGACGCCGGTGGGCGCGGTGCCGTACACGGCGCGGAAGGCCGCGGTGGTGCGGGCCGCGCCGTGCGGGGCGGCGGTCGGGTCGGCGGCTTCGTGCGTGGGCATCAGGACTCCTTCGTCCGGGTGGTGCGGCGGGCGAACTCCCAGGCGTCCGCGATGATTCCGGCCAGGTCGGCGCGGGTGGGGCGCCAGCCGAGGCGGTCGGTGGCGGTCTGCGCGGAGGCGACGAGGACGGCCGGGTCGCCGGGGCGGCGGTCGGCGAGGACCTCGGGGATCGGGTGGCCGGTGACCTTGCGGACGGTGTCGATAACCTCGCGGACGGAGAAGCCGTTGCCGTTGCCGAGGTTGCAGATGAGGTGTTCACCGGGGCGGACGTGGGGGCGCAGGTCGCCGTCGGACGCCTCCGCGACGGTGCTCAGCGTCGCCTCCAGCGCCAGCAGATGCGCCTCGGCGAGGTCGGCGACGTGGATGTAGTCGCGGATGCAGGTGCCGTCGGAGGTCGGGTAGTCGTCGCCGTAGACGGAGATCGTCTCGCGGCGGCCCTGGGCGACCTGGAGGACGAGCGGGATGAGGTGCGACTCGGGGTCGTGGCGCTCGCCGCAGTCGCCGTACGCGCCGGCGACGTTGAAGTACCGCAGCGAGACGGCGGCCAGGCCGTGGGCGGCCGCCGCGCCGCCGATGAGGTGGTCGACGGCGAGCTTGCTCGCGCCGTACGGGCTGGTCGGCGCGGTGGCGGCGGCTTCGGTGATGGGGGTGGTGGCCGGTTCGCCGTAGGTGGCGGCGGTGGAGGAGAAGACGAGGGCGCGGACGCCCGCGCCGTGCATCGCGTCGAGGAGGTCCATGGTGCCGCCGACGTTGTTGCGCCAGTACTTCGCCGGGTCCCCGACGGACTCGCCGACCTGGGAGAAGGCGGCGAAGTGCAGGACGGCGTCGTAGGAGGCGTCGAGGTGGCGGGCGGCGTCCTGGATGCGGCCCTCGATGAAGCGGGCGCCGGCCGGGACGGCCTCGCGGTGACCGGTGGAGAGGTCGTCGAGGACGGTGACGTCGTGCCCGGCTTCCAGCAGATGGGCGGCGACGACGCTGCCGACATAGCCGGCACCGCCGGTGACCAGGCACTTCGCTCGGGTGGTCGGCTTGGGGGACGGCACGCTCACACTCACTTGGTCGCTACCTCTCGCAGTCGCTGGGCCGCGGCTTCCGGCGGCACATCGTTGATGAACACGTTCATGCCGGATTCGGAACCCGCGAGAAACTTCAGCTTTCCGGCGGTACGGCGAATGGTGAAGAGCTCCAGATGGAGGGCGAACTCGTCGCGGTCGGGGGCGTTCACCGGCGCCTGGTGCCAGGCGGCGATGTACGGCGTGCGGGCCGTGGCGTCCGCGTCCGGTCCCTGGCCGTCGCCCTCGCCGAAGATCCGGTCGAACCGGCGCAACAGCTCCAGGTAGACCTGCGGGAACTCCGTGCGCGCCGCGTCGTCGAGCGCGGTCAGGTCGGGGACCCGGCGGCGCGGGTAGAGGTGGACCTCGTACGGCCAGTGGGCGGCGTACGGGACGAAGGCGGTCCAGTGGTCGGTCTCCAGGACGATGCGGACGCCGTCGGCGCGTTCGCGGGCGACGGTCTCGTCGAAGAGGTTGGCGCCGGTGGCCTCGCGGTGCGCGGCGAGCGAGGCGAGCATGCGGGCGGTGCGCGGGGTGGTGAAGGGGTACGCGTAGATCTGGCCGTGCGGGTGGCCGAGGGTGACGCCAATCTCGGCGCCGCGGTTCTCGAAGCAGAAGACCTGGGCGACCTCGGGGCGCTGCTGGAGGGCGGCGGTGCGGTCGGTCCAGGCGGCCAGGACGAGGGCGGCCTGCTCCTCGGTGAGGTCGGCGAAGGACGCCTCGTGGTCGGAGGTGAAGCAGACCACCTCGCACCGTCCGCTGTCGCCGGCGAGGGAGGGGAAGCGGTTCTCGAAGACGGCGACGTCGTAGCTGCCTGCGGGGATCTCGGAGGGGCGGCCCTCGCGCGTGGGGCAGAGCGGGCAGGCGTCGGCCGGCGGGAGGTAGGTGCGGTCCTGGCGGTGCGAGGCGATGGCGACGTGGTCGCCGAGCAGCGGGTCGCGGCGGATCTCGGAGGAGGTGGCGACCGGTGGCAGGGGGCGGTGGTCGGGGGCGGCGCGGTCGGCGTCGTCGCGGGAGTCGTAGTAGATGAGCTCCCGGCCGTCGGCCAGCCGGGTCGTCGTCTTCTTCACGGGGGCTCCTCAGCCTGCCACTCGGCCGACGCCACCGCCTCGACCGAACACAAAAACAAACACAATGAAGCACAACCCAACAGGGCAGTCAATACGGGACCGGGACGCGGAGGCGGCGCGCCAGGCACCCATTGCGCCGGACATAACGCTACAAAAGCACCGCACATCCGCTCCTTGTCCAAACTGAAACGAACATAAGTGTTCAGTTTCCGGAACCTCGCGCGTAGCTTTTTGTGCGTTCCACGTGAGCACAACGATGTGTCCTCCTGGGGGTCTCCCCCAGCCCCCGGAAATGAGTGCCCTCATGATCACCTTGGCCGAAGGGCTCAGGCTTCCCACCAACGGGCTCGATTACGCGATCCTGGCCCTCTACTTCGCCGTCGTCCTCGGCATCGGCATAGCCGCCCGGCGCAGCGTCCGCACCAGCCTGGACTTCTTCCTCTCCGGCCGGTCGCTGCCCGCCTGGGTCACCGGTCTCGCGTTCGTCGCCGCCAACCTCGGTGCCACCGAAATCCTCGGCATGGCCGCCAACGGCGCGCAGTACGGCGCCTACACCGTCCACTGGTACTGGATCGGCGCCATCCCCGCGATGGTCTTCCTGGGCCTGGTGATGATGCCGTTCTACTACGGCTCCAAGGTCCGCTCGGTGCCCGAGTTCCTGCTGCACCGCTTCGGCCCGTCCTCGCACCTGCTGTCTTCGGTGATCTTCGCCGTGTCGTCGGTGCTGATCGCGGGCGTCAACCTCTACGCGATGGCGATCGTCCTCCAGGCGCTGCTGGGCTGGCCGCAGTGGGTGGCGATCGTCGTCGCCGGGTTCTTCGTCCTCGCGTACATCACGATCGGCGGGCTCTCCTCGGCGATCTACAACGAGGTGCTCCAGTTCTTCGTCATCCTCGCCGCGCTGATCCCGCTGACGATCGTCGGACTCAAGCGCGTCGGCGGCTGGCACGGGCTGACCGACTCGCTGACCTCCTCGCACGGCGATGCATTCCTCACCGCCTGGAAGGGCACCGGCATCGGCGAGGCCAACCCGCTGGGCGCCAACTGGCTCACCCTCGTCCTGGGGCTCGGCTTCGTGATGAGCTTCGGCTACTGGACGACCAACTTCGCCGAGGTGCAGCGCGCGCTGTCCGCGAAGAACCTCTCCGCCGCCAAGCGCACCCCGCTGATCGCCGCCTTCCCGAAGATCTTCATCCCGCTGGTCGTGGTCGTCCCCGGGCTGATCGCCCTGGTCATGGAGCCGACGCTCGGCAAGACCAAGGACGGGCTCCAGTACAACGACGCCATCCCGGTGCTGATGCGCGATCTGCTGCCCAACGGGGTCCTGGGCATCGCGGTGACCGGTCTGCTCGCCGCGTTCATGGCCGGTATGGCGGCGAACGTCTCGTCGTTCAACACCGTCTTCACCAACGACATCTGGGGCGCGTATCTGAAGAAGGGCCGCGAGGACGCCTACTACCTGAAGACCGGGCGGGTGGTCACCGCCGTCGGCGTGCTGATCGGCATGGGCACCGCGTTCATCGCCTCGTCCTTCAGCAACATCATGAACTACCTCCAGACGCTGTTCTCCTTCTTCAACGTCCCGCTCTTCGTCGTCTTCATCATCGGGATGTTCTGGAAGCGCACCAGCGCCGCCGCCGGGTTCTGGGGCCTGCTCTCCGGCACCGCCGCCGCGATGATCAACTACTTCGGGCTGTACAAGCAGGGCGTCATCTCCATCCCGTCCGAGCAGGGCGCGAACTTCGTCTCGTCGATCGTCGCGTTCGTGGTCGGCGCGGTGGTGATGGTCCTCGTCACCCTCGTCACCAAGCCGAAGCCGGCCGAGTCGCTCGCCGGGCTCGTCTACGGCACGAGGTCGCCGGAGATGGCGGAGGTGCCCGCCGACGGCGACGACGCGTGGTACCGCAAGCCCGCCCTGCTGGGCTGGGGCGCGGTCGTCCTCGCCGCCCTCTGCTACGTCCCCTTCTCCTTCTGAGCCCGGGAGCCCACCATGTCCGACCACCAGCACGACGTCGCCGCCCTCGAACGCGAATCGGCGACCGCCGCCCGGCTCTTCGACGTCCGGCGCATCATCGGCGGCCTCTTCGCCGTCTACGGCGTGATCGTCACCATCGCCGGGTTCACCGCCTCCGACGCGGACCTGAAGAAGGCCCAGGGGATCAACATCAACCTCTGGACCGGCCTGGGCATGCTCGCCCTCGGCCTCTTCTTCCTGGTCTGGCTGAAGCTGCGGCCGACCGTCCCGCCCACCGCCGAGGAACTGACCGGCGAGGCACCGGGGGACGCTCCGGCGAGCTGACCACCGAGGGGCCCGGGCCTACGTCACGTACGCGGGCCCGGGCGCTGGGCTACGTCCGCAGGCCCGGCCCCGCCCTACGCCCTCGGGTCCGCGCTCTCCGTCGCCTCCGCGGCCCGCTCCAGCAGGCCGGTGCGGGCCGCCAGTGCCGCCGCCTCCAGCCGGGAGCCGACCTCCAGCTTCATCAGCACCCGCTGCACATGGGTGCGCGCGGTGGACGGGGCGGTGCCCATGCCCGCCGCGATCTGCCGGGTGCCCTCGCCGTCGGCGACCCGCATCAGCACCTCGACCTCGCGCGGGGTGAGCAGCGCCAGCAGCCGCGCACCCTCGTCGTCCGGCTCCGCCGCCGGGTGCAGCAGCTCCTCGCACGCCTGCTGGAGCAGGACCGGCGCGACGGCCACCTCGCCCGCCCGCGCCTTGAGCATCGCCCGCTCCACGCCCTCGATCCGCTCGTCATGGCGTACGTAGCCGGAGGCGCCCGCGGCGAACGCGGCGGCGATGCCCCGCGGCGACGGCACCGGGCCCAGCACCACCACCGCGATCCCCGGCCGCTCCTTCTTGATCCGGACCACCGGGTCGAACACCCCGGGCTCGGCGGGCGCCGCCGTCCCCAGCAGGCACACCTCCGGGGCCCGGCTCACCACCAACTCCGCGGCGCCGGCGCACGGCGCGGCCGCCGCCAGCACCCGGTGCCCGCGCAGTTTCAGGGCCGAGGCGAGCGCCTCGGCCAGCAGACGGTGATCGTCGACCACCACGAGCCGTACGCCCATCCCGCGGCCCTCCTCCCGGCGCACGGGGCCCTGACCGGGCCCGCCGTGCACGGGAAGCTACACGCTCACCGCGCCGGGCGCGCCCCGTCCGACCGGACTCGGCCGGATTGCCCGGGGCCGGTCGGACCCGGGCAAGGCGTACCTTCCCGGGCCGCGGCCGTCAGGCGTCCTCGGCCAGCTCCAGCCAGCGCATCTCCAACTCCTCGCGGCGGCCGGTCAGTTCACGCAGTTCGGCGTCGAGACCGGCGACCTTCTCGAAGTCCGTGGCGTGCTCGGCGATCTGCGCGTGGAGCTTCGACTCCTGGTCACCGATCTTGTCCAACTGGCGTTCGATCCGCTGGAGTTCCTTCTGCGCCGCGCGGTTGACCGCCGCCGACTTCTTCGGCGCCTCGGCCTGCGCGGGCGCCGGGGCCGCCGCCTCGGCCATCTCCTCGCGCCGCTCGATGTACTCGTCAAGACCGCGCGGCAGCATCCGCAGCCGGAAATCGCCGAGCAGCGCGAAGACGCGGTCGGTGGTGCGCTCGACGAAGTACCGGTCGTGGCTGATGACGATCATCGAGCCGGGCCAGCCGTCGAGCAGGTCCTCCAGCTGCGTCAGGGTCTCGATGTCCAGGTCGTTGGTGGGCTCGTCCAGGAAGAGGACGTTGGGCTCGTCCATCAGCAGCCGCAGGATCTGCAGGCGCCGGCGCTCACCGCCGGAGAGGTCACCGACCGGCGTCCACTGCTTCTCCTTGGTGAAGCCGAACTTCTCGCACAGCTGGCCCGCGGTCATCTCCCGGCCCTTGCCGAGATCGACGCGCTCACGAACCGCCTGCACCGCCTCCAGCACCCGCCACGCCGGGTTCAGCTCGGCGACCTCCTGCGAGAGGTACGCCAGCTTCACGGTCTTGCCGACGACGATCTTGCCGCCGACCGGCTGCACCTCGCCCTGCGTCCGCGCCGCCTCCGCGAGCGCCCGCAGCAGCGAGGTCTTGCCCGCGCCGTTGACGCCGACCAGACCGATCCGGTCGCCGGGCCCCAGCTGCCAGGTCAGATGCTTGAGCAGCACCTTCGGCCCGGCCTGGACGGTCACGTCCTCCAGGTCGAAGACGGTCTTGCCCAGCCGGGAGCTGGCGAACTTCATCAGCTCGGCGCTGTCCCGCGGCGGCGGCACGTCCGCGATCAGCTCGTTGGCCGCCTCGATCCGGAACCGCGGCTTACTGGTACGCGCCGGGGCACCGCGCCGCAGCCACGCCAGCTCCTTGCGCATCAGGTTCTGCCGCTTGGCCTCCTCCGACGCCGCGATGCGCTCGCGCTCGGCCCGCGCGAAGACGTAGTCGCTGTAGCCGCCCTCGTACTCGTGGACGTCACCGCGCTGCACGTCCCACATGCGGGTGCAGACCTGGTCGAGGAACCAGCGGTCGTGGGTGACGCAGACGAGGGCGGAGCGGCGGGCGCGCAGATGGCGGGCGAGCCAGGAGATGCCCTCGACGTCGAGGTGGTTGGTGGGCTCGTCGAGGACGATGAGGTCCTGCTCGGCGATGAGCAGCTTCGCCAGCGCGATGCGGCGGCGCTCGCCACCGGAGAGCGGGCCGATGACGGTGTCCAGGCCCTGCCCGAAGCCCGGCAGGTCCAGGCCGCCGAAGAGGCCGGTCAGCACATCGCGGATCTTGGCGTTGCCCGCCCACTCGTGGTCCGCGAGATCGCCGATGACCTCGTGCCGGATCGTGGCTTCCGGGTCCAGCGAATCGTGCTGGGTGAGCACGCCGAGCCGCAGGTCACCGGCGTGGGTGACGCGGCCGTCGTCGGCGCCCTCCAGCTTGGCGAGGATCCGGATCAGGGTGGTCTTGCCGTCACCGTTACGCCCGACGACGCCGATCCGGTCCCCCTCGTTGACGCCGAGCGAGACACCGTCGAGGAGGGCACGCGTCCCGTAGACCTTGCCGACGGCTTCCAGATTGACGAGGTTGCTGGCCATTGCTCTCCCTGCTGACGGCCCGCGCGGCTCCGGTACGGCGCACGCTCCCTGGGCCCTTCCAGGATCCCATGGCGCAGACGGGGGCCGGGGTGCTGCCCCGGCCCCCGGGAGGGAGGACCCGGGGCGCGGCCTCAGCTGCGTCCGCCGCCGGCGGATGACCAGGCGTTGAGGGCCGTTGGGACATCCCGCGGCAAGATTTCCATCGAGGCTAGGAGGTGACGCGGAGCGTCAGCTCGCGAAGCTGGCGGCCGGTGGTAGTGATGTCGTATCGGCGCGCGTTACGGAGAGCAGCCTTGGCCAGGTCCTTGCGCCGGTGGGAGTCTCGGCCCATCTCGTCCAGGGCCACAGCCAGCGAGCGGGGGTCGCCAGGGGTGTAGGCAATGCCAGCGCTTCCGAGGATTTCCCTTACACCGGGAAGATTGGAGTAGGCAACCGGGAGTCCGTGGGCTTGGGCCTCGATGAGGACAAGTCCGAATGCCTCCAGGCCTCTGGTAGTGAAGACGAAGGCGTCGAAGTCCGGCAGGTGGCGCCACAGTTCGGCGCGGGGCAGGAACGGATCAAAATGGACTCGGTCCCGCAGCCCGAGTTCGATGGTCCGCTGCTCCAGATGCTCCCGTAGGGGTCCCGTGCCGATCACGGCCAAGTGGTGCGGTTGCTCGGTCAACGCGAGGGCTTCTATGGCGGTGATCGTGGATTTGTTGCCGTCCAGACGCCCGGCGTGCACCAAGGACAGGGGGCCGGTTCCAGTAGGAGGCTGATCGCGCACCCGAACATCGCTCAAACGGATGCCCCACGGGATGACGGTGAGCCGATCGGTGAATCGGCGTCCGGTGAGACGGTCGATGCGGGCGGCGAGGGCGCCGGTCGGGGCGACGATCGCGGCGCTCGCAGCAGCAACCTCATTCATGGCCTCGCATTCCGATGCACTGCGCTCGGCCACCATCACGTCGGGGCCGTGGGCGAGGGCGATGATCGGGATGCTGCCGGCGGATCGGACGAAGGCCAGGCTGAGAGCGAAGCCGAGATACTGGGCATGGATGGCGTTCGGCTGGATCTTCGCGATGAGCGCACCGACCTCACGGGTCAGCTCGTCAACGTACGAGTCGAAGCCGGGACCGTGAGGGCGCTTCGTCGTGGAGAGGCTGATCAGACGATCAAAGGCGGCCTTCCACGCCTGATCGACCGGTGCCCTGCCCAGGAAGGTCGTATGGGTGTCGGGCATCGCGCGGTAAAGATCGTTGACGAGGATCAGGCTCCCGGACGAAGGCACGGAGATGCGGTTGATGCCGGTCACAATGTTCAGGAGTTTGGTGGTCATGCGGAGACCCCCTTGATAGACGACCGGTGGGCGGGCAGCGAGGACGGGGCTCCCCGGTCCACCGTGATCCGCAGGTCGGCGCCGGCCTTCCGTCCGCGGTGACGCGGTGGCGCCCACCACGACGCCAGGTGCGGTGTGAACACGGCGGTGATCTCCTGGGCCGGGTGCAGGAAGCCTTTGCTGTCCTGCTTGGCCGTCCACGCTCTGACGGCCGACCGGGGGTAGACGGGGTGTATCCCGATCTCGCCCTTCGGGAGGATGCCGTTGAAGGGTGTGGGGATGCCCTCGCGGTTCCAGTAGTCCCATGCCTCCAGCGCCTTGGCCTTCTCGAAGCAGTGGTAGAGCTGCTGGTAGCGCGGCATGTACCGGATCTCGCGGAAGATCATCTGGCCGATCAACCCCGGCGCGACTTGCCGGAGCGTGCCGAGATCAGCGCCTCGGAAGGTGACCGATGCCGCGTCCTGGGACGGGTGCAGAGCGATCCGGGCGAACAGGTGGGACAGCCGTCGCCGCACGTACTCGGCGACTCCTGGGGCGAGCGAGGGCTCCACGCCGTCGATGAGCTGGAGGAGCCGCTGATGGCGCGGATGGAAACGGGCCAAGTCGAATAAGTGGTGCATGCCGTCCACGGCGGCGAACGCCATCCTCTTGTACAGCCAGTTGTTCAGTTCCCCGGCCTGGGCGTAGGTCTTGGTCTCCGGAGTCGCGGAGTGGAGCATCAGGTACTCGGACAGCACCTCGAAGTACAGATAGCCGAGGAACGGCACGGCGGGCACGGCGGCAGCCAGTTGATCAATGAACCCGGGTGCTGCGGTGGCCCGGCCGACGGCGTTGCGCAGGGCAGTGTCGAGGAACACGGCCGCGGTGCGCAGCCCGGCCGTCAGGGCACGTTCGAGGTAGTCGTTCTCGGCCGGGGTGAGGAAGCTCTGGTAGCGCAAGTACGTGCGCAGGTGGATGGTGCCCAGGTGCAGGTAGTCCACGCCCTTGGTGGGGATCGGGGCGTCCGGGGTGACCTCGAAGATCATGGGCGTGGTGTTCGGCTTCGTCTGCATGAGGTAGGCGCCGAGGTTGTGCGGGCGCCATCCCTCGCGCTGACGAACGAGTGGGGAGCAGTACAGGGCTCCGACCAGGCATCCGGTGGAGACGTGCAGTTCACCGCTGGTGCGGATGGCGGTGATGTCCTTGGTGGTGTGCAGCAAGTACATGGGCCGGCCGCTGGCGAGCGTTTCGGTCATCGCGCTGTGCTGGATCAGCCACCCGTTGGGGGTGTCGTCTTCCAGGCAGCGACGCCAGTCGTCCTCGGTCTCGGTCAGAGAGGCCGGGGCCGGTCGCTGCGCAGGCTTGGTGTAGTCCGTGTGGGCGTGCTCCCATTCGTCGTACAAGGGAACTCCTTCGGGTGAAGTGATCGTCTTGCCGGGGGGAGTTGGGGAGCTACAGGGTCTCGACGTTCGCGCCGGACAGGCGATTGCGGCAGTCGAGAACGTACGACGCGTGCTTCTCGATCATGGTGAGGTCGAACCGGGTGTGGTCCATGAGGAGCACCACGGCATCAGCAGCAGCCACCTCCTGCGGCTTCGCATCGGCCCGGGGCATGTTCAGCCTGTTGGTGTCGCTCTCCTGGACGTTGGGGTCGGCTCCGCGGACATCGGCACCGAGGTCGGTGAGGAGTTCAGCGACCTTCGCGGAAGGAGAGTTGCGCAGGTCGGTGGCGTTGTACTTGTAAGTCAGGCCGAGCAGCAAGACGCGCGACCCCTTGATGGGCAGACCGCGCTTGCCGAGGCCGTCCACGACGCGCTGGACGACGTAGTCGGGCATGTGCCGGTTCACGTCGTCGGCGAGGTCCACGAACCGGAAGGGGACCCCCAGCTCCTGCTCGACCTTCCACGAGAGGAACAGCGGATCGACGGGCAGGCAGTGCCCGCCGACTCCCGGCCCCGGGGTGAACCGCGTGAAGCCGAACGGCTTGGTCGCGGCAGCGTCGATCGCCTCCCAGAGGTTCACGCCGAGGGGCGCCGCGAGCGTCGCCAGCTCGTTCATGAGCGAGATGTTGACCAGCCGGAAGGTGTTCTCCAGCAACTTCGCCAGCTCGGCGACCTTGGGCCCGGACACCGGGACCGTCGTCTGGAAGATGCCGTCGTAGAACCTCTTGATCACGTCGAGAGAGGTGGCGTCGATACCGGACACCACCTTCGGCGTCCCGTCGAACGACCACCGCTTGTTCCCCGGAGCGATGCGCTCGGGACTGAATCCGGCCAGGAAGTCCTCTCCTGCCCGCAGGCCCGATGTTTTCTCCAGGATCGGCAGCAGCAGTTCCTCAGTGCAGCCGGGGTAGGTCGTGGATTCCAGGACCACGGTCGCGCCAGGGCGAAGGTGCTCACCCAGGGTTCGGGCGCAGGACTCGATGTAGGTCAGGTCGGGCACGCCGTCCCGCAGCGGGGTCGGCACGGTGATCACCGCGATGTCGAAACCGGCCAGCGCGGCGCCGTCGGTGGTCGCGGCGTAAACCCCGGAGTCCAGCACGCCCCGCAGCCGTGCGGAGGTCACATCCTCCACGTAGGAGTGACCGGCGGCGAGCTGCTGGACACGGTGAGCGTCCACGTCATAGCCGATCACGCGGTACCCCACCTCCGCGGCGCGTACGGCCAGCGGAAGCCCTACGTAGCCCTGACCAGCAATGACGATCTGCATGTCAGCTCCTACTCGTTCGCGGTGCTTGAATGGACTGTCGTTCCTTATCCGGCAAGGAGAAGCGCTGTGCCCCTGGTGTCTGTCGTGATGCCCGTCTACAACTCGGCGGCCACCCTCGGCGCAGCCGTCCGATCGGTACTCACGCAGACCCACAGCGACCTGGAGCTGCTGGTCACCGACGACCAGTCCTCCGACGGCTCCATGGACCTGCTCCGCGAATTCGCCGCCCAGGACGAGCGCGTCCTGCCGGAGGCGGCGCCCGAGCGGGGCGGTGCGGGCCGGGCCCGCAACCTCGCCATCGAGCGGGCCCGCGGTGACTACATCGCCTTTCTCGACAGCGACGACATGTGGCTTCCGGAGAAGACCGAGAAGCAGCTCGCCTTCGCCGCGGCAGGCGATGCGCCCCTGACGTTCACCTCGTACTTCAAGATGGACGCCGACCACGACGGCGAGAGCACCGACTGGGTCCCGAACGGGCGGGTGGTCCGTGCGCGGGAGCATGTGAACTACCGCGCGATGCTGGTCCGAGACCACATCGGTGCTCTCACCGCCATGTACGACCGCAATGTCCTGGGCACGAGGCTGATGCCGGAGATGCGCAAGCGCCAGGACTACGCCCTCTGGCTGTCGATCATGCGTGACGGTGCTGACGCCCGGGGCCTGGCCGAGCCGCTTGCGGTGTACCGGGCCCACCAGGCGGGATCGTTGTCCTCCAACAAGCTGTCGCTTGTGCAGTACAACTGGGCCCTGTACCGCGAGCACGAGCACCTGTCGGTCCCGCGAGCGACGCGGGCGCTGGCCGGCGCCGTGTGGCAGTCGCTGCGCAACTCGCGCATCTGACTCCGTGCACGGGCCCGGGGAGCCCGGTGCGCGACCGTTTCCGGGGGTGCCCGACCGTGCCCCGACCCACGGCCGTGCCGCGTGCTCGGGAGCTGGCCCCGGGGACGGGATTCGGTAGATCACCGGTGCCGTCGGCCGGCTACGCGGCCGAGCCACCGCCGACCCCTGCGCGCAGGAAGAGCTGGAGAAGCAGCCGCCGGTCGGAGACCGGGACGCTCTCCTGACCGCTGTGGAGCGCCTCCCGGCCGTGCAGGAAGCGGCGCTGGTTCACGATGAGGTAATCCCCGGGCTGGAGCATGAAGGAGACCTGCCCCCGCACAAGCTCCTCGGCGAGTTCCCTGGCGGCGTTGGCGTGCGCCTGGCCGAGCTGGGACCGCTCCAGCATCTTGGCGGTGAACCGGACGAACCCCGCGCCCGGGCCGGAGCCGTCCAGGATCGGGAACGGCTTGTACTCCTCACCGACGACGTGCAGGTCGAAGAAAGTCCCGTAGTGGTAGGCCGTCTCGGCCAGCAGGGCGCGGCTGTTCTCCGAAAGCCGCGCCACCGCCGCGTGGGCGTCGGAGAGGATGCTGGTGCCGCCGCCGAGCGGGTCGCGGCGAACGCACAGGAGCGTGGTGTAGTCCGGGGGCAGGGTCGCGTTCACCAGGTCCATGTGGAACGCGTTGTACCCGATGCCGCTGGACTTGCCGGGGTCCTTGTCGGCCTTGACCCCGATGTCCTTCCACAGGGGCCACCGCGGGAAAGGCGAGAAGGGGACCGCCACCTCGGCGACGAAGGCTGTCGCCAGCCGCAGGAACCGGTCGTCGTCGGCCCCCAGCGCCTTGGCGAGGTTTCCCAGGCGCAACACGGCGTATCCGCCGCCCTCCCCGGTCAGCGCGTGGCGCAGCGTCGCGGCGGCCTCCTCGAACCGCGGTATGGCCGTCAGTTCGGCCCGATACCGCTCCATGGTGGACTTCGCCAGGAACGAGCCGTCCAGTTTCCACGTCGGGAGGGGAAGGTCGATCAGAGCGGATTCGAGTTCACTCGGGATATCGATGAACACGCGGAACTTCCTGTCTCTCGGGGTTTTCGTGGATCAGGTGGGGACGGGGGCCAGGGGCAGGCGGACGGCGGTCCGCCTGCCGCCAGTGGCGGTGTCTGCGACCTGCTCGGACATTCCCCAGCTTGCGGAGGCTTCAACAGCTCGCCCTCTCTCGTGCGGGCGGCCTCAGCCCCGCCCGCCACCACCCGACGACCAGGCGTTGAGCGCCCGGACAGCCTCCTCCAGCTCCCGGCGCCTGGCACGCTTATTCGCCAGGCGCTGCCGCTCCTGCGCGGCGAGGACGTACGGCCGGACGAGGCCGTTGTCCCCGCCTCCCAGCAGGGGGAGCAGGTCGGGCGGCACCCGGGGAACGCATACGAGGCGTCGCCTCGGAGCAACGGTCGGTGGCCGGGCCGTTGCGGCGAAGGCGCTGGCGCTACGGGTCGCACGATGACCACCCCGCCCCGGGAATAACCGCTCCAGCAGCGCTCCGACGACCGTGCAGACAAGACCGACCAGGCCGCTCACCGGGTGGCCGCCTTGCGCAGAACCTCGGTGAGCTGGTGCGCGGTGGCCGCGTTGCAGTTGCCGAGGGCGACGAGCGGGACGCCGTAGCTGCCCGCGAAGCTCGGCAGATCGACGCCGAGCGACGGCAGCGTAATGCCGTTGTCCTTGAGCGCGGTACGCAGCTCCGCGACGAGGTCGGGTACGTCGTCGGGGGTGGAGTGGTGGAGGGGCATGTGGCTACACCTTTCTGTGCGCGGCGTTGGGCGCGCTGAAGTGAGCCCTTGGGGATCCCAACGGGCATGCAGGGGGCGGCACTTGGGAGATCCCGCGTGCTGCGCTGCACCACTTGGAAGGTAGGCGCATATATGCGCCGTAGCAAGCTTGCCGCAGAGCATTAACCAGGTTGAGTGGACCGCCCTCGTCGGCACGCGCAAGACTGTGCGCAAAAAGGGGAAGGTGACATGCCACCGAGGGACAACCCGACGGCCCGCCAGGCTCGACTCGGCGGCGAGCTACGCAAGTTGCGCGAGCGCGCAGGCAAGACCGCCCGCGAGGCGGCGGGCATGGTTTCGACCGACCAGGCCAAGATCAGCCACATAGAGGCGGGACGCATCGGAGTCAGCGAGGACCGCATCCGCCGGCTCGCCGTCTTCTACGCCTGCGACGACGAAGCCCTCATCGAGGCACTGTGCGCCATCGCGCGCGAGCATCGCGGACAATACTGGTGGGACGACTATCGCGGCGTGCTCGCTCCCGGGTTCCTCGACATCGCCGAGCTTGAGCACCACGCCACAGAGCTGCGATATCTGCAACCCATCACGTTTCCGGGGATCCTCCAGACCGAGGAGTATGCGCACGCCTTGTTCGCAGGCGCCATTCCGCAACTCCCCGACGACGAACTGAAGTCCCGTGTCGAGCATCGAATGAAGCGGCGGAGCATCCTGGAACGAGATGCTCCGCCGAATTTCCAGGTCATCATTCATGAAGCGGCCCTGCGCATGCGCGTAGGCGGACGCAGGGTTGCGCACGAGCAGCTCGAACACCTCTTGTCCGTGTCCGAGCACCCCGGCTTGACCCTCCGGGTTATTCCGTTCGCGAACGAGGACTTCATCGACGTGACGCAGACAGTGATGTACGCGAGCGGCGTCGTCCCGCAGCTCGATACCGTTCACATCGATACCGCAATCGGCAACAGCTTCTTGCATTCAGCCGCCGACCTCGACCGTTATCGCACACTGCTCGACCGCGCCGAACAGGCGGCACTCACCCCCGAAGAGTCGCGAAGCTTCGTCCACCACGTCACAAAGGAACCGTGAGAGTCAGGGAATGAACAGCGAAATCAATTGGCAGAAGTCAAGCTTCTCCAACTCCAACACGCAGTGCCTCGAAACCGCCATAGTCGACGGTGAAATTCTCCTGCGCGAGAGCGACGACCCCACCGTCATCGTCAAAACCACCCCGGAAAAACTCGCCGCCTTCCTCCTCGGCGTGAAGAACGGCGAGTTCGACCACTTCGTCAGCTGAGGACTTTCCCGTAACCGTCGGTCGCCCTTGCGTTGCAGCAAGCGATCTCGTCTGTTGAGTGGCGCGGGGCGGGATCGTGGTGAACGTTGCCCGGTCGGGCACCAGACCTGCCCGGGAGTACCTGGCAACAAAAGGCCCTGCCCTGTAGAAATTGACGATTCCACGCCAGGGGAGGGTGTCCGTGTACGAGCAGGAGAGAGCGAAGTCGGAAGGGTCCCGGAAGGCCGCACGTCCCCGCCGGTCCGGGCAGGCCCCTCCCCAACAGATGCTGGGCCCGCTCGGTCTACAGCGGTCGGTCGGCAATGCGGCGGTCGTGCAGATGCTCCGTCAGTCCGGTCACCCATGGGCTCAGCCTGAGCAGCACCAGCACTCTGCCGGCTGCGGCCACCGAGGGGATTCGCCCGCCGTGCAGCGCTCAACCGTGCACGATGTACTGGGCACCAGCGGCAGTCCGCTCGACGAGGCCACCCGGACCGACATGGAGACCCGGCTCGGCGCGGACTTCTCCGACGTCCGTATCCACGAGGGCGGCCAGGCCCGCGCCTCTGCGGCCGAGGTCGGCGCTCGCGCGTACACGAGCGGGAATCATGTGGTAATCGGTGAGGGTGGCGGCGACAAGCACACCCTGGCCCATGAACTCACCCACGTCATTCAGCAACGTAAAGGCCCGGTCGCAGGGACCGACAACGGCCAAGGGCTTTCCGTCAGCGACCCGGGTGACCATTTCGAACGTGAAGCAGAGGCCAACGCGACGCGGGTGATGCAAAGCAGTACATCGCATCCTCAGCCAGCTGCGGCGCCCGCCGAGAGCAGTGGCGCCCCGGCTGGGAGCGCGATCCAGCGGCGGGTGATTCTCCGGGATTCGCAGGACTCGCAGAAGACGCGAGAGCTCAGCGACGAACAGAGCGTTCGGTCATTTCTCGACCAGTACAAGATATCCATCTCCACACTGGTCGAACAACGTGTTGCCGGACCTCTCGGAATTGCGGCGAAGGGCCGGGTTGGCTTCAAATCCAGCAATGCGATCAAGGAATTCATCACCGAAGAGCGGAATCACGTTTACGAGGACAGCGAGGCCGGCGCAAGAGAGCTGGCCGACGCCATCTGCGAACGAGTCCTCGCCCTCTTCGCGGCGCAGGAACAAGGCGCAGCCTCGCACGGGCGGCCGGCGGCCTTCGCCGCTGGCGCGCCGCACGGGCAGGTGGGCCCGCGACAGCCGGGCAGTGGCCATACCGGCTCATCGCACGGAGGTGGGGGAGACCGGGGCGCGGCCGATGTGCTGTCGCAGCTGGCCCGGCAGAGGCTGGCTGCACACACGCCGGAGAGCCCGTTCGCCACAGGTTTGGCCAGCGGAGTGCAGTCGGCTGTCACCGGTCGCGCCGCCGCGTTGACCGGGCCTTCGCCAAGTATGGAGAGCGTCTCGGAAGGGGCGCGCTGGGCTACCTGGGTCGCACTGGAGGGCGAGGACAAGGTGCGCCATGCAATGGAGCAGGCCGCAAAGCACGTGAGTCCCGAGGAAGGCCAGAAACTCCTGGAGCAGTTTGATAAAACGCTGGAGGCAAAGAAACGGGAAATGGAAGGCTCCGTTATCGGCTCCCTGGCGACGGGCGCGGCGATCGGCCAGGCCACGAATTTCATACCGCACCCCGGCCTCAAAGTGGCGGCCAAGCTTGGTTCGACCCTTCTCGGAGGTTTGGCGGCGGCCAAGAAGTTCGGTGACGGCGCGGAGGCCGTGCAGACCATCAGAGATTTCAGCCCCCAGACCTATGAGAATCTCCGGAATGCCCGCAACCAGGCCCTGGACCGGGAAGTCGATAACTATGTGGCGAGGAGCAGGGAGAACACGATGGAACAGATGAGGGACTTCAACAACTTCTGACGAGTTGGTGTGATCACATCAGTTGCGGAACCCTTGTAGCGAAGCGCGCTATCGCGGCAGCGACAGCTTCCGGCTGCTCGTCCGGGATGAAGTGGCCGGCGTCGGGCACGACGATTCCGGTGGTGTGGGCGGCCCAGGGGCTGAGGGAGGTGGCCATGTCCGGGATGGAGCCGTGGCTGCTGGAGATTCCGAGGACGGGCACGGTCAGGTGCTGCCGCTGGAGCGCCTCGCGGTTCTTGCGTGCCGACTCCGCGGCGTCCCGGTAGTACGCGAGGCAGGCGCGCAGGCCGCCGTCGGTGGCGACGGCGGCCGCGTAGTGGTCGAGTTCGGTGTCGTCGAACGTGTCGGGAGACAGGGCCTTCGCCTTCAGGAACCAGCCGAGGTACTCGCGTTCGCGGCCGGCGAGCAGCGTCTCGGGCAGGTCGGGCACGGCGTGGAACGCGAAATGCCAGGTTTTCCACGCGCGATCCGGGTCGGTGGGAATCGTCTCCGGGAGAGTGATGCCGGGAATTCCGGCATCGAGCAGGGCGACCCCGCGCAGGTGGCTTTCGAAGTTGAGGGCGAGGGAGAAAGCGACCCAGGCGCCGATGTCGTGGGCGACCAGGGAGTACGTCGACACTCCGAGCGCCTGCACGGCGGCGTGGACGTGCGCGGCGACCGTGTGCGTGTCGTAGCCGTGCGCCGGCCGCTCGGAGTGGCCCTGGCCCGGCAGGTCGATCGCGAGGACGCGGAACCGGCGGGTGAGGCTGGGCATCACCTTTCGCCAGGCCCACCAGGTCTGCGGGAATCCGGCGAGCAGGACGACGGCGGGGCCGTCCGGCCGTCCGCCTTCGACGGCATGGAGGCGGACGCCGTCCGCGTCGACCCAGCAGTGCGTGAATCCGGCCAGCTGCTGTAGGGGCAGGTCAGGGACGGGGTTGCTTTCGGAGACATGCGGAGTGCTGGTTGCCGGGCCGGTCACGGGATCCTCCATCGATGTCGGGCGGGTGGGGGGAAGGCTAACGCATCTTGAACCGATCAGTTCAAGATAGGATGGTGCGCAACACGGTCCGGACCCTCGACGCATCGGCAAGGAAGTGCCGCGTGGCAGGAAAGAAGCAGTTCGACATGGACGCGGCGCTCGACGCCGCGATGATCCAGTTCTGGCGCGACGGCTACGCCGACACCTCGTTGGACGATCTGTCCCGGGCGACCGGCCTGAACCGCAGTTCCCTCTACTCCTCCTTCGGGAGCAAGGACACGCTCTTCCTGCGCTGCCTGGATCGCTACGCCGCGCGCTATGGCGAGAAGTACGACGCCGCCCTGGCGCGTGCGGTCTCGGACCCCGCCGCCGCGGTCCGCGCGTTCTTCGACGTCACCCTTGAGCGCATCGCCGATCCCGCGCTGCCTGATGGATGCCTGATCGCCCAGTCCGCCATGGCCATTCCCGTGCTGAGCCCGAGCGTCGCGGCCCGCGCCGAGGAGGCGCTCGGCCTCCAGCGTCTGCGCCTGCGCACCGCGCTGAAGGCCGGGCGGCTGCCCGACCGGGACGCCGAGACCTTCGCCCTCCACGTGGCGGCCGTGAATCAGTCGCTCGCCGTCATGAGCCGGGCCGGGGCGAGCCCGGCGCAGCTCCGGGCCATCACGGACGTGACCGTGGACGCGCTGTCGCAGGCGTTGCGCGCGTAACGCGTCCGGTACGGCTTCGGGCCCGCGGGCCGGGACTCAGAGAACCGTCGCCCCCCGGCGCCGGAGCGACCGCGATCCGTACGGAACGGCACGTCCCCGACGCCGTCAGCGCCGCCGCGACCTTCTCCGCGCCCTCGGCGTCGGCGGCGAGGAACGCCGTGGTCGGGCCGGAGCCGGAGACCAGCGTGGCGAGCGCGCCCGCAGCCGCGCCCGCGTCGAGGGTGGCCGCCAGCGACGGGCGCAGGGAGAGCGCGGCGGGCTGGAGGTCGTTGACCAGCTCGCCCGCCAGGGCTTCCGCATCGCCCGCCGCGAGGGCGGCGAGGAGGGCGGGGGACGCGGCCGGTTCCGGGACATCGGTGCCGGCCGTGAGGCGGTCGAACTCGCCGTAGACCGCGGGGGTCGACAGGCCGCCGTCGGCGACCGCGAAGACCCAGTGGAAGGTGCCGCCGACGGGCAGCAGGGTCAGGACCTCGCCGCGGCCGGTACCCAACGCGGCGCCGCCGACCAGGCTGAACGGTACGTCGCTGCCCAACTCGGCGCAGATCTCCAGGAGTTCGTCGCGGGAGGCGCCGGTGCCCCAGAGGGTGTCGCAGGCCAGCAGGGCGCCGGCGGCGTCGGCGCTGCCGCCCGCCATGCCGCCCGCGACGGGGATGTCCTTCTTCAGGTGCAGATGGACATCGGGGGTGCGGCCGTGGCGGGCCGCGAGGAGGGTGGCGGCGCGGGCGGCGAGGTTGGTGGCGTCGAGCGGGATGCTGTCTGCGCCCTCGCCCTCGGCGGTGATCCGCAGCCCGTCCGCCGGGGCGGCGGTGACCTCGTCGTACAGGCCGACGGCGAGGAAGACGTTGGCCAGGTCATGGAAGCCGTCCGGGCGGGCGGCGCCGACCGCCAGCTGGACGTTGACCTTCGCCGGGACCCGTACCGTCACCGCCGCGCTCACCGCGTACCCCCCTGCTCGTCCTGCTGCTCGTGCTGCTTCGGCTTGTGCTCCGCGATGCGGGCGAATTCCTCGACGGTCAGTGCCTCGCCGCGGGCCTTCGGGGAGATCCCGGCGGCGGTCAGCGCCTCCTCGGCGGCGGGGGCGGAACCGGCCCAGCCCGCCAGCGCCGCCCGCAGCGTCTTACGGCGCTGGGCGAACGCGGCGTCGACCACCGCGAAGACCTCGTCGCGGGTCGCGGTGGTCTCCGGCGGTTGCCGCCGGACCAGCGAGACCAGACCGGAGTCGACGTTCGGCGCGGGCCAGAAGACGTTCCGGCCGATCGAACCGGCGCGCTTGACCTCGGCGTACCAGTTGGCCTTGACCGACGGCACGCCGTAGACCTTGTTGCCGGGGCGGGCCGCGAGCCGGTCGGCGACCTCCGCCTGCACCATCACCAGGGTGCGCTCCAGCGTCGGGAACGTCGCCAGCATGTGCAGCAGCACCGGCACCGCGACGTTGTACGGCAGGTTGGCGACGAGCGCGGTGGGCGCGTTGCCGGGCAGCTCGGTGACGTGCATCGCGTCGCTGTGGACCAGCGCGAAGCGGTCGGCGCGCTGCGGCAGCCGCGCCGCGACGGTCGCCGGGAGCGCCGCGGCCAGCACATCGTCGATCTCCACGGCGGTGACCGCGTCGGCCGCCTCCAGCAGCGCCAGGGTCAGCGAGCCGAGACCCGGGCCGACCTCGACGACGGTGTCGTCGGGCCGCACGCCCGCGGTCCGCACGATGCGGCGGACGGTGTTGGCGTCGATGACGAAGTTCTGGCCCCGCTGTTTGGTGGGGCGTACGCCCAGCGCGGCGGCCAGCTCGCGGATGTCGGCGGGGCCCAGCAGGGGGCCGGACTCGTCGCCGGTGGTGCTCTCACTCATGCCGAAGCCTCGCCACGCGCCGCCGGGGCGCGCCTTTCCGTTGTTCGCTCGCTGCGCTGGTTCACCGGTGCAGCTTACGGGCCGGACGGGGGTCGGCCCGCCCGCGCGGTCAGTAGCCGAAGGCGCGTGCCGTGTTCGCCGCGACGGCGGTGGCGAGCGCGTCCTCGGTGACGCCCTTGACCTCGGCCATCGCCCGCAGGGTGACGGGGATGAGATACGGGGCGTTGGGGCGGCCGCGGAACGGTGCCGGGGTGAGGAACGGGGCGTCGGTCTCGACCAGCAGCAGTTCGGCGGGGGCCACCGCGAGCGCGTCGCGCAGCGGCTGGGCGTTCTTGAAGGTGACGTTCCCGGCGAAGGAGAGGAAGTACCCGGCCGCCGCGCACTCCTTCGCCATCGCGGCGTCGCCGGAGTAGCAGTGGAAGACGGTGCGCTCCGGGGCGCCCTCCTCGCGCAGGATCCGCAGCACGTCGGCGTGGGCCTCCCGGTCGTGGATGACCAGCGCCTTCCCGTGCCGCTTGGCGATCTCGATGTGCGCCCGGAACGAATGCTCCTGGGCGGCCATGCCCTCGGCGCCGGTGCGGAAGTAGTCGAGCCCGGTCTCGCCGACGCCGCGGACGTGCGGGAGGGCGGCCAGCGCGTCGATGGCGGTCAGAGCGTCGTCCAGCGCCGCATCACCGCCGGGCTCGCGGGCGCCCTGCCGCGACCAGCCGTCGGGGTCGCCGAGGACGATGCGCGGCGCCTCGTTGGGGTGCAGCGCGACGGCCGCGTGCACCGCGTCGTACGCGGCGGCGGTCTCGGCCGCCCACCGCGATCCGGCCACGTCGCAGCCCACCTGCACGACCGTCGTGACGCCGACCGACGCCGCCTTGGCCAGCGCCTCCTCGACGGTGCCCTGCTGCATGTCGAGGTGGGTGTGCGAGTCGGCGACCGGCACCCGCAGCGGCTCGGGCAGCGGTGGCGGGGCGTCCTTCGCGGCCTTCGCCTTGGCTGCGGTGCCGCTCGGGGCGGCGGTGGGCGGGGCGGTCTCGGAGCCGGTGTCGTGCGGGGCCATGGCCGCGATCCTACGAGGACGGCGGCCACGGCCTCACCTCGCGGTCTCCGGGCGCCGGGCCCGGGCGCCGCGGATCAGCGGCGGTGGTGCTGGAAGGGGTGGAGCAGGTCGGAGAGGTGCCAGTGGTGCTCGCGCGGCGCGAGGGAGCTGCCGCCCTCCGGGCCGGCGGCGGGCCGCTTCGCCGGGGAGGCGGTGCGCTGGTGCAGGTTCTCGATCGCGTGGGACACCTTCGAGACCTCGCCCGCGCGCATGATCCGCACCACGGTCGAGCCGCAGCTGAGGCAGGACGGACTGGTCAGCGGGGACGGCACCCGCTCGCCGTCCGCGTAGTAGACGGCGTGCAGGACGCCCTTGACGTCCGCCTGGTGCCGTATCTCGTACGCCTGCTCCCAGCCGTGGCCGCAATGCATGCAGGCGAAGGCGTACGCCTCGTGAACAGGGGCATCGGTGGTGGGGTGGGTGTCGGGGTAGGTGGTGCGGATGTCCGCGATCTCACTCATGTGCCGCTCCTCTTGTCCGCAGGACAAGGTCTCCGGGGAACCGTGCGTCCCGGTCTCCAGTGGACTCCTGTCCCGGGCGAGGTGCGGCGGATGTTCTTACCTGTTGGCCCAGATTTGGCCCGCTCAAGGGCAAAGTCCGGGCCGTCCGGATGCTCCCTTTACCCTTCGAGACCGGCCGTTTACCTTCCGGCAGCGGCTTTCGGACACCGGACGCGGCCGGGCCGCTGGTCAGGCCCCGGCGGACTTCCCCTCGGCCTTCCCGTCGGCCTTCTCGGCGTTCTTCGCGGCGACCACCGCGTCGAAGACCTCGCGCTTCGGCAGCCCCGCATCGGCGGCGACCGCGGCGATGGCCTCCTTGCGGCGCTCCCCGGCCTCCTCCCGGACCCGCACCCGGCGCACCAGCTCCGCGGGGCCCAGCTCCTGCGGACCGGCCTCGGGAGCCCCCTCGACCACGATGGTGATCTCGCCGCGTACGCCCTCGGCCGCCCACGCCGCCAGCTCACCGAGCCCGCCGCGCTTGACCTCCTCGTACGTCTTGGTCAGCTCCCGGCAGACCGCGGCGCGGCGGTCGGTGCCGAAGACCTCGGCCATCGCGGCGAGGGTGTCGTCGAGGCGGTGCGGCGCCTCGAAGTAGACGAGGGTGCGGCGCTCGTCCGCGACCTCCCGCAGCTTGGTGAGGCGCTCACCCTGCTTACGGGGGAGGAAGCCCTCGAAGCAGAACCGGTCGACGGGCAGCCCGGACACCGCGAGCGCGGTCAGCACGGCGCTCGGCCCGGGGACGGCGGTGACCTTCACGTCCCGCTCGACGGCGGCGGCGACCAGGCGGTAGCCGGGGTCGGAGACGGACGGCATTCCGGCGTCGGTAACCAGCAGCACCCGGGCGCCGCCGGCCAGCGCATCGGCCAGCTCCGGCGTCCGGGCCGCTTCGTTGCCCTCGAAGTACGACACGATCCGGCCACCGGGCGTCACGCCGAGGCCCTGGGTGAGGCGGCGCAGCCGGCGGGTGTCCTCGGCGGCGATCACATCGGCGGCGGCGAGCTCGGCGGCGAGGCGCGGCGGGGCGTCCTCGATGTCGCCGATGGGCGTCCCTGCAAGTACCAGCGTTCCAGTCACGCCCCCATCCTCCCAGCCCGCGGGCGACGTCCTCGTCACACGGGCTGCGGCGTACCCGTCCGTCCACAGGCCGCTTCCCTACGATGGGCCGGGTGACCAGTGACACCGACGCCGTAGCCCGCGCCGCCGACGAGCCCGACCGGCGACCGCCCGCGTGGCAGCGCAGGCTGCGCCGCTTCGGCTACGCGGACGGCCCCCGGCCCGATGTCCGTACGCGGCTGGTGCCCCCCTTCCCGCAGCCCGGCACCCGGCTGTGGCAGCTGTGCGGCGCGAACCCGCTGCTGGCGGCGCGGCTCGCCCGCGCCTCGGGGTGGCTCGGGCCGCTGCTGGTGACGCTGGTCGCCGGAGTGCTGCGGTTCTGGCGCCTCGGCAGCCCGGACAAGGTGATATTCGACGAGACGTACTACCCGAAGGACGCCTGGTCGCTGCTCCAGTTCGGCTACGAGGGCACCTGGGACAAGAACGCCAACGACGCGCTCATCGGCCATCCGGCCCGGATCCTGCTCAACTCCGACCCGTCGTACGTGGTCCATCCCCCGATGGGGAAGTGGCTGATCGCCGTCGGTGAGTGGGCCTTCGGGATGAATCCGTTCGGCTGGCGGTTCACGGTGGCGCTGCTCGGCACACTGTCGGTGCTGCTGGTCTGCCGGATCGGACGGCGGCTGCTGCGCTCGACGGCGCTGGGCTGCCTGGCCGGTGCGCTGCTCGCCGTCGACGGGCTGCACTTCGTGATGAGCCGGACCGCGCTGCTGGACCTCATCGTGATGTTCTGGGTGGTCGCCGCGTTCGGCGCGCTGCTCCTGGACCGGGACCGTACGCGGGCCCGGCTGGCGGCGGCGCTGCCCGTCGACGCGGAGGGCCAGGCCCATCCGGACGGCACGGTCGGCGACCGGCTGCGGCTGGGCTGGCGGCCCTGGCGGCTCACCGCCGGGTTGTGCCTGGGCCTGGCGTCGGCGACGAAGTGGAACGGCCTGTACTTCCTCGCCGCGTTCGCCCTGATGTCCGTGGTGTGGGACATCGGCGCGCGCCGCACCGCCGGGGCGCGGCGCCCGGTGCGGTCGGTGCTGCGGCTCGACGTGGCGCCCGCGTTCGGCGCGACGGTCGTGGTGGCGGTGGCGACGTATCTGGCGTCGTGGTCGGGGTGGTTCGCCACCAAGGGCGGCTACTACCGCGAGTGGGCGACGACCCCCGAGGGCCACACCGGTGCCTGGACCTGGCTGCCGGACTGGCTGCGCAGCCTGTGGCACTACCAGACCGAGGTCTACGCCTTCCACACCGGCCTGACCACCCCGCACACCTACCAGTCGAACCCGTGGAGCTGGCTGGTCCTCGGCCGCCCGGTCTCGTACTTCTACGAGGACCCGAAGGCCGGACAGGACGGCTGCACCGCGGCGGAGGGCTGCGCCCGCGAGGTCCTGGCGATCGGCACCCCGCTGCTGTGGTGGGCCGCGTGCTTCGCCCTCGCGTACGCCCTCTACCGCTGGGCCTTCCAACGCGACTGGCGCGCGGGCGCGGTCCTGTGCGGGGTGGCCGCCGGGTATCTGCCGTGGTTCCTCTACCAGGAGAGGACGATCTTCCTCTTCTACGCCGTGGTGTTCGTGCCGTTCCTCTGCCTGGCGCTGGCCATGATGATCGGCGCGATCATCGGCCCACCGGGCTCCTCGGAACGCCGCCGCACCATCGGCGCGGTCGGCGCGGGCGTCCTCGTCCTGCTCATCGTGTGGAACTTCATCTACTTCTACCCGATCTACACGGGCCTGCCGATCCCGAAGTCGGAGTGGCACCGGCGGATGTGGTTCGACTCGTGGGTGTGAGGCGGGGCGGGCCGGCGGGTCAGCTCGCCGGATCCGCACCTGCCGCCACCACCGCCGCCAGCACCTCCCCCGCATGTGTCCACAGCAGCGCCCCGCCCGTGTTCGGGACGAGGTGGCGGCGGGCGCCGGGGATGCGGGTGGTGAGGCGGGCGCCGTGGTCCGGGGAGTGGGTGGTGTCCTCGGTGCCGTACCAGATGTCGGTGGGGACGGTGAGCGCGCCGAGGTCGAGGGGCCAGCGGGACATGGCGAGGACGGTGTCGCGGGCGTAGCCGGACGCGCCCTGGGCGAAGCCTTCGTCGAGGGCGCGGCGGTAGGCGGCGGCGAAGGGCGGGGAGTCGTAGACGGCGCGGTCGCAGGCGGGGCTCGTGGCGAGGACCATCTCGCGCATCGCTTCGGCGGTGAAGCCGGCGAAGAACTCCTCGGCGGCGGCCGGGTCGCGGGCGGTCAGTGCGACCAGGTCCCGTACGCCGGGGTCGAGGTCCTCCGCGGTGGCGACCTCGTCCGCGGCGGAGACCAGGGCCAGGGATCCGGCGACGCCCGCGGCGGCGCAGGCGAGGGCGAACGGGGCGCCCTGGGAGTTGCCGACGACGGCCGGACGGCCCAGGTCGCGGGCGGCGCACAGGGCCCGCAGGTCGGTGGCGAAGTCGGCGAGGGTGCGGCCGGGCGCCGGGGTGGAGGCGCCGAGGCCGGGGCGGTCGACGGAGACGAGGCGGACGCCGAGGCCGTCGACGACGTCCGCGCCGAAACCCAGCCACCGGCTGGTGGCCGCTCCCGGGCACAGCACCACGGGCCGGCCGTCCACCGGCCCCCACTCCGCCCAGCCGAGCAGCCGCCCGTCGGGCAGCCGGGCCGTACCGGTGCGGGCGGGGTCTCCGACGGGCGCGGGGCGCGCGGGTGGTGCGGTCATGGCGTCCATCCTCGGCGGGGACGGGAGGGGGCGCACCCGGTTTTCCGGCGGGTGGTCCCGGACGGGTGCGGGCCCCGAGGCGGCGGTGATCGGCGCCCCGCGGCAGGGTTCTGCCAGGCCACGGGGCCCCGCTGCGGACGGCCCGGCGGGCTCCTTTACAACAGGGAAAGCGGGGCGCACCGGGCCGTTCATCCGACCGTGCCCTGATCGAGACGGACCGGCACTCTCCGGGTTTCCGCCGTCCCATAGAGTGCGCACCAGGCCCCGGCTGAGCGGGGTGAGGCACTGGGAGGGGAACGGTCGCATGCGCCGTGAGGTGAAGTACGGGCTGATCGGCGGATCCGCGGCGCTGGTCGCCGGGGTGGTCGGCGGGTTCGCGCTGTTCGGCGGCGGTTCGGACGACACGTCCGCGTCGGGGGTGACGGCCACCGACGCCAAGAACGGCGGCTCCGGGGCGAAGGCCGGACCGGCCACCGCGCAGGAGATCGCCACCACGTCCCGGGACTTCCTGACCGCCTGGCAGTCCGCCGACGCCGCGAAGGCGGCGGAGCTGACCGACGACCCGGCATCCGCGAAGGCGGCGCTCGCCTCCTTCGCCAAGGAGACCCACTTCAACAACCTCACCGTCAAGCCCGGCGCCCCCAACGGCGACAAGGTGCCCTACACCGTCACCGCGCAGATCTCCTACCAGGGACAACAGGCGCCGTACTCCTACACCTCCGCGCTGCACGTCCGGCGGGACGGCGCCACCGGCAAGCCCCGGGTCAACTGGAACCTCGCCGTGCTCCACCCCTCCCTCACCAAGGGCGACACGCTGCGCACCGGGCCCTCCGGTACGGCGCCGATCAACGCGGTGGACCGCAACGGCAAGCCGCTGACCGCCAAGGACCACCCGGAGCTGGCGGGGGTGCTGGGCAGCCTCCAGGAGAAGTTCGGCGGCAAGGCGGGCGGTACGCCCGGGATAGAGCTGGCCGTCCGCCACGCCGCGGACGGCAAGAAGGCCAAGCCCGACACCACGCTGAAGGTCCTCTCCAAGGGCACCCCCGGCACGCTGAAGACCACCTTGGACGTCACGCTCCAGGAGATCGCGCAGAAGCAGGTCGACGAGCGGAAGAACGCCTCCGCCGTCGCCCTCAAGCCCAGCACCGGCGAGATCCTCGCGCTCGCCCACTCCCCCGCGAAGGGCTTCAACGTCGCCACCGGCGGCTCCCTCGCCCCCGGCTCCACGATGAAGATCGTCACCGCCGCGCTGCTCATGGACAAGGGCCTGACCTCGCCGGGCAAGCAGCACCCGTGCCCGAAGTACATGAAGGTCGCCGGGTGGAAGTTCCACAACGACCAGATGAGCGAGATCCCGCACGGCACCTTCGCGCAGAGCTTCGCCGCGTCCTGCAACAACGCCTTCATCGGTGAGGCGAAGAACCTCAACAACGACGATCTGACGGTGGAGGCGCGGGACGTCTTCGGCATCGGTCTCAACTGGCAGACCGGCGTCCCGACCTTCGACGGCATCGTGCCGGTGCAGGACGGCGCGCAGATGGGCGCGTCCCTGATCGGTCAGGGCGGGGTGCGGATGAACCCGCTGAACGTCGCCTCGCTCGCCGCGACCGCGCAGTCCGGCGTCTTCCGCCAGCCCTACCTCGTCTCCCCCGACGTCGACCACCGGAAGCTGGCGACCGCGGCGCGCAAGATGAAGCCGGCCACCGCCGCCGGGCTGAAGTCGCTGATGCGCACCACCGCGGTGGCCGGTACGGCGGTCAAGCCGATGGCCGGGCTGAGCGGCGACATCGGCGCGAAGACCGGTTCGGCGGAGGTCGACAACCAGAAGAAGCCGAACGCCTGGTTCACCGCGTACCGCAACGACATGGCCGCCGCGGCGCTCGTCCCGGCCAGCGGCCACGGCGGCGACAACGCGGGCCCGGTGGTCCGCGCCCTGCTCTCCGCGGGCTGACCGCGCCGCGCGGCGAAGCCGCTCCGTCCCGCCTCTCCGGCGGTGCGGGGCGGCTTCGCCGCACCCGGGAGATGAACGGAAGGTGGCCGGGGGAAGGCCGTGCGGCGTAAACGTCGTGAGCGGCTGGTGAGAGACTGCTCACCTTTCCATCGCGTGGCCCGTACACCCTTCGCTAGCGTGCGGGGCATGAGCGTCTTCCCGCCCAACCTGCCCGTTCCGGCAGCCGATCGGGCACGTGCCCGCCGGGCCGCCCTCATCCGCCGGCGCCGCGCCACCGCACCCGCGGCGAACGCCTCCGAGCCCACCGCATGACGCCTCTCGTCGTCGTGGCCGTGCTCATCGCCGCGGTCACCCACGCCAGTTGGAACGCCATCGCCCACGGCATCCGCGACCAGCTCCTCGCCTTCACCCTGGTCGGCGGCGCCGGTGCCGTCTGCGGCCTCGCCCTCCTCCCGTTCACCCCGCTGCCCGCGGCCGGTGCCTGGCCGTATCTCCTCGGCTCCGCCGTGCTGCACGTCGTCTATCAGGCGCTGTTGATGCAGTCGTTCCGGCTGGGCGAGTTCGGGCAGATGTATCCGATCGCCCGCGGTACCGCGCCGCTGGTCGTCACCGTCCTCGCGGCGCTCTTCGTCGGTGAGGTGCCCGGGCCCTGGGCGCTCGCCGGGGTCGCGCTGGCCTCGGCCGGGCTGCTCGGCGTCGCCCTGTGGGGGCTGCGCGGTTCGGGGGCGCGCCCGCACTGGCCGGCGCTTCTCGCGGCGCTCGCCACCGGCCTGGCCATCGCCTCGTACACCACCGTCGACGGGCTCGGCGTCCGGGCGTCGGGCACCTCGCTCGGCTACATCGCCTGGCTGATGCTGCTGGAGGGCATCTTCATCCCGCTCTGGGCGCTGGCGGTGCGGCGGCGCCAACTCCTCGTCCAGCTCAAGCCGTTCGCGCTGCGTGGTGCGGCCGGCGGGGTGCTGTCGGTGTTCGCGTACGGGCTGGTGCTGTGGGCGCAGACGCAGGCGGCGCTGGCGCCGATCGCGGCGCTGCGGGAGTCGTCGATCATCGTCGGTGCGGCCATCGGCGCACTGTTCTTCAAGGAGCGCTTCGGCGGGCCGCGGATCGCGGCCGCCGGGTTGATGGTGGTCGGTATCGGGCTGATGCTGCACAGCTGACCGGCCGACACGACGCGGGGCCCCGGCGCGGTGCCGGGGCCCCGCGTGCGTTCAGCGGGTGGCGGCGGCCAGGGCGCGGACGAGGGCCTGGGCGCGGGGGTCGGCGGTGACGTTCTTCTGCATGCCGTTGGTGACGTAGCCGAAGGCGAGGCCGGATTCGGGGTCGGCGAAGGCGAGTGCGCCGCCGCGCCCGGGGTGGCCGAACGAGCCGGGCGCCAGCAGCGGCGATGCGGCGCTGTGCAGCATGAAGCCCAGGCCGAAGCGGGTGCCGACGACGAGGGTGCGGTCCGGTCCGGCGGACTCCTCGGTGCGGGCCAGGGTCAGCGTGGCGGGGGCGAAGAGGCGCGGGTGCGCACCGGTGCCGTCGGCGTCGACCGGGCCGATGAGCGCGGCGTAGGCGCGGGCCAGGGAGCGGGCGGTGGCGATCCCGGCGGAGGCGGGCAGTTGGGCGGCGCGGTAGGCCGGGGCGTTCTCGTCGGGCGCCGGGGTGATGGCGGCGAAGGCGCGGCTGGTGAGGGAGGACGGGTCGCGGTAGGCGTCCGTCACCGACCGCTTGGGGCGCACCCGCAGGCCGCCCGCGGGGTCCGGCTCGGGCGAGGTGACGTCGGCGAGGCGTCCGGCGCGGGCCTGCTGACCGGGCGGCAGGCCGAGCCAGAGGTCGAGGCCGAGGGGGGCGGCGATCTCGTCGGCGATCCAGGCGCCGATGGTGCGGCCGGTGACCCGCAGGACCAGTTCGGCCAGCAACCAGCTGTAGGTCTGGGCGTGGTAGCCGTGGTCGGTGCCGGGCGTCCAGGCGGGGGCCTGGGCGGCGAGGGCGGCGGGGCCGCTGACGCCGTCGACGGCCTGCTCGGGGGTGAGCGGGGTGTCGAGGACGGGGAGTCCGGCGCGGTGCGAGAGCAGATGGCGGACGAGGACGCGGTCCTTGCCGGCGGCCTTGAACTCCGGCCAGTACGTGCCGACCGGTGCGTCCAGATCGAGGAGTCCGCGCTGGTGGAGCAGGAGCGGGACGACGGCGGCGACGCCCTTGGTGGCGGAGCGGACGACCTGGGCGGTGCCTTCCTCCCAGGGGGCGTCGGGGTGGCCGTCGGCGGCGGGGCCGAGGTCGTCGCCGCCGTCGCCGTGCTTCGTACCGGCCCAGAGGTCGACGACCTTGCGGCCGTCGCGGTAGACGGCCACGGCGGCGCCGTGCTCGCCGCGGTGGGTGAAGTTGGCTGCGAATGCGTCCCGGACCGGCTCGAAGCCGTCGTCGACCCTGCCCTGGACGTCCACCACTGTTTCCCGCTTCCCACTGTTCCGTCGCTTTGGTGACCCTTCAATGGTGCCTCGCGCGAAGCGGTGCTCATGACCGGGGCCGGTGCGGCGTGGGCTTCGTCACAGCGGTACGGAAACCCGTCTGCGGGCCCCGGGGGCGCCGAACCGGCGCGGCCGTACCGGACGGTGGGTACGCCTCGGTCCGGCGCCGCGGCGCGCCTCTCCGGCGCCCGCCGTGAACCGGCCGACGGCCCGCCCGGCTTGGGCGGAACCGTCCCGATGCCCCGCCCGGCCTGCCGTGTCCGTCCGCCGAGTTGCCGCCCGGCGGGGGCGGCGGAACGATGAGACGGATGAGCGACGCACACGAGGCCGTCGGACCCCACCCGGAGCCGGATGATGCCGCACCGCCCGGCCGGCTGCGCCGGATGCCGGTGCCGCCGGGCCCGCCACCCGCGTCCTACCTGCGGTATCCGCATCTGAACGGCGATCTGCTCTGCTTCACCGCCGAGGACGACCTGTGGGTCGCGCCCCTCGTCCCGGAGGGCGTCGAACCGGCGCCCGCCCGGCGGCTGACCGTCGACCGCACCCGGGTGGGCCACCCCCGTTTCTCCCCCGACGGCCGCCACCTCGCCTACACCACCTGGCGCTCCCTCGATCCGGAGATCCACCTCGTACCGGTCGAGGGCGGGCCCGCGCGGCGGCTGACGTACTGGGCCAGCACGGACGCCCGGGTCTGCGGCTGGACGCCGCCGGACGAGGACGGCGTCTCCCACATCCTCGCGGTCGCCTCGCACGGCCAGCCGTTCTCGTACTACTCGTGGGCGTACCGGCTCCCCGTCGAGGGCGGGCCCGGGGCGCGGCTGCCCTGGGGGCCGGTGTCCGACATCGCCGTCGCCGATGTGGCCGGGGAGCGGCGCACCCTGCTGCTCAGCGGGAAGCCGCCGCACGAACCGGCGTCGTGGAAGCGGTACCGGGGCGGGGCGATGGGCCGGATGTGGCTGCACGGGACGCGGCTGCTGCCGAAGCTGCGGGGCCATCTGGACGCGGTGATGTTCACCGGCGGGCGGATCGCGTTCCTCTCCGACCACGAGGGCGTCGGCAACGTCTACTCCTGTCTGCCGGACGGCTCCGACCTGCGCCGCCACACCGACCACGACGACTTCTACGCCCGGCACGCCTCGACCGACGGCTCCCGCATCGTCTACCAGTGCGCCGGGGACCTCTGGCTGGTCGACGACCTCTCCCCCACCGCCCGGCCCCGGAAGCTGGCCGTCCGGGTGGGCGGGCCGCGCACCGGGCGCCGGACGTACCAGGTGCCGACCGCCTCGAACGTCACCTCACTGGCGGTGGACACCACCGGCCGGGCCAGCGCGGTCGGGGTGCGCGGCAGCCTGTACTGGCTCACCCACCGCGACGGTCCGGCCCGCGCCCTGCACGACGTACCCGGTGTCCGGGTGCGGCTGCCGGAGATGCTGGGCGACACCGGGCGGATCGCGTACGTCACCGACGCGGAGGGCGCGGACGCGGTCGAGATCGCCGGGCTGCCGCGGGCCAGCGGGGTGGGCGAGCCGCGGCGGCTGGCGGCGGGGCGGCTGGGCATGGTCCAGGAGACGGTGGCGTCGCCGGACGGCACCTGCCTGGCGGTCGCCGCCCACGACGGCCGGTTGCTGCTGGTCGATGTGCGGCGCCCCGAGGAGCGGGAGGCGGCGGAGCCGCCCGCGGTGGAGGGCGACGACGAACCGGCCGAGCGCCAACTCCCCGACGAGGTCGCCGAGTTGATCCGGTCCGCCAACGGTCCGGTACGGGATCTGGCGTTCTCACCGGACTCGCGGTGGCTGACCTGGTCGCATCCGGGGATCGGCCGGTCGCTGCGGCAGATCAAGATGGCCCGGCTCGCCGACCGGATGATCGTGGACGTCACCAACGGCCGGTTCGAGGACGAGCAGCCGGTCTTCACCCGCGACGGCCGCTATCTGGCGTTCCTGTCCTGGCGCGGCTTCGACCCGGTCTACGACGTGCACACCGGCGATCTGTCGTTCCCGCTGGGCTGCCGCCCGCATCTGGTCCCGCTGTCGTCCGCGACGCCGTCGCCGTTCGCGCTGTCGCCGGAGGGCCGCCCGGCCGCCGGCGGACTCGATCCGGCCGAGAACCCGCCGGTATCGGAGGGCCCGGTGCTGGTCGAGGTGGAAGGGCTGCCCGAGCGGGTCACGCCGTTCCCCGTCGCCGCGTCGAAGTACTCCTCGCTGCGACCGGTCGCCGGGGGCGGTCTGGTGTGGCTGCGCTGGCCGATCTCCGGGGCGCTCGGCGAGACGTTCGCCAACCCGGACAACACCTCGGGCCAGCCCACCCTCGAACACTTCGACCTGGTCAAGGCGCGGCGCACCGAACTGACCTCCGCGCTCGACCGGTTCGCGCTCAGCGGCGACGGCACCCGGCTGGTCGTCAACGACGAGGGCGATCTGCGCGCCGTGCCCGCCACCGAGCAGGCGGACAGCGACTCGACGGTCCACCTCGACCTGCGGCGCATCCTCCACGAGGTGCACCCGGAGGCGGAGTGGCGGCAGGCGTACGAGGAGGCGGGCCGGATCGTCCGGGCGTACTTCTGGGACCCGGGGATGTCCGGCATCGACTGGGACGCGGTGCTGGCGCAGTACCGTCCGCTGCTGGACCGGGTCGCCACCCCGGACGAGTTCGCCGATCTGCTGCGGGAGGTCCTGGGTGAGCTGGGCACCTCCCATGCGTACGTCGCCGGGGCGCGGCGCAACGAGGGGCCGCCGCACTACCAGCGGGCGATGGGCCTGCTGGGCGCCAACTTCGTGCCGCGCGAGGGGCGGTGGGTGCTCAAGCGGATCCTGCCGGGCGAGTCGTCGGACTCCAAGGCCCGCTCACCGCTGGCCGGTACCGGCATCCGGGAGGGCGCGGCGCTGACCCATGTCGACGGCCGCCGGGTCGATCCGGTCGCCGGGCCCTCGCCGCTGCTGTCGGCGGCGGGCGGGACGACGGTGGAGCTGACGTTCGCCCCGGCGGAGGGGGCCGGGCCGCCGCGCCGGGTGGCGGTGGTGCCGCTGGTCGACGAGCGGCCGCTGCGCTACCAGGACTGGGTGCAGCGGCGCCGGGCGGTGGTCCGCGAGCTGAGCGACGGCCGGTGCGGCTACCTCCACATCCCGGACATGGGCGGCTCGGGCTGGGCGCAGTTCAACCGCGATCTGCGGATGGAGGTGTCGCGCCCGGCGCTCATCGTCGACGTCCGCGGCAACGCCGGGGGCAACATCTCCGAGCTGGTCATCGAGAAGCTGACCCGCACCATCATGGGCTGGGACCTCACGCGCGACGCGCAGCCCGTCTCGTACACGCAGAACGCGCCGCGCGGGCCGGTCGTCGCGGTCGCCGACGAGATGACCTCGTCCGACGGCGACATGATCACCGCGGCGTTCAAGCTCCAGGGCATCGGCCCGGTGGTCGGTCTGCGCACCTGGGGCGGGGTGGTCGGGATGACCGGCCGCCACCGGCTGGGCGACGGGACGACGATCACGGTGCCGATGAACGCGGCGTGGTTCAAGGTGTACGGCTGGGGTGTGGAGAACCACGGTGTCGAGCCCGACATCGAGGCGCTCCGCTCCCCGCTGGACTGGGCCGAGAACCGCCACCCCCAGCTCGGCGTCGCCGTCCGCACCGCCCTCGACCTCCTCGACCGCCACCCGGCGGCCACCCCTCCCGATCTCTCGGAGGTGCCGGACCTGCGACGACCGGAGCTGCCGCCGCGGTGAGGGGGCGGTACCGGGCGCGGCGGCGGGCCGGACGCCCCGGTCGGCCGTCTGCCGCATGTCGGGCCGGGCCCGCAGGCCGTCTGCCGCATACGGAAGGCGCACCCGGCGTGTGGTCCGGGTGCGCCTTCCGGGTACGGGGTGGGCCGCCGGGGTCAGTACCCGGTGGGCTCCGTCGGCTCGGTGCCGGGTTCGGGCTCCGGCCCGTCGGTGGTTCCGGCGCTGCGCCGGGCCGCTTCCGCGTCGGCCTCCGCGCGCGCCCGCTGCGCCAGTTGTTCGGCCTTGGCCTGGAACTGCTCCCTGAGCCCCATGCTGTTCACTCCCGTCGGATGTCGGGTGCCGGACGCGACCAGCCTTGCACGCACCCCCGCACCCCGCATTTCGATCAACCGGCGGGCGCGGGCCGGGCGGCGGGTGATCAACGGGGCGGCGCGGCCGGTGCGTTGACCGCCGGGCGGCGCCCGGCGCCCGGCCCGCCCTCACCCGCCGCGTGTCACGGCTCGGCACATGTCACGGCTCGGCGCGCGTCACCGTTCGGCGCGCGCCTTCTCGTCCGCCGCGCCGCCGGCGCCGACCAGCCCGACGTCCATCCCGTCGAGCCGGTCCCCGAACCGCCGCATCTCCCGCTGGCCGACCGTGCCGATGAGCGCCGGGAGGTAGCCGCGGACCGACTGCATCCCGCGCAGCCACCACTGGCCGTAGACGTGCGCCGAGCGCCGCTCGACACCGTCCGCGATCCGGTCGACGGCGGGCCCCAGCGGATACGTCTTGTTCGACGGCCAGGGCAGCCGGGAGCGCAACTCCCGCATGACGTCGTCCTGGTCCGCGCCGCGCACCATGTCCGTGTCGGTCCAGCTCAGATAGGCGACGCCGACCCGTACGCCCTTGTGCCCGACCTCGCCGCGCAGGCTGTGCGCGAACGCCTCGACACCGGACTTGGAGGCGCAGTACGCCGTCATCATCGGCGCCGGGGTGAGCGCGGCGAGCGAGGCGATCTGGAGGAAGTAGCCGCGCGACTCGGTGAGGACGGACAGGAAGGCGCGGGCGGTGACCGCGCCGCCGATGAGGTTGACCTCGATGACCCGCCGCCAGGCGTCCGGGTCGGAGTCGGCGAACGGGCCGCCGGTCGCCACCCCGGCGTTGGCGACGACCGCGTCGACCTTCCCGAACCGCGCCTTCACCTCGGCGGCGACCTGCGCCATCGCGGTGTGGTCGGTGACATCCGCGTACCAGTGGTGGGCCGGTCCGCGCAGCGAGACGGCGACCTCGCGGAGTGCGTCCGGCTCCAGACCGACCAGTGCGAGGGTGGCGCCGCGCGCCGACAGCTTGCGGGCCAGCAGCTCACCGACCCCGCGCGCCGCCCCGGTCACCACCACGACCTGCCCCTGAAGCCCGTTGCGCCGGCTCATGCCGCCTCCCCCTCGGTCTTGGTGTCCTTGCGGTGCGCGCCCGGCTCGGCGTCGGCGTCGGTGCCGGTGCCGGTGCCGGTGCCGGTGCCGGTGCCGGTGCCGGTGCCGGTGCCGGCTTTCTTTCCGGATGCCTTCCTGAGGGTTTCCTCGGACGCCGCTGCTTTCTGTCCGGCAGGCTCCCTGATAGATCCCCCGCCCGCGCCCTCCCCCGCCAGGTGCTCCGCCGCCAGGGCGCGCAGCCGGGTCGCCACCGCGCCCGGGTTCTCCAGCGGGGTCATGTGGCCCAGGCCCGGCAGTTCCGTCAGACGGCGGCAGTCGGGCAGGACGGACACCAGCCGGCGGGCGTGGACCACGGGGGTGAGCCGGTCCGCGGTGCCGACGACGACCTCCGTCGGGACGGACAGCCGCGCGGCGCCACCGGTGAGTTCGAGGCCGTACAGCACCCGCCCCCAGTGGGAGCGGACGCCGGTCGGGCAGGCGTGGATGATCCGGGCGCACGCCTCGACCTGCTCGGGGGAGGAACCGGCGCCCATCGTGGCGTACTTCAGGGCTGCCCTCGTGACCGGGCTGACGGGGCCGAGCGGCGCGCGGGAGCCGAGCATCAGCCGGTGCGCCCGGCGGCGGCCCTCGGGGGTGCGCAGCGGAATGACCCGCGATGCGGCGGAGAGGTCGGCGGCGCCGGTGCTGCACAGCAGGGCGGCGGCGGCCCGTTCGCGCAGTACGGGGCGGTCGGCCGCGGCCATGATCGTCATGCCGCCCATGGAGTGGCCGCCGACGACGGCGCGTTCGCCCGGTGCCAGCGTCGCCTCCAGGACGGCGATCAGGTCGTCGGCGAGGGCGCTGGTGCTGTAGCCGCCGGGCCCGGGGGCCGGGCTGCGGCCGTGGCCACGCTGGTCGTAGACGATGACGCGGTGGTCGGCGGCGAGGTCGCGGACGACGGGCGCCCAGAAGGCGGTGGAGCAGGTCCAGCCGTGGGCGAGGACGACGGCCGGGGCGTCCTCGGGCCCGTGGATCTCGGTGTACAGCCGGGCGCCGCCGGAGGCGACGTACCGCGTCCGGCGGGGCGGTGGCGGTGCGTACGGTCCGCTGGTGACGTGTCCGGGGCGCTTCATACGGCGGCCTCCTCGGAGAGGGTGGCGGGGGCGGGGGTGCGGCGGTCGGCCGGCGGGCGCAGCAGGGCGTACTCGGCCAGGTCGACATGGCGGGTCTCGCGCCGGAACTCGGCGGTGGTGCCGGGCCAGGCGGTGGTGTTGCGGCCGTTGGCGTCGAGGTACCAGCTGTCGCAGCCGCCGGTGGTCCACACGGTGCGTGCCATCCGCCGCTGCATCTCGTCGCTCCAGGCGGCCACCGCCTCGGGGCGGGCGTCCAGCGCGATCCGGCCGCCGAGGACGTCGAGTTGGTGCAGGTAGTCGGCGAGGTAGTTCAGCTGGGACTCGATCATGAGGATCATCGAGCTGTTGCCCAGGCCGGTGTTGGGGCCGATGAGGGTGAGGAAGTTGGGGAATCCATCGGCGCTGCCGCCGCGCAGCGACGCCATGCCGTCCTTCCAGCGCTCGGCGAGGGTGCTGCCGTCGGCGCCGGTGATGCGCTCGGCGATCGGCATGTCGGTGACGTGGAAGCCGGTGCCGAAGACGATCGCGTCGGCCTCGGTGCGGCTGCCGTCGGAGCCGATGAGGGTGGCGCCGTCGACCTCCCGCAGCCCGGCGGCGATCACGTCGACATTCGGCCTGGTGAGCGCCGGGTAGTAGCTGTTGGACAGCAGGATCCGCTTGCAGCCGATGCGGTAGTCGGGGGTGAGCTTGGCGCGCAGCGCGGGGTCCTTGACCGCCAGCCGCATGTGCGCGCGGCCGACGGCCTCGACCAGACCGAGCGTGTTCGGCCGCTTGGTGAAGGCGCTGACCTGGAGTTCCCGGATGCCCCAGAGGATTCCGCGGCGGGCCGCGCGAGTGGCGGGCACCTTGGCGTGCAGCCGGCGCTCCAGCCCGGTGATCTTGCGGTCGGCGCGCGGCAGCACCCAGGCGGGGGTGCGTTGGAAGAGGCTGAGGCGGCCGACCTCGGGCTGGATGGCCGGGACGATCTGGATGGCGGAGGCGCCGGTGCCGATCATGGCGACGCGCTTGCCGCGCAGGTCGTAGTCGTGGTCCCAGCGGGCGGAGTGGAACACCTTGCCGGGGAAGCCGTCGAGGCCGGGGATGTCGGGGATCTTCGGGTCGGAGAGCGGCCCGGTCGCCGAGACGAGGACATCGGCGGTGAGCGGTCCGCGGGCCGTCTCGATCTCCCAGCGCAGCGCGTCACCGTCCCACCGCGCGCGCTCCACCTCGGAGTGGAAGCGCAGGTGGGGGCGGATGCCGAAGGTGTCCGCGACATGCTCCAGATAGGCGCGGATGTGCGGCTGCCCGGAGAAGTTCCGCGGCCACCGGGGGTTGGGGGCGAAGGAGAACGAGTAGAGGTGCGAGGGAACGTCGCATGCGCACCCGGGATAGCTGTTGTCCCGCCAGGTGCCGCCCACCGATCCGGCGCGCTCCAGCACCACGAAGTCGGTGATCCCCTCCCGGCGCAGCCGCACGGCCGCCCCCAGACCGCCGAACCCCGATCCGATCACCGCCACCCGCACGTGTTCCCGCTCGGACATGCCACCGCCTCCCCGGATCACCAACACCGCCGATCGCGCCAGCAATCACTGGCACGGTTGGAGCGTAAGGCAGCTCCGTACCGAGCGGTAGAGGCCGCGCGCAAGGAAGTTACCGGCGGTTGCACCCCGGGCCGCCAGGATGCGCCGCGCATAAGGTGACCGGGTGGCCGCGAACGAGAACCCGAACGACAAACAGCGCGAGTTCCGGATGGCGGAGCTGGCCGCCGAAGCCGGTATCACCGTCCGGACGCTGCGCTTCTACCGCGAGCGCAAGCTGATCCCGCCGCCGCGCCGCGAGGGCCGTATCGCCTGGTACAACGAGCACCACCTGGCCCGGCTCCGCTCGATCGCCGCCCTCCTGGAGCGCGGCCACACGCTCGGCGGCATCACCGAACTCCTCGCCGCCTTCGAGAGCGGCCGCGACGTCGGCGAACTCCTGGGCCTGGACGCGACGTTCACGACCCCCTGGTCGGACGAGACCCCGGTCCGCCTCACCCCCGAGGAACTGGCCGACCACTACAGCGGCGACGTCACCGCCGAGAACCTCGCCACCTCACTCGACATCGGCTATCTCGCCGTCGACGGCGACGAGTTCGTCCACACCAGCCGCCGCCTCCTGGACGCCTCCACCACCCTCGTCGCCCGGGGCATCCCGCTCGCCGCCGTCCTGGAGGCGGGCCGCGCCGTCCGCACCCACGCCGACGCCGTCGCCGCCATCGCGGCAACCCTCTTCCGCACCCACCTCATCACCCCACCCACGGGCACACCCCCCGCCCCCCAGGAGATCGCCCACCTCACCGCCACCCTCGAAGAGCTCCACCCCGTCTTCCAGGCCGTCATCGACGCGGAGATCACCATGGCGATGGACCGCCGGGTGCGCGCGGAGCTGGAGTGCTGGGTACGGGGGGAGAGGGCGGACGGGGACGGGGAGCGGGCGGACGATGGGGGCCGCACACAGGACGAAGGCGGCGCCTGACCCGGCACCGCCTCCGCCCCTCAGCCCTCGTACGGGCCCCTGCCCGCCTTCGCTCAGCCCCCGTACACCACCGTCACCGGCGCATGATCGCTCCACCGCATGTCATAGCTCTCCGCGCGCTCCACGAACGCCTTGGTCGCGCGGCGGGCGAGGCCGGGGGTGGCCATGTGGTAGTCGATGCGCCAGCCCGCGTCGTTGTCGAAGGCGCGGCCCCGGTAGGACCACCAGGAGTACGGGCCGTCGGTGTCCGGGTGCAGGGCGCGGACGACGTCGACGTAGCCGCCGGCGGTCTCGGAGAGGACCTCGGTCAGCCAGGCGCGTTCCTCGGGGAGGAAGCCGGACTTCTTGCCGTTGGCCTTCCAGTTCTTCAGGTCGGCCTCCTGGTGGGCGATGTTCCAGTCGCCGCAGACCAGCACCTCGCGGCCGTCCGCCGCCGCCCGGGCGCGCAGCTCGGTGAGGTACGGCAGGAATTCCTTCAGGAAGCGTTCCTTCTCGTTCTGGCGCTCGGTGCCGACCTCGCCGGACGGCAGGTAGAGCGAGGCCACCGTCACACCGGGCAGATCGGCCTCGACGTAGCGGCCGCTCGCGTCGAACTCCGCCGAGCCGAACCCGATCCGTACCGCGTCCGGCTCCCGCCGCGTGTAGAGCGAGACGCCCGCGCGGCCCTTCGCCTCGGCGGGGGCGTGCACGGTGTGCCAGCCCTCGGGGTCGCGGACCTCCGCCGGGATCTGGGCAGCCTCGGCGCGGACCTCCTGGAGGCAGAGCACGTCCGCGGCGGTCTCCGCCAGCCACGGTACGAAGCCCTTCTTGGCGGCGGCACGGATGCCGTTGACGTTCACGGTGGTCACGGTGAGCAAGGCGGGCTCCTCAGATTCGCAAGCGGCGGCGGCAGTCCCACGCGTTCCCCGTCACGGTGAGCATCCCGGCACGATACCCAGGCCACCGGGCCCGTCCGCAAAGCCACTCGCCCGGTCCGGCGGGCGCGCCGTACGCTTTCCGGAATGGAGACCGGTGTGGAGATACGTCCCGTTCGCTACGACCACCCCGACGCGGTGGTCCTCGACGCGCTGGTACAGCAGGAGTACGTCCGCCGCTACGGCGAGACGGACTTCACACCGCTCGACGCCGCCATGTTCGCCCCGCCGCGCGGCAGGTACCTGCTCGCGTACGACGGCGGCCGCCCGGTGGCCACCGGCGGCTGGCGCACCGAGGAGGACCCCGCCAAGGGGTACGCCGCCGGGGACGCCGAGATCAAGCGGATGTTCGTGATCGAGGAGGCCCGGGGGCGCGGCCTGGCCCGGCGCATCCTGGCCGCGCTGGAGGCCGACGCGCGGGCGGCGGGCCGCACCCGGATGGTGCTGGAGACCGGCACCGCACAGCCGGAGGCGCTGTCCCTGTACGCGTCCTGCGGATACCTGATGGTCCCCGAGCCGGAGAAGTTCGGGGAGTTCCGGACGTACGACGACAGCCGGTGCATGCGGAAGGCGCTGGTGTAGGGCCGCCGGCCGGCCTGTCGCGCGGCCTCGCCCCGCCCGCGGACCGGACCGTGACCGGCCGGCAAAGCGGTGGCCGCCCGCCCGGTTCCCCTGACACGATCCGGGGATGGCCACGTTGTTCCTGATGGTCGGCCTGCCGGGGGCCGGAAAGACCACGCGGGCCCGGCAGCTCGCCGCGGAGCACGGCGCGCTGCGCCTGACGCCCGACGACTGGATGATCCCCCTGTTCGGCACGGCGGAGGCGGACGGGAAGCGCGACGTGCTGGAGGGGTGCATGCTCCGGCTCGCCCTGGAGGCGGTCCGGCTGGGCACCGGCGTGGTGGTGGACTACGGCTGCTGGTCCCGGGACGAACGGTCCGCGATCCGCCGGCTGACGGAGGCCGAGGGCGCACGCTTCCGCATGGTGTATCTCCCGGTGGACGAGGAGACCCGACGCGCCCGGATCGCCCACCGCCGGGCCACCGCCCCCGAGGAGACGCTCCCGATGACCGAGGCCGACATCGCGTACGGGCGAGCGCACTTCGAGGAGCCCGACGCGGCGGAGCTGACAGGCCGCGGGATCGACGGCCCGCCTCCCGGCTGGGCGGACTGGCGGGCGTGGGCCGCCGACCGGTGGCCGTCGTTCTCGTAACCGTCTGAGCCACGCGCTCCGGGGGCGCCCGCGAGGGCCCGCACGCCACGCCCCGGGGCGACCCCCGCCACGCCCTCCCGCCGACCGCCCCCTCTCCCTGTTTGACAGGTCTCCGCCCACCTCTCCATACTCATTCCACTAATCAACTAGCTAAAGGGGTGAGCCGGGTGAGCGACCAGAGCCCATGGGCGATCGAGGCCGACGGCCTGGGGAAGAAGTACCGTCGCGGCTGGGCGCTGCAGGACTGCTCGTTCCGGCTCCCGGCGGGGCGTATCTGCGCGCTGGTCGGGCCCAACGGCGCCGGCAAGAGCACCTTCCTGGGCACCGCGACGCGGCTGGTGCAGCCGTCCACCGGCTCGCTGCGGCTGTTCGGGGTGCCGGTCTCCGACCCCGCGGTCCTCCAGCGGATCGCCTTCCTCGCCCAGGACAAGCCGCTCTACCCGCGCTTCACCGTGGCCGAGACGCTGCGGATGGGCCGCGAGCTGAACCCGGGCTGGGACCAGGCCCTGGCCGAGCGGATCGTGAAGTCGGGCAACGTCCCGTTCACCGCCAAGGTCGGCACCCTCTCCGGCGGCCAGCGCACCCGCGTCGCCTTCGCGCTGGCCTTCGGCAAGCGCCCCGACCTGCTGATGCTCGACGAGCCGATGGCCGACCTGGACCCGCTGGCCCGCCACGAGATGGCCGGGCTGCTGATGGCCGAGGCCGCCGAGCACGGCACGACCGTCCTGATGTCGTCCCACATGCTCTCCGAGATGGAGGACATGTGTGACTTCCTCCTCGTCCTCGCCGAGGGCCGGCTCCGGATGGGCGGCGCGACCGACGAGCTGGTCCCCGCGCACTCCCTGGTGACGGGCGTCGCCGCGGGCAACGGCGTCCCGGACGAGCTGTCGCGCCACCACACCGTCGTCGAATCCCGGGTCACCGGGCGGCAGTTCACCGCGCTGGTCCGCCCCGGCGGCCCGCTCTCCGACAGCTGGGACGTGCAGGTGCCGGGCCTGGAGGAGGTCCTGCTGGCCTACCTGCGGTCGCCGCAGGCGCCCACGCTGATCACGGACGAGGCCCGCCTCGACGCCCCGGCCGCCGGACGTGCGGCATGAGCACCGACATCCGGGCGGAGAACCGCCCCCGGTACGAGGGAAACGCCTCCGACATGAGCGACACCACCACCGGACGCGCCCCCGGCGGGCTGCTGCACGGTCTGCCCTGGCTGGTCTGGCGCCGCCACCGCGCGGCCCTGGTCGGCGGCGTCGCCGTCACCCTGCTGGCCTCCGCGTACTTCATCTACCAGCACTTCGCCGTCGTCGACTTCGTCCAGCAGTACGGCACCCAGCCCGGCGAAAGCGCCTCTCCGAAGTTCACCGACGAATTCGGCAGGATCTTCCGCGCCGGCGCCGGACTGCTGGCGTTCCTGCCCGCGCTCATCGGGCTCTTCCTCGGCGCCCCGCTGATCTCCGGTGAGCAGGAGCACGGCACGATCCGGCTGGTCACCACGCAGTCCGTCAGCCGCGCCCGGTGGCTCGCCGTGACGCTCGCGCTGCCGCTGGCCACCGTCGTGGTCTGCACCACCGCACTGTCGCTGTCCTACCGGTGGATGTGGCTTCCGGCCCACACCCTGGCGTTCAACGGTGACTGGCTGATCAGCGGACCGTTCGACGTCACCGGGCCGATGCTCCCGGCCATGTCGCTCTTCTTCGCGGTCTGCGGCATCGCCCTCGGCATGCTCCTCAAGCGCCTGATCACCGCGATGGTCGCCACCGTCGTCTTCATGGGCGCGTTCAGCATCGCCTGGGACCGCGTCCCCTCGCACCTGGGGGAGCTGCGGCACGCGTTCGTCCCGCTCGGCCACGAGGTGTCGCTCGCGCCGGACGCCATCAACATCGACAACTGGGTGGCCACCGCCGACGGCAAGCTCTACGGCTTCGGCACCTGCCTGGAATCCACCGACGCGGCCACCGACGCGTGCCGGGCGAAGCTGGGCATCACCCAGAGCGTCACCGACTACTTCGGCTTCGACCAGATGATGGGCATGCAATGGCGGGGATCGGCCATCCTGTTCGCACTGACCGCGGTGATCCTCGGGTTCGTCGCCTGGCGCGCCCACCGGCGGCCGCTCTGAGCGCCGACCGGCCCGTCGTCCCCGGTCACCAGCCGTGCCGCGCTTTGACAGCCGGTAGTGGTCGCACCATCATCAATCGGTCGGACCGTACGGAGTCCGGCCCCCGCGGCCTACGGTGGCAGTGGGGACGGCCGGGCCCGCGCGGGGCCGCCGGGCCGCGACGGGCGGAAGAGTCGGAGAGGTGGTGAGCGTGGTCGAGTTCCGGATCGACCGGCGCAGTGGCGTGGCCACCTACCTCCAGATCGTCCAGCAGGTCCAGCAGGCGCTGCGGCTGGGCATCCTGGTCGAAGGGGACCGCCTGCCGACGGCGGCGCAGGTCGCGGCCACCACCAAGGTCAATCCGAACACCACGCTGAAGGCATACCGCGAGCTGGAACGCGAGGGCCTGGTCGAGCCGCGCCCCGGCCTCGGCACCTTCGTCAGCCGCACCCTGGCCCGCCCGGAATCCGCGGCCGACACCCAACTCCGCGAGGAACTGCGCGCCTGGATGACCCGGGCCCGCACCGCCGGCCTCACCCGCGAGGACACCCAGGCGGAATTCACCTCGGTGTGGCAGGAGATGTATCCGGAGGGGGGGTGAGGGGCTGCGGCTCGCCTGCGGCCGGGGCCCGGAGGCCCGCCGGGCCCGGATCCCGGAACCCCGCCCCGCCTGGCCCGGACCGCCGGGCTCCTGCCCTTCGCTGCAACGCCCCTGAGAAGCCTCGTCGCTTCCGGGGGCGTTGTGGTTCCTACGGGGCCGGGGCGGTCGCTCCCCGGGGTACTCGCAGGGTGTTCGCACCGCCCGGCCGCGCGCTCCCGTTCGGCTCGTCGCCCGTTTCCCGCTCGGCTCGTCGCCCGTCCCCGCTTGACCCTTACGTCGCGTCAGGGCGCACCCTGTACGGGTGACGGGGGCGGCCCGCCCCGGACCCCTACGGGTGGTCCGGGGCTCCGCCGCGACGAGCCAGGACGGAAGGCGCCGCGATGAGCTACACGGTCGGCCAGGTCTCCCGCTTCGCGGGGATCACGGTGCGCACCCTGCACCACTACGACAAGGCCGGACTGCTCAGCCCGGGCGACCGCAGCCCGGCCGGGTACCGCCTCTACACCGACGCCGACCTCGCCCGGCTTCAGCGCATCCTCTTCTACCGCGAGCTGGGCTTCCCGCTCGACGAGATCACCGCCCTCCTCCGGGCCCCGGACGCCGACCTCCTCGACCGGCTGCGCGCCCGCCACCGCCGGCTCACCGAGGAGATCACCCGCCTCGGCCGCCTGGTCGAGGTCGCCGAGCGCGCCATGGAGGTCCAGCAGACCGGCGTACGGCTGACGCCCGACGAACGGTTCGAGGTCTTCGGCGAGGTCGCCTTCGACCTCAGCTACGCCACCGACGCCGAGCGCAAATGGCACGACAGCCCAGGTCACCGGCGTGCGATGGCCCGCGCCGACAGCCACACCAAGGAGGACTGGGCCCGCCTCATGGCCGAGGCCGCCGCCTGGCGCACCCGCCTCCTCGCCGCCCACGACGCCGAGGAACCCCCGGACGGCCCGACGGCGATGGACCTGGCCGAGGAACACCGCGCCCACATCAGCCGCTGGTTCACCCCCTGCCCCACCGACATGCACACCCGCATCGCCGACGACTTCCTCACCGACCCCCGCGCCTTCGCCCTCCTCGTCCCCCCATCGGAACAACGCCCCGGTCTCGCCTCCTACCTGCACACCGCCATCCACGCCAATGCGGTACGGGCACCGGGCACGGACACGGAGCCGCCCGAAACGGGGCGCCCGTCGCCATCGGGGGCGACGCCCGCACCCTGACCCCGGAGCGCGCGTCCGGGATACGCACGCCCTGCCAGCCGTGCCGCCGCGTGAAGTGGCCCCGCGTTCCCTGCGGTCGGCACCCTTCGCCCGGCCGCCCGGCGCCGCTCAGAGCGGACGGGGAGCGCCTGAGAGCGGACCGGCGCGCTCCGTCCCGGACGGGGTTTCCCGCAGAGCAGCCGGGTTCTCCCTTACGGGCTGGCAGAAGGCTCCTGTACGGGGCCAGGGGGCGACGGGGCGAACGTCCCTAGGGCCCGCCCTCTGCGGCCTGCCCCCGAAGCCCTTCCGCCCGACGCCGCCGTACGAGTCGGATGGACACCCCCTTACGGGGAGGCCAGTTGCTCCTACGGGCCGATCCGCGTCACCCGGGCCGCCCCCCAACCCACCGCCGCAACGGCTCCTCTCTTCGGGATCCGGGCTCAGTGGCACCGGGCTCCGTGGCCGGGGCTCCGGGCTCCGCGTTCCGGGACCGGGCCCGGACTTCGTGGCCCGGGCTCCGCCCGCTCACTCCCTCACTCCCTCACTCCCTCACTCCCTCACGGAAGGCAACACCATGAAGATCCTCCTCACCGCCGCCGGTTCGTACGGCGACGTCGCCCCGTACACCGGTATCGGCGCCGCCCTCATCGCCGCAGGTCACGAGGTGGCGATCGCCACGCACGACACCTTCGCCCCGCTCGTCCGCGCCGCCGGACCGGAGTTCCGGCGGCTACCCGCCGATCCGCACGCCCGGCGCCCCGACGACACCGGTCCCGGACGCGGCGATCGGCGGGCCCTGCTGCGTACCGCCGCCGCATTCGTCGACGAACTGGGCGCCGGCATGGCCGACGCCGTCACCCCGGACACGGAACTGCTGCTGCTCTCCACGACCACCGCCCCGCTCGGCCGCCACCTCTGCGAGGCCCACGGCATCCCCGCGCTCGATCTGCCCCTCCACCCGACCGCCCCCACCAGGGAGTTCGCCCCCGTGGTGTCCGGCGGCCGGAACCTGGGCCCCTGGGGCAACCGCCTCGCGGGCCGCCTCGCCCCCCGCATCGTCGACCGGCTGTACGCCGACGCGACCCGCGCCCTCCGCGCCCGCCTCGGCCTGCCGCCCGCCACCCCGGGCGCCGTCCGCCGCCGCTTCGAGGCGGCCCGGCCCCGGGTACTGCACGGCTTCAGCGAGGTCCTGCTGCCGCGCCCCGCCGACTGGCACCCCGGCCTCGACGTCGTCGGCAACTGGTGGCCCTGGCACGCCCCCGACGCCCAACTCCCGCCCGCCATCGAAGACTTCCTGGCCGACGGCCCTCCCCCGGTCTTCATCGGCTTCGGCAGCATGGCCGCCGGCGAAGGCGAACGCCTCGGCACCCTCGCCGTACAAGCCCTACGCCGCGCCAACCTCCGCGGCATCCTCCAATCAGGCACCGCAGGTCTGACCGGCCCCGGCGCCTCCTCCGCCCCCGACGACACCTGCCCCCACACCGGCCCTCACCCCGCCGACACCGGCACGGCCACAGGAGCACGCTCAGACACAGCCGCCAACGGCACTTCCTCTACGAGAACCCGCACCGGCATGGCAGCCCCCACCGCCGAGACGTGCACCCGTACCGCGCACACCCCACACCCCGCATCCCCCGCCACCCCGCGAACCGCATCCGACATCCTCACCATCGGGGAGATCCCGCACGCCCTGCTCTTCCCGCGCACCGCCGCGGTGGTGCACCACGCGGGCGCCGGGACCTCGGCCGCCGCGCTCCGCGCGGGCGTCCCGAGCGTGCCGGTACCGGTCACCGCCGACCAGCCGTTCTGGGCGGGCCGCCTGGCCACGGTGGGGGCGGCAACTCCCGCGATCCCGTTCGCCGCACTCTCCGACGACGAGGCCGCCGACCGGCTGGCCGCGGCGCTCCTCCGCGCCACCACCGAGCCCGCTCTCCGCACCCACGCCGCCGACGCCGCCCGCCGGATGGCCACGGAGGACGGCATCGCCGCCGTCGTCTCCGCCGTGGCACGCCTGGCCGGCTGACACCCCGCCGGGCCGGCTCGCGCCCCCAGCGCCCCACGGCCCCCGGCTACTCCCTCTTCGCCTCCCCCTCTTCCGCCGCACCGGAGCGCGTCCGCGCGCCCGCGCTCCGGGCCGTCTCCGCGATGTCCTGGAGCGCCGCCAGATGCTGGTTGAGCGCCAGCTCACCGGCGTCGGTGAGACCGAGCCAGGTACGGGGGCGCTTGCCCGCGTACCCCTTGCGGATGGCGACATAACCGGCGGCCTCCAGCGCCGACGCGGCCTTGCTGAGCACCGAGTCGGACACCTGGCAGGTGTCACGTACGGCGGCGAACTCCGCCTCGTCACAGGCCGAGAGGAAGGCCACCACCGCCAGCCGCGTCGGGTGATGGATCACCGCATCCAGCTGCGGAGCCCCGGACGCGCCGGGTCTGGCATCGCCGCTCACACCGCCCCCGGCTCGTCCCGCAGCCGCGCCAGCTCCTGCCGGGCAGCGGCGTTGCGCCATACGAAGTTGCCCCACACGCAGAGGGCACCGACCACGTACACGGCGAGGCGCGAGGCGCTCCCTCCGACCCCGAGCAGCAGCGCCGCACCCCAGGTCACCGCACACGCCACCGCAGTGATCAAGAGGCCGTACCGGCTGCGCCACAACCGGGCGGACAGAGGTACGTACCGCACCACTCCCGTGCGGCGCCTGGCGATCCACCGCACCGTGCAGGCCGCCACCAGACCGGCGAGCGTCACCACCAGCGCCAGCAGGGCCGGGAAACCCTGCTGGTCCCAGCTCCAGCTCTGCACGGCGCCGATCCCCACCACGATCAGCGCGCCCACCGGCCCGAACCACGCGGGGAAGATGCGCGCCTGAACCTCGGCCCGCGCCCGGGCCGCCTCCGCCTCCCGCAGCCCGCTCGTCGCATCCAGCGCGAGGGCCTCCGCCCCGCCGCCCGGTACACCTTCCTGCGCCGCCATCACGCTCGCCACCCCTCTCCCCGGCACCCCGACCGGGCACCGAACGTCGTACACCCCACCCTGCCACACACTTTCCACAGCGGAAAATACTTTCCCGAGAGAGGCCCGGTCCCACCCCGCCCGTCAACTCACCCTGGACGGCCCCGAGGTGTCGACGGCCAGCGTGACGGCGAGCGTCCCCAACACCGCACCCATCACGTACCGCTGCACCTTCAGCCAGGAAGGGCGACGCGCGAGGAAGGCGGCTATCGCTCCGGCCGCCAGGACGATGACAAGGTTCACCGCGACGCTCACCGCGATCTGGACCGCACCGAGGGCCAGTCCCTGGAACAGCACATGCCCCTCGTCCAGATCGATGAACTGCGGTATCAGCGAGAGGTACATGACGGCGATCTTCGGGTTGAGCAGATTCGTCATCAGCCCCATGGCGAAGAGCTTGCGAGGTGAGTCCGGCGGCACCTCCTGCGGCGAGAAGACCGCCGGCCCACCCGGCTTCAGGGCATTCCACGCCAGGTAGGCGAGGTAGGCCGCGCCCGCCAACTTCACCGCGACATACAGCTCGGGCACGGCGAGAAAGACGACCGACAGCCCCAGATTGGCGGCGAGCAGATACACCAGAAAGCCCAGCGCCACCCCGCCCAGCGAGATCATCCCGGCCCGCCGCCCCTGGGTGATGCTCCGGGAGACGAGATAGATCATGTTCGGCCCGGGCGTGAGCACCATGCCCAGCGCCACCGCCGACACCCCGAGAACTCCGCTCAACTCCAGCATGAAACCTCCTCGTTCAGGAAAACCCGTCCCACGCCGATCGGTTGCATGACCGCCCCTCGGATCGCGCCCCCATAGGGACGCCACCAAGCAGCCGACCGAAATACCCACCCCGCCTCAGACCAATCAGGAGCGAAAAAGAACATTGCACCGAGGCGCGACCACCACCAACACACCTGCACACTGCGGATTCACGGCATCACGACCGCCACCACAGGACCCTAGAAGCACCCCCACCTCGGCGCAATAAAAACATTGCACCGAGTGCAATATCCCCATACTCTGACCGTCGGGCCCAACAGACCAACCCACCGCCCGGACAACGAAACGACAGGAAGAGCGCCATGCAGGACTACCGGAGCGTCGCCGACGCGGTGGCCGAGGAGATCCGGACCGGTGCGCTCCGGCCCGGCGACCGCCTCCCCCCACAGCGCACCTTCGCGCGGAAGTACGGCATCGCCGCCTCCACCGCGACCCGCGTCTACCGGGAACTGGCCCGGCGCGGCCTGACCGTCGGCGAGGTGGGCCGCGGCACCTTCGTCCGCGCCGAGTCCACGGCCCCGGCCGCCTCCCCCGCGCTCACCGAACCCGGCGGAAGCCGCATCGACATGGAGCTGAACTACCCCGTCGCCCCCGACCAGAGCGCCCTCCTCGCCGCCGGACTCGGCGGACTGCTGCGCCCCGACGGCCTCGCGTACGCGCTGCAACCGGTCGGCACGGCCGGGCTCCCCGCCGTACAGGAGTCAGCCGCCGACACCCTCGCCCGCGGCGGCTGGCGCCCCGACCCGGCGCGGATCCTCTTCGCCGGGAACGGCCGGCAGGCCCTCGCCGCCGCCGTCACCGCCCTGGTGCCGCCCGGCGGACGACTCGGCGTCGAGGAATTGACCTACCCGGTCGTGAAGGCCGTCGCCGCCCGCCACGGCATCACCCTCGTACCGCTGACCATGGACGACGCCGGGCTGGTCCCCGAGGCCGTCGCGGAGGCCCATGCCGCCGCCCCGCTGCACGCCGTCTACGTCCAGCCCCGGCTGCACAACCCGCTCTCGCTCACCATGCCCGACGCCCGGATGGCGCACCTGGCCGAGACCCTGCTCCGGCTCGGTCTCCCCGCGATCGAGGACGCCGTCTGGGCCTTCCTCCGCGACGAACTCCCGCCGCTGGCCGCCCACGCCCCCGAACGCACCGTCCTGATCGACAGCCTCTCCAAACGCGCCGCCCCCGGCCTGACCCTCGGCTTCCTGGTCGCGCCCGCCGCGCTGGGCGGCGTACTCTCCGCCGCGCTCCGGTCCGGCGGCTGGTCCCCCATGCGGTTCGCCCTGGAGGCCGCCCACCGCTGGCAACAGGACGGCGTCCTGGCCACCCTGGTGGCCGCCAAGCAGCAGGAGGCGACGGAACGCCAGAAGCTCGCGGCCCGGCACCTCGACGGGTTCGACGTACAGGGCGACCCCCGCTCGTACCACTGCTGGTGGCGGCTACCCCGCCCGTGGCGCGCCGAGACGTTCGTCGCCGCCGCGGCCCGGCACGGCATCGGTGTGGTGCCCGCCGCCGCGTTCACCGTCGGCCGCGCCCACGCCCCCAACGCCCTCCGCCTCGGCCTCGCCTCCCCCCGATCGGACGTCCTCACCCAGGCCCTCACCACCCTCGCCGACCTCGCCCGCAGCTCCCCGGAGGGGCTCGTCGACGACTGACCTCACCCCGGAAGCAGAACCGAAGAACCCCCTCAGTGATCCACCCCGGCCCCGACAAGCCGAACGGCGTGGGCTTCCACAAGATGCCTGCCTGGCCCGAGCCCCGCGACAACGCCCCGCAGTGGCGCGAGTGGGAGGTCCGCAGCGACCTGGTCGCGGCGAGAAATACCAGGTATGCGCCTACGTGATCACGGCCGGCAGTTCCGGCCCGAACATCAGGGGCCAGGCCACGACAGGTCTTCAACACGGCGTCATCTACCGGTGAGCGACCAGGCTCCGTGCCTACGCCCCAGCCACCGCCGCCCGATCCCGCACGGGACCCGTGACCCTCATCACTCCGTCCCGAGGGGCGGAGGCTCGACAGCCAGGCGGATACCCGTTTCTCCCGCCAAGTTGAGCAGAGCACAAAAGAGCCGGTCACGAGATTTCTCGTGACCGGCTCCGTCGGTGGACCTGAGGGGATTCGAACCCCTGACCCCCTCGTTGCGAACGAGGTGCGCTACCAGCTGCGCCACAGGCCCTTGCGACGAGTGAAACTCTAGCACCTTGATGGCGGTGCTCGGAAATCGCTTCCCGTGCTGGTCAGCGCGGGGGCTACTCGTTCGCGGCGCGCGGGCGGTCGTAGTCGTCCGGGTCGGCGGCGGCGTGGTCGGCGGGTGCCGGGGAGGCGTACTGGTCGAACAGCGGGGTGCGGCCCCGGGGGCGGCGGGACGCGGTGGGCTGGTCCTGGCGCGGGGGTTCGGGGTGCTCGGCGGCGGCGCTGGAGCGGGCGGAGCTCCAGGCGTCGTCGGCGTCGAGGTCGACGTGACTGGTGGCGCGGGGGGCGACCGGGGCGGTGACGTAGGTGGGGAGCGGTACGGGGACCGGCTCCCAGCTGCCGGGGGCCGGGTGGGGGCGCTCCCGTTCGCGCTGCTGGTCGACCCACTCGGCGTGGTCGGTCTCCTCCACGAGGGCGCGGCGGCCGGCCGTCTGGGCGGGCTCGGGGCGCGGCTCCGGGTGGGGTTCGGCCGGGGCGTCAGCGACGGGGTCGGCCGGGTGGTCGGCGGCGGGCGGCTGGTCCGCCGCCCGCGGAGGGCGGGGGCGGCCTTCCCGCAGCCGTTGCGCCGCCGCCTCCGCCTTGCGCTGGTCCATGGTGAAGGTGAAGCGGCGGCGCTCCTGGGTGCGGAGGTAGACGATGTACGCACTCAGCAGGAGGGCGGGGGCGGCGGGGGCCCAGAGGAAGGCGGTGCCGCCGACCGCGGCGACGACCGCGCCGACGGTGAAGGTGAGGAAGAGGACCGTGATGGTGCGCCGGCGGCGGGCGAGGACCTTGGCCCGCTTGGCGCGCTCGGTGAGCGAGGGGCGCGACGGGTGAGCGGCGACCCGGGTACGGGGGTCGGTCGCGGGGTCGCCGGGGGGCCGGACGTCGGCCCCGTCGGGCCGGTGGTCCGGTTCCTGCTCGTCGGCGGCATCGTCGGCGAGGCCGTCCTGCTCCTTGTCGTAGCGGCGCTGCATGGCCGCACGGCCGGAGAGGAGACGGATGGCCGTACTGAAGCGCTCCGTGGGACGCGCTTCGTTCAGCTCGTCCTGCCTACGGAGCCACATCGGCACCAAGTAGGCAGCCCAGGCCCCGACGATGACTGCGTAGATGAGGCCGCTGCTTCTCACGACTCACACGGTAGAGGGGTTTGCGGGGGGCCATCCGCCAATTGGGCCGGTGTGTCGCACGATCTGGCTGATATCTCGAACTTTTTTTGTGATTGTTGAGATCAGCACTCTCCGAATGTGGGTATTCGGTGGATTAATTCGAACAGGTATTTCATTTGTGGGATGTGCTGGGCTTCTGCCGTCGCCAGCGGTTCAGCAGGCCGTCCGGCACCTCTTCCGCGGTCAGCGCGAATACGGCGTGGTCACGCCAGGCGCCGTCGATGTGCAGATAGCGCGGCCGCAGCCCCTCCTCGCGGAATCCGAGTTTCTCCACGACGCGGCGGCTGGGGGCGTTCTCCGGACGAATGCACACCTCGATGCGGTGCAGCCCGACGCTGTGGAAGCAGTGGTCGACGGCGAGTGCGACGGCGGTCGGAATGACGCCACGGCCGGCGACCTCCTGGTCGACCCAGTAGCCGATATGGCCCGAGCACATCGAGCCCCAGGTGATCCCGGCGACGGTGAGCTGACCGACCAGACGGCCCCGGTACTCGACGACGAACGGCAGCATCCGGCCCGCGTACGCCTCCGCCCGCAGATGGCGGACCATCTGACGGTAGGTCGGGCGGTGCGGTACGGGGATGCCGGGCGGGGGCGGCGGGACCGTCGCCTCCCAGGGACGCAGCCAGTCGCGGTTGCGGCGGTTGACCTCGCGCCAGGCCCGCTGGTCGCGCAGTTTTATCGGCCGGAGGGTGACGTCGTTGTCCGTGAGGACGACCGGCCAGGGCGCGTTCAGTGGGTACTCCGCGGAGGTCTGGGGTGATCGCCGCCGCGGATCTGGTCGACGGCGTGCGGCAGGAGGTCGGCGAGAACGGCGAGGCCGTCGCGTACGCCGCCGGTCGAGCCGGGGAGGTTGACGATGAGGGTGGTGCCGGCGACCCCGGCCAGACCACGGGAGAGGACCGCGGTGGGCACCGCCTCGCGGCCCGCGGCGCGCAGCGCCTCCGGGATGCCGGGAATGTCGCGGTCGAGGACGGCGCGGGTGGCCTCGGGGGTGCGGTCGGTGGGCGAGATGCCGGTGCCGCCGGTGGTGAGGACGGCGTCGTACCCGGCGGCGACGGCCTCGCGGAGGGCCTGTTCGACGGGGTCGCCGTCCGCGACGACGCGCGGGCCGTCGACCGTGAAGCCCATGGCCGTCAGCCCCTCGACGAGCAGCGGGCCGCCCTTGTCGGGGTAGACGCCGGCGGCCGCGCGGTTGGAGGCGGTGACGACGAGGGCGCGCGGGGCGGTCATCCGCGGCTCCAGTCGCCGGACTTGCCGCCGGTCTTCGTCTCGACCCGGACGTCGGTGATCACGGCCGCCTTGTCGACGGCCTTGACCATGTCGACGACGGTGAGCGCGGCGACGGAGACCGCGGTGAGGGCCTCCATCTCGACGCCGGTGCGGTCGGTGGTGCGGACCGTGGCGGCGATCTCGACGGCGTCGTCGGCGACGGTGAGGTCGACGGTGACGCCCGAGACGGCGAGCGGGTGGCAGAGCGGGATCAGCTCCGGGGTCCGCTTGGCGCCCATGATCCCGGCGATCCGTGCGGTGGCCAGCGCATCGCCCTTGGGTAGGCCCTCGCCCCGGAGCAACGCGACGACCTGCGGCGACACCAGGACGCGGCCGGTGGCGCGCGCGGTGCGGGCGGTGACGTCCTTCGCCGTGACGTCGACCATCCGGGCGGCTCCCGCCGCGTCGAGATGGGTGAGATGTTGCTGGCCGCTGTTCATCGTTCTCCTGCTCCACACTGCCGCCTGTGCGACGACACCGTACCCCTGGGGCACGAGGGCTAGGTCCTGTCGTCACACTCCCGTCGTCGCCCGAAGGGCGGCCTCGCGGCGTCTGGTGCGTGCGATCGCAAGGCGGAGGGTCGCCCCGGTACCGGGTGTACCGGGACGATCCCGACAACGCGGCGAGCGTGCGTGCCAGGCGTCGCGAGGCAGACGGGAGTGTGACGACAGGGCCTAGCCGAGCAGGACGACCTCGACGTCGCCGCCCGCGGCCACCTCGGTGGTGTCCTCGGGGACGACGATCAGGGCGTTGGCGTGGGCGAGTGCGCCGATGAGGTGGGAGCCGGTGCCGCCGACGGGGGTGACCGTGCCGGCGTCCCGGTCGTAGGAGCCGCGCAGGAACTGGCGGCGGCCCTCCGGGGAGCCGGTGATCGCCTCGGTGCACTCGGCGGGGACGGTGGCGCGGTGCACGTCGGGCAGGCCCATCAGCGTACGGATGGCGGGGCGGACGAAGAGTTCGAAGGAGACGTAGGCGCTGACCGGGTTGCCGGGGAGGGCGAGCAGCGGGATGCGGTCGGGGCCGATGAGGCCGAAGCCCTGGGGCTTGCCGGGCTGCATGGCGAGCCGACGGAACTCGACGCTGCCCTCCTCGGCGGAGAGGTCGGTGAGCGTCTCCTTGACCACGTCGTACGCGCCGACGCTGACGCCGCCGCTGGTGACCAGCAGGTCGGCGCGGATGAACTGGTCCTCCAGGGTGGCGCGGAGGATGTCGGGGTCGTCGGCGACGGCGCCGACGCGGTAGGCGATGGCGCCGGCGTCCCGGGCCGCGGCGGTGAGCTGGAAGCTGTTGGAGTCGTGGATCTGGCCGGGGCCCAACGTCTCGCCGGGCTGGACCAGTTCGCTGCCGGTGGACAGCACGACGACACGGGGGCGGGGCCGGACCCGGACGGTGCCGCGGCCGATGGCGGCGAGCAGGCCGATCTGCGGCGGGCCGAGGACCGTACCGGCGCGCAGGGCGCGCTCCCCGGCGCTGACGTCGCTGCCCGCGGCGCGGATGTGGGCGCGGGCGGCGGCCGGGCGGTGCACCCGGACCTCGCCGGAGGCGCCCGCGGGGGATGCGCCGTGGGCCGCCATGGAGTCGGCGGGGCCGCCGCCGCTGCCGCCGTCGGTCCACTCGACGGGGACGACGGCCTCGGCGCCGGGCGGGAGGGGCGCGCCGGTCATGATGCGGGCGGCCTGGCCGGGGCCGACGGCGGGCAGCTCGCCGCTGCCCGCCGCGACGTCCCCGATGACGGTGAGGGTGGCGGGGAACTCCTCCGTGGCGCCCTCGACGTCGGCGACGCGGACCGCGTAGCCGTCCATGGAGCTGTTGTCGAACGGCGGGAGGGCGGCCGGGACGGTGACGTCCTCGACCAGGACGCACCCCTGGGCGTCGAGCAGCTGCAGCTCGATCGGGTCCAGGGGGCGGACCTTGGCGAGGACGTCGTCGAGATGGTCGGCCACCGACCAGACACGGTGCGGACGGCGGGTCGGGTCGGTGGTACCGCTCAAGGCCCTACAACTCCTCGGTGACGTAACTGCGCAGCCAGGTCCGGAACTCCGGGCCCAGGTCCTCACGTTCGCATGCCAGTCTGACAATGGCACGGAGGTAATCGCCGCGGTCGCCGGTGTCATAGCGGCGGCCCTTGAAGACGACGCCGTGCACCGGGCCGCCCAGGGACGGGTCGGCGGCGAGCGTCTGGAGGGCGTCGGTGATCTGGATCTCGCCGCCGCGACCGGGGGCGGTCTCGCGCAGTACGTCGAAGACGGCCGGGTCGAGGACGTAGCGGCCGATGATGGCGAGGTTGGAGGGGGCCTGCGCCACGTCGGGCTTCTCGACCAGGTCGGAGACGACCACGACGTCGTCGTCGCCCGTGGGGGTCGCGGCGGCGCAGCCGTAGAGATGGATCTGGGCCGGGTCGACCTCCATGAGGGCGATGACGGAGCCGCCGTGCCGCTCCTGTATGTCGATCATGCGCTGGAGCAGCGGGTCGCGCGGGTCGATGAGGTCGTCGCCGAGGAGGACGGCGAAGGGCTGGTCGCCGACGTGCGGGGCGGCGCAGAGGATGGCGTGGCCGAGGCCCTTGGGGTCGCCCTGGCGGACGTAGTGCATGGTCGCCAGGTCGCTGGATTCCTGGACCTTGCCGAGGCGGGATTCGTCGCCCTTGCGGTGCAGCGCCTCTTCCAGCTCGTAGTTGCGGTCGAAGTGGTCCTCCAGGGGCCGCTTGTTGCGGCCGGTCACCATGAGGACGTCGGAGAGGCCGGCGGCGGCCGCCTCCTCCACCACGTACTGGATGGCGGGCTTGTCGACAACCGGCAGCATCTCCTTGGGGGTGGCCTTCGTGGCGGGGAGAAAGCGGGTGCCGAGGCCGGCCGCCGGGATGACAGCCTTGCTGATCCGGGGGTGCGATGGGGTCATGCGCAGAACGATAACCGGCTCAAACGGAAGGATGATGAGTGTCCGGTGAATACTGCCCGAGAGCGGGAGCAAGGCCACACGGTGAGCGTGCATCACAGTAGGAAACAGAGGTTGCGGCGCCATCTCCTGGAGGTGAGGAGAGCGTTGCCGGCCGATGTCGCGGCGGTTTCCGGGGCGGAGCTGGCCCGTCGGGCGCTGGAGCTGGCGGAGCTGGCGGACGCCGGGACGGTCGCGGCGTACGTGTCGGTGGGGCGCGAGCCGTCCACCCGCGCGCTGCTGGAGCGGCTGCACGGGGCGGGGACGCGGGTGCTGCTGCCGGTGCTGCTGCCCGACAACGATCTGGACTGGGCGGTCTACGAGGGCGCCGAGCGCCTGGTGAAGGCGGGCCGAGGGCTGCTGGAGCCGGCCGGGCCTCGGCTGGGCCCCGAGGCGGTGACGGCGGCGGACACGGTGTTGCTGCCGGGCCTCGCGGTGGACCGGCACGGGCTGCGGCTGGGCCGTGGCGGCGGCTCGTACGACCGGGTACTGGCGCGGCTGGAGCGGGCCGGTGCGCAGCCGGCGACGGTGGTGCTGCTCCACGACGGCGAGGTGCTGGACGAGGTCCCGGCGGAGGCGCACGACCGGCCGGTGGACGCGGCGGTGACGCCGTCGGGGGTGTGGCGGTTCGCGGCGCGGGAGTGAGCGGGGACATCGATTTCCGGCCGTCGGGTATTGACCGGAAATGGCTGCTGCCGCGGCGACGGAAACGGCCCCGGCCCCCGTCCGCATCGTGCGGGCGGGGGCCGGGGCCGTTCGGCTCAGGTGCTCACGGGGTGAGCGTCAGCGTGTCCTTCGTGCCCTTCTTGACCGCGGCGTCACCGAAGGCCCAGGGGAGCAGTTCGCCCTTGGCCCACTTGTCGGTCTGGTCGTAGTAGTGGGCGTCGTAGGCGTGGCCGGAGGCGCCGGTGAGGTTGATCCAGCGGGACTTGTCGAGGTCGGCGAGGTTGACGACCATCCGCATGGACGGGACCCAGGTGACGCCGTAGCCGCCGGAGGCGTTCCAGCCGGTGGCGTTGACCGCCGCCTCGCCGCCGCCGACGTTCCACGGGCCGCGGTTGAAGAGCCCCTGGAGGGGGCCGGGGCCCGCGGTGCCCAGCGTCTGGTTCTTCAGGAACAGCTGGTGCAGCCGGCCCCAGGTCCAGTTGTCGATGTTCTTGCCGAGCTTGGAGGTCAGCTCGTAGCGGGCGTCCTTCATGGCGTGGGCGAGGAGCTGGTCGCGGTTCTTGTCGCCGGGGTGGCCGGGCAGGTCCTCGGTCTTCCACCAGGCGTTGTTCGGGTCGTCGAGGATCGCGCGGACCACCTCGTACCAGCGGTCGCCGCCGTCGGGCTGGGCCATGTCGGGGGCGCGCTCACCGCATTCGCGGACGAACTTGTCGAGGTCGTCGACGGGCCCGCTGCCCTCGGCCGGGCGGACGGTCAGGCACTCGCCCTTGACCCGCAGCTCCTTGGGCATCTTGTTGCCGAAGGCCAGCTTGAGGAGGTTGCGCCAGACGCCGTTGAAGTAGGCGGCGGCCGCGGAGTCCGGCTCCTGGGTGAAGTCCCAGCCGTCGAGGAGCTGCTGCGCCTCGCGGACGTACGGGTCGGAGATGTTGACCTTGGTGAGGTACGGCGTCAGGATCCGGGCGATCTGGCTGCTGTTGTCCTGCTGGAAGCTCTGCATGTCATCCGTGGAGACCTTGCCGCCGTCCTTGATCTTCGACTGGATGAGGTCGTTGATCCGCTGGCTGCGGGCGCCGTAGCCCCAGTCCTTGGTCAGCAGGTAGGGGTACTTCTTCTCGTCGACGACGGCCTGGTTGGCGGTGACGATGTAGCCGCGGTCGGGGTTGTACTCCCAGGGGAGCGCGGACTGCGGGATGTAGCCGGTCCAGCGGTAGGCCGGGTCCCAGCCGGGGGCCGGGAGGGAGCCGTCGCCCTTGCCGCGGACGGGGATGCGGCCGGGGGCCTGGTAGCCGATGTTGCCCTTGGTGTCGGCGTAGATGAGGTTCTGCGAGGGGACCTCGAAGTCGGCGGCGGCCTTGCGGAAGCTCGTCCAGTCCTTGGCGCGGTTCAGCTCGAAGACGGCGTCCATGGAGGTGCCGGGGTCGAGCGCGGTCCAGCGCAGCGAGATCGCGTAGCCGTCGCCGCGGTCGGGGGCGGCGTTGCCGACGGGGGCCCGCTTGCCGACGGTGGCCAGCTCGCCGTTCCGGTCGGAGACTATGGGCCCGTTGTCGGTGGCGCGGACGGTGATCTCGCGGCTCGGTCCGCCGGCGACCTTGATGGTCTCCTTGCGGGTGGTGAAGGGGCGGCGGCGGCCGTCGTGGAGGTAGCCGTCGGTGGTGACCTTCTCCAGGTACAGGTCGGTGACGTCGGCGCCGAGGTTGGTCATGCCCCAGGAGACGTCCTGGTTGTGGCCGATGATCACGCCGGGCATGCCGGAGAAGGTGTAGCCCGCCACGTCGTAGTTGCACTTCGGGCCGGTGGTGCGGCAGTGCAGGCCCATCTGGTACCAGAGCGAGGGCATCTGCGGGGCGAGGTGCGGGTCGTTGGCGAGCAGCGGCTTGCCGGTGGTGGTGTGGGCGCCGGAGACGACCCAGGAGTTGGAGCCGATGCCGTTGCCGTTCGGGCCGAGCAGCGCCGGGATCTTGTCGAGCGAGGTGGAGAGCGCGGAGAGCCCGGACTGGAGATCGTGGGCGGCGCCGGCGGGGGTGCCGTTCGCGGTGTTGCCGGGGCCGCTGCCCTTGGGGTCGAACTCCTTGGTGACGGGGTTGACCGCACCGCCCTCGACTATCGGCTTGTTCCGCTTGGACGGGTAGGCCGGGTACAGCTCGGCGATCTGCTGCGGGGTGAGACGGCTCGTCATCAGCGAGCGGTCGATCTCTTCCTGCATGTTGCCGCGCAGATCCCAGGCCATGGCCTTGAGCCAGGCGACCGAGTCGACGGGCGTCCACTTCTCGGGCTTGTAGTCGTTCTGGAAGTCCAGCGCCGCGTACTCCAGGGAGAGCGCCGCGCCCTCGTGGTCCTTGAGGTAGGCGTTGACGCCCGCGGAGTATGCCTGGAGGTACTTCTTGGTGGCCGGCGACAGCTTGGTGTCGTACTCCTGCTGTGCGACGCGGTGCCAGCCCATCGTCCGCAGGAAGGCGTCGGTGTCGACCTGGTCCTTGCCGAACATCTCGGAGAGGCGGCCGGCCGTCATGTGGCGGCGGACGTCCATCTCCCAGAAGCGGTCCTGCGCCTGGACGTAGCCCTGGGCGCGGAAGAGGTCCTCGTCGGAGTCGGCGTAGATCTGGGGTATCCCGTGCGCGTCGCGGCGGACGTCGACGGGGTCGGTCAGGCCCGCGAGCTTGAGCGACCCGGTGGTCTGCGGGAACGACGCCCGCACGGTGTTCACCCCCCAGAAGGCGCCGAACGCGATGCCCGCCACGAGCAGCAGCACGACCGCGACGGCGACGAGGCGGCCGCGCCGCCCCTTCTTCTTTTTGGGGGCTGGGCCGGTCTTGTTGGCGGGCATCTCTGTCCTTCGAGGGGCAGGGTGGGAGTGCTGGAGCAACGATAGGCCCCCCAGTCGGGCGACCCCTACGCGGAGTCATGACCAGCGCACCCAAGATTCAAGTAATGGTAAATTGTTAGCCTCAGTAACTAGATACGGTAAGGATTACGCCAGGGAAAGACCCCGGACCCGGCACCGGACCGCGCGCGGAAGGACCAGCTCCTGACTGTCGACCATCTCAACCAACTCCTGCTGCTCTGCTCGCTCGTACTGCTCGTCGCGGTGGCCGCGGTACGGCTCTCCTCGCGCAGCGGGCTGCCCAGCCTGCTCATCTACCTCGGGATAGGCATCGCCCTCGGGCAGGACGGCCTGGGCGGCGTGGACTTCAGCAACGCCGAGCTGACCCAGCTGCTCGGCTACGCCGCCCTCGTCGTGATCCTCGCCGAGGGCGGCCTCGGGACGAAGTGGAAGGAGATCCGGCCCGCGCTGCCCCGCGCGGCGCTGCTCTCCACGCTCGGCGTCGCGGTGAGCGTGGGGGTCACCGCGGCGGGGGCGCACTATCTCGCCGGGCTGGAGTGGCGTCAGGCGCTGCTGATCGGCGCGGTGGTGTCGTCGACGGACGCCGCCGCGGTCTTCTCCGTGCTGCGCTCGGTGCCGCTGCCGCCCCGCCTGACGGGTGTGCTGGAGGCCGAGTCCGGCTTCAACGACGCCCCGGTGGTCATCCTCGTCGTCGCCTTCTCGGCCGCCGGACCGGTCGAGCACTGGTACGTCCTGATCGGCGAGATCGCCCTGGAGCTGGCGATCGGCGCGGCGGTCGGACTGGCCGTCGGCTGGATCGGCGCGTTCGGGATGCGGCACGTGGCGCTGCCCGCCTCGGGTCTGTACCCGATCGCCGTGATGGCCATCGCGGTCTCGGCGTACGCCGCGGGCGCACTGGCGCACGGCTCGGGCTTCCTCGCCGTCTACCTGGCCGCGATGCTCCTCGGCAACGCCAAGCTGCCGCACGCCGCGGCGACCCGCGGCTTCGCCGAAGGGCTGGGCTGGATAGGCCAGATCGGCATGTTCGTCCTGCTGGGCCTGCTGGTGACGCCGCACAACCTCCTCGACGACATCGTCCCCGCGCTGCTGATCGGCCTGATCCTGACCGCCGTGGCCCGGCCGCTGTCGGTCTTCCTCGGGCTGCTGCCGTTCCGGGTGCCGTGGCGGGAGGAGGCGCTGCTGTCCTGGGCCGGGCTGCGCGGTGCGGTGCCCATCGTCCTCGCCACCATCCCGATGGTCGGCCACGTCCCGGGCAGCGAACGCGTCTTCAACATCGTCTTCGTCCTCGTCGTGGTCTACACCCTCGTCCAGGGGCCGACGCTGCCGTGGCTGGCGCGGCGGCTGCGGCTGGGTGAGGGCGAGGAGGCGGCCGACCTCGGCATCGAGTCGGCGCCGCTGGAGCGGCTCCGCGGCCATCTGCTCTCCACCTCGATCGGCGCCACCTCCCGGATGCACGGCGTGGAGGTCGGGGAGCTGCGGATGCCGTCCGGCGCCGCCGTCACCCTCGTCGTCCGGGACGGCACGAGCTTCGTGCCGACGCCGACGACGGTGCTGCGCCGCGGCGACGAGCTGCTGGTCGTCGCCACCGACCAGGTCCGCGACGCGGCGGAGAAGCGGCTCCAGGCCGTCTCCCAGGGCGGCAAGCTCGCCGGCTGGCTGGGCACCGTGGCCGAGGCGCCGGTGGAGGCGGTGCGCCGCCGCGGACGGCGGAAGACGCCCGCCACCGCCGGCGGCCGGAGCGCCCCTCGCGACTGACGGATCGGTGCGCCGCCCCGGTGTGCGGCGGCGCACCACCGATCCGAAGGCGAGCCCCGTGAAGCCCTGGCCGATCCCAGGGCTTCACCCGTACCGGCCTGTACAATCCCCTCAGCACATCGACGAACCACTCTGCCTGATGCAGAGCTGGCGCGACCGCTCGGCGGCCGCGGCCCGGTGCGGGCCACGCGGTATCACTCGGTCCTGCGCGAGAGGACAGCTCTCGGCGCACCACCCGTGAGCACTCGCGGCCGTGCGCTACCAGGCAGCGGAAAGGCCCGGCCGTGGCATCCGCGGTCAAGGACTCCCGTCCCGGATACGGACAACTGCTGCGCACCCCCGGTGCGTGGACCTTCCTGCTGCCCGGCTTCCTGGCCCGGCAGCCCTTCGCCATGCTGACGATCTCCATCGTCCTGCTGGTCGAGCACACCACCGGCTCGTACGGCACCGCCGGTACGGTCTCGGCGACGACCGGCGTCGCGATGGCGCTGTTCGCCCCGCAGAGCGGCAAGCTCGCCGACCGGTTCGGGCAGCGCGCGGTGCTGGTGCCCGGCGTGCTGGTGCATGTCGCGGGTATCGCCGCGCTGATCACGCTGGCCCTGTCGCACGCTCCCCTGTGGGCGCTGCTCGCCGTCGCGGTGCCCACGGGCGCCTCCACGCCGCAGGTCGGCCCGATGGTGCGGGCCCGCTGGGCGGCCCGGCTGGGCGGCAGTCCGCTGCTGCCGACGGCGGCGGCGTTCGAATCGGTCACCGACGAGTTCACCTTCGTGGTCGGTCCGGTGCTGGCCACGGCGCTGTGCACCGGCGTCCACCCGGCCGCCGGACTGGTCGCCGAGGCGGCGCTGACGCTGGTCGGCGGGTTGCTCTTCGCGGCGCAGCGGCGCAGCCAGCCGCCGGTCCACCGCGGCCACGAAGGGGATGCGCCGCGCGTCTCGGCGCTGTCGGTGTCCGGCGTGCGGGTGCTGATCGTGGCGTTCCTCGGCATCGGCGCGGTCTTCGGCGGTATGCAGGTCACGCTGACCGCGTTCACCCAGGACATCGGCCGCCCCGGCATCAACGGCGTCCTCTACGGCATCTTCGCGGCAGGCAACATGCTCGCCGGTATCGCGTGCGGCGCCATCGCCTGGAAGACCGGCCCGCGCCGCCGGCTGCTCGTCGCCTACGGGCTGCTGGCGCTGGCCACCGTCCCGCTGTGGGCGATCACGGCGGTACCGCTGCTGGCGGCGAACGGCCTGGTCATCGGCTTGTGCATCGCCCCGGCGCTGATCACCGGCTACACCCTGGTGGAGTCGCTGGTCCCGGCGGGCGCCCGTACGGAGGCGTTCACCTGGCTGACCGGCGCGGTGGCGCTGGGCCAGGCCGCGGCGGCGACGTCGGCGGGCCGGCTGGCCGACGCCTACGCGCCGAGCAGCGGCTTCCTGGTGCCGCTGGCCGGTACCGCGCTGGCCGCGGCGGTGCTGCTGGCGCTGCGCTCGCGGCTGCTGCCCCGGGGGGCGAGCCGCGTGGTGACGCCGTCCGCGGCGGCCTCGGACGAGGCGGCGGAGCGTGGAGTCGGTCACCGTACGGCGGCCACAGTGGACTGACGGGCCGGAATACTGCACTATGGATCGTCGTTAGCACTCATCGAGTGAGAGTGCCAGGAGGAAGACAAGTGCCGACCTACCAGTACCAGTGCACCGAGTGCGGCCAGGGCCACGAGGCGGTGCAGAAGTTCACCGACGACGCGCTCACCGAGTGCCCCAGCTGCCAGGGACGCCTCAAGAAGGTGTTCTCCGCGGTCGGCATCGTCTTCAAGGGCTCCGGCTTCTACCGCAACGACAGCCGCGGCTCGTCGTCCAGCAGCAGCCCGGCGAAGTCCTCCTCTTCCTCGACGAGCACGTCCGACTCCTCGTCGTCCGGCTCCGGCTCGGACTCGAAGTCGTCCGGTACGTCGTCCAGCACGCCGTCCTCGTCGGCGAGCAGCACCTCGGGCTCGGCGAGCAGCAGCTCCGCCGCCTGATCCCCGCTTTTCCGGACCCCCGCCGTCGCACCGACGGCGGGGGTCTCGTGCGTATCGGCACCCCGTAGGCTGACCGGCATGGCTGACGCGGAGATTGGCGTCATCGGCGGATCGGGTTTCTACTCCTTCCTCGACGACGTGACCGAGATCACGGTGGACACCCCCTACGGGAGCCCCAGCGACTCCCTGTTCCTCGGCGAGATCGCCGGGCGGCAGGTCGCCTTCCTCCCCCGGCACGGCCGCGGCCACCACCTTCCGCCGCACCGCATCAACTACCGCGCCAACCTCTGGGCACTGCGCTCCGTCGGCGTCCGGCAGGTCCTCGGCCCGTGCGCGGTGGGCGGTCTGCGGCCCGAGTACGGACCGGGCACGCTGCTCGTCCCGGACCAGGTGGTGGACCGCACCAAGGCCCGCGCCCAGACGTACTTCGACGGCGTCCCGCTCGCCGACGGCAGCATCCCGCGCGTCTTCCACCTGCCGTTCGCCGACCCGTACTGCCCCGCCGCCCGGACGGCGGCGCTGACGGCGGCGCGCGGCCGGAAGTGGGACGCGGTGGACGGCGGCACGCTCGTGGTGATCGAGGGGCCGCGCTTCTCCAGCCGCGCCGAGTCCCGGTGGCACGCCGCACAGGGCTGGTCGGTGGTCGGTATGACGGGCCACCCCGAGGCGGCGCTCGCCCGCGAACTGGGTCTGTGCTACGCCTCGTTGACGCTGGTCACGGACCTGGACGCGGGCGCCGAGACGGGCGAGGGCGTCTCCCACCACGACGTTCTGGAGGTCTTCGGGAAGAACGTCGGCCGGCTGCGCGAGGTCCTCTTCAACGCGGTCGGCGCCCTCCCGGCCACGGACACCCGGACCTGCGGGTGCGCCGAGGTGCACGACGGCTGGAAGCTGGGGATCGAGCTGCCGTAGGGGTACGGGGCGGGGCCTGCGGGGCGGGCCTTCGAGCGCCGAGCCGGGGCCGGGCTCGCGGGCCGGTTCCACGGCGGGCTTTCCGGGCCGGATCCGCCGCGACCCTCGGGGCGGGTCCCTCCGGCGGGTGGCGGAGTTGTCCACATCCGCCGGGGCCGTCCACAGGCCCGTACGCGCGGCGGGGTAAGCGGGCACGGTGGGTGCCGTCGGTCCCGTTCCCTCACCGCAGGCGGTGTTTCCCGTGCCCCACTCCCCGCTTCTCCCGTCCACCGCTCCGGCCGTCCGGCCGGCCCCGCCGCCGCTGCCCGCGCCCGCACCGTGTGAAGTGCCCCACTTCCCGCCGCTCCGGCTCGGTGGCACCCGGCGTCCGTGGCGCCGGGCCATGCGCTGGCGACTGGCCGCCGCCGGGCTCGCGATCACCGCTGCGACATGGGCATTTGCGGAATTATCGGACGCAGGTCGGGCTCCGTCGGGCGCCGGTTGTGCCGCTTCGGCGACGCCGGTGGGGCGGTAGTCCATGACGCAAGATCGAGTGGCGTCCGTTTCCCGGCCGGGCGAGACTTTTCCGGGCGGCGGGGCCGCTGCCGCACGCCGCCCGGAGCGCGCCCGATATTCCCGCGGCGCCCCGGATGTGATCCGTACTGACGCTCTGGCCGCTCACTGGTTCGTGTGGGGTGGCTGGACACCGCCGCCCCGCCCTGGCGTAAGTTGCGGTGCCGTTTGTCGGCGCACCGTCCGTAATGAGCATGGAGAGAGGCCCACTGGTGAGCGAGAGCAAGAGCGTCCTGCAGGGATTCAAGGACTTCCTGATGCAGGGCAACGTCATCGAACTCGCGGTGGCGGTGGTCGTCGGTGCGGCCTTCACCAACATCGTGAACGCGGTGGTGAAGGGCGTGATCAACCCGATCGTCGGCGCCTTCGGCTCACAGAACCTCGACAACTACAAGACCTGCCTCACCACCTGCGTCGTCGACAAGAAGACGGGCGAGTTCACCGACGGGATCTACATCCTGTGGGGCTCGGTCCTCAGCGCGGTGCTGACCTTCCTGATCACCGCCGGGGTGGTCTACTTCCTCATGATCCTTCCGATGAACAAGTGGAAGCAGCGGATGGAGGCCCGCAAGCCGGAGGAGGACGCCCCGGCGGACCCGACCGAGGTCGAGCTGCTGGCGGAGATCCGCGACGCCCTGATCGCGCAGCGCAACGGCTCCTCGTCGGCCTCGTCCGCATCGGAAGCCGGCGGAACGGTCATCACGCAGAAGTCGCAGTCGTAGCCGGACCCTGCGGACCCCTCGAACCGCTCCACCGCCTCGCTCAGAGGTGGTGGGGCGGTTTTTCGTCGAGGAAGCGCCGGAGGTCGGCGGCGGCGCCGGCCGCCTCGCCGGTGGGGCGCTCGCCCCAGCCGCGGTCCGAGTCGTCGTCGGAGCGGCGGGACAGCGGATCGTCGAAGATCAACGCGGCCCGGGCGGCCCGGCGCCGGGCGGCGGCCCGCTCCTCGTCGGCGTCCCTGGCCGCCTGCTCCTCGTCGGAGCCCTGGCCGGAGCCTTCGGGTGCCTGGTCCGCGGCCTGCTCGTCCGGGGCCGGCCGGTCCTGGTCGGGCGCGGGCTGCGGCTCGCGGGGGTGGGCCGGGTCGTCGGATGCGGGGGTGGTGCTCACCCCTTCAGGGTACGGCCGGCCCGGGCCCGGCCTCCGGGCGGCCGCGGCGGGGCGGCCCCGCGGCCCGGGGGCGAGGGACCGCGAACTCCCGCCACCACACCCCAACATGACATTGAAAATCATTACCGATACCGTGATCCCCGGGTCACTGCGGGACCGCGGTCCGGGGTTCCCGGACTCCGGGTCCCCGCGCATCTCGCGGCGATGGGGAGTCATGGGACATCTGTTGATGGTCGAGAGCTGGGTGGGCTCGATGAGCCGGCTGCTGCCACGGGCACTGACCGACGCCGGGCACACCTTCACGTTCCTCACCCGGGATCTCCAGCACTACCTGCGGTCCGCCCCCGAGGGGACCGCCCACCCGCTGCTCGGCGCCCGCAACGTCCTCACCGCCGACACCAACGATCCGGCCGCACTGCTGCCGTACGTACGGCGGCTGCACGGCGCGCTGGGGTTCGACGGGGTGCTCAGCTCCTGTGACTACTACCTGCCGACGGTCGCCGCGCTCGCCGGGGAGCTGGGGCTGCCCGGTCCGGACGCGGACGCCGTGGCCGCCGCGTGCCGCAAGGACCGCACCCGGCGCACGCTCGCCGCGGCGGGGGTGCCGGGGCCGCGGTTCGCCGTCTGCGACGGGCTGCCCGCCGCCGCTCTCGCCGCCACGGAGATCGGCTATCCGCTGGTGGTGAAGCCGGTGGACCTGTGTGCGGGCATGTTCGTCCGGCGGGTGGACGACGAGCGGGAGCTGGCCGCCGCACACCGTGCACTGGGCGCCTTCCCGGTCAATGCGCGCGGCCAACGCCGCTCCCCCGCGCTCCTGTTGGAGGAGCTGCTGGAGGGGCCCGAGGTCAGCGTCGAGACCGTGACCACCGGCGGCGTCACACACGTCATCGGCGTCACCGACAAGAGCCTGGGCGGCGCCCCGGCGTTCATCGAGACGGGGCACCTCTTCCCCGCCGCGCTCGCCCCCGGCGAAGCCGCCGCGGCGGCGGAGACCGCATGTGCCGCACTCGACGCGCTCGGCCTGGACCAGCTCGTGGCGCACACCGAGATCAAGCTGACCGCGGACGGCCCCCGGGTGATCGAGGTCAATCCGCGCCCGGCGGGCAACCGCATCACCGAACTCGTCCGCCATGTCACCGGCGTCGACCTCGCGGCCGCCTGCGTGGCCCTGGCGCTCGGCGAGGTGCCTGACCTGGAGGTCCGGCCGACGGGCATACCGGAAGCGGCGATCGGCTTCCTGCTGGCGGAGTCCGACGGCGTACTGACCGGCTACGGTCCGGCCGGATGCGAGGCGCCGCCGGAGCCGGCGGCCCCCGGTGTCCTGGAAGTGGTGCTGGCCGAGCCGGGGACCCGGGTGCGGGCCGCCGCCGACAACAACGGCTATCTGGGGCACGTCATGGCGGCGGGGAGCGGCGCGCCGCCCGGTGACGCCCGCAGCCGCGTCGCCGAGCTGCTCGCCGCCGTCCGCCCGCGTGTGGCGGTGGACCGATGAGCGCCCCGCCCGCCGTCCGGCCCGCCACCGCCCCGCTCACCGGCTGGCCGGACCTGGAGACGCTGCAACAGGCCGTGGTGGACGGCGCGTTCGGCCTTGATCCGCGGGAGGTACGGATCTCCACGGCGTTCGCCACCAGCCAGGCGGTGCGCCACGACGGGCGGTCCGGCGGCTACCGCAACGAGGTGCTGAGTCTGCGGCTGGGCGCGGCCGTCGGCTCGTGCGCGGCGGAGCCCGGCGCACTGCCGCCCGAGGCGGTGACGGACGCGGTGGGCGCGGACGTGGCGACGCTGCTGACGCATCCGCTGCCGGTGGTGCGGACCGCCGCGCTCGACGCGTATCTGATGCACCGGCTGCCGCACACCGCGGCGCACGGGGCGCGGCCGCTGGCGCTGGCCGCGGGCACCTCCCTGGAGAAGTCCCGGGCGCGGGCGCGGGCCGTCGTGGAGCTGCTGGCGCCGGTGGTGCCCGCCGGCGGCCGGGTGCTGGTCGTCGGCGTCGTCAACTCCCTGCTGGAGGCGTTGCGGTCGTACGGGCTGGCGTATGTGCCGTGCGATCTGAAGGGCGGGGTGACGGAGTGGGGCGAGACGGTGGTGCGGGACGCGGCGGGCGCCGTCGGGGGCTGTGACGCGGTGCTCGCCTCGGGGATGACGCTCGGCAACGGCACGTTCGGACCGCTGCGCGCGCTGGCCGCCGCGCGCGGGCTGCCGCTGGTGCTGTTCGCCCAGACCGGCAGCGCGGTGCTGCCCCGCTTCCTCGGCGCGGGCGTGCACGCGGTGTGCGCGGAGCCGTATCCGTTCTTCTGGCTCGACGGCGGGCCCGGCACGCTGTACCGCTACGGCGGGCCGGCCGACGGCGTCCGGTGCGAGGGGAGCGGCCGATGAGCGCGCCGACGACCGCCGCCGCGCTTTCGGCGCCGCCGCGCGCACCGCAGCGGCGGGTGCGGCCGGACGCTGCCGATCCGCATCTGTTGTCGCTGGTCGGACGGACGCCGCTGGCGCGGATCACCGCGGATCTGCCGGGCCCGCAGCCCGGGTTCTGGGCGAAGCTGGAGGGGCACGGCGTCGGCGGGATGAAGGCGCGGGCCGCGGTGTCGATGCTGCTGGGGGCGCGGGAGCGCGGTGAGCTGCGGCCCGGTGCGCCGGTGGTGGAGTCGACGTCCGGCACCCTCGGCATCGGGCTGGCCTTCGCCGGGCAGGCGCTGGGCCATCCCGTCGTCCTGGTCGGTGACGCGGAGCTGGAGCCGTCGATGCGGCGGCTGCTGCGGGCGTACGGGGCACGCCTCGAGCTGGCCGACCGCCCGGCGGCGCGCGGCGGCTGGCAGGCGGCCCGGCTGGCGCGGCTGCGCACGGTGCTGGCGGAGCTGCCCGGCGCGTACTGGCCGGATCAGTACAACAACCCCGACAACCGCGCCGGTTACGCCTCGCTCGCCGCCGAGATCGCCGGTGCGCTGCCGCGGCTGGACGTCCTGGTGTGCAGCGTCGGCACCGGCGGCCACAGTGCAGGGCTCATCGGCCCGCTGCGGCGCGCCCGGCCCGGGCTGCGGCTGATCGGGGTGGACGCCACCGGCTCGACGATCTTCGGGCAGCGGGCCCGGCCCCGGCTGATGCGCGGGCTGGGCAGCAGCATCCACCCGCGCAACGTCGATCACGCCGCGTTCGACGAGGTGCACTGGGTGGGCCCGGCCGAATCCGCCGACGCCTGCCGCCGGTTGGCGCGGACCAGCTTCGTCAGCGGGGGCTGGAGCACCGGCGCCGCGGCGCTGGTGGCGGCGTGGGCGGCGCGGACCCGCCCCGGCGCGGTCGTCGCGACGGTCTTCCCCGACGGCCCGCACCGCTATCTGTCGTCCGTCTACGACGACGACTTCACCACCGCGCACGGCGTGGACTGCGCCGCCGCCCGCACCCACCCCGTCGAGATCCCCCATCCGCACGCGGCCGAGGCGACCGGCTGGACGCGCTGCACCACGGTCCTCGCGCCCCGCGCGGCGCCCGGGCCGCCCCGTCCCCCACAGGAGACCCCCGCGTGAAGGCATCGCTGCGCACCACGCGCCTCGAACTCGCCGAGCCGCTGCGGATATCCCGCGCCACGATGGCCGCCCGGGACGCGGCCTGGTTCACGGTGGCGCACGGCGGGCTGCGCGGCCACGGCGAGGCGGTGGCCAGCGCCTACTACGGGCTGGACGCGGCCACGCTGGTGCGGTTGCTGCGTGCCGCGTCGGCGGAGGTCGCGCGCCATGCCGACCCGGAGTCCGCGCTGGCGGCGGTGCGCGCCGGTGAGCTGTCGCCGCAGGCGCCGCCCGCCGTCACCGCGGCCGTCGAGTCGGCACTGCTGGACCTCGTCGGCAAACGGTCAGGACACGGTGCGTACCACCTGCTGGGCGCGGCCGGTCCGCCGTCCGCGCCGACCGCCCGCACCCTCGGCATCACCACCCCGGAGCGGGCCGGGACGCTCGCCGCGCGGCTGGCCGGCCGCGGCTTCACCCTGCTGAAGGTCAAGGCGGGCACGGCCGACCCGGAGGACGATCTCGCCCGTATCCGGGCAGTGCGCGCGGCGGCCCCGCACGCCCGGCTGCTGCTCGACCCGAACGGCGCGTGGAGCGCCGCGCAGGCCCGGGAGCTGCTGCCGCGCTGCGCGGAGCTGGGGGTGGCGGCGGTGGAGCAGCCGCTCGCGCCCGGTGATCCCGAGGCGCTGGCCGCGCTGGCGGCGCGCTCGCCGCTACCGGTGATCGCCGACGAGGACGCGGTGTCGTACGAGGACGTGCGGCGGCTGGCGGGCCGGGTGCAGGGCGTCAACGTCAAGCTCGCCAAATGCGGCGGGGTGTTCGCGGCGCTGCGCATCGCCGAGCTGCTGTCAGGCAGTGGCACGGAGCTGATGCTGGGCTGTCTGACGGCCAGCACCCTCGGCATCGCACCCGCCGTCCATCTGCTGCACCGCGCCCGCTGGGTCGACCTCGATGGTCATCTGCTCCTCGCCCACGACCCGTGGCGCGGCATCGGCGGCACGGACGGGACGGTACGGGCGGGCGACGGCCCCGGGTTGGGGGTACGTCCGCGGGCTCGGGAAGAGCGCCCGGGGGCGGTCGGCTGAGCCGGGGAGCGGGCCGCCGGTCGGCAGGCGGCGGCGGGGCTCGGCCCGTGCGCACCGGCCGCGCGGGGTGGGGGCCGGTCCGGGCGCGTGACGGCGGCCGGACCCGGTGCGCCGACCGCTCAGACCTGCTCCAGCTCGTCGTGCCACCAGTGATCGCGACCCGGCTTCCAGCCCACGGGGCGGGCGCAACGGCTGACGACGAGGACGGGCGCCGTCACCTCGCGGCAGGTGGCGTGGTGCAGGGCCCGGTCCAGGACCGGCTTCACGGGGCGGACGGAGCCCTCCCAGAACGCCGCGTCCGCGGTGACCAGCACCCGTGCGCCCGAATCCTGTATGCGTTCGGCGAGTTGCGGGGCGGTCAGCTGCACCGGGAGCGTGGTCCGGATGGCGTCCAGCTGTCCGCAGGCGAGGGTGACTATCACCGATTCCGGGACCAGCGGCAGATGGACGGCGACCCGGTCGCCCGCGCCGACGCCGAACCGGCTCAGCACGGTCGCGGCGCGCTCCGCCCGGTCGAGGAGCATGCCGTGCGTCAGCTCCTCCAGCCGTCCCGGCTCGCCGGACCAGGTCAGTGCGGGCCGCGAACCGCCCGGCCGACGGGGGGCCCGCGGCTCGCTGGGGCCATCTGCATGCTCTGAGGTCACACGGCGCAACATGCGGACCAGCCTGAAGATCACCGATCAACGATCGCTGAACGTCCGCTGTACGCACCCGCCGGCGGTACCGCCCGGGCGGTCACGGCGCGTGTCCGCGGGGCCCGTTCGCCCGTGGGCGCCCCCGATGCGGCGCGGGCCGCTACGCTACCGAAGGGCACCGCGCCCGGCGACCGTCCCACCGGTCACCGCCGGCCGCCTCGTTCCGCACCGTGCCTCACCTGGTGCGCACCGGCTCTTCCGGTACCGCTTCCGGCTTCTGCGCCGTTCCGTACGGCCGACACCGTGCCCGGTCTCCCAGGAGCGCCGCGTCCGGTCGCCCGGCGGATCTTCTCAGGTCCCGCGACCGCCGACGCCCCGCACGGCTCCGGCCCGCCTCCCCTCCTGCCCCTCGTTCCGGGCACCCAATCCCCTCCCCCGCGACGGATGTCGCCCCCATCTGCCCCCGCCACGCGCCTCCGCGCCCCGGCGCGCCCGTCCGCGCCGCGCGCCCCACGCGTGCGCCCGTACGAGAGGCCGTCCCGGATGCCCCTGCCCCCTTACGCCCCGCCGCCCCTGTCGTCCCCGTCGCCGCACGGGGCCGGGCCGGACGGCAGGTGGGCGCTGACCGCGGTGGTGCTGGGCGCGTTCTGCGTCCAGCTGGACTCGTTCGCGCTGCATCTCGCGCTGCCCGTCATCCGGGGCGAGCTGCCGGGCTCACCTGCCCTGGGGCGCGCGGTGAGCGGCGGCTATCTCCTGGCGGCCGGGGCGCTGATGCCGCTCGCCGGGCGGCTCGGCGACGCGTACGGCAGGCGCCGGATGCTCCGTGCCGGGCTGCTGCTGTTCGCCGCTGCGGCCGCCGCCTGCGCCCTCGCGCCGTCGCTGCCGCTCCTGGTGGCGGCCCGGGTGCTCCAGGGGGCGGGCGCCGCGTTGATCATGCCGAACGGGCTGGCGCTGCTCACCCGGGTATTCCCCGGCCCCCGGGGGCGGCGGATGACCGGGCGCGCCCTGGGACTGGCCGGACTCGCCACCGCCTGCGGCCCGTTCGTGGGCGGCGCGGCCACGGAGTACGGCTCCTGGCGGGCCGTCTTCTGGCTGACCGCGCTCCCGGCACTGGCGGCCACGGCGGCCGTCCGGCGCGCCCCTGGGGCGGCCGGGCGGACCGCGGCGCATCCGGACGCGGCGGGCGCGGCCGCCGCCACGGCGGCCTGCGCCTGTCTGGCGCTCGGCCTCGGCGGCGGCCCCCGGTGGTGGGCCTGGCTGGCCGCCGCTGCGGTGCTCGGCACCGGCTGCGTACGGCGAGCGCGTCGGGCGGCGCCGCTCCTGGATCCGGCGCTGCTCCACGACGGTCGCTATCTGCGGCTGACGGCCTCGGGGGCGGTGGCCAACGCGGCGACGGTGGCCCTGTTGTTCACCGTGCCGCAGCTCCTGGAGCGGTCCGCCGGGCTGTCACCGGCCGTCGCCGGCCTGGTGTTCCTGGTGCCGGCCGGGGCGTTGGCCGCCGGTGGTCCGGCCGCCGGACGGGTGCGGCCGGCGGCCGGAACGGTGGTGATGGCGGGCTGTCTGACCGTGGCGGCCGTCGCGTGGGGCGCGTTGCCCCTGGGCGGTACGGATCCGCTGCCGCTCCTGGTGGCGGCGACGGTCGCGGCGGCCGCCCTGGGGACGGCGGGTGCGCTGGCCCTCACCGGGACGCAGGCACTGGCGGCGGCCGACGGCGCGGGCTCGGCCGCCGGGGTGACCAAGGCGGTCCTGACCGTCACCGCCGGTCTGGGCCTCGCCCTGCCGGTCCCGGACGACGGCCCCCGCCCCGCCCTCCTCGGAGCGGCCTGCCTGACGACGGCGCTCGGCCTGACCGCCCCGGCCGCCCTCCGGACGCTCCGACGACTGCTGCGGAGGGGCGGGCGGGGGACGCGTGAATGACCGCCGCCCAGGCCCGTCCGTCCGGCCGGGAGCGCTCCGCCGCGCAACCTCCGCGGAGTTATCCACAGGCCCGGCGCGACACGCGCCTCCGGTCGTATGTTGAGCCCGCGAAACGAGCACGGAGCGTGACCGAACGCAGTACAACGGGGGTACGAAATGAGGAAGTTGACGATCGGCCGGCGGGCGGAGCAGCACGGTTCGGACGGCTGCGACGCCGCCCTGCGCGGGTGCCGTGCCCGGCGCGGGGACCCGCGCCGGGCCTGGCGGTGGCTGCGCCGTCCGCCGCGGCTGCTGCGGTCAGGCGTCCGCGGCCACCGTGTCGGCGACCACGCACCCGAGGTTGTCCGGCGCACCCGCCTCCCGCGCCCGCGTGATCAGTTCGCTCACTGCCTGTTCGGGGCCGGGCGCAGCGGTCAGCACCTCCTGGAGGGTGCCGGGCGGCAGGACGGTGTGGAGCCCGTCGGTGCACAACAGGTACCGCTCGCCCGGGCGGGCGTCCAGCAGCTGAAGGTCGGGGGCGAGCCCCTCACCTCCGTCGAGGGCGCGGGACAGCAACCCGTGCTGCGGATGCCCGGGCGCCTCCTCGGGCGTGAGCCGTCCCTCGTCGATGAGGGACTGCACCGGGCTGTGGTCATGGGTCAGCCGTACCAGCCCGGCGTCCCGCAGGACGTAGCAGCGCGAGTCGCCGATGTGCAGCAGCGCCGGCCGCGCCCCGGTGTGCAGCAGCGCCGTCAGGGTGCAGCCCGCCTCCGCGCCCTCGGCGGCGAGCTGCCGGACCGCGCGGTTGGCGCGGTGTGCGGCCTCCTCCAGTGCGTCGAGGAGATCCGCGGGCCCGGGCTCGCGTGTCTCCAGGGTGGTCAGTTCGGCGAGCGCGGTGGCCGCCGCCCGGCCGCCGGCCGCGCCGTATCCGTCGGCGACGGCGAGCAGCCGCCGCCCGGCGTACGCCGCGTCCTGGTTGGCGGTGCGGACGAGCCCGCCATCGGTCAGGGCCGCGGCGCGCAGTGTCACGGGAGTGGGAGTGGTCGCCATGGTGGAGTCCTTCCGGGACAGTTGGTCGACGAGGAAGACGGCCAGGTCCCGGCGGGCCGCGGTGTCGGCCTCGACCTGGGCCCAGTACGCGGCGACCGCGGTGGCCGCGGCGTCCGGCGGCAGGGCGCACACCTCCCGGATGCGGGCCAGCGGCATCCCCAGCCGGCGCAGCCAGGCGACGAGCCGCGCCCGTTCCAACTGCGCCGGCGCGTAACGCCGGTAGCCGGTCAGCGGGTCGACGTGTGCCGGGGGCAGCAGGCCGAGGTCGTCGTAGAGCCGCAGTGCCTTGGGCGAGAGCCGGCAGGCGCGGGCGAATGCCCCGATGGTCAGCAGCCCCGCCCCGTCGCCGCGGTCCCCGTACCCCGTCACCGTCCGCCCCTTCCCGGGCCGTCCGGCCGCCGTGGGGCGGGCAGCCGCCCGGCCCAGGCGCCCGGCCGTCCTCCTCGTACCGGGCCCGTCGCCCGGCTCCACCGATGCTGTGGCTTCCCCCAAGGGCAAGGTCAACCACGTCCGTCACCGGGTCCGGGCATCTGCCGTCAGGGCCGTACCGGGCGGCGTCGGAGCGGCCGTCGGGCGGTACGGAACGGGTATCGGCGGCGGGCCGCGCCGCCGCGTCCCGGGCCCGCCGCCCCGCAGCGGCTCCGGCGCACCTCGCCGCCCGGCCCGGGGCGCCGCCCGCCCCGCCGCTACGGCGCTTCGAGCCTGCTCAGGGCCGCCGTGGCGAGGGCCTGGACGCCCATGGTGAGGGTCGGGCGGGCGACGGGCGCGAAGCGCGGCGAGTGGTTGGAGGGGATGTCCTGTGCCAACCGCCCGGCGGCGAACGCCGTGTGGAACGCGTCCGGGTCCCAGCCGCCCAGCCACCAGTAGTAGAGCGGCGCCCCGGCGGCCGTCGCCAGCAGCCCCGCGTCCTCGCTGCCGGCCGCCGGGTCGTACGCGAACAGCCGCTGCTCACCGAAGAGTCCGGTGAAGGCGGAGTTGACCTGCCGCAGCGTCCGCGCGTCGTTGAAGGTCACCGGGAAGTCGTCCAGGACCGCGGTCTCCGGGGCCCGCTTCGCGCCCGACGCCTCCGCCTCGGCCCGGGCTATCCGGTCGATGGCGCCCAGCACCCGGGACCGTACGGCGTCGTCGAAGGTGCGGACGCTGAGCTTGACCACGGCCTGGTCGGGGATGACGTTGGCGGTGTCCCCGGCCTGGAACGATCCGACGGTGACCACCGCCCGTTCGCCGGGCGCCACCTCGCGCGCCACCACGGACTGCACCCGCTGGACGAACGACGCCGCCATGACGATCGGGTCGACGGTGGTCTCCGGCCGGGAGCCGTGGCCGCCGCTGCCATGGAAGGTGATCTTCAGGCTGTCGGCCGCCGCCATGCACGCCCCGGGGCAGTACGCGATCAGCCCCGCGCCGAACGGCGCCACATGCTGGGCCAGCACCACGTCCGGCGTCGGCACGATGCCCTCGGTGTAGAGCCCCGCCGCCAGCATCGCGCGGGCGCCGCCGCCGTTCTCCTCGGCGGGCTGGAAGAGCACCACCAGCGTCCCCGACCAGTGCGCCCGCCCGGCCGCCAGCAGATCCGCGGCGCCCAGCAGACAGCTGACGTGCACATCGTGCCCGCAGGCGTGCATCACGCCGGGCACCGTCGACGCGTACGGCAGACCGGTGTCCTCGGTGACCGGCAGCGCGTCCATGTCGGCGCGCAGCAGCACCACCGGGCCGGACCCGTTGCGGAGCACCCCGGTGACACCGGTCCCGGCTATCTGGGTGGTGACGTCGTAGCCCCAGGAGGTCAGCCGCCGGGCGGCCTCGGCCGCCGTGCGCGTCTCCTGGAAGGACAGCTCGGGGTGGCGGTGCAGATCCTCGTAGAGCGCCACCAGCTCGTCGAGGCGGTCGTCGAGCGGGGCGAGCACGGCGTCCCGGTCCGCGGCGGCGTCCGCGCCCCCGCCGCCGGGACCGCCCCCGCCCGGGTGTCCGCCCCCGCGCCCGGCGGTGGCATCGGTCCTGGTCTCGCGGTCCTCGTCACGGTGGCCCATACACGCATTCGATCACGGTCCGCCTGTCCGGGCATCTCTGTCGGCCACCTCCGTACGGCGCGATCCGGGCGCCCGGCTGGCCGGACTTCGCGGGTGCGGCCCGGCGCTCTGGTGACACGCGGGCCGGACGCTGCCACCGTGGACCAGCACCTTCACGTCAATGACCGGAGGCGGACGTTGGCCACTTCATCCCCCCGACCGACCGGCGAGCCCACCGACCTCGTCGCGCACCTGACGGACCAGGCGCTGGGGCACCTCTTTTCGGCCGCGCTGCGCACCGCGGCCCACCTCCGCATCGCCGACCACCTCGCCCGCGGCCCCCGCACCCCCGAGCAGCTGGCGGAGGCCACCGGCACCCATGCCCCGCATCTGCGCCGGATGCTGCGGCTGCTCGCCAGCCGCAGCATCTTCCACGAGGACTCCTCCGGCACCTACCAACTGACGCCCGCCGCCCGGCTGCTGCGTACGGACACACCCGATTCGCTGCACACCGCGGTGCTGATGCTGACCGACCCGCTGTTCCTGCAGACGTCCGAGAAGCTGGAGGAGACCGTCCGGGACGGCGAGGCGCCCTTCGAGCGTCTCTTCGGGCAGCCCCTCTTCCAGTACCTCCAGGGCGACGAGCGGGCCCGCACCCTCCTCGACGACGGGATGGCCTCCCTGTCGGCCACCGCGGACGAGGCGGTCGCGGCGGCCTACCCCTTCCCGGAGACCGGCACGGTCGTCGACGTCGGCGGCGGGCGCGGCGGGCTGCTCCGCGCGGTGCTGCTCCGCCGCCCCGAGCTGACCGGCGTCCTGGTCGACCAGGCACCGCCGCTCGCCCGGCACCTCCTCCACGACGACGAGCTGAAGGGCCGCTGGCGCACCGAGGAGGCCGACTTCTTCACGTCCGTCCCGGAGGGCGGCGACGTCTACGTCCTCAAGCACGTCCTGCACGACTGGACCGACGAGCGGTGCCGGGACATCCTGCGGACCTGCCGGACCGCGATGGCGCCCGGCAGCCGGATATTGATCGTCGAATCGGTGCTGCCGCCGGGCAACGCCCCGCACTTCGGCAAGACGATGGACGTCGCGATGATGGCGGTCGTCGACGGGCGGGAGCGGGAGTCGGAGGAGTTCGCGGCGCTGCTGTCGTCCAGCGGCTTCCGGCTCACCCGCGTCCTGCCGACCGCCGCGACGCCGTCCGTGGTGGAGGCGGTGGCAGAGTGAGCTGACCCGGCACCGGCCCGTGCGTACGGCGGGCCCGGGCGCGGCGCCCCGACCACGGCGGGCGCCGCGCGTCACGGGCCGAGCCGCCACGCACCGGGCCGGGCGCGCGACGGCAGAGGGGCGGCGTTGGCTGCGCCGGTCCGCCGGGCGGGGCGCGTACCGTCGGGCCGTGTGATCACGCAGGGTGGATCACCGGCCGACCCTGGAGGAAGCGCACCGTGCCGGTCCGTATGCGAGCCCGCCGCACCGACGAGGCGCACCGCGCCTCCACACCGCTGGAACTCTTCTTCGACCTGTGTTTCGTCGTGGGCATCGCCCAGGCCGGACGTCAGCTCGTGCACGCCCTCGCCGAGGGGCACCCCGGTCACGGCATCAGCGGCTATCTGATGGTCTTTTTCGCCATCTGGCTGGCGTGGGTGAACTTCAGCTGGTTCGCCTCCGCCTACGACACCGACGACACGCTCTACCGGATCACCACGCTGGTGCAGATCGCGGGCGTGCTGATCCTGGCGGCGGGGGTGCCGCGGGCGTTCGGGCAGAGCCAGTTCGCGGTCGTCTGGTTCGGCTATCTGGTGATGCGGCTGGCGATGGTCGGCCAGTGGCTGCGGGCCGCGCACGGCTGCGGCGGCGAGGAGCGCCGCACCGCGCTGCGGTACGCGGGCGGCGTGGTCCTGTGCCAGGTCGGCTGGCTGGGGCTGCTGTTCGCGCCGGAGCAGGGCCGTCCGTGGGTGTTCCTGGTGATGGCGGTGGCGGAGCTGTGCGTACCGGTGTTCGCGGAGCGGCACCGGGCGACGGCGTGGCATCCGGGGCACATCGCGGAGCGGTACGGGCTGTTCACCATCATCGTGCTGGGCGAGACGATCTCGGCGGCCACCGTCGCGGTGCAGTCCGCACTGGACGAGCACGACGAGCTGAGAGCGCTGCTGCCGATCGCCGCCGGTGGTCTGCTGCTGGTCTTCGCCGCGTACTGGATCTACTTCGCGGTCCCCATCCATCTGCACCTGCGCTCCAGCCGTCAGGCGTTCGTCTGGGGCTACGGCCACTACGTCGTGTTCGGGTCGGCGGCGGCGATCGGTGCGGGCATCGAGGTCGCGGTGGAGCAGTCGGTCGGCGCCTCGCATCTGTCGCTCCCGGCGGCGTCCGCGTGTGTGACGGTGCCGGCCGCGCTGTTCCTGTTCAGCGTCTGGCTGCTGCACTCACGCCATCAGAAGCGGGGCTGGGCGCAGCAGCTGGTGCTGCCCGTCGCCGCGGTCGCGGTGCTGGGCTGCACCTTCGCCGGGACGTACGCGGTGTTCGCGGCCGGTCTGGTGGGCGCGGCGGCGGTCGCCGCGGGCGTCGCCCTGACCTCCCGCCAGGGTGCGGCGCTGAGCGCGTGAGCCCGGCGGAGGGGCACCGCCCCGGAGCCCGTAGGCCCGGGGCCCGGCGCCTCCGCCACCCCGGTGAACGGAGCAGTCCCCCGGCCCGACCGGGGGAATCACAGCGGCCGATTTCGGTGGCCTGGGAGGTTCCCCCGGTCGCGTGAGGGGCCGTCCGCCGCTCCGCACGGCGCCGCAGGACCGCCCACACCCCGGTCAACGGGGCGTCACGCGCCGGTCTCCCTCCTCCGGCGTACGCCCGTGACCTGCGACTCCTCGGCATTGGGAGTCAACTCGTGGACAGCTAGGGGTTTTTGCGGGGAATTTTCAGCCATGTTCCGGCCCTGCCGACGGACCGTCACCGTCACCCCGGAAGGGACCGTAAACCGCGACACTCCGACCTCTTTCGGGCGTACATTCCGGGCGTCCGGGCCCCGCGATCCGGATGCGCGGACGGATGCCCGGGCGGCGACACGACCGCCTCGCGGTAGGGTGCAGATTGCCCTTTTTATGCCTACGAGCCGCTCGCCCGCAGGCATCTGAGAGCCCGTACCGTCCGATTGTGTCCGACCGCCGTACCCGACCGTCCGCATCTGATCCGTATCTGAGGAGACGCCAGCCATGGCCGCCCGCCACGCTCAGCCCCGCGCGCGCAAAAGCATGTCCCGCCGCGGGAAGGCCGTGAGCGGTCTCGCGCTGACCACGTTGATGGGCACCGCCCTGTGGGCCTGGCCCGCATCCGGCGATGACCACGACGCTCAGCAGGAGGCCAAGAACGGCACCCCCGCGTCGGTATCCGGTCCGGAGAAACCGTCCGGTGCCAAGACCGTCGCCAACGCCACACGCCCCATCCCGGGCCTCAGCGACGCGGAGCGGAAGCAGATACCGGCCAACTCCCGTCAGGTCCTCGTCGTACGGGGCACGGACAAGGACTCCTTCGACTCCAAGGTGGTCCTCTACACCCGGGCCAAGGACTCCGACGACTGGCACGCCGGCGAGCAGTGGTCCGCCCACAACGCCGCGCACGGCTGGACCGACGACCACCACTACGGCGACCTGCGGTCCCCGGAAGGCGTCTTCGACCTGACCGACGCCGGTGGCCTGCTGCCCGCCCCCAAGGGCACCAAGCTCCCCTACGACCACAACGACAGCTTCGTCGCCAACGGCACCGGCGTGGAGGGCGAGCCCCTGGCGGGCGCGTTCGACTACGTCATCGCCATCAACTACAACCGCGTACCCGGCACCTCGCCGCTGGATCCGGAGCGTCCGGACGGTGACGAGAAGGGCGGCGGCGTGTGGCTGCACGTCGACCACGACGGCCCCACCCAGGGCTGTGTGAGCCTCAAGCCCGAGGTGATGCGGGAGCTGCTGCGGACCCTGGACCCCGCGCAGCACCCGGTCATCGTGATGGGCCCGGGCACCGGCTGACGGCCCGCCGGCCGGGCCCCGCGCCCGGCCGGCCCGCCGCACCCGGGGCCGCTCCGTGCCCCGCCTCACCCCTGCCCCGTGCCGCGCCCGCCGTGGTACGCATGGGGCATGGCTGACGCAGCGCACCGCCACGACGCCCTGACCGATGTGCCCGGCCTGCGGGTGGGCCACGCCCAGCGCATCGGCTCCGGCCGGCTGTCCGGCACCACCGTGGTGCTCGCGCCCGAGGGCGGCGCCGTCGCCGCGGTCGACGTACGCGGCGGCGGGCCCGGCACCCGCGAGACCGACGCCCTCGACCCCCGCAACCTCGTCCAGCGCGTCGACGCCGTCGTCCTGACCGGTGGCAGCGCCTTCGGGCTCGACGCCGCGTCCGGGGTCGCCGCCTGGCTGGAGGAGCGCGGCCGCGGCTTCCGCGTCGGCCCGGATCCCTCACAGGTGGTGCCGGTCGTCCCGGCCGCCGCCCTCTTCGACCTCGGGCGCGGCGGCGACTGGCGGGCCCGGCCGGACGCCGCGCTGGGCCGGGCCGCGGTCCATGCGGCGGACCGCTCCCCGGCGGGCGGCCCCGTCGAGCGCGGCAACGTCGGCGCCGGTACGGGCGCGGTGGCCGGCGGGCTCAAGGGCGGGATCGGTACGGCGAGCGTGCTGCTGCCGTCCGGCGCCACCGTCGCCGCGCTCGCCGCCGTCAACGCCGCCGGATCGCCCGTCGATCCGCGCACCGGAGTGCTCTACGGGCAGCTCCTCGGGCCGGACGGGGCGCCCGCCGCGCCGCCCGCACCGGAGCGGCACGAGGCGGCGGTCCGGGCGCTGGCCGCGGCGCGCGCGACCTCCCGGGAGCGGTCGGCGGCCTCGGCCCGGCCGCCGCTCAACACCACCCTGGCGGTCGTCGCGACGGACGCCGTGCTCACCCGCGCCCAGGCGCAGAAGCTGGCCGGCACCGCGCACGACGGGCTGGCCCGCGCGGTGCGCCCCGTCCATCTGCTCTCCGACGGCGACACCGTCTTCGCGCTGTCCACCTGCGGCCGCCCGCTCGCGCCGGAGGGGGCGGGCACCGACCCGGCGTTCGCCGTGCACACCGGGGCCGGGGTGCTCAACGACCTCCTCGCCGCGGGCGCCGACGTCCTGACCCGCGCCGTCACCGACGCCCTCCTCACCGCCACCTCCGTCGACGGCCCCGGCGGCCACTTCCCCTCGTACACGGAGCTGTACGGCGCGACGGCCGCGCCCGGGGCGGGCCCGGAGCGGTCCTAGGGGGTGTCCGCCGCCGTCAGGCCCCGCTGGCGCCCAGCGCCGAGCCCGCCACATACGTGACGATCATCGCCAGCGCCCCGCCCCCGGTGTTGCGGAGGACCGCGGGCAGGGCCGGGGCGGAGCCGAGGCGGGCGCTCAGCCAGCCGCACAGGGCGAGGGCGGCGAGCACGGAGACGACGGTGATCGGGAGCCGCAGGCCGTCCGGGGGCAGCACGATCGCCAGCAGCGGGAGCAGCGCGCCGACGGTGAAGGCGAGGAAGCTGGCGCCCGCCGCGTGCCAGGGATTGGTCAGCTCGTCCGGATCGATGCCCAGCTCCACCTCGGCGTGGGCGCGCAGCGCGTCGTGGGCGGTGAGCTGCACGGCCACCTCGCGGGCGAGCTTCGTGCTCAGGCCCTTCGCCTTGAGCAGGCCGGTCAGCTCGATGAGTTCGGCCTTCGGCTCGGTGGCCAGCTCCCGCCGCTCCTGGACCAGCGCGGCCTTCTCGGCGTCGCGCTGCGTGGAGACGGAGACGTACTCGCCCGCCGCCATCGACATGGACCCGGCGAGCAGCCCCGCGAGTCCGGCGGTCAGCAGGGTGGTGGGGGAACTGGTGGCTCCGGCGACGCCGACGACCAGGCCCGCGGTGGAGACCACCCCGTCGTTGGCGCCGAGCACCGCGGCGCGCAGCCAGTTGAGCCGTCCGCCCAACCCGCCGCTGTGCGCCTCACCGTGATCGGGAGTCTGCTCGCTCATGTCCGCAGGCTCTCATCCACGGCCCCGATCCCGGCGCCGACGCCACCGCGTCGCGGCAGAACGGCCGATGGTAGAACGGCTGTATGCCCGCTCCGCCGCCCCCACCCACGCTCGTCCAGCCGGCCCCTCCCGTACCCGAGCGGCGGCGGCTGTGGTGGCACCGGCTGTTCCTCGGCCTCTGGTACCGCCCGGTGGAGGTCCTGGACGAGGCGCGGGACCGCTCCGCGTGGAGCGCCGCGGTGGTGCTGTGCCTGGTCAGCGGTGTCACCGGGGTGCTGTCGGCGGACGCCTTCCATGCGCAGTGGGCGTCCGACCCGGGCGCGGCGCTGAAGCTCTTGGGGCTGGCCGTCGGGTGCGTGCTCGTCGCCAGCTTCGCGCTGGGCGCGGCCACCCACGCCATCGCGCGGACACTGGGCGGCAACGGCCGCTTCGCGCCGACCACCAGCCTGTTCATCGTGCTGTTCTGGGTGACCGACCTGCCGCGGCTGCTCCTCGCGACGTGGCTGCCCCCGCACGCCACCTTCGTCCAGGCGCTGACGTGGACGACCTGGGGCTTCGGCTACTTCCTGGCGGTGCTGCTGATACGCGGTCAGCACCATCTGCCGACGCACAAGGCGGCCACCGCGATATCGGTGCAGATGCTGGCGGCGCTGGCGCTGCTCAAGCTCGGCCCCGCGCAGTGACCCACCGGGCTCAGCCGCGGCGCGTCAACTGCCGTACGAGCACGGCGAACGCCTCGCGCTCGGCGGCGGTCAGCTCCACGCACTCGGCGGGCGGACCGGCCGGGCCCGTCTGCCGCGGCACCCGGTCCAGCAGCGCCCGGCCGTCGCGCCCGGTCGCCGCCCGGTGCTCCTCCCGGCGCAGCAGCCGGAGCAGCCCGACGACCCAGACGACGCTCGCGACGCCGAGCACGGCGAATCCGATCAGCTGAAGGGTCTCAAGGGTGAGGAGCATGCGGTCCTCCAGGGCAACGCGGGCGGTGGACGGTGCGGCCCCGCGGGAGCGGCGGCTACGGGGGATGGGGCGGATGCCGTGATCGGGGAGAATGCGGACGGCCTCCCGCGGCACTCTACGGGCACCGCGTGAAGTCCTGTACCCCTCAAGAGAATTACCGGTATTGCAGTACTTCACACCATTATGCGGGAACTGTCTGCCGACTCCGGCCGTCCCGCTCCCCCGCCTCCTCTCCGGGGCGGCAGAATGCGCCCGTCCGCCTTGGACACCGCGGCGCCTTCCCGCGCCCCGGAGCCTCCCCGACGATGGCCGCACCCGTCCGCGAGGTGAGGAGTACGCACGTGCCGCAGCCGTCCCCGCAGTCACCGCCTCCGCAGCAGCCCCCGGAGCACGCCCGCGCCCTCGACGGGCTGCTCGTCGCCGACTTCAGCCGGGTACTGGCCGGCCCGCTGGCCGCGGCGACCCTCGCCGATCTGGGCGCCGACGTCGTCAAGGTGGAGCGGCCCGGCGCCGGTGACGACACCCGGACCTGGGGCCCGCCGTTCGGCCCCGACGGCACCGCCGCGTACTTCGACGCCGCCAACCGCTCCAAGCGCGGCCTCGCGCTGGACCTCGGCGACCCCGACGACGCGGCCGCCGCCCGCGAACTGGCCCGCCGCGCCGATGTCCTGATCGAGAACTTCCGGCCCGGCGCCCTCGCCAAGTACGGCCTCGACGCCGCCTCCACCCGCGCCGCCAACCCGCGCCTGGTGCACTGCTCGATCACCGGCTTCGGCTCCGGCGGCGGCGCCCATCTGGCCGGATACGACTTCGTGGTGCAGGCGGTCGGCGGGCTGATGAGCATCACCGGGGAGCCCGGCGGTACGCCGCTGAAGGCCGGGGTGGCCCTCGTCGACGTCCTCACCGCGAAGGACGCCACCACCGCGATCCTCGCCGCGCTGCACCACCGCGAGCGCGCCGGGCGGGGCCAGCTGGTGGAGGTCAATCTGCTGTCGTCGCTGCTGGGCTCGCTGGTCAACCAGGCGTCCGGGCAGCTGGCGACGGGGAGCGATCCGGGGCCGATGGGCAACCGGCACCCGAGCATCGCCCCGTACGAGACGCTGGCCTGCCGGGGCGGGCTGCTGGCCGTCGCGGTGGGCAACGACCGGCAGTTCCGGGCACTGGCAGAGGCCCTGGGCACCCCGGAACTGGCCGATGACGACCGCTTCCGCCGCAACCAGGATCGCGTACAGAACCGCACGGAACTGGTCGAACTGCTGGAGAAGTCGCTCTCGTCAGATACACCGCGGAGGTGGACGGAGCGGCTCACCGCGGCCTCCGTACCCTGTGGGCCCATCAACACCCTCTCCGAGGCGCTGGAGTTCGCCGAGGGGCTCGGGCTCGCGCCTGTGACTCCTGTGGGAGAGGGGAGAATTCCGCAGGTCAGCAGTGCACTGCGGCTCTCCGAGACACCTGTCACAGCCCCGACGCCGCCACCGCGTCTGGACGAACACGGCACACCGCTGCGAACCTGGCTGTCAGGCCCTCCCGACCATCCCCTTCCGCCATGCGTGTGACCTTGCCCACAAGTTCAGGCCATCCGCAACCAATTCCCGCCGTACGTGCTGTTTACCAGCACGGATCACACAACACCCTTGTATGGAGCAGCTCGTGACATCGCCGGACAACTCCACCACCGCACGGTCCCGCACCTCGCACCAGCTGCTCCAGCCGCCCGAGCAGGACGCCACCGCGGCGCCGCGCCGGGGTCGCCGGAACCGCCGCGCCCTCGCGCTGTCGGCGCTGCTCGCGGCCGGTGCGCTCACCCTCTCGGCGTGCGGCGGCAGCGCCGAGGCCGGTTCGGGCGACGGCAAGAACGGCCAGGCGGGCGCGGACGCCGCCGCCGCGAAGGACGCCTCGGACGCCAAGATCACCGTCTCGTCGAAGGACGGCGCGACGGACGCCAGCATCAACGACACCGGCGTGAAGGTCACCGGCGGCAAGCTGACCGACGTCAAGCTGACGGTGGCCGACAGCGGCGCGCCGGTCGAAGGCGCCATATCCGGCGACGGCACCTCCTGGAAGCCCGGCGCCCAGCTGGAGCGGGGCACCAAGTACAAGCTGGTGGCGAACGCCAAGGACGCCAAGGGCCGTTCCGCCACCGAGAACGCCACCTTCAGCACCGTCTCGTCGGACCACAGCTTCATCGGCAACTACACGCCCGACGACGGCAAGACCGTCGGCGTCGGTATGCCGGTGTCGTTCAACTTCGACAAGGCCATCACCAACAAGAAGGACGTCCAGTCCCACATCACGGTGACGTCCGACAGCGGCCAGGAGGTCGTCGGCCACTGGTTCGGCGCGCAGCGTCTCGACTTCCGGCCCGAGGAGTACTGGAAGGCCAACTCCAAGGTCACGATGAAGATCGACCTGGACGGCGTGCAGGGCGGTAACGGCATCACCGGTGTCCAGTCCAAGACCGTCACCTTCACCATCGGCCGCTCGCAGGTCTCGACCGTCGACATGAACACCCAGACCATGACGGTCAAGCGGAACGGCTCGGTCCTGAAGTCCGTGCCGATCTCGGGCGGCAGCTCCGACCACCCGACCTACAACGGCCAGATGGTCATCTCGGAGAAGTTCACGCAGACCCGCATGGACGGATCCACGGTCGGCTTCGGCGGTGAGTACGACATCAAGGACGTCCCGCACGCCATGCGGCTCTCCTCCTCCGGCACCTTCATCCACGGCAACTACTGGGGCTCGCCCTCGATCTTCGGCAAGTCCGGCACCAGCCACGGCTGCGTCGGTCTGCGCGACGCGAAGGGCGGCGGCGGGGACACCCCCGGCAAGTGGTTCTTCGACGAGTCGCTCATCGGCGATGTGGTGATCGTCAAGAACTCCCACGACAAGACCGTCCAGCCCGACAACGGCCTCAACGGCTGGAACCTCTCCTGGTCCCAGTGGAAGGCGGGGAGCGCGGTCTGAGCGTGCCCCCGGGCGCGCGGCCTTCCCGCGCCTGACCGCCGGATATATGCGAATCGACGGCCGATCCTCCTCGTGAGGGTCGGCCGTCGGTATGTGTAGGGCGCCGTCGTTCTCGCCGTCCGCGGTTTCGCGCCCCCTACGGGCGCACCCGCCGTGACGGGCGCGCCGACCCCGTGACAGGCGCGCCGGGGCGTCAGGCCGCCGCGTCGAAGCCGGTGTCGTGGGCCATCCGCTTCAGTTCGACCAGGGCGTGCTTCTCGATCTGGCGGATCCGCTCGCGGGTCAGGCCGTGCTGCTTGCCGACCTCGGTCAGCGTGCGCTCGCGGCCGTCCTCGATGCCGTAGCGCGCCTTGATGATCGAGGCGGTGCGGTGGTCGAGACGGTCGATCAGGTCCTCCAACTCCTCGCTACGCAGCAGGGAGAGCACGGACTGCTCGGGGGAGGCGGCGGAGGTGTCCTCCAGCAGGTCACCGAACTGGGTGTCGCCGTCGTCGTCCACGGACATGTTGAGGCTGACCGGGTCGCGGGCCCAGTCGAGCACGTCGGTGACGCGCGCCGGGGTGGAGCCCAGCTCCGCGGCGACCTCGGCGGGCTCCGGATCGCGGCCGTTCTCGCGGTTGAACTCGCGCTGGACACGGCGGATGCGGCCCAGCTCCTCGACGAGGTGCACGGGCAGCCGGATCGTGCGCGACTGGTCGGCGATGGAACGGGTGATGGCTTGGCGGATCCACCACGTCGCGTACGTGGAGAACTTGAAGCCCTTGGCGTAGTCGAACTTCTCCACCGCGCGCACCAGACCGGCGTTGCCCTCCTGGATCAGGTCCAGCAGCGGCAGCCCGGCTCGCGGGTAGCGCCGCGCGACGGCGACGACCAGCCGGAGGTTGGAGCGGATGAAGACGTCCTTGGCCCGCTCACCCTCCGCGATCAGCGCTTCCAGCTCCTCGCGGCTCGCGCCCGCGGCGTTGCCGTCGGTCACGACCTCGTCGAGGATCTTCTGCGCATAGACGCCCGCCTCGATGGTCTGGGACAGCTCGACCTCCTTGGCGGCGTCGAGCAGGGGCGTGCGCGCGATTTCGTCGAGGTACATGCCGACCAGGTCGCGGTCGGCGATCTCCCCGCCTACGGCGCGAACACTGCTGCCCCCGTCAGCACCGCTGCTGGTGGTCTGACGACGGGCGACGGCACGGGTTGCCATGCGTGAGCTCCCTTTGCGATGAGTCGGTGATGAGTCGTTCGCGGGACGGTGGACGCGGAAGCCCGGGTGCCCGAACTGCCCCGTCCGAAGGAAACAACGGCTGGAAACCGGACAGAATTCCCAAGCTGCCCGTCTATTTTTCTGATCATGCAGTACCCTGCACGGTCACCTACGGCGGCCGAGCGCTGCCGGAACGGAAGAACCCCAGGTCAGATGGCGTTCCCGCCCCGCCCCGCGCGCCTTCCGCCGCGGCGGCGAATTCCTTCACCTGAGACGTCCGTCACTGCGGTGGCGGCTTCTCACCCCTGCGCCGCCCTGGCGACCGACGAACGCGACGGAGGCCCCGCGGTCCCGGTGGCCGCTGCGACCTCGGCTTCCCACCCCCAAGACGACCCGCGCCACCCCAGGGTTGCCCCGAATCCACCCATGGCTGCCGGATTCCCTCAAAACCGCCCATGCCTCCTCGGCATTCCCGGGGCTGCTCCCGGGGCCCTCTGATCCAGTTGACGGGGGCGATGTGCGGGTGTCGCCTGGACAGGAGGGGCAAGCGAGAGGAGCCCGTCATGGAGAACCCTGCTCCGCGCCATGGCGCGCGGGCCGCCGGTACACACGGCGTGGTCGAACGGGAGCACGGCGCGACCGCCGACGCCCCGGCCCCGGGTACGGAGTCCGCGGCGGCCCACCCCCGGGGCGGCCGCCGGCTGCTGTCCGCCAAGGTGGTGTGGCCCGTCATCGCCGCGCTCGGCTTCGGCTGCTACACGATCTGGATCGACCACACCGGCGGCTCCAGCGGCGGCCATGCCGCGCTGCTCGGGCTGATCGCCGCGGTGGTCACCGGTGCGCTGGGGCTGGTGCTCGTGCACTTCCAGTCCACGATGATCACCGACACGCGGGCGCTCGCCTACGGTGTGCTGTTCGGCGCCAGCATGGGCTGGCTCTACAACCTCAGCGGCCCGTCCGTCCTGAAGTCGTCGGCCTGGGGCCTGGTGATGGGTGCGGTGATGTTCGTCGTCTCGCTCTACATCTTCCGCGGCCACCGCGTCCGCGAACCCCACGGTCTGCACCGGCCCCGGAAGCAGCACCCGGACGGCCACGGCACACCGCACGGCGCGCACTGAGCAGGCGCCACCGCGTGGCGCACATGCGCCATGGGCCGTCCGGCGTGGGCCACGGACCCGTACCCGCCCGCACCCGGGCACCCCAAGTCAGGGGACCCGGGCGCGGGCGGGCTCGCGCGTACCGGCGGCGCGGGCGCCCCGCCCGCGCCCTACCGCCGGACCGTCCGCAGCCCCTGGTCCGGCCGCCAGCTCTGGACGATCATCGTGGCGTCCCGTACCGCCACCCGTACGATCTCCGTCACCTCGGCCCGGAAGAGGAGGAACGGCTCCGGTGGCCGGACCTCGTCCGCGTAGCGCCTGATCACCTCCTCGTCGGTCATGTGGACCGCCCGGCCGGAGACCCGGACGTCGCCGTCCGACAGGTCCGTGCCGGGGCCGGGGTTGGCGTGCAGGGCGAACCGGGGGTCGGTGTGCAGGTCCGCGCCCTTGCGGGAGCCCGTCAGCATGCCGAGCCACAGCTCGCCGAAGCGGAAGCCCGCTTCGAGGCCGGTCAGCCGCGGGGAGCCGTCCGCGCGGAGGGTGCCCAGCACATGGTGCGGGTACCGCCCGAACCGCTCCCGCACCTCACGGACGAACCCCGGCTCCCGCGCCTCGGCCACCGCCCAGCCGACACCGCGCGGCACGGCCGCACCCGGCCCGCACCCCGCCCGTGCGCCCGGCGCCCCTGAGCGCGGTGGCACGGGCATCGGCGCCCCGGGGGCCGGGGTCCACACCTCCGGCCCGTGCGCACCCGTGTCTGCCCAGCTGTCTCCCTCTGTGCTTCCTGTCATGCCTCCACGGTCGCCTCCCAACCGGACATCTGCTGTCTGGATTCCTCCATGCTTCCGACCGTGCGGCGCCCCCGATCGCCCCCGGGTCCGGGCTACTCCCCCAGCGGCACCCCCTGGGAGGCGCGGGCCCACGCCGCCTCGCCGGTCAGCTCGGCGTCGCCGGTGTTGACCGTGCCGCGGCGCTCGAACATGAGGATGCGGGTGCCGGGCGCGGCCACGGGGCGGTGCCGCAGCCCGCGCTCGACGGTGAACATCTGCTGCGGGCCCAGCACCACCGGCGCGCGGTCCGCCAGCTCCAGGGTCAGCTCACCGGCGAGCACCAGGAAGAACTCGTCGGTGTCGGGGTGCGCATGCCAGACGTAGGCACCCTCCACCTTCGCGATCTTGACGTCGTAGTCGTTGACCCCGCCGGCTACCCGCGGCGACCACGTCTCCTCGAACGAGGCGAAGGCCGCCGCCAGATCCGTCGCCCCGGCCACCGGCGCCGCGCCGCCGCCGCTCGCCCCACCGGCCCTCTCCACCGCGTCGACCGGGCGCTCCATGCCGTCAACTCCACTGTTTTTCTCCATGACTTCATGGTGCCAGCCGCCACTGACAACGTCCCGGCGCTCGCCCGTCCGAAGGCCGCACCAGGCCCTCCGCCCGACGCCACGGGGCTCCGCCCCGCGTCCCCCTCCCCGCGACCGAGCGCGCCTCCGTCGCACGGCGCGGGGGGTCTAGGTCCGCAGCCCGTTACCCGGCGGCGTCCGTGCTCCTAGCCTCACGGGTATGACGGCACACCACGGCACCTTCGACGAGGCCCTGGAGCGGCTGCACTCCACCGGACCGGAATTCCACGGCTATCTCAGCAACCACGGGCCCATGGCGGTCGAGGCCCTGGCCCACCACGGGCAGGGGCGCGGCGTCCACCGCTGGCTCGATGCGTACTCCGCGCGGCTGGAGGACGTACCGGGTGCCCGCGAGACCCTCACCGAGGCCAACTGGCAGCAGGCCCTGGGTGATCCGCTGCGGGTCACCGACTGGACCGACCACTTCGCCCGCACCGTCGCCGAGCGGCCCTGGCGCGAGGTGCTCGCCGAGTGGTGGCCCCGGCTGCTGCCCGGCCTCGCGGGCGCGGCCACCCACCCCGCCATCCGCGTCGGCCACATCGTCCGCACCCTGCTGACCGGGGACGAGACGGAGCCCCGCCGCGCCGAACTGGCCCATGCCCTCGGCTACTGGGCGGCCCGGCACACCCCGCTGCCGGTGGTGCCGACGCCGGGCGGGACGGTCGCGCCGGACGAGGCGCTCGACGCCCTCCCGCGCGTCGCCGATCAGCGGACCAGCGCGCTCGGCGGCCTCGCCCAACTGCCGGGCACCCCGGGCTGGCAGACGGCTGCCGAGGCCGTCCGGGCGCCGCGCGATCCGGACGACGCCCGGGCGCAGCTCACCGCGCTCGTGCAGGCGGCGACCCACCGCTACGCCGACCACGGGCACGGCGAGGAGATCATGCTGGTCCACGCGGCGACCGCGCCCAATGCGGTGCTGCGTACCCTGCCCGCGCTGCCGCGCACCCTGTGGGCGCCGTCGTTCACCGTGGCGTGGGCCGCGAGCGCGGCGCTGACCTCCATCTACGGGGCGGCGGACGCACTGCCTGAGCTGCGGACCGGGCAGCTCACCCCCGAGGAGGTCTTCCGGCGGGCCGCCGAGCACGGGGATGCGCACGCCATCAAGATGACCGACACCGCGCTGGAGGTGGCGTCCTGGACGCCGGACGGCGACGACCGCGCGCTGGCCGCCGCGCTCCGCGCCCTGGAGCTGATCGAACCGGGCGCCTGACCTGCCGCGATACGCCCGGAGGCGATCGGCGCACCGCGTTCGGCGGGCCGGTCGCCGCTACCCGGTCCGGCTCAGCCGAACTGCAGCGACCGCTTCGCCAGCCCCATCCAGAACCCGTCGATCACGCTCCGCCCGTCCCCGAGCTGACCGTGTGCGTCCGCGGCGCCGAGGGTGACGAAGAGCGGCGCGAAGTGTTCGGTGCGCGGATGGGCCAGCTGCCCGGCGGGCGCCTTGTGGCCGAAGTCGAAGAGCGCGTCGAGGTCGCCGCCCTCCAGGGCCCGCCGCCCCCAGTCGTCGAACTCCGCCGACCAGGACGGCACGCCCGGCCCCTGGTGGCGCAGGGCTGCGAGGTTGTGGGTGAAGAAGCCGCTGCCGACGATCAGCACGCCCTCGTCGCGCAGCGGCGCCAGCTTGCGGCCGAGGGCGAAGAGCGCACGGGGGTCGAGGGTCGGCATGGAGATCTGCAGGACCGGCACATCGGCCTGCGGGAACATCTCGACGAGCGGGACGTAGGCGCCGTGGTCGAGCCCGCGGTCCGGGATGTCCTGCACCGGCGTGCCGGCCGTCCCCAGTGTGCGGCGGATCCGGTCGGCCAGCTCCGGCGCGCCGGGCGCCGCGTACCGGACGCGGTAGTAGTGCTCCGGGAAGCCCCAGAAGTCGTACACGAGCGGGGTGGTGACCGTGGCGCCGAGGGCGAGCGGGGCCTCCTCCCAGTGGGCCGAGACGATCAGTACGGCGGTGGGGCGCGGCAGTTCGGCGGACCAGGCGGCCAGCTGACCAGGCCAGAGGGCGTCGTCGGCGAGCGGCGGCGCACCGTGGCTGAGATAGAGGGCCGGCATCGGCATCTCGGACATCGCGACTCCCCGGAGATCGTCATGGGTACGGGCCCGGGCGGACCCGTAGGGGTACCGTCCCGAAGCCTTCGGAACATCTACTTGAATCTTCAAGCGAATATTTCGAGACTACTCCGCTCCGCATGGATTGTTCAACCTTCAAGAAGAGTCGGGGCGGTGCGAGAATGGATGGCATGAGCACCGAACCCGCAGCCGAGCCGCGCTGGCTCAGCGACGAGGAGCAATACGCCTGGCAGTCCTACCTCCACGCCACCACGCTGCTGGAGGATCACCTCGATCGCCAGCTGCAACGCGACGCCGGAATGCCGCACGTCTACTACGGCCTGCTCGTCCAGCTCTCGCGCGCCCCGCGGCGCCGGATGCGGATGACCGAACTGGCCCAGAACGCCAAGATCACCCGCTCCCGCCTCTCGCACGCCGTCGCCCGCCTGGAGAAGAACGGCTGGGTACGGCGCGAGAACTGCCCGTCGGACAAGCGCGGCCAGCTCGCCCACCTCACCGACGAGGGCCTGCACGTCCTGGAGAAGGCGGCCCCCGGACACGTCGCCGCGGTACGCGGTGCGCTCTTCGACCGCCTCTCCCCCGAACAGGTCGCCCAACTCGCCGAGATCTGCCGGGTCATGGCGGACGGCCTCCAGCCGAAGGGCGCCGACCTGCCCTGGCTCCGCTGAGGCACGGCACCACGGCCCGGTCCGCCCCGTGAAGCGCCCCGCGGGGCGCTCCTCCACCGCGCCCCGGCGCCCGCCTCTTGGTAATTTGTCCGCCATGTGCGCCAGGTTCAAGCGCGCCGCCCGCCGGATATCCCGCGCGACGCGCACGCGGCACCGCACACGGCGACCGACCGCCGGCTCCGCGGGCGGCCCCGCCGGGCACCTGCGGGCCTACCTCCGCCGGGCGCCGGGCACCTTCCTCTGGCTGGCGATCCTGCTGGTCACGTCGGTGATCATGCACCGGTTCAGCCCGGCCGTCCTCACGGACTTCCTCCAGCAACGCTCCACCAACATCCACAACCTGCTGCACTCCCCCGGCCGGGTGCTCCTGACCAGCGCACTGTGGCTGGACGGCGGCGGCTGGCCGCTCTACTTCGTCCTCTACAACGCCCTCCACGTCCCCGCCGAACGCTGGCTCGGCACCCGGCGCTGGCTCGCCGTCCTCGGCACCGCACACATCGGCGCGACCTACCTCAGCGAAGGCGTCCTGGCCGTCGCCATCCACACCGGTGCCGCCCCGCACACCGCGGTCAACACCCTCGACGTCGGCGTCAGTTACGCACTGGCCGGCGTCGCGGCCGTCCTCACCTACCGCCTCACCGGCCCCTGGCGGTACGCCTACGCGCTCGGCATCCTCGCCTTCTACGGCGCACCGCTGCTGACCGGCCGCGGCTTCACCGACGTCGGCCACTTCGCCGCCGCACTGATCGGCTTCGCCTGCCGGCCGCTCACCCGGGGCGCCTCCGGGACGGCCGGGCACCCGGGGGCCACCGCACCGGCGGCGGACACCGGGGGAGCGACGGTCACCGGCGCCCCCGGAGGCGCTGACCGGAGCAACGCCCTCCGCACCGCCGGGCCGGACCCCGTCACTCCACTGCCGCACCGCACCCCCGGAATCCGGTACGCCCGCCGGATGACGTAACTCCCCGCGCGTCCGCCCACCGGGCACCGGAGGGTGACCCTATGAAGCGGTGCATCTCCGCGGCGTTCGCCGCAGGCACGTCGGCCGTGGCCGCGGCCATCGCGCTGTGCGGGTCCCCCGCCCCGCTCTCCATACCCCCGGGGGCGGTCGGCCCCCCACCCCCCGACATACCCGCCGGCCCCGCGCCGCCCGGTGGCCGGCACGGGCCGTGCGCCCTGCGCGGCGTCAGCGACGACGTCGGCGAGACCACCGCCACCCCCGAGGGCTATGCCCGCGCCCGCGGCACCGTGAAGGCCCTCACCCTCTTCATCGACTTCCCGGACGCCCGCGCCACCCTCAGCCCGCGCGCCCGGTACGCGGAGTTCTTCCCCGCCGCGTCCGACTACTTCCACCGCAGCTCGTACGGCCGCCTCCGCTACCGCCCCGCACCGCTGCTGCGCTGGCTGCACATGACGAAGCCGCTCGCCGCGTACGGCATCCAGCGCGGCGCCACCTTCGACGCGGGCTCGGACAGCGGCTACCACGCCCTCGCCCGCGAGATCGTCCACGCCGTCGACGCCTCCGTCGACTTCCGCGACTACGACCTCGTCAACGTCGTCGCCGCCCCCGACGCGGGCCCGCCCGCGACCCGTACGGTCCTGTCGGTGACGTTCAGCGGCGGCGACATGGGGCTGCGGACCGAGGACGGGGTGCCGTTCCGCAATGTGTCGTTCCTCTGGAGCAGACAGCCCGGACCGAGCGCCTTCCGGGTGGTCAACCACGAGAACGCCCACTCCTTCGGGCTGCCCGACCTCTACTTCACCGACGGACGCGAGGCACCGCCCGCGGTCGGACACTGGGACCCGATGGGCGAGGACTGGGGCCCGAGCAACGACTTCCTCGGCTGGCACAAATGGAAACTCGGCTGGCTCGCCGCCGACCAGATCGACTGCGTGACACCGGGCAGCCCGGTGGCCGACCACACGCTGACCCCGCTGGCCACCCCGGGCGGCACGAAGATCGCCGTCATTCCGACCTCCCCCCACACCGCGCTCGTCGCCGAGGCGCGCACCCGGGGGCCGCTCGATCCCGCGCTGTGCCGCCCCGGCGTCCTCGTCTACCGGGTGTCGGCCGACGTCCGCTCCGGCGGCGGACCGCTCAAGGTCATGGACGCGACGCCGGGCAGCGGCGGCTGCCACACCGGCGACCGCTACGTCGACGCCGAACTCTCCGACGCCACCTACCGCCCCGGCACCACCTTCACCGACCGCGACAGCGGCACCGCCCTCACGGTGCTCGGCACGGCGCCGGACGGGACGTTCCGGATCCGGGTGCGGCCGCCTTCTCTGCCTTCGGCGCCGGCGGGGTGAGGGGCCCCTCCCCCCTCCCCACCCCACCCCTCACCCCACCCCCGCCTCGTCCTTCCAGTGCTGCTGGCCGACGGTGATCAGCCGTATCTGCCACCGGGCCGCCTCGACGACCTGTGCCCGTGCCGCTTCGGCGTCGTCGGCGTCCTCCGTGTCGAGGATCGCCGTGGCGGTCGTGACCAGCCGGTCGACGAACAGGTCCGCCAGCATCCGCAGATCGCGCTCGGCCCACCCCTGCGCCGCCGGCTGGACCGCGAGCGCCTCGGCCACCTCGGCGCCGAACCGCTCCAACTGGCCTGCGATGGCCTGCCGTACGGCCCGTACCCCGCCGTGGCGTTCGCGGGCCACGAACCGTACGTGGGCGGGGTGCTCGCGGACGTGCCGGTCGACCACCGCCACCGCGCTCTCGATCTGTGCCTCCACCTCCGCCTGTTCGATCAGGACGGTGCGCACCATGGCGTGCAGGCTGCCGAGCGCCTCCTCCACGAGGGCGACGCCCAGTTCGCCCAGGTCGCGGAAGTGCCGGTAGAAGGCGGTCGGGGCGATGCCGACCGTCCGCGTCACCTCCCGCAGCCCCAGACTGCTCAGGCTCTGCTCCTCCAGCAGCCCGAGGGCGGCGTCGAGCAGTGCCTGACGGGTTTTCTGCTTCTGGGCCTGGCGGACCCCTACGGTGTGACTCACATCATCCAGTAAACAAGCGTTCTCCGAACTTCTCCACCCGGTGACGCCCTACACTGACGGAAGTGAGTGAACAACTGTCCTCCGAATCGGAAAGGCAGAACGATGCTCTTTCTCGTCGCAGCCCTCCTTCTGATGGGGATCCTGCTGGGCGCCGCGGCACACCTCCCCTTCCCCGTCACCCTCCTCGCCGCCGCCGTCATCGCCGGCTGGCTGCTCGTCTTCTCCGTGCGCGAACGCCGTCACTCCGCCGAGGGGACCACCCGATGACCCCCACCTCCCTCGTCAAGGCACCGGCCGGACGGTCGAAGGGCGCTGCGCCTGCCGGTGCGTCATACCTCTCAAACACCGGGGGCGGCGGATCGGTTGCCGATTCCGGCGACGAATCGGCCGCTGTCACGGTTGCCGCCGCGGCGCCCCGTGCGGGAACGGCGTCCGCCGACGGGATGGCCGTCGCATCCTTCGTGCTCGGGCTGCTCGGCACCCTGGTGTTCAACGTCGTTCTGGGGCCGTGCGCCCTCGTCCTCGGCGCTCTCGCCCTGGTCCGCCGCACCCGCCGCCGGGGCCGCGCCGTTCTCGGTCTCGCCCTCGGCGCCGCCGACCTGATCATCCTGGCCGCGCTGACCGCCGCCGACGCCACGGTCAGCTGGCACCTGGGCGGCTGACCGGACGGCAGTCGACGCCCGAGCCCCACCGGCCCGTTCACCGGCGGAGCGCCTCCACCCCCTGCCACGATGAGGGGCGTGGACATGACATCGACGTCACCGCAGAGCCCCCCGGCAGCAGCGCCCGCCGGATCGCTCTGGCGCAACCGCAACTTCCTGCTGCTCTGGTGCGGACAGGGCGCCGGCACCCTGGGCCCCCGCGTCGCACTGATCGTGCTGCCGCTGCTCGCCCTCGACACGCTGCACGCGAGCACGTTCCAGGTATCACTGCTCACCTCGCTGGGCTGGCTGCCGTACCTGCTCTTCTCGCTCCCGGCGGGAATCCTCGCCGACCGCGTCGACCAGCGGAAGCTCATGATCGTCTGCGATCTGGGGCGGCTGCTGCTGATCCTCTCCGTCCCGCTCATGGCGCTGGCCGGGCGGCTGACGCTGTGGTACCTGTACGCGGTCGTCGGGGTCTCCGGCGTGCTGACCGTCGCCTTCACCGTCGCCTACCGCGGGCAGCTGCCGAAGCTGGTGCACCGCGCCCAACTCGTCGACGGCAACGGCAAGCTCGGGATGTGCGAATCGCTGGCGGAGCTGACCGGGCCCGGCCTCGGCGGGGTGCTGGTCGGCGCGATCGGCGCCTCCCGCGCCCTCTTCGCCAACGTCCTCACCTACGCGCTGAGCGCCCTCACCCTGGCCCTGATGCGCGTCCCCCGGGCGCCCGCCGACGCACCCGCCGCACCGGAGCGGGTCCCGTTCCGCGCCGCCCTGCGGGAGGGCTCCGCCTTCGTCCGCCGCGAGCCGGTGCTGCTGAAGCTGCTGCTGTGCACCAGCGTGTCCAACTTCTTCGTCACCGCGGCCAACGCCATCGCCGTGACGTTCATGGTGCGCGCACTGCACGCGCCGACCTCCGCCGTCGGCCTGGTCTTCACCGTCGGCTCCGTCGGCGGGCTGCTGACCGGGGCGCTCGCCAGCCGCATCGCCGGGCGGGTGGGCACCGCGCGGATCATCTGGGTGTCGATGCTCGCGCCCGGCCCGCTGTACTTCCTGATGCCGCTCGCGGCGCCCGGCTGGGGCGTCCTGCTGTACTCGATCGGCCTGGCCGCCCTCGCCGCCAACAGCACCCTGTTCAACGTCGCGTCCCTCTCGTACCGCCAGCTCGTCACCCCACCCGCGCTGCTCAGCCGGGTCGGCGCCGTCTACCTGTGGATCGCCTACGGGGTCATCCCGCTCGGCTCCCTCTTCGGCGGTGCGCTCGCCACCGGCGCCGGGCTGCGCCCGACCCTGTGGATCTGCGCGCTGGGCATGTGGTCGGCGGCGCTGTTCGTGGTCTTCTCACCGCTGCGCACCCTGCGGGACGTACCGGCCGGGCGCACCGCCGTCTGACGGGCACCGCGCCCCGGGTCACCCCGTCGCACCGGCCAGGGTGCACCGCCCCGGGCCCCCTCCGATGCTGGAGCGGGGCGGGCGGATTCCCGGGGTGCGCGCCGACGCGCGGAGCGGCGGGGTGCCCGACCACGTCGTGAAGGAGCGGATGCCCGATGAGGCTTGTCGTCGATCTCAACCGGTGCCAGGGGTATGCGCAGTGCGCCTTTCTCGCGCCCGACGTGTTCACCCTGCACGGCGCGGAGGCGCTGATGTACGACCCGCAGCCCGCCGACGACCGGCGCGCACAGGTGCTCCGGGCCGCGCACGCCTGCCCCGTCCAGGCCATCACCGTCGAGGACGAGGACGTGGCGCGGGCGGCCGACGGCGGACGGGCGGGTGCCTCCCGTGTCGGTTGACGGCTTTCTGAAGGCGTTCCGCCGCGAGGGCCGCATCGTCGTCGTCGGCGCCTCGCTCGCCGGACTGCGGGCCGCCGAGACGCTCCGCGCGGAGGGCTTCCGCGGCACGCTCACGATGATCGGGGACGAGCCCCACGAACCGTACGACCGGCCGCCGTTGTCCAAACAGGTGCTGCTCGGCCTCGTACCCCCCGACCACACGGCGCTGCCGCGGCGCCGGGCGATCGACGCGAGGTGGCGGCTGGGCACCGCAGCCGCCGGGCTCGATGCGGCCGCCAAGGAGGTGACGCTCGCCGACGGCGACACCGTCCCCTACGACCGGCTGCTGATCGCCACCGGTGTCCGCTCCCGGCCCTGGCCGAACGAGCTGGAGTCGGATCTGGACGGGGTGTTCGTGCTGCGCACCCGGGACCATGCGGCCCGGCTGCACCACCGGTTGTCGGCCGGGCCGCGGCGGGTGCTGGTCATCGGCGCCGGATTCACCGGTTCCGAGATCGCCTCGGCCTGCCGCGGGCGGGGGCTGCCGGTCACCGTCGCGGAGCGCGGCCCGGCGCCGCTGGTGGGCGCGCTCGGCGGGGTGATCGGCGAGGTGGCGGCGGAGCTGCAGCGGGCGCACGGCGTCGATCTGCGGTGCGGGGTGCAGGTCACCGGCCTGGAAGGGGACCCCGCGGGCCGGGTGCGGCGCGCCCATTTCTCGGACGGTACGGCCATCGACACGGACGTGGTGATCGTCTGCCTGGGCGCGACCCGGAACACCGAATGGCTCGCGGGCTCCGGCCTCGGCGCGGGGCCCCGCGGTATCGCCTGTGACGCCGGGTGCCGCGCCTTCGACGTGCGGGGGATCGTCACGGACGACGTGTTCGTCGCCGGGGACGTGGCCCGCTCCCCGCATCCGCTGTTCGGCTACCAGTTCCTCTCCCTGGAGCACTGGGGCAACGCGGTCGCGCAGGCGGAGACCGCCGCGCACAACATGATCAGCGCCAGTGCGGACCGGCGCCCTCATCTGTGGATGCCGTCGTTCTGGTCGGCGCAGTTCGGCGTCAACATCAAGTCCGTCGGGGTCCCGCCGATGGCCGACCAACTCCTCGTCACCCAGGGCTCGCTCACCGAGCACCGCTTCACCGCGGTCTACGGCCACCAGGGCCGGGTCATCGCCGCCACCACCTTCGACCAGGGGAAATGGCTGGAGTTCTACGAGCGGCAGATCGAGCGGGCGGCGCCGTTCCCGCCGGAGTTCCCCACCGTCGACCGGCGGCCCGAGGGGAGCCACCCGGTGGCGGCCGGTTTCCCCGACCCGTCGCTGCCCACCCACGGCCCGACCGTCACCCTCAGCGGCCACTCCCCGGCCGACCGGCGCCTCACGTTCACCCCACGGCGCGCATGACCCGGCGCGCGCCCCTCACTCCGCCCGCCCGAAGCCGGAAGGAACCGTCATGACGTCGGCCTCACCCCTGCGTCAGATCCTCGACCCCACCCACCGCGCCGACCCCTACCCCCTCTACGCGGAGCTCCGGAAGACCCCGGTGATCCGGGACGAGACGGGCCCCTACCTGGTCAGCACGTACTGGGAGATCCAGGAGCTGCTGCACGACCCGCGGGTCAGCTCCGACGCCCGCAATCTGAACCCGGAGGCCGCCGCGTTCCTCGGGCAGGAAGAGGAGGACCCGAACCTGCCGCCGACGTTCCTGCGCCTCGACCCGCCCGACCACGACCGGCTGCGCGACCTGGCGATGCGGCCGTTCGGCCCGCCGCACACCCCCCGCCGCATCTCCGACATGCGCGGTGAGCTGGCCGAGATCGTCACCCAGCTCATCGACGGCTTCCGGGACCGGGACCACCTCGACCTCGTCGACCGCTTCGCCTACCCCTTCCCCGTCACGGTGATCTGCCGGCTGCTCGGCGTCCCCCGCGAGGACGAGCCCCGCTTCCACGTCTGGGCCGACACGATCGCCGCCGGGCTGGACCCCGTCCACGGCACCCCCGAGGAGCGCGACGCGCAGCGGCAGACCCTCCGGCGGGCCCGCGCCGACCTCGCCGCCTACCTCGCCGGACTGGTCGAGGAGCGCCGCCGGGCGCCCCGCGACGACATGCTCTCCGCCCTCGCCACCGACCACGGCCCGGACGGCCGGATGTCGCCGCTGGAGATGGTGAGCACCGCGGCCCTGCTGCTGATCGCCGGCCACGAGACCACCGTCAACCTCATCACCAACGGGATGCTCACCCTCCTCCGCCACCCCGACCTGCTCCGGCGCCTGCGGGACGAGCCCGGCCTCGCGGCCCCGTTCGTCGAGGAGCTGCTCCGCTTCGACCCGCCCGTCCAATTCCTCCCGCAGCGCACCACGCTGGCGGACATCGACATCGCCGGCACCACCATCCCCAAGGGCGCCTCCCTCTGGCTGCTGCTGGCCTCCGGCAACCGCGACCCCCGCCGCTTCCCCGACCCCGACCGCTTCCTCCCCGAACGCCCCGACAACCAGCATCTGAGCTTCGGCAGCGGCATCCACACCTGCTTCGGCGCACCCCTGGCCCGCCTGGAGACCCAGCTCGCCCTCACCGAACTCACCCGCCGCCTCACCGGCCCCCGACTGGCCGAGGACCCGCCGCCCTACCGCCGCAACGCGGTCCTGCGGGGGCCGCGGCATCTGCCGGTGGTGATCGAGGGGGTGGCCGACTGACCGGCCGCGCCTCACGTCTCCAGCTCGGCGGCGTAGTCCGGGACGTAGTTCTGGAGGTCACGCGGCGGGCGGCGGTAGCCGGTGGGCGGTGGGCGCGGCGGCAGTTCGAGGACCGGCGGGGTGACGTCGGTGTACGGGAGCGTCGACAGCAGATGGGCGATCATGTTCAGCCGGGCCCGGCGCTTGTCGTCGCTCTCGACGACGTACCAGGGCGCCTCCGCGATGTCGGTGTGGACGAACATCTCGTCCTTGGCCTGCGAATACTCCTCCCAGCGGGCGAGCGACTGGAGGTCCACGGCGGAGAGTTTCCAGCGCCGCACGGGGTCTTCGAGCCGCCGCCGGAAGCGCTGTTCCTGCACCTCGTCGCTGACCGAGAACCAGTATTTGCGCAGCAGGATCCCGTCCTCGACCAGCATCCGCTCGAAGATCGGGCACTGCCGGAGGAACCGCCGGTGCTCGGCCGGGGTGCAGAACCCCATGACCCGCTCGACGCCGGCCCGGTTGTACCAGCTGCGGTCGAAGAGGACGATCTCGCCCGCCGCGGGGAGATGTGCCGTGTAGCGCTGGAAGTACCACTCGGTGCGCTCGCGTTCGGTGGGCCGGGGCAGCGCCACGATCCGCGCCACCCGGGGGTTGAGGTACTCGGTGACGCGCTTGATGGTGGAGCCCTTGCCGGCCGCGTCCCGCCCCTCGAAGACGACGACGAGCCGCGCCCCCGAGCCGCGTACCCACTCCTGGAGCTTCACCAACTCCGTCTGGAGCCGGTACAGCTCCTGCTCGTACCGCGACCGCGACAGCTTCCGGCGGCCACCGCCCTTCCCCTCGGCCCCCTTCGCTTCCGCCATACACCGACAGTACGGAGGAGAGCGGCGGCGCGGTCAGGCGTACGGGCCGAACGGGGCAGCGCCACCGGTGCCGCGGCGGCTCCCCCGGACGCCTTCACCCGCATGACCGAGAAGGCGGGCGGAATGTGCGGGTACAGCTCACATGCCGGAGCGCCCTGTCAGCTCGGGCAGCTCATCATCCCGTTCGTGGGGAGAGCCCATGGCCGATGGCCAGTCTTTCGACTCTGCAGAGACTTTCCAGGCGTACGCCAGCTGCCCCCGGTCCCAGCAGGTCTGGGACCAGGGGGAGCACGCCGTGATCGGGGTGAGCGCGGGGAACAGCTACTTCACCCAGGAGCGGCTGGCCGGCCTGCTGGGTTGGGCGATCCGCCACTTCTCCACCGTCGACGTCATCTACACCGACGTCCACATCGACACGATGCTGGTCGCCCTCGGCAACGAAACCGGTCATGCGGCCAAGCTCGCCAAGTCGCAGATCCGCGATGTCCGGCGGCGCACCCGGCGGGCGGTGGAACGGCTGGGGGCCTGCTCGGAGAAGGTGCGGATGCAGCCCATGTCGTCCTTCTTCGAACGGGAGGAGTACCAGGCGGTCCGCTCCCGCGTGGTCGAAGCGGTCGCCGCCGGCGACCGGCTGGCCGCCGCGTGCAAGGAGATGGTGCACCACTTCCTCGACGGCAGGGAGGTCCCCGGGGAGCGGGTGCCGCACGTCATGGAAGCGGGGCTGGAGTACCTGCTGGCCGAGCTGCCGTTCTTCGTGGACAGCCCCGGCATCCTGGGCGTGGGCTCCTCGGCGGTCTGCTACCACGTGAGCACCCCGATCGTGGAGTACTTCAAGGAGCCGGACCACGACGTGCTCTGCGCCGCGCCGAACCAGGGTTACGTGGTCGTCCGGCCCACCGCCTGGTCCACCGGAGCCGACGCATGACCGGGGGCCCGGACCCCGGCGGCGCCCGCCTGCTGAACCTCAGCGACGGCCTGCTCGCCGCCCGCGCCCTGCACCTGGTGGCCGCCACAGGCGTCGCCGATGCGCTGGCCGCAGGCCCGCGGCCGGTCGGTGACCTGGCGGCGGCCACCCGGACCCACCCCGACGCGCTGCACCGGCTGCTGCGCGTACTGGCCGGTGAGGACGTTTTCCACGAGGTGGAGCCCGGGGTCTTCACGCTGACCCCGACCGGGGAGTACCTGCGGTCGGACCACCCGGACTCGGTCCACGCCATGCTGGCCTTCTCCGAACTGGTGGGCCACTCGTTCGCCGACGCCATGCACAGCCTGCGCACCGGCGAGGCGACCTTCCCGCAGACCTACGGCAAGCCCTTCTTCGACTTCCTGCGCACCCGGCCGGAGGCCGACGGACTGTTCAACGCCGGCATGGCCCAGGTCACCCGCCGGGACGCCGCGGCGCTGGTCGACGCCTACGACTTCGGCGAGGCACGCCGGATCGTCGACATCGGCGGGGGTGACGGCTCTCTGCTCCTGACGGTCCTCGGCGCGTTCCCCGGCACCGAGGGCGTGCTCTTCGACCAGCCGCATGTGGTCGCGGCGGCCCGGGAGCGGATCGCGGCGGCGGGCCTCGCCGACCGCTGCCGGACCGTCGCCGGCGACCTCTTCGGCGCCCTGCCGCCGGGCGGCGACCTCTACCTCCTGAAGTGGATCCTGCACGACTGGCCGGACGAGGAGGCCGTCGCCATCCTGCGGGGCTGCCGGCAGGCCATGGGCCCCGACGGACGGCTGCTGGTGATCGAGCGGCTGATCCCGCCGGGCAGCCACCCCCACCCGGCGAAAGTGCTCGACGTGGTGATGCTCGTCCTGCTGGGCGGCCGCGAACGGACCGCCCAGGAGTACGAGGCGCTGCTGACCGAAGCGGGCCTGGCCTCGCGCCGGTTGATCGACACCGGGGCGGGGCTGAGCGTCCTGGAGGCCCGCCGGGCCTGACACCGGCCCGGCGGCAGCGGCGTCAGGAAGGCGGCGCGGGCGCGGCGGCCTCCGGTGCGGGCAGCTGGAGGCCGGCGACCATCTGCCGGCACATGCCGTCGAGAAGCGCCGCGTAGTCGCGGTTCTCGTCGGGCGCCTGGTGCAGAAGATCGTCCAGCCCGGCGTGGACCGCGACCAGCTCGGGAGAGCTGCCGCCCCCGTCCGCGTACAGCGCGAGGACGCGGCGGGCGCCGTCCATCAGCCGGTAGAGCGCGTACGACGGCGGTTCCTGCAGCAGCCGGCGGGCGCTGCTGAGGAGATAGGCGGCGAGCAACGCCAACTCCTCCCCGTCCTGCCGACCCTGGTCATCCGGGGTGCGTGGGGTGCCAGTGCTCATGGCGGACCACCTCCTGTGGGGCGCGGCGGGGCGACGGCTGAAGGGGCTGGTCCGGTCGGCCGACCGGAACCAGCAGAAGAGGTTCGAGAGCGCCGGGCAGCCCCAGCAGCAGCTGCACGGGCTCAGCCAGAAAGCTGCTCACCGGACAGCCGCCCAGCCCCTGCGCATGCGCGGCGAGCAGGAAGTTCTCCACCGCCATCGCCACACAGAGCGAGCCGACGTCCCACAGATGGGGATCGCCCGTCATCCGCGCATGATCGACGCAGGCGACCAGCACGAGCGGCGGCACCCCGATGATCCCCGGCGCGAACGCCCTAAGGCGCCGCACCCGCTCCGGCGCCCGCACCGCCACGAACGCCCATGCCTGCTTGTTGGAGGCGGAAGGGGCCGCCAGCATCGCCTCCAGCAACGAGGCGAGCAGCTCGTCACCGACCGGCTCGTCGGTGTAGGAACGCACCACCCCGCGCGTACGGATGACGTCCAGCGTCTCCGCGCCGCGGGCCGTGGCGATCCGTACGCCCGGACGCGGCTCGGCCGTTCCCACCTGCACTTCCCTGTCCACCGCTACCCCTTCTCCGCACGCAGCAGAAGATTCACCGGCTCCTCACCCTCGCCGGCCAGCCCCTGCAACGGCTCCCAGACCACCCGGGCGAACCCCGAGGCGAGCAGCACCTCCTCGAGCGTTCCGCAGCCCCAGTGGTGCACGCGCAACGTCATCGGGGGGACGGTGGGCACGGAGATCGTGTACGGGTCCCCGTCCCGGACACCCGCGGGGCGGTGCACCACGAAGCCATTCGCCTGCGGCCCGTTCCCGTGCAGGCGCGGATTACCCACCAGCGCGAGCAACCGGCCCCCGGGCGCGAGGTTCGCGCAGATCCGCTCACCCATCCGCGCCAGGGCCCGCCGGCTGTCCGCGTAATGCAGCACCGCCACGGCGATCGCCGCCGAGAACTCCCCCAGCACCGGCAGGTCCACCAGATCGTGCACCTCGTACCGCACCCCCAACGGCTCCCGCTCCTCCGCCCGCCGCGCCTCGGCCACCATCCCCGCCGACACATCCACCCCCACCACCTCGGCCGCCCCCCGCCGCCTCAACAACCGCGCATACGCCCCCGACCCACACCCCACATCCAGCACCGAGGCCCCCTCGACCGCCCCCAGCGCCCCCAACAGCGAAGGAATCTCCACCCGCTCCCGATAAGGCCCCACCACCCGCTCCACATCCGCATCCCGCACCGCAATCGCGTCATATTGCTGAACCATGGGGACCTCCAGCCACATATCGGACGGGGGATCTGTGCCCGTACGCGATGGCTGACGTACGGCTTTACAGCTGATTGCGCCGGAATGGCTCTCTTGGGGGCTGGGGCCAGTGCCCGGACACCGGCCCCAGCCCCACCACCCACCCCCATCCGCTAACCTGTCTGGGACCGCCGCTCCCGGCGGTCCCTCTTGCCGAAACCGGAAGAAGCCCAGAGCCCTCCTCAGGTTTCACGCAGGACCCCGCCTCCGTAGCTCAGGGGATAGAGCACCGCTCTCCTAAAGCGGGTGTCGCAGGTTCGAATCCTGCCGGGGGCACTGGCTACGCAGCAGGTCAGAGCATGTGTGAGGCCCCTCGTTCTTTCGGACGGGGGGCCTTTGCTCTGTCCAGAGTCCACATAGGGGCCACGTCCCTCCCCGGGAGTCGCCTCATTCGGGCACCGGGCTCGGGATCCCACATCCGAGTAGGCGTCCGTTGTTGCGTGATGGGACGGTAGCCACCGGTGTCAGGTGGCTCATCGGCTGACGAAGAGACTGTTCCGGCATCTCATCCCTGCCCCCTTCCGCAGCCGCGACCGCTCTGGCGAGGGTGACCGCTTCCCAGGTGTCGCAGTCGAAGGATGCTCCCGCCACGTCGGGGAGGTACCGGAGTGCCAAGCCGTCCGTGAGCAGGCGGATGGGGAGGCCGGCCAGGATGGTGTAGCGGCGGGTGAGGTGTGCCAGGCCCCGGCGGAGGGCGTGGGTCCTGTACGCGGCGAACAACGGGTTGTCCCGGCCCTGGGTCTCCAGCATCATCGCTCCCTCGGCCCCGGAGGCGGCTGCCTGCGACAGGAGTTCTTCCAGCATGTGTCGGCGTACGAAGGGGAGATCGGCCGCGAGGACAGTCACGAACGGAGCGTGAACCCGCTCCATGCCGGCTGCCAGGGCTGCCAGCGGACCGCCGTACACCGGATTCTCCTGCACCTCATGGACCGGTAAGGCGGTCGGCCGGTGGGGGCCCACCACGATGGTCGATCGTGCTCCTGAGCATGCCCGTAACGCGTGGTCGAGCAGGGATCTCTCCCCCACGCGCACCATCGGTTTGTCCGCTCCGCCCAGGCGTCTGGCGCGCCCTCCGGCCAGCACCACCGCGTCGTGGCGTCCGCTCCACCGGCCGCCGGCCCGGCCCTCTTGAACGGCTCCGGAAGCTCCTTCTGCGGTGCCTGCGCCGGTGCTCAACTCCTCGGCCCCGCCCCGTCCACGCCTGCGATAAGGCACGATCATGCCGGAAAATCCCCCTCCACAGCCGGTCCCGCATCCATCCAGAGCCCTGAAGCCCCCTCCAAGCCGGGGACTTGTCGCGCACCGGCATCGCCTCGGCTGCGCACGGAGACCGACGGCAGCTTCGGCTCATCCATCTATGCCCTGGTGTCTCGTGTGGCGTAACGCGGTCCGGCGAAGGGTGGCGGCCGGGTACCGCGCTCGGCGCTGCGGATGCGGCCGGGACGACGTCATCGTCATCGACCACAACCGCCCGGCGTCGTCATGGACGATGCGGCGTCGTCGCCGCTGACGGCCCGCGGGCGAAACGGCCCGGGGTGACGCCGAGGAACCGTTTGAAGTGGCGGGTCAGATGCGGCTGGTCGTAGAAGCCGCTCGCGGTCGCCGTCTCCGCCGGGGGCAGTCCGTCGAGGAGCAGACGGCGGGCGCGGTCGACGCGGCGGGCCGTCAGATAGCGGTGCGGGGCGATGCCGAACGTGGCGGTGAACGCCCGTACCAGGTGGGCGGGGTGGGCGTGCAGCAGCCGTGCGGCCTCGTCCAGGCGGACGCCGGGGAGCAGCCGTTCGTCGAGGAGGTCGCGCAGGGCGTGGGCCGGGCCATGGCCGGGCGGCGGTGGTGCGGTGAGGAGGCGGGGCCGCAGGTGGCCGCGGAGCCGTTCGGCGATCAGGGTGAGGCGGCTTTCGGCCTCCAGTTCGTCGCCCGGGGACGCCAGGGCGGTGTGCAGCCGGCCGATGCGGCGGCGCAGCAGGGGGTCGGCGAGGTCCGGGCCGTCCACCGCGGGACCGATGAAGCCCTCGTCCAGCTGGGTCAGGTCCAGGTAGAGGACGCGCTTGCGGAAGCCGCGGGCGGTGGCGGACGAGCCGTTGTGCGGGACCTGGGGCGGGAGCAGGGAGACGGAGTCGTGCGGGGTGCCGTGGGCGCGGCGGTTCAGGTCGTAGCGGACGGCACCGTCGTCGACGATCAGCAGCGTCCACACGTCGTGGAGGTGCATCGGGTAGGCGTGCTCGGTGAACCGGGCGTGCAGCACCTCCACGACCCCCGGGATGCCGGGGCGCCATGCGGAGATCTCCTGCCGCGCCACCATGCAAAGAACGTACAAGAAGGGGCGACGGGGCAGTTGACAGCCTCGGGGCATGACGAACGAGAACGCCCCGGTACGTTTCGACACCAAGATCGCCGTGCTGCTCCGTGACGATCTGGCGGTCTGGCAGCGGCTGAATGTGACCACTTTCCTGGTCAGCGGGGTCGGCACGGAGATCCCCGAGATCATCGGCGAGCCGTACGCCGACGCCGACGGCACGCCGTACCTGCCGATGTTCCGCCAGCCCGTGCTGGTCTTCGAGGGGACGAAGGAGACCTTGACCACCGCCCACGGCCGCGCCCTGTCCCGCGCGCTCCCCCGCTCGGTGTTCACCTCCGACCTCTTCGCCACCGGCAACGACCGCGACAACCGCGCGGCGGTCCGGGCCGTACCGACGGCTCAGCTGGATGTGGTGGGCCTGGCGGTGTACGGGCCGCGCAACGCGGTGGACAAGGTGGTCAAGGGGGCGCGGATGCATCCGTAAGGGGCGGGCTGCGACTGCCGGCCGCTGACCACTGGCTGCTAGCCCGACAACAGGGCACGGAAACAGAGTCGTGAGGTGGCACCCACCAGGAATCCATTACAAATTGCACACTCAAGGCTACGCCACGTATCGACACGTCGCGTATTTCATGTTGCCGCACGAATGGTGATGCGTTTTTATTTCGAATCCGGCAAGATGCGCCTGTGATACATCCTGACTCTCAGCCGCTGTGGATCCGTACCGACTCCGGAGATGCCGAACTACGGTCACTCCTGGGCTGGTTGCGGTGGGACGACGCACTTCGCGGACAGGTCCGACCGGAACACGCTCCGGTCGGACCGAATGAGATGGGTGGACTCCTCGAAACGCTCACGGTCGCTGCCGGGTCCGGAGGCGTTCTGGCAGCTCTTGCCGGCTCGCTGACATCATGGATTTCGCAGCGCCGATCGGATGTCAAATTTACCGTGACCACGCGCGGTGGGCAGAGTATCGAGGTCGACGCCAAGCGGGTCGACGCCGTGGCACTGACTAGGGATTTGGAACGCATAATACGGGAGGGGGGTGAATCGTGACTCGCCTCCCCGACCCCTCCCGGTCGCGAGCAGTACTGATTGGCTCCGGAACTTTCCCAGAGGCGAAGGGATTTCCTCCCATACCAGCCGTCGCGGCCAACCTGACAGGCCTCCAAGGGGCGCTGACCAGTTCAACAATCGGATCCCTGCCACCGAATCACTGCACGCTTCTCAGTGATCCGCGCACGACGTCAGAAATTGGCCAGGCTCTTTCTCTGAGTGCAGAAGCCACAGACGTACTGTTCGTATATTACAGCGGGCATGGAATGGTCGACGAGCGCGGCAGGCTCTACTTGACCTTGTCGTCCACGAATCCCGATCAGCTGCGATGGACGGCACTCCCCTTCGATACGCTCCGGGAAGAGCTCGCGGCCAGCCCCGCATCCGTTCGCATACTCGTTTTGGACTGCTGCTTTTCAGGCCGAGCAGTCGAGGCGATGTCCGACAGGAACGGGGTGATCACCGGGCAAATTGACATAGCCGGCACCTATACCATGACGTCGACAACGGCGAATGCGACCTCGTACGCGCCGACGGGTGAAAAGTACACAGCCTTTACGGGCGCCCTGCTGGCGGCGTTGAAGTATCAGGAGACACTCACGCTGGACGAGGTCTTTCGAAAGGTGGAACTCCGCCTCATGTCGCGCGGCCTTCCCCCACCCCAGCGCCGCGCGATCAACGCCGCGGGGGATCTCATCCTCACCAAGAGCCGCCAAGCAACCGCACGCCGCTCGATCGGCGAGGTGTCCGACATCCGTCCCGGGCGTCAGTTCAGTACTCGCCGCCAAGCACACGACGCAGGAGTGCACCGCCCTCTCCAGGCCGGTATCTGCGGAACCAGAAAAACTGGCGCAGAGTCCATAGTCATCTCCGGCGGCTACAAGGATGACGAGGATCGTGGGGACGTCATCATCTATACCGGGCACGGAGGGCAGGACGCGGCCGGCAACCAGGTCAGCGATCAGTCCCTGGACGACCCGGGAAATGCGGCCCTGGTGACCAGCTACCTAGAAGGCCTCCCCGTCCGCGTCATCCGTGGCTGGCAGAGCGTTTCCTCATACGCACCGACCAAGGGGTACCGGTACGACGGCCTTTACCGCGTGACCAGCTATGGAAGCAAATCCAGCCTTGACGGATTCTTGATTTGGCAGTTTCGACTGGAGGCTTGCGAGGGAACTCCGCTCCCTGAAGTAAAGCGGCAGGGAAAAGTAGCCGGAGCGACCAGGTCCGCAGCCAAACGTAAGCTCGCGGAACCGATGAAAGACGTCGACGGAAAGCCGAACCACTCGACAAACACCGTGCAGCGAATCGTGAGAAGCAACTCCGTTCATCGCCAGGTGAAAGAGTGGTATGACAATCGGTGTCAAATATGCGGCATCCGCATCGAAGTGCCGGGCGGCAGCTACAGCGAAGGCGCGCACATTCAGCCCCTGGAGAGCCCGCACAACGGCCCGGACACCGTCGGCAATGCGCTCTGTCTCTGCCCAAACTGCCACGTGATGATGGATTCCGGCGCCATCGTATTCAACGATGACCTCGGCATTGTCCGGGCCGGCCAGAAGACGGGCACCTTGAATGCGCACCCGCAACACCTCATCGATCTGGAGTGCGTCAGGCAGCACCGCGACCGCTGGAGAGAGTGAGGCGGCAAGCCTCCACCGCCGACAGCTGCGAGGCAGCACCTCAGCTCTTCGTGACTGCCTCCAGCTCTCAGCTCACACCCGGCGAAGCACACCACTCGGCCCTACATCGGACTGCTGGATCGCGCCCCTGGCGCGCCCTGCCGCGCGTGCGTATCCCACCGGAGAGGCGCTGCTGGCACACTCACCCGTCCTCACGGAGCGGAGTTGTCCACAGGCTCGGCGTGGTCGGGTGGATTCCTCGTACGCTTTCAGGCATGGGTGAGGTCGAGGTGGCAGAAAGCGCAGGCAGCGACATGGCGGTCGAGCCGGATGTGGGCGAAGCGGTGCAGGTGCTGCGCCGGGTGTTCGGTTACGACGCCTTCCGCGGGAGTCAGCAGGAGATCATCGAGCATGTGATCGGCGGCGGGGACGCCGTCGTACTGATGCCGACGGGTGGCGGCAAGTCGCTGTGCTACCAGATTCCGTCGCTGGTGCGGCCGGGTGTCGGCATCGTGATCTCGCCGCTGATCGCGTTGATGCAGGACCAGGTCGACGCGTTGCGGGCGCTGGGTGTGCGGGCCGGGTTCCTCAATTCCACGCAGGACGTCGAGGAGCGGCGGCTGGTGGAGGCGGAGTTCCTCGCCGGTGAGCTGGATCTGCTGTATCTCGCGCCGGAGCGGCTGCGCGTCGAGCAGACGCTGAGCCTGCTGGACCGCGGCAAGATCTCCCTCTTCGCGATCGACGAGGCGCACTGTGTCGCCCAGTGGGGCCACGATTTCCGGCCCGACTATCTGGCGCTGTCGATGCTGCACGAGCGGTGGCCGGATGTCCCGCGGATCGCGCTGACCGCGACGGCCACCGAGGCGACGCACACCGAAATCACCTCGCGGCTGTCGATGGGCGAGGCCCGGCACTTCGTGGCGAGCTTCGACCGGCCCAACATCCAGTACCGCATCGCGCCGAAGAACGAGCCGAAGCGCCAGCTGCTGGAGCTGCTGCGCACCGAGCACGCCGGGGACGCCGGCATCGTCTACTGCCTCTCCCGCGCCTCGGTGGAGAAGACCGCCCAGTTCCTGGCGGAGAACGGCATCGCCGCGGTGCCGTACCACGCGGGACTGGACGCCCGGACGCGCGCCGCGCACCAGTCGCGGTTCCTGCGGGAGGACGGCCTGGTCGTCGTCGCCACCATCGCGTTCGGCATGGGCATCGACAAGCCCGACGTACGGTTCGTGGCCCATCTGGACCTGCCGAAGTCGGTGGAGGGCTACTACCAGGAGACGGGCCGTGCGGGGCGTGACGGCCAGCCGTCGACGGCGTGGCTGGCGTACGGGCTGCAGGACGTGGTGCAGCAGCGGAAGATGATCGACGGTTCGGAGGGCGACGACGCGCACCGGCGGCGGCTGTCGGCGCATCTGGACGCGATGCTCGCGCTGTGCGAGACGGTGCAGTGCCGCCGGGTGCGGCTGCTGGCCTACTTCGGTCAGGAGAGCTCGGCGTGCGGCAACTGCGACACCTGCCTGGCGCCCCCGCAGACCTGGGACGGCACCGTGCCGGCGCAGAAGCTGCTGTCGACGATCGTGCGGCTGAAGCGGGAGCGGGGGCAGAAGTTCGGCGCCGGCCAGATCATCGACATCCTGCTGGGCCGTAAGACCGCGAAGGTCGTCCAGTTCGACCACGACGCGCTGAGCGTCTTCGGCATCGGCACCGATCTGCGGGACGTCGAATGGCGAGGCGTGGTGCGGCAGTTGCTGGCCCAGGGACTGCTGGCCGTCGAGGGCGATTACGGCACGCTGGTGCTGACCGAGGCGAGCGGCGAGGTGCTGCGCGGTGGCCGCGAGGTGCCGATGCGGCGGGAGCCGGAGAAGGCGGCGCGGGCGGCGAAGGCGAAGTCGGCGAAGGGGAAGCGGGCGCCGGTCGATCTGCCGGAGGCGGCGCTTCCGGTCTTCGAGGCGCTGCGTGCCTGGCGCGGCAGCACGGCGAAGGAACAGGGCGTCCCGGCGTATGTGATCTTCCACGACGCGACGCTGCGGGAGATCGCCGTCGCCCGCCCGGCCACCACCGCCGAGCTGGGCACGGTCAACGGCGTGGGCGAGAACAAGCTGGCGAAGTACGGCGCGCAGATCCTGGAGGTGCTCGCGGGCGGCGACGGCGCGGGCGACACCGCGGCTGCTGCCGGGCAGCCCGTCGGCGCGGCGGCGCGGCCTGCGGCAGCAGCCGCCGCGCCCGCGGCCCGGCGCGCCGGTGGTCCGAGCCACTTCGACGGGCCGGCGGGCGCCGTGGACCTGCCCGAGCCTCCGCCGGAGGACTGGGACGCGCCGGAGCCGCCGGAGGACATCGACTGGTGACGGCAAGGGGTTCGGGCGGCGCCTGATTCCGGGCGCTGGGAGAGGACGGCCCGGCTTCCGGGGCGCCCTCGACCTCCGCCCGGCGAGGGGAAACCGCAGATCAGGGGGTGTGATCGTGTTCGGGGGAAGGCGGGGGAAGGTGCAGGGTCGCGCGGGCGCCGCCGTCGGGGGCGCGGGAGAAGCGGAGGTCGATGCCGAGGACCGCGGCCTGGCCGACGGCGATGGTCAGGCCCAGTCCGTGACCGCGGCCACGGCCCGGCGCATCGGTGCGGAAGCGCCGCGGACCGTGCCGCAGCAGATCGTCCGGGTAGCCCGGGCCGTGATCGCGTACCTCGATCGTCGGCGCGCCGCCCGGCGCCCCGCCCGGGGCCGCGTCGACGGTGACGACGACGGGCGGGCGGCCGTGGCGGTGCGCGTTGAGGACGAGGTTGGTGAGGATGCGGTCCAGGCGCCGCCGGTCCGTTTCGACGACACCGGAGGACACGGTCCGGACCTCCGTGTCGAGCCCGGTGGCGTGCACACAGCGTTCGACGAGCGTCCCCAGGTCGTAGGAGGCGAGGTCGGCGTGTTCGGCGCCGGAGTCGAGGCGGGAGATCTCCAGCAGATCCTCGGTGAGCCGGTGCAGCGCCCGCAGCCGGTCGTTGATCATTTCCTTGGGGCGGCCCTCCGGGAGAAGAGCGGCCGAGGCCAGGATGCCCGTCAGCGGCGTCCGCAGCTCGTGTGCGACATCGGCGGTGAAGCGCTGCTCGGCCTGGAGCCGGCTCTGCAGCGACCCGGCCACCGAGTCCAGCGCCGCGGCGACCGCCGCCACCTCGTCGCCGCCGGACGCGCCACCCCCGGTGGACTCGTCCGGCCCGCCGCCCGGTGGCGCGCCGACCCGGGCGTCGAGGTCGCCCGCGGTGATCCGGCGGGCGACGGCCGCGGTCCTCGTCAGCCGGCGGCTGATCCGGTGCGCGAGGAAGAGTCCGGCGAGCGCCACCGCCGTCGCGGCCAGCACCGCCGACCCGAGGATGGCCGTGTCGAACTTCTCCAGGGACCGGCTGGTGTTCCCGTACGGCGACCACACGGCCATGATCTGATCGCCCGCGGGCGCCGCCGCCCACATGACGGGACGCCCCCGATACGTACCGACCATGCTGCCCTGCCGGCCACTGCGTACCAACTTACGTAGCGGGCCGGGAAGTTGGGGCGGGTCCAGGACGGAGTTGATGCCCTCACGGGAGGTGCCGTACTCGAAGAGGTCCAGAGCGATGTCGAGATCCGCGCGCGTCTCCTTGCGGACCTGGCCGACGGTCTGACGGGCCACCGCGTTGTGCACCAGCACACCGAGGACCGCGGCGACGGCGCAGCACACGGCGGTCACCGTCAACGCGATCTTCCACCGCAGGGAGACCGCCGCACGGCGCACCGCCCGCCGGCCCAGCGCGACGAGCCGCCCCGGCACGCCGCGCGGGGTCGCACGAGGGTGGGGTGAGGGGTGGGGAGGGGTGGGGGCGGGAGGGGAGGGGGGAGGCCCCCCGGAAGACCCACGCCACCGCCCCGGCCACCTCATCCCCGCCCTCCCCTCGGGCTCATCGCCCCACTCCGTGCGGCGCGGGCGCGGCGGCAGGCGTGGGCCCGGCGACGGGCAGAGCGACAGCCGCAGCCGCAACGGCGGGCGAGGCGGCAACCTGGGCGGCGGGCGCCGCGGCGCTCCCTGCCGTGGCCGCAGCTCCGACCCCGGCGCCTGGCCCGACGGCAGGCGGCACCGGCGGGATCGGCTCCGGTGTGCCGCTGCGGGCGGGTTGGGGTTTGCGGGCGTCGTCGAGGGTGAGGTCCCAGAGCGTCATCCGGTCCTTGTCCCAGAGGTAGTCGGTGACGCTGACGTAGCGGGGGTCCTTGGTGGGCTCGCGGACGACGAGGTGGCCGGCGGCGAGTTCGACGCCGGCCAATACGCCGCGCAGGGCCAGTACGCGGGTGACGACCTGGTGCCGGACGCTGTAGACGCGCAGGTCGCTGGTGCGGTCGTCGAGGTCCACGGCCATGATCAGTTCGGGTTTGCCGTCGCCGGTGAGGTCGTTGAGGACCGGGCGGCGCACCGAGCCCGGCGGCGGTGGCCGCTGCCCGTCGGCGGTCAGATCGGCGTCGAGGACGGCGCGCGGGTCGGCGTCGGCGATGTCGCCGCTCGGGAGGTGCGGGATGTGCGGTACGGGTTCGAGCGCGACGGGGTTGTCGCTCCGGCTCGGCGGGGCGGGCGAGTGGTCGGTCCACAGCGCGAACGGCGCCTTCACCTCTCTGGCCCGTCCGTCGCTCTGCAGCCCCTCGAACCCCGCGCACCCCGCGACGAGGGCGAGCGGGAGCAGCACGGCGAGCGGCGCCAGGGCCCGTCGGCGCATCCGGTCACCGCCTTCCCTGAGCGGCGGGCGCCACCGGGCAGGGGCACGGGCCCGCCGACTCCGGGAGCGCCGCGCAGATGAATCGGTACATACAGCGCCAAGTTACCCAAGGTGGCGTGGGGGCGGAGGGTTCAGGTGGGCCATTCCGTGACGGGACCGTGCGCAGAGATCGCGTGACTGTTACACGACGTACGGTTTCCCGTGAAACAAGCTCCGTAGCGTAGGGCCCGCGGAATCGGTCCGGGACCGGCCCCGGGACGGTCGTGTGAACGGTGGAGATCCGTCTTCGGGGCCGGTCCCGGGACGCTTGTGAGAGCGCACGAGCCGGGCGCGCCGCATCGCCGCCCTCCCGACCGTGCCCATCCGATCCACCGATCCGCCCGATCCGTCCTGACGAGGAGTGCCCGATGTCCGACCAGCGTCGCTCTGTGATCCGCACCGTTGCCGTCGCGTCCGGTGCGCTCGTCGCGCTGCTGCTGCCCGCCGGTGCGGCCGTCGCCGCCGATACGACCGGGCCGGTGGTCGGCGACCGTACGGCGATCATGCTGCCGGACAACGGGCTGGCCGGGCTGGCGGAGAAGGTCGGCCACCTGCCGACGGCGCTCCTCGTCGCCGGGTTCGGCGCGCTGGTGGCGTTCGGCATGGTGGGCCTGGCGACGCGCCGCCGCCGTCAGGACTCCGCGCTGGGCGGCGCCACGGCGAACCGCCGCGGGATGTGACGGGCTGACAGCCCGACCGGCCACCCTCCTCCCGGGCTGACAGCCCGACCGGCTCCCCTCCCGGGCTGACCGGCCACCGTTCACCCACCACCGCACCGCACCGGCCGACCGCCGAACCCGCTGCTCGGCGGCAGCTTCTTTACGAGCGCCCGGGCACCGGCCCGCCGCGCCCTACCGCCCCTCGGGCGCCCCACACCCCGCCTCGCTCCGTGCGTAGAGCGCCACCCGCCCGCCGTGCACCAGCCGGCTCCGGCAGAGGACGAACGCCTCCCGCAGGGTGGTGCGTTTGGCGATTTCCTGATCGCTGGGGTCGTGCGGCTGGTCGGGGCCGTCGCCCACGACCACGATGCGGCCGGTGGGGGCGGTGAGCATCCGGTCGCGGATGGTGTCGCCGGAGCGCTCGGTTCCGTAGAGGGTGCGGGAGGCGACCGGGTCGCGGCGCAGGGCCAGATCGTGCAGGTCACGGTAGGTGTCGGGGTGGGCGGCGACCCAGATGCGGCGGCGGGCCGGGGTGAAGAGCAGGCCGTCGCCGGGCCCGGCGAGGGCGCGTACGGCGTGGGCGACGGCCGTGGCGTCGTCGACCCGGCTGACCGGCATCCGCAGCCGGATGTCCACGGGCAGCGACGCCACGACGACCAGGGCCAGTACGAGGGCGCGCCGCCGCAGCCGGGTGCCGGTCTGGCCGTCCTCCCCCACCGGGCGCAGCAGCCGGGCCAGCGCGGCGCCGGCCAGCAGCGCGAAGCCCGCCAGGTAGTAAAGGACGTAGCGGTCGACGTAGGCCGGTTCGGCGGTGGAGAGGAGGAAGAGGAGGAGGGTGGGGAGCAGGAGGAGGGGGAGGCCGAGGGCGCGCAGGCCGATGGGGCCGCGGGAGCGGATGCGGGCGCGGGAGCAGGCGATGCCGGTGGCGGCGAGCACCGCGAAGGTGAGCAGTTGCAGCGGGTCGGGCCAGATCAGCCAGCTGAGCTGGTCGGACTGGCGGGTGCTGTAGAGGGCGAGCGGGACGAGTGCGGCGAGGACGCCGGCGGCGGTGAGGGCCCAGGTGCGCAGGGTGCGGCGCGGCAGCCGGCCGAGGATGAGCGCGGCGCCGTGCACCGGAAGCACCAGGGCGGCGAACTCGTGCAGCAGGCACGCCGTCAGCATCAGGGCCGCGTAGCCGCCCCACAGGGCGCGGCACGGGCGGCCGGGCGTCCACCGGGTGCGGACCGCGATCCGTACGAGCAGGTGGCAGGCCCAGACGACGAGGGCGCAGACCAGTGCGTACGAGCGGCCTTCCTGGGCGTACTGCTGCACGGGCGGGAGCAGCGCGAAGACGATTCCGGCCCAGCGGCCGGTGCGGGGCCCGACGAGGAGGTTCCCGAGGAGCGCGACGCCGACGGCGGCCGCGGTCATGGCGGCGAGGGACGGCAGCCGCAGCGCGATGACGTCCTCGCCGAGGGTGCGGCCGACGGCGCCGCCGAAGGCCGGGCCGAGGAGTCCGCCGGGCCCGAGGACCGCTTCGTAGGCGGTGAACCAGAGGTGCATCAGCGCGTAGTAGAGGCCGTGCACCACGTCGATGTGGCGGAGGGTGGCCCAGAGCGCGGCGGGGGCGCGGTGTGCCATGTCGTACGTGACGATCTCGTCGCGCCACATCGCGCCGTCGCGGCGCAGTCCCCAGGCGCCGAGCGCGCACATCAGCGCGGCGGGGGCCCAGACCACCGTGTTCCGCAGCCGCCGGGCGGGCGGCGCGGGGGGCTGGGCCGGGGGTGCGGGGGCCGGTTCGGTTCGGGTGGCGTCGATGGCGGGCTCCGGTCGCGTGCGGGGCGGGCGGGGCGGGTGGTGGCCCGGGCCCGCCGGAGGTGCCCCCGGAGAGGGGCGGTCCCATGCTCGCCCCAGGAATGGGCCCGGCGTCTCATCCCTTAGGGGCCGGGCCGCCGCTCCCCTCGGACGGCGGGACGGCTTCGCTCCCCCGGCGTGCGGCCCCTACGGGTCGGACGCGCTTCCGGTGGGGCGCGGGGGCCTTCCCCCGTACGGGGCCGCCCGGGCCGGAGGTGCCGGGACGGCGAAGGCCCCGTACGGGGCGAGGCCCGGCCCCGTACGGGACGGGGCGGGCTCACCCCGTACGGGGCCGGGGTTCAGCCGATGCGGGTCAGCTTGGCGCCGAAGGTGGGCTCGGTCAGGTCCTCGGCGAGGGCGACGGGCACCTGCTGGGTGCTGTCGCCGCTGCCGACGGTCAGCACGCCGACCTTCGTCCCGGCCTTGGCGGTGTGCGGCACGGTCTTGCCGCCGTTGCCGATCGAGAAGGCGGCCTGCAGACCGGGCCAGCCCACCGCGGTGAGGTCCTTGGTGGCGACGACGGGCGTCTCACCCCCGAGACCGTCGTCGACATAGCCGACGACCTGCCCCTTCTTGACCACCGTGTCGGCGATCAGCGCCTCCCGGGCCGCCTTGATCACCTTCGCGCTGTTGTCGAGCGCCAGCTTGAGGTGGGCGTTGGAGTCGGAGCTGTTGGCGCGCTGGTCCATCGTGACGCCGAGCAGCAGCTGGTCCTTGCCGCCGACGGTGCGGTACGCGGCCCACATGAAGGCGCCGCCCGCGGGGGTGCTGGAGCCGGTCTTGATGCCGCGGACCACGTACGGCATCGTCGTGAGCAGGCTGTTGTTGTTGAACAGCCGCTCCGGCAGCCCGTCGATCTGGACGTTCTCGGTGGCGACGACGGCGCGGAAGGCGCCGTTCTTCATCACCTCACGGGCGAGCTTGAGCTGGTCGACGGCGGTGCTCACCGTCGTCTTCGTCAGGCCGCTGGGGTCCGTGTACGTCGTGTTCGTCATGCCGAGCTTGCCGGCGGCGGCGTTCATCTTCTTCACGAACGCCTCCTCGCTCCCGGCGTCCCACCGTGCCAGCTGACGGGCGGCGTTGTTGCCGGAGGGGATCATCAACATCTGGAGCATCTGCGTCTGGTTGAACTTCTGCCCCGCCTTCAGCGGCACGCGCGACTCGTCCTTGTTCTTGGAGTCGGCCGCCGCCTTGGCGTCGATGGTGATGGTGGCGCCCTTCTCGCCCTTCTTCAGCGGGTGGTCGTTGAGGATGACGTAGGCGGTCATGACCTTGGCGACGCTCGCGGTCGGCACCGGCTTCTGCGGCCCGGACGTGCCGAGGCTGCCGACGCCGACGACCTCCGCCGCGGACTGCCCCTGACCGGGCCACGGCATGGCGAGCTTGCCGCCCTTGAAGGTGAACGCGGTCGACTCGCCGACGGCCAGCGTCGGCTCCGGCAGCGTCCGCAGCGACTGGACGACCACGAAGATGATCGCCAGCAGGATGACCAGCGGCGTCCAGATCTTGAACCGCCGGACGACGGTACGCAGCGTGGTCTCGGGCGGCGGCGGGGTGTTGGTGAGCTGCGCCAGCAGGTCGAGCGGCGGCAGCGGCTCCTGCCGGGTCCGCTCGCTCTCGGGCAGCGGCTGCGGCCCGGCGGCGGCCGCGGCCTCACCGGGCTTGGCGGCCGCGGGCTTGCCGGACGCGGCCTTGTCCGCTGCGGACTTGTCCGTTCCGGGCTTGCCGGGCGCCGTCGGGCCCGTCGTGGCCTCCGCCTTCGCACCGGTGTCCTTCTCGCCCGCCTTGGCGGCCGTCTTCCCGAGGGACCGCCCGGCGGCACCGGTGTCGTCCGACTTCAGCGCGACGAACTGGCTGGTCCGCTCGGCGTCCCGCTCGGCAGCGGCGGACTTACCGGCACCGCCGCCCTTGCCCGCGGTCTTGTCGCTCTTGTCGCCGGGCTTGGGCTCGTCCTTGGATGCCTTCGCGTCCTTGGCGTCGGATTCCTTGGCGTCCTTGGACGATGCGGCGTCGGCCTTCGCGTCCTTGTCGGACGTGGCGCCCTTCGCGGACTTGGAACCGGTCGGCGGGGCGATACGGAAGGCGGTGGTCGGCGGGTCGACCAGGTCGGCGTCCGCGCCGCCCTTCTCGTCGGCCTCGTCCTTGCCCTTGGGCTCGGCCTTGCCGTCGCTCTTGCCCGCCTTGTCCGCGGCCTTGGGCTCAGGCTTGGACTCGGCCTTGGACCCGTCCTCGCCCTTCCGCGGGTCCTTCACCGACTTCGCGCTCTCGTCGTCGGCCTCGGCCTCGGCGCCCTCGCGCTCCGCCTTCGCCGTCGGCTTCCGCTTGCCGTCGGACTTCGCGATGGTGAAGACACGGGTGGCGTCGTCGACGGGCTCCTCGTCCGTGCCGGACTTCTTGCCCTTGGTCGTGAAGACGGCCGTCGGCCGGTCCACGTCGTCGTCCTCGTCCGACGCGTCGCCGCCGTCCGCCGCGGAGGCGTCGCCGCCCTCGGCACCGGAGACCGGCTTGCCGTCCGCGGCGGCCGTGTCCTCGGCGTCGGACGCCTTACGGTCCGCGGCCTTGGCTTCCTCACCCTTGGGGCGCTTTGCGCCGCCCTTGTTCCCGGCGTCGCCGCTCCCGGCCTTCGCTTCACCGGCGGGCTCGGCGCCGTCCGCGCCCTCGTCACGGGCGCCACCGGCGTCGGCGGCGTCATCGGCGCCGGACCGCGTACCGGAATCGTCCCCGGCGTCCGCGCCGGACGTCTCGGCAGCCTCCGCGGCGGAGCCCTTCACCCCTCCCGCGGCGGCGCCTATGGCCTTTGCGGATCCCTTTGCACCCTCGCCGTCGGCAACGTCGTCGGCGTCGGAGGCATCGGCGCCCGCGTCGTCGGAGGCGTCGGAAGCGTCCGTGCTCTCGGTGTCGTCGTCCTTGCCCGCGACCCAGGCGGCGACGGCGGCCCGCAGCCGGTCGTCGCCGGGGCCGTCGCCGTTCTTGGCCGCCCCGTTCGCCCCGGCGGTCTCGGTGGGCTCGGCCGTCTCAGGCGCCACATCGGCCCCAGAAGCCCCGTCCGTCGCCTTCTCCGGCTTCTTCGGCGCCTCCGTGACCCCGGACGCCTCGGCAGCCTCGGTAGCCCCGCGTCCGGCCTCCTCGGCCTTCTCGGGCTCCGTGGCCTCCGTGGTTTCCTCCGTCGCCTCCGCCGGCTCCCCCCGGAGGACGGCGAGGCGCGGGTCGTCCGCGCCCCGCATCTTCCCCGACGCCTGCTTCTTGCCCGACTTGTCGGGGGACTCGCCCGCCACCGATGTCTCCTTCGTATGTCGCACTGCCTGGCCCAGTGTTCCCAAGTGTCCTGTGTCCGCACGGCGCGGATCCCGCCGCCCCACGCCACCTCGTTCCGCCGGGTCCCGTGGAGGTAGCCGTCGACGTGCTAGACGAGAACGACATACCTGTAGGTTCCCTGCCGAACCCCCCACGCACTCTCGACAGATGAATGTGAGAGGGGTCACCCTGTCATGCATCCACGCGGGGAGGCATGGATGGGCAGGAGCCGCAGAACAATTCCGGAGGAGCTTCTGCTGCTGGCTTTGGACCCGGCAACGGGCACCACAGCACAGCCGCAGTCGCTCGACCTCGGCCTTGCCGGGGCCCAGCTAGTGGAGCTGGCTCTGGCAGGACGGATAGCCCCGGACGGGGATCGTATCGCCGTGGTGATGCCACGGCCGACCGGAGATCCGACTCTGGACTCCGCGCTCGAACTGCTGCGACGACGCGGCAGTCCGGTGCGCGCGGTCCACTGGATCGGCGGGCCCCGACTGGGGCTGCGCCAGACGTATCTCTCGCATCTCGAACGCTGCGGCATGGTCCATGCCGTGGAGGGGCAGATGTGCGGGGTGCTGCCGACGACGCGCTACCAGGCGACGGAGACGGCCATCAGCCGGGAAATCAGGGCCCGGCTCGACACCGCGATCCGCACCGGCGTACCGCCGGACCCGCGGACCGCTGCGCTCGCCGCGCTGGCCCATGCGGTCGGCCTCGGCAAGCACCTCTACCCGGGGAACGAAGGGCGTTCATCACGCTCCCGCCTCCGGGATCTGATCCGGCACGACCCCATGGGCGGCCTGGTCGCGCACGCGGTCATGGACGTCCAGAACGGCGTCGCGGCGCAGCCGCGGCGGACACCGGCGGCGGGTTCGGGCCACGGCCCGGCGCGTCAGCCGGCCGGCCGGGGCGCGGCGAACGCGTCCGGAGTGCCGGTTCCCTCACGGCACGGGCACGGCAGCATGGCCCGGGCCGGCGCACGGTGATCGCCGGGGGCGCGCGGGGCGCTGTGTGCGCCGTCCGCACGCTCCCGTAATGCTCCGGGCGGTGCCCCGAGCGGTGTTCCGTACGCCGCCGGGGCGCCGCCTCGTTGCAGAACCGTCCCCACGAGCCCGTTCGGGAGCCGCAGTTGGCGCGGGGCGACGGGCCGGCCGTTCCGGACGGACGGCCGGTCCGCCGCCCCGCGCTGCGGCGTGCTCGCCTTCTGTGTGCATTTGACTGCGCGGCGTCCATCCGGGGTGGCACTCTGCTGACACGGAACAACAGCAGTACGGACCCGGAGGTGCACGTCCCGTGGCGTCCCATGTCAACCCCACCGTCCGACGACGCCGGTTGGGCCAGGAGCTGCGCAGGCTCCGCGAGCTCAAGGGCATGACGGCGGAGGAGGTGGCCGAGCGGCTGCTGGTCTCCCAGTCGAAGATCAGCCGGCTGGAGAACGGCCGCCGCAGCATCAGCCAGCGCGACGTCCGTGACCTGTGCAGCGTGTACGAGGTCGAGGACCGCCGGATAGTGGAATCCCTGATGCAGATGGCCAAGGACTCCCGGCAGCAAGGCTGGTGGCACGCGTTCGGCGACATCCCGTACAGCGTCTACATCGGCCTGGAGACCGAGGCCGCTTCCCTGCGGGTCTACGAATCGCTGGTGGTGCCCGGTCTGCTGCAGACACCGCGGTATGCGCGGGCGGTGATCCCCGGGGTGCTGCCGGAGCTGCCGCCCGACCAGCTGGAGAAGCGGACCCAGGTGCGGCTGCGGCGTCAGGAGCGGGTGGACGATCCGGAGAATCCGCTGCGGCTGTGGGTGGTGCTCGACGAGAGCGTGCTGCGGCGGGTGGTGGGCGGTCACGCCGTGATGCGGGAGCAGCTGGAGCATCTCGTCGAGATGAGCGATCTGCCGCATGTGACGGTGCAGGTGCTGCCGTACGACACGGGAGCGCACGCCGGAATGTCCGGCACGTTCTCCATTCTGGAATTCGATGCCACCTCCGATTCGAGCGTGGTCTACATCGAAGGCGTCACGAGCGATCTCTATCTGGAGAAAGCGAACGACGTCAACAAGTACACGATCATGTACGAACATCTTCGGGCACAGGCGCTGAATGCCGACCAGAGTCGGGAATTCATCGCGGCCGCCGCCAAGCAGCACGCCGATGCGTTGAGTTGAGATCCGCACCAACGAATTCCGCCCCGCCCGGGTGGCGCCGCGCGGGGCGGGAGGGGCCGGAAGCGCCGGTCAGAGCGGTGTGGGCGGAGGCCCCCGGCGGCCGGATCGGCAAGGTACACCTGTGCCCGGCGCCTTGAAAAGAGATCCAGAAGCACGCCATTCGGACGGGTGAACTGCTCCCGCTGCAGGTGAAGTTGGCGCGTAGCGTCGGCACGACCGAATCCGCAGCAACTCACAGTAGCCGGAGCCAATAGTGAACAAGGTCATGCAGCCCAATTCCGCGTTCTCCTGGACGAAGTCGTCGTACTCCGCCAGCGGTGCCTGTGTGGAAATCGCCGTGCCGGCCACCGCGGCCATTGCGGTGCGCGACTCCAAGGACCCCGAGGGCCCGCGCCTCACCTTCGACAACTCCGCCTGGAACACCTTCGTGTCGGATGTCGCCGGCGGCGCCTTCGACCTGGCCTGACCGGCCCGTCAGACCGCCGCGCCTCCGTCGCGCGGCTCCGAGCCCTCTCGACCGGATCCCCTGTCCAGGCCGAGGGGGCTCTCCCCTGTCCGGAGCCGGGGGTGGCCCCCTGTGCCGGGCCGGGCGGGCGGCTTAAGCTCCGGCGACCGAGCCGGGGCGGGGCGCGCCCCGGGCGAGCGATGGGAGTCGCCATGACAGATCCGGCCCAGCACGCCTCCACGGTCCCCGCCCCGGGGCTCGCCTCCCGGGCGGTGCGGACCGGGAGTTCCCCGGTGCGCGACATCCTGGCGCTGACCGCGCGCCCGGAGGTCATCTCGTTCGCCGGCGGGCTGCCCGCGCCGGAGCTGTTCGACACCGCGGGGCTGGCCGACGCGTTCCGGTACGTGCTGGCCGAGCAGCCGCGGCGGGCGTTGCAGTACTCGCCGACCGACGGTGATCCGCAGTTGCGCGCCACGGTCGCCGCCCGGGCCACCGCGCGGGGGCTGGCGACCGCCGCGGACGATCTGGTCGTGACCACCGGGTCGCAGCAGGGGCTGACGCTGCTGACGACGGCGCTGCTGGAGCCGGGCGACGTGGTGCTCGTCGAGGACCCCTGCTATCTCGCGGCGTTGCAGATCTTCTCGCTGGCGGGGGCGCGGGTGGTGCCGGTGCCGACGGACGACGAGGGGCTCGACCCGGTCGCGTTGGACGAGATCGCCGCGCGGGTCGGTCCGAAGCTGCTCTATCTGGTGCCGACGTTCCAGAACCCGACGGGCCGGACGCTGTCGGCCGAGCGGCGGGCGGCGGTGGCGTCGGTGGCGGCCCGGCGGGGGCTGTGGATCGCGGAGGACGATCCGTACGGCGAGCTGCGGTTCGAGGGGGAGGCGGTGCCGTGGATCGCGTCGTTCCCGGGGGCGGAGGACCGTACGGCGCTGCTGGGGTCGTTCTCGAAGGTGATGGCGCCGGGGCTGCGGCTGGGGTGGCTGCGGGCGCCGGCCGAGCTGCGGCGGGCCTGTGTGATCGCGAAGCAGGCCGCCGATCTGCACTCCTCGACGGTGGATCAGGCGGCGGCCGCGCGGTATCTGGCGGTGGCGGACATGGAGGCGCATCTGGTGCGGGTGCGGGAGGCGTACCGGGCGCGGCGGGACGCGTTGCTCGGTGGGCTGGGCGGGGCGCTGCCCGAGGGGTCGCGGTGGAACCGTCCGGCGGGCGGCATGTTCGTCTGGGCGACGCTGCCCGCGGGGTACGACGCGGCGGCACTGCTGCCCGGGGTGGTGCGGCACGACGTGGCGTACGTGCCCGGGGCGCCGTTCTTCGCGGGGCCGCCGGACGTGGCGGCGATGCGGCTCTCGTTCGTGACGCATCCGCCGGAGGAGATCGGCGAGGGGCTGGTCCGGCTGGGTGCGGCGCTGCGGGACGCCCGTCCGGCGGGCTGAACGGGCGCGGGTGCGGTGGCGCGCTCCGGGGTTCCGCCGGGGGGCGTGCGGCGCAGGCGGTGCGCGGGGGCGCACGGCGGGCGGGCGCACGCGGGATCGCGGACGGCCATCTTCCGTCCCGCGCAAGCCTGTTGAGCCCGTCCGCCCTTCCCCGCGCCCCGGTCCGCGGCCGGCAGAACGCTTCCGGTGGGGCTCCGGCCGGGGGAGAATCGGGGCAGGCCAGGGACCTCTCAGGAGGCCGGATGAGCACACGCGCACACGATCCCGCGGAACGGCCCGGGGGCGGGGAGCCGGACGGCGTCCCGCCCGCCGCTCCCACCCCGCCCACCACCGATCCGCCTGCCCCCGATTCACCCGCCGCCGATCCACCTGCCGACGGTCCGCCCGTCACCGGTCCGTCCGGCGGCCCGCGGCCGGGGCCGGTTGGCCGGTTCGGGGCCCGGATACGCGCAGGTGGGCGGTGGTTGCGGGCGCATGCGCGGCACACGCTGGTGGTGGCGGTGGCCGCGGCGGTCGCCGGGGCGCTCGTGCCGCCCGGTGTGGAGGCGATCCAGAAGGCGTTCGAGGATCCGCCGCCGGGCTGCCCCGGGGCGGGCTGCGACGGGAAGAGCCCGGCCGGGCAGTGTTCCGCGGACGCGGTCACCTGGGAGCCGCAGGTGGGCAACCCCGTACGGATCCATCTGCGCTACAGCAAGACCTGCGGCGCCGTGTGGGGGCGGATCGTCAACGGGGAGCCCGGGGACACGGTGACGGTCCGGGTGCGGGGCGGCTCGTCCCGGAGCGCGGTCATCGACTACAACCACGACAAGTACACCGACATGGCGACGGTCGGCCGGACGTTCCGGGTGCGGCTGTGTGCGGTGCCGTCGACCAGTACGCACCGGGCCGGGAAGTGGGTCACCTACTGCTTCGAGGGCACGGAGCGGTCGGACTGGGAGTGAGGCGCGGGGCCGCCCGCCCGGGTGCCGGTGGCTTCGTCGGTGGCGCGTTCCTCCCGGCGGTGCGGTGGGGTGCCGCACGGGATCCCGCTCCCGTGCGGCCGGTCGCCGTGCCGCTGGTGCGGGACGGTGGTGGCGGTGCTGGTCGGGCCTGCGGAGCCCGGCGAAGTGTCCGCACATCGTGGGGGTGGCGGTGGACGGGGGACAACGCCCCGTCCGGTCAAGAGCGGGCAAAATCGTTCGTCTTGGTGACCGTCGTTCACATCCTTGATTCTTGGGGCCTTGACCGGTCCACGCGGCGGACGGTTCAATCCCCACGTCCCCGCTCCCGCACGGGGAACCGCCCCACGGAACGTCACGGCGAAGTGGTCCACGTTCATCAGGCGGACCCCTGGAGGGGGCATGAACAGTCTCGACTGGGCCGTGCTCGTCGGCTATTTCGGTGTGATGGTCGCGATCGGCGTGTGGTCGCACCGGCGGGTCGACGACGTCGGCGACTTCTTCACGGCGGGCGGCCGGATGCCGTGGTGGCTGTCCGGTATCTCGCACCACATGTCCGGCTACAGCGCGGTGATGTTCACCGGCTATGCGGGCATCTCGTACCAGTACGGCATCACCTCGTACGTCACCTGGGCGTTCCCGATCGCGATGGGGATCGCCATCGGGGCGCGGCTGTTCGCGCCGCGGCTGAACCGGCTGCGGTCGCGGCTGCACGTGGCGTCGCCGCTGGAGTACCTCAAGAGCCGCTACAACCTGCCGACGCAGCAGGCGCTGGCCTGGTCGGGGGTGCTGCTGAAGATCGTGGACGTGGGCGCCAAGTGGGCGGCGATCGCCACGCTGTTGTCGGTGTTCACGGGGATGTCGCTCAACCAGGGCATCCTCATCACCGGCGTCGTCACCGGGATCTACTGCACGGTCGGCGGGCTGTGGGCGGACGCGCTGACGGAGCTGGGGCAGTTCGTCATCCAGTTGCTGGCCGGGGTGGCGATGCTGGTGACGGTGGTGGCGCAGCTCGGGGGCTTCGGGGCGGTGTGGACGGCGTGGGACCGGCTGCCGGCGGGGCACACGGCGCCGACCGCCGGGCCGTACACGCTGACGTTCCTGCTGGCGTATCTCTTCATCAAGACCTTCGAGTACAGCGGCGGGATGTGGAATCAGGCGCAGCGGTACATGGCGACGCGCAGTGCGCGGGAGGCGGTGCGGTCGGCGCGGCTGTCGGCGGCGTTGTGGTTGGTGTGGCCCGTGGTGTTGTTCTTCCCGATGTGGCTGGCGCCGCTGCTGGTGCGGGCGCAGAAGCCGGACGCGTCGGACGCGTATGCGCTGCTGACCGAACGGCTGCTGCCGCACGGGCTGTTGGGTCTGGTGGTGGTCGGGTTCTTCTCCCACACGATGGCGATGTGCTCGTCGGACGCGAACGCGATCTCGGCGGTCGTCACGCGGGACATCGCCCCGGCGCTGCCGGGGGTCGGCGCGCGGGTGCGGGGGTGGTCGCACCGGGCGGGGCTGCTGGCGGCGCGGCTGTCGACGGTGGCGTTCCTGGCGCTGTCGATGGCGATCGCGACGCAGGTCAACTCGCCGGCGTTCAAGGACATCATCACGGTGGTCATCAAGTGGGTGGCCGGTCTGGTCGGGCCGATCTCGATCCCGTTCCTGCTGGGCATGGTGCGGCGGTGCCGACGGTCCGGGCCGACGGCGGCGCTGGTGTCGTGGGCGGCGGGCCTGTTCGCGTTCTGGCTGACGAACTACGGGATCGACGGGGTGCAGCTGCAGATCCAGATCGTGGCGCCGGTGGCCACCTCGCTGGTGCTGTTCCTGCTGATCGGGCTGGTCAGGCCGGAGGACACCCCGGAGCGGGACGCGGTCCTGGAGCGGATCAACGGCGACGGGGACGGGGAGGACGGGTTCGGCCCGGCCCGGCGGGTCCCCGGGCAGCGGGCGGACGGGGCGGCGGGGCGCGCGGGGAGGGCGTGACGGGCCGGGCGCGCGCCGGGCGGGTGGAGCTCGGGGCCGGTGGCCGCTCCCCCGGTGCCCGTCAGGCCCGTGGGTACCGGGCGAGCCACCCCGGGGCGGAGCCGGCGGGGCCGTGCAGGGCGGGGCCCTGGGTCATCTCCAGGGCGAAGTCGTCGGCGAGTTGGAGGATGGTGTCGCGGCCCTCCAGCTCGACCAGCCAGACCGGGGGCAGTGCGGTCTCGCCGTGCAGGGTGCCGAGGAGGTTGCCGCAGATGGCGCCGGTGGAGTCGCTGCCGCCGCCGTGGTTGACGGCGAGCAGCAGGCCGTGGCGGACGTCCTCGGCGACGAGTGCGCAGTAGACGCCTATGGAGAGGGCTTCCTCGGCCGTGCGGCCCTCGCCGAGCGAGGCGACCCGGGCGGCCGTCGGCATGCCCTGGCGGACGGCGCCGAGCGCGCGCTTGAGGGCCTCGGTGGTCTCCTCGTGGTCGGGGCGGGTGGCGAGGTGGGCGAGGGCCTTCTGGACGGCGCTGTCGAGGTCGTCGCCGCGGGCCAGGGCGTGGCTGATGACGGCGAAGGCGCCGGCCGCGAGGTAGCCGGTGGGGTGGCCGTGGGTCTGGGCGGCGCATTCGACGGCGAGTTGGAAGACGAGCTGCGGCTCCCAGCCGACGAGCAGACCGAACGGTGCGGAGCGCATCACGGCGCCGCACCCTTTGGAGTCGGGGTTCTTCGGCTTGTCCAGGGTGCCCATGGTGTCGTCGCCGAGGCCGGTGAGGCAGTCGCGGCCCGGTGCGCGGCGGGCGTACAGCCACTCCTCGCGGGCCAGCCAGCCGTCGTCCTCCTTGCGCTCGTCCGGTCCCCAGTCGCGCTGGGTGGCGGCCCAGCGCAGGTAGGCGCGGTGCACGTCGGTGGGCGGGTGCCAGGCGCCGGTGTCGCGGCGGACCTGGGCGCGGATCAGGCCGTCGACGGTGAACAGCGTCATCTGGGTGTCGTCGGTGACCGCGCCGCGGCGCCCGAAGGCGGGGACGAAGTCGGTGACGCCTTCCTGGCCGTGGGCCTCGCGGATGGCGTCCAGGGAGTCGGGCTCGACGCCGGCGCCGAGCGCGTCGCCGATCGCGCCGCCGAGCAGGCAGCCGCGGACCCGGCTGCGGAAGTCCTGCTGTTCGGCGCGGCCCCAGATGGCGGTGGTGCCTGCCGCTGCGCTCACTGTGCCCTCCCGAAGCCCATCACGCCCGTCGGCCCCGTACGGACCCCCTGGCGCAGCACTGTAATCGACCGTGATGGAGCGGTTAAGGACAGGAACGGAATGCCACAAGACGCACATCTGGCGGCTTTTGATCGGTCCGCTCCCGATCGGTGCGCGTCCGCCCGAGACCTCCGTACCGACCGGCCGCAGCGGGCCGATGCGCCGGATGAACGCGCAGGTGGGGGCGGGATCCCGGGCGATGGGCCAGGTTCAGGGGGGAGTTCGAAGGTGGTGGCGGGCCGGGGTGGGCATGCTCACCGCATGTCCGAGTACGAGTGGGACCGCACCACCATGGCCGTCGTCGCCACCGCGCTCTCCGGCGACAGCGACGGCGCGGTGGAACTTCTCCGGCCGCTCCCGCACCGCGATGTCTGCCATGTCGCGGTCCGGCTGGCGGCCATGGCCGCGGACGCGCTGATCACCGCCGCCCAGGACTCCGGCGGTGACCGCGCGCAGGCGCTCGCGCAGTGGCAGCAGTGCATCCTCCAGCACGAGACGGAGTGCGACGGGGGCGCGCCGCCCTAGGGCACGCGGGCGCCCGGCGAGGGGCGCCCCGCATCCCGCCGGGCGCCCCGCCGCCGTACCGCCGTCCGTCTCAGTCGAGGACGGGCAGCAGCTCCGGCAGATGGCCGTCCGAGGCGTGCGCGGCGCGCTGCCGCTCCTCGGGCACCGGGCCGTACGTGGTGTTGCGGGCGCGGGCCGGGCGGCCCGCGGCGTCGGCGATGGCCAGCAGGTCCTGGATGGAGCGGTAGGAGCCGTAACTGGAGCCCGCCATCCGGGAGATGGTCTCCTCCATGAGGGTGCCGCCCAGGTCGTTGGCGCCGGAGCGGAGCATCTCGGCGGCGCCCTCCGTACCGAGCTTGACCCAGCTGGTCTGGATGTTGGTGATGTACGGGTGGAGCAGCAGCCGCGCCATGGCCGTCACCGCGCGGTTGTCGCGGGTGGTGGGGCCGGGGCGGGAGATGCCCGCGAGGTAGACCGGGGCGTTGGTGTGGATGAACGGCAGGGTGACGAACTCCGTGAAGCCCTCGACGCCCTTCTCCCGCGCCGACTTCTGGATGTCGGCCAGCAGCCGCAGATGGCCCAGCCAGTGCCGTGGCTGGTCGACATGGCCGTACATCATCGTCGACGACGAGCGGATGCCCAGCTCATGGGCGGTCTTGATGACCTCGACCCAGGTGGCGGTGGGCAGCTTGCCCTTGGTGAGGACCCAGCGGACCTCGTCGTCGAGGATCTCCGCGGCGGTGCCGGGGATGGTGTCGAGCCCGGCGGCCTTCGCCTCGGCCAGCCAGTCCCGGATGGACAGGCCGGTGCGGGTGGCGCCGTTGACGACCTCCATGGGCGAGAAGGCGTGGACGTGCATCCCCGGGACGCGTTCCTTGACGGCGCGCGCGATGTCGAAGTACGCCGTGCCGGGCAGATCGGGGTGGATACCGCCCTGCATGCACACCTCGACCGCGCCGACGTCCCACGCCTGCTGGGCGCGGTCGGCGACCTGATCCAGGGAGAGGGTGTAGGCGTCGGCGTCGGTGCGGCGCTGCGCGAAGGCGCAGAACCGGCAGCCGGTGTAGCAGACGTTGGTGAAGTTGATGTTCCTGGTGACGATGTACGTGACGTCGTCGCCGACGGTGTCGCGGCGCAGCTCGTCGGCGATCGTGCAGAGCGCGTCGAGGGCCGGGCCGTCGGCGTGCAGCAGGGCGAGCGCCTGCGCGTCGGTGAGCCGCGTCGGGTCGTCGGCCGCCTGCTTGAGGGCGTCGCGGACGTCGGCGTCGATGCGGGACGGTGCCATCCCGGGGGCGGCGGCCTCGCGGAGCGCCTCCCAGTCGCCGTAGACGTTGTCGAAGTCGTCGCGGCGGTCGCCGGTGCGGCCCTCGGTGTCGATGGTGCGGTGCAGGTCGGTGCGGCCGGAGGGGGCGAGCGAGAAGCCCTCGTCGGGCTCCTGCCAGGGGCGGCCCACGACGGGGGCGTCCTCGTCCGCCAGGCCCGTCTCCGGGTCGGCGAGGGCGCGGACGTGCGGGAGCAGCCGGGGGTCGAGCCAGGGCTCGCCTCGTTGGAGGAACTCGGGGTAGATGGGCAGCCGTTCGCGCAGGGTGAAGCCGGCGGCGGCGGTGCGCTCGGTGAGCTCGTCGATCTGCGGCCAGGGACGCTCGGGGTTCACGTGGTCGAGGGTGAGCGGTGAGACGCCGCCCCAGTCGTCGATGCCCGCGCCGATGAGCATCTCGTACTCGCCGTCAACAAGGTTGGGAGGCGCCTGGATACGGGTCGAGGGGCCCATGATGAGCCGGGCCACCGCGATCGTCGCGGCCAGCTCCTCCAGTTCGGCGTCCGGCATCCCGCGCATGGCCGTGTCCGGCTTGGCGCGGAAGTTCTGCATGATCAGTTCCTGGATGCCGTGGTAGGAGCGCTGGATGCGGCGCAGCGCGAAGAGGGAGTCGGCACGCTCCTCATAGGTCTCACCGATGCCGATCAGCAGGCCGGTGGTGAAGGGGACGTTGGAGCGGCCGGCGTCCTCCAGGACACGCAACCGGACGGCCGGGTCCTTGTCGGGTGAGCCGTGGTGCGGACCGCCCGGCTCGCTCCACAGCCGCTCCGCCGTCGTCTCCAGCATCATGCCCAGGGAGGGCGCCACCGGCTTGAGACGCTGGAAGTCCGTCCACGACATCACGCCGGGGTTGAGGTGGGGCAGCAGCCCGGTCTCCTCCAGGACCCTGATGGCCATGGCGCGCAGGTAGGAGATGGTGTCGTCGTAGCCGTGCGCCTCCAGCCACTCGCGGGCCTCGGGCCAGCGGTCCTCAGGCTTGTCCCCGAGCGTGAACAGGGCCTCCTTGCAGCCCATCTCGGCGCCGCGGCGGGCGATGTCGAGCACCTCTTCCGGCGACATGAACATGCCGTGGCCGTCGCGGCGCAGCTTGCCGGGGACGGTGACGAACGTGCAGTAGTGGCATTTGTCGCGGCACAGCCGGGTGAGCGGGATGAACACCCCACGGGAGTACGTCATGACGCCGGGCCGTCCCGCGGCCTCCAGACCCGCGTCCCGCACCCGGGCCGCGCTCGCGCACAGGTCCTTGAGGTCGTCGCCGCGGAGCTGGAGGAGGACCGCCGCCTCGCCGGCGTCCAGCGCGACGCCGTCACGGGCCCGGCGCAGGGCGCGGCGGACGGCGTTCGCGGCGGGCGGTGCGGAGGGCTCCGTGCCGCCCGCCGACGGCGCGTGTGAGCGGTGTGATCCCTGGTCAGGTACCTGCGCGCTGGAAGTCATCCTCCGAGCATACGAGCGCACACCGACACCGGAACAAGATCACTGCAAACCTGTGAGCAGAGCCTCCGAGTACTTACGCGTTATGAACTCCATGGCGTGCCCGTCGGGGTCGTCGATGTACACGCCGCGGCCGCCGTCGTGGTGGTTGATGGCCTGCGGGTTCGTATGCCGGGGATCGGCCCAATAGGGAAGGTTCCTGTCCTTTATCCGGCCGAAGATCTCGTCGAACTCGTCCTCCGTCACCAGGAACGCGTAGTGCGTCGGGACGAAGTCCCCACCGGGTGCGACATGTTCCGCGAAGTCGAGGACGACGCCGTTGTCGAGGGTGACGGCGGCGAACGGTCCGTACGCGCGGGGCTCGGGGGCGCCGAGCAGCTCCGTGAGGAAACGGGCGGAGGCGAACCGGTCGGTGCTGTGGACGATCGTGTGGTCGAGCTGCGGCATGGTCATCTCCTAGGGGCCGCGGACTACCGGGCGGGGCCGCCTCCCGTACGGGACGGCCGTCGTGCCCGCCCCGTACGGAAGCACCCCGTGTCTTCGACGGTACGCCCGGCCGTACGGCGGCGGATCGGTCCACGGTCGGGGCTCCCGGGGCGGGAGGGTCGGGCGGTGGTCCTAGGACGCGCCGCCGGGCGCGCGGCCCGGTGGTGGCGCACCGCCGCCTCAGAGGTACTGCGCGTAGTCGTCGAGGGTCCGCAGCACCTCCGGCTCGGCGGCGGGCGGCAGTTGCAGCACCACCTCGCCGATGCCGAGGTCCCGGTAGTGGGCCAGCTTGCCGGGCGTGGGGCGGACCGCGTACGGCACCACGGCGGGCTCACCGGTGCGCCCCGCGGCCGTCCACGCCGTACGCAGCGCGGGCAGCGCCTCGCCGAGACCGTGGCCGCCGATGGGCAGCCAGCCGTCGGCGTAGGTGGTGAGATCGGCGAAGAGCCGGGGCCCGGCGGCGCCGCCGAGCAGGACGCGGGGCGCGCCACCGGCCGGTTTGGGGTGGGCGAACGAGGCGCGCACGGAGCCGAACGGGCCCTCGTAGGCGGTGGGTTCCGGTGCCCACAGGGCCCGCATCAGCGCCATCCGGTCGCGGACCAGGTCCCGGCGGGTGGACCAGCGCACCCCGTGGTCGGCGGCCTCCTCGACGTTCCAGCCGAGGCCGACGCCGAGGGTGAAGCGGCCGCCGGAGAGGAAGTCGAGGGTGGCGATCCGCTTCGCCAGGTCGATGGGGTCGTGCTGGGCGACGAGGGTGATGCCGGTGCCCAGCCGCAGCTCCTCGGTGACGGCGGCCGCCTGGCCCAGCGCGACGAACGGGTCGAGGCAGCGGCCGTACTCGTCGGGCAGCGGCTCCCCCATGGGCGCGGGGGTATCCCGGGCCGCCGGGATGTGGGTGTGCTCGGGAAGGTAGAGGCCGTGGAAGCCGCGCTGCTCCAGCTCTCTGGCCAGGCGGTCGGGCCGGATCGTCTCGTCGGTAAGGAAGATCGTGGTCGCGATCCGCATCCGCGCGCACCTCCGTGTGAACCGTGTCGGTCAGCGCATGTTGCCTCACCGTCCGCGAGTTATCCACAGCCCTTTCCCACCGTGTCACACCCGCGTAGAACAGTTTTCACGCGGCGCCACACACGCCGCGGCGACGGCGCGGTCCGGCCCGGCGACGGGCCGCCGCGCGGGTCGGTGCACGGGCATCGGAGCGAGATCAGGGGGCGGGAATGGAACGGCGCGAGGTACTCAAACTCTCCGCGGCCACGGGCACGGCCGGGGCCCTGGCCCTCGGGCCCGTACGCTTCGCCGCCGCGGCACCCGCGTCCGGCGGCAGCGGTGCCGGCGGCGCCACGCTGACCCGCACGGTCGGCGGTCATCTGCCGCCCGGCACACCGGACCATGTGTACGTACCGGTCGAGATCCCGCCCGGCGTCCGGGAGATCGCCGTGTCCTACCGCTACGACCGGCCCGACGTCCCCGACGGCACCGTCGGCAACGCCTGCGACATCGGCATCTTCGACGAACGCGGCACCGCCCCCGGCGGCCGGGGCTTCCGCGGCTGGTCCGGCGGCGCCCGCAGCACCTTCTTCCTCCGCGCCGACGACGCCACCCCCGGCTACCTCCCCGGCCCCGTGCACCCCGGCACCTGGCACCTCGCGCTCGCCCCGTACACCCTCGCGCCGCAGGGCCTGACCTACGAGATCACCGTGACGCTGCGCCTCGGCGACCCCGGGCGCACCCCGCCGCCGGTGTACCCGCCCGAGCGCGCCCGGGGCCGCGGCCGCGCCTGGTACCGCGGGGACGGCCATATCCACTCCGTCCATTCCGACGGGCGGCGCACCCCCGCCGAGATCGCCGCGCTGGCCCGCGCCGCGCGCCTGGACTTCCTCAACACCTCCGAGCACAACACCACGTCCTCGCACCGCGCGTGGGAGGGCCTGTGGGGCGACGACCTGCTGATTCTCACCGGCGAGGAGATCACCACCCGCAACGGCCACCTCGTGGCGCTCGGCACCGACCCCGGCGCATTCCTCGACTGGCGGCGCCGCGCCCGCGACACGGCCCCCGGCGCCTACGCACGGGCCGTCCACCGGGCCGGCGGGCTGGCCATCCCCGCGCACCCGTACGCCTCGTGCATCGGCTGCTCCTGGAAGTTCGGCCTCGACGGCGCCGACGCGGTGGAGGTGTGGAACGGCCCGTACACCGCCGAGGACGAGACCGCGCTCGCCGCCTGGGACAGCGCCCTGGTGGAGCACGCCCGGGGCGACCGCCCCCGGTGGCTGCCCGCCGTCGGCCACAGCGACGCGCACCGCGACCCCGACGTCATCGGCCTGCCCCAGACCGTCGTCCTCGCCGACGACCTCTCCCGCCACGCCCTCCAGGACGGCATACGGGCGGGCCGGGTGTGGATCGCCGAATCCGCCGACATCGACCTGTCCTTCGACGTCAGCGGCCCCCACGGCGAACACGCGGGCATCGGCGAGCGCCTGCTGCTGCCCGGCGGCGCAGCCGCCACCGTCCGCCTCACCGTCTCCGGGGCGCCCGGCTGCACCGCCTCCTTCCACACGGACCAGGGCAAGCTCCACAGCGCCCCGATACCGCCCGGCGGCCCGGCCACCGTCACGTGGACCACCAGCTCGGCGCGGGCCGCGTATATACGTGCGGAGGTACGGCGTCCGGGCGCGGACCCCGGGACGCCGGGGCGGATGGTGGCGCTGACCAATCCGGTGTTCTTGGGGGTGGGGTGAGGGGTGGGGTGAGGGCGGGTGGCAGTCGATGCTGCCCGGGGGTGGGGTGGGTGAGGGGCGGGGTGGGTGGGGCGGGAGGGGGAGGGGGAGGGGCCCCGCCCCCTACTCCTCCACCACCAACACCGGCGTCCCCCGCCCCAACACCTCCCCCCGGAAGAACGCCGGGCTCCGCCGCTGCATGACGAGCATCAGCACGAGCCCGAGGGCCAGCAGCCCCACCCCGATGACGAACACCGAGCCCACGCCGAACACCGAGCTGCCCGAGCCGTAGGCCGGGTTCCACATGTCGGTGAGGGTCTTGGTGAAGACGGCGGTCAGCAGGATCCCGCCGAGGGTCGGGAAGACGCCCTTGAAGAACAGGTCGCGGACGGAGGTGCGCAGGTCACGGCGGAAGTACCAGGCGCAGGCGAAGGCCGTGATCGCGTAGTAGAAGCAGATCATGAGGCCGAGGGCGTAGATGGTGTCGATGAGGACGTTCTCGCTGAGGAGGCTCATCACGGCGTAGAAGACGCCGGTGGCGATGCCCGCGGCGACGGTGGCGCGGCCCGGTGACCGGAAGCGCGGGTGGATACGGGCGAAGGACGGCGGCAGCGCCTCGTACGCGCTCATCGCGAGGACGGTGCGGGCCACGGGGATGAACGTGGTCTGGAGGCTGGCGGCGGCCGAGGCGAGGACGGCGACGAACAGCAGCACGCCGAGGGCGGTGCCCATGACGGGGTCGGCAAGGGCGGCGAAGACGTTGTCGGCGGTCTGCGGGTTGCCGAGGCCGAGGCCCTTGTCGCCGACGCCGGAGTACATCTGGGCGGCGATGGCGGTCAGCAGGTACGAGCCGATGAGGACGAGCATCGCGAGGAGCGCGGCGCGGCCGGGGGTCTTGGCGCTGCCGGCGGTCTCCTCGTTGACGGTCAGGCAGGTGTCCCAGCCCCAGAACATGAAGATCGAGAGGGAGAGTCCGGCCGTGAAGGCGGAGAAGGACTGGACGGCGAAGGGATCGAGCCAGGTCCAGGAGAAGTGGAGGGATCCGGCGAATGCGCCGGAGCGTGCCTTGACGACGGCCATGACGATGAAGACGGCGAGTACGGCGAGTTGGAGGCCGACGAGGGCGTACTGCACGCCTTTGGTGGCGGTCATGCCGCGGTAGCTGATGGCGGTGGCGACGGCGATGAAGGCGAGGCAGGTGAGGATGTGGGCGGCCTTGTTGCCGTCGAGGTCGGCGATGGCCTGGCTACCGGTGAGTTCGCCGAGCAGCAGGTAGAAGAACGAGGTGGCGACGCCGGCGAGGTTGGAGAGCACGATGATCGTCGCGATCACCAGGCCCCAGCCGCACATCCAGCCGATGCGGGGGCCGAACGCCTTGACGGTCCAGGTGAAGGAGGTGCCGCAGTCGGGGACCGCCTTGTTCAGCTCGCGGTAGGCGAAGGCGACCAGCAGCATCGGCAGGAACCCTGCCAGAAAGATGGCCGGCATCTGGAGGCCGACCTCTCCGGCGGTGGGGCCGAGGGTGGAGGTGAGGCAGTAGACGGGGGCGACGGTGGAGACGCCGATGACCGCGCTGCCGAGCAGGCCGACGGAGTTGCCGCTCAAGCCCTTGCCGCGGGTGTCCTTACGGGCTTCTCCGCCGGTGGCGGGGACGCTCGTTACCGTGTCTCCGGTCTGGGGCCGGGGGTCTACCTGAACCATGAACAGGACGTTAAGTGCTGCTGTTTCCGTATCCGGATGGCTGAAATCCGCTTATCGGTGGCACGGCGCCACCTTCATTATGCAACCGCACATCGCGCTTCAGTCGCGTAATGAAATGGCGAATCCCGTTTGAACCTTCAAGTCAGCGCCTTGGGGGCTCCTCGGCCCGCCGTGCGGTAACCGCAGCAGCGCCCGATTTACCCCTTTCAAAAATTTCCCGTCCGACTTCCGGACGCCTCCCGGCCACCACGTGGCCCCCTCCGCGCCACCGCCACCGGCCCACCCCGGAAAGCCCCACCGGCCGCCCCTGGGAAAGCCCGCCGGCCGGCCCGCCCGGGGCGCCTCACCCGCGCCTCACCCCGTCCATACCACCGACTGCACCTCGCTGTAGGCGTGCAGCGCGTACGAGCCGACGTCGCGGCCCACGCCGCTCTGTTTGAAGCCGCCGAACGGCGCCTCCATGTTGCGGCCCACGGTGTTGACGCCGACGCCACCGGCACGCAGCCGCGCCGCCACCCGGAAGGCGCGCGCCGCGTCGCCGGACCAGACGTAGTCCAGCAGCCCGTAGTCGCTGTCGTTGGCGAGCGCCACCGCCTCCTCCTCGTCGTCGAAGGGCAGCACCACCACGACCGGCCCGAAGATCTCCTCCCGCACGATCCGCATCCCGGGCGTGCAGTCGGCGAAGAGCGCGGGCGCGACGTAGAAACCGCGCGCCGTGTCCGGGCCGTGCGGGCGCTCCCCGCCGGTGACGAGCCGGGCCCCCTCGGCGCGGCCCAGGGCGAGGTAGGACTCGACGCGGTCGCGGTGGGCGGCGGAGATGACCGGGCCGACGACGGTGCCCCGGGCCCGCGGGTCGCCGACGGGCAGGCGGCGCGCGTAGCGGGCGAGGCGGTCGACCAGCCGGTCGTGGAGGGGGCGTTGGACGAGGACGCGGGTCGGGGCGGTGCAGATCTGGCCGCTGTAGAAGGAGAAGGTGGTGCCGATGCCGGCGACGGCGGCGTCCAGCCCGGCGTCGTCGAGGTCGTCGAAGACCAGCGCGGCGCCCTTGCCGCCCAACTCCATGAGCTGGCGTTTCATGCCGCGGCCGCACTCCTCGGCGATGGTACGGCCGACGGCGGTGGAGCCGGTGAAGCTGACCATGTCGGTCTCCGGCGCCGCCACGGCCGCCGCGCCCACCTCCGCGGAGGTGCCGGAGACGACGTTGACCACGCCGGGCGGCGCGCCCGCCTCGTCCAGCGCCTCCTGGAGCGTCTCGGCGAGGCGGTAGACGGAGAGCGGGTCCTGCGGGGCGGGTTTGACGACGACGGTGTTGCCCATGGCCAGCGCCGGGGCGATCTTGCCGGCGGGGTTGGCCCAGGGGTTGTTGTACGAGGTGATGCAGGCGACGACGCCGACCGGGCGGCGGGCCGCGTAGGCGCCGATGACCGCGGCCTTCCCCATCGGTCCGGCCGGGTTGACCTGCGGTGGCAGCGGGGTCTCGACGGGTTCCAGGGCGCCGCGGGCGTACCGCGCGAAGCGGGCCGCGGCCACGCCGACCTGCAGAGCGCGGGCGGTGGCGGTGGTGGCGCCGCTCTCGCGTTGGGCGAGTTCGGCGTACGGGGCGAGGCGTTCGCGCAGCAGCCGGGCGGTGTGGTCGAGGACGCGGGCGCGGAGTTCGGGGGTGGTGCGCGACCAGGGGCCGAAGGCTTCGCGGGCGGCCTCGGTGGCGGCGCGGACCTGTGCGGTGGATGCCTCGGGTGCCCGGCCGACGGTCTCCTCGGTGGCCGGGTCGACAACGTCGTGGTGTCCGCCGTCGGGCTCGGTCCACCGGCCGCCGATGAAGAGCTGCTCCGGGGCCGCGGTCATCGGGTGCTCACCGTGGCGGTGTGGCGGCCGGAGCGCAGGACGGTGCCGGGTACGGCGCCGGTGACGGTGTCGTCGCGGATGGTCTCGACGCCGTTGACGCGGACGCTGACAACGCCCTGGGCCTTCGAGTCGAGGCGGGGGCTGTCGCCGGGCAGGTCGTGGACGAGGGTGGCGGGCCCGGCGTCGATGGTTTCCGGGTCGAGGAGGACGAGGTCGGCGTGGTGGCCCTCGGCGATGCGGCCGCGTTCGCGGAGGCCGAAGAGGCGGGCCGGGTCGTCGGTGAGCATCCGGACGGCTTCCTCCAGGCCGACGAGTTTCCGGCCGCGCAGGCAGTCGCCGAGGAAGCGGGTGGTGTAGGGGGCGCCGCACATCCGGTCGAGGTGGGCGCCGGCGTCGGAGCCGCCGAGGAGGACGTCCTCGTGGCGCCAGGTCTCGCGGCGCAGTGCCCAGCTGGCGGGGTCGTTGTCGGTGGGCATCGGCCACAGGACGGTGCGCAGGTCGTCGTGGGCGCAGATGTCGACGAGGCAGTGGAAGGGGTCCTGGCCGCGTTCGGCGGCGATGTCGCGGACGACGCGGCCGCTGAGCCCGTCGTTGGCGGCGGAGTAGGTGTCGCCGATGACGTAGCGGTCGAAGTCGGTGAGGCGGCGGAAGACGCCGGCCTCCTCGCTGTGGGCGTGGCGCAGCAGGGTGGCGCGGATGTCGGGGTCGCGGAGTTTCGCGATGCGTTCGGGGCGGGGCAGGCCGAGGATGTCGCCCCAGCCGGGGATGAGGTTGAGGGCGCAGAACGTGCCGAGGGACATGTTCATGGGGGTGAGGATCGGCATGGTGAGGGCGACGATCCGGCCGCCGGCGGCGCGGGCGCGGGCGCTGGGGGCGAGTTGGCGGGGGACGCGGTCGGGCACGGCGGCGTCGATGGTGAGGACGTTCCAGTTGAGGGGGCGTCCGGCGGCGCCGGTCATGGCGACGAGGAGGTCGATCTCGTCGTCGTCGAAGCGGTCGAGGCAGCCGGAGACGATGGCTTCTATCTGGGTTCCTTCGTGTTCTCCGACGGCACGGCAGAGGGCGAGGAGTTCGTCGCGGTCGGCGTGGCGGGAGGCGACGGGGGCGCCGTCGCCGTCGGAGTGGGTCGAGGACTGGGTGGTGGACAGGCCCCAGGCGCCGGCGTCCATGGCGTCGTGGAGGAGGGCGGTCATGGCGTCGAGCTGGTCGGGGGTGGGGTGGCCGCCGATGGCGTCGGGGCCCATGACGTGGCGGCGCAGGGCGCAGTGGCCGACCATGAATCCGGCGTTGACGGCGATGCGGCCTTCGAGGGCGTCGAGGTAGTCGCCGAAGCCGTGCCAGTCCCAGGGGGCGCCTTCTTCGAGGGCGATCAGGGACATGCCTTCGACCTTGCTCATCATGCGGCGGGTGTAGTCGGCGTCGCCGGGCCGGTCGGGGTGGAGCGGTGCGAGGGTGAAGCCGCAGTTGCCGCCGGCGACGGTGGTGACGCCGTGGTTGAGGGACGGGGTCGCGTACGGGTCCCAGAAGAGCTGGGCGTCGTAGTGGGTGTGCGGGTCGACGAAGCCGGGGGTGAGGACGAGCCCGGTGGCGTCCTCGGTGGTGCGGGCGGGTGCGGTGACGGTGCCCGGTGGGGCGACGGTGGCGATGCGGCCGCCCAAGATGCCGACGTCGGCGAGGTGGCGGGGCGCGCCGGTGCCGTCCACGACGGTGGCGCCCTGGATGAGGTGGTCGAGCATGGCGGGTTCCCTTCTCGTCATACGGGTCGTCGTGCGGCATACGGGGGCGTCGTGCGGGTGGGGGCGCGCGGACGGGGCGGGCGCGCCGTGCGGCGGCGGGCCGCGGTTGTCGGGCGCCGGGCGCCCGCGGGCGTTCCCGTCAGGCGCCGCCCGCCTGGCGGAAGCGTGCCGTCCGGTGCACCGGGTCCGTGTCGATCTGCGGGATGACGTGCTCGCCGATGAGCTCGATGGTGGTGAGCGTGTCGTCCCGGCTGATGCCGATGGGCAGGCCGAAGGAGAGCTGGTCGGCTCCTGCTGCCTCCCAGCGGCGGCACTGGGTGAGGACTTCGTCCGGGTCGCCGCAGATCATCAGCTCCTCGGCGATCAGCAGCTCGATCAGTTCCTCGGTGTAGTCGGGGAGCAGTTCGGGCCAGGCGGGGATGCCGTCGGGCCGCGGGAAGGTGTCGTGGTAGCGGAAGAGCAGTGATTGCAGGTAGTTGAGCCCGCCGCCCACCGCGATCTGCACGGCCTTCTCGTGCGTCTCGGCGCAGATCGCGGTCGAGGTCACCATGACGTTGTCGTTGACGAAGTCCCCCACGGGTTCGGCGTCCTTGACGGCGCTCTTGTACGAGTCGACGACCCACTCCATGTCGGCGACCTTCTGCACGCTGAACCCGAGGACGCCGAGCCCCTTGCGCGCGGCCATCGCGTACGAGGAGGGGGACCCGGCGGCGTACCACATGGCCGGGTGGGAGGGGCCGTACGGCTTGGGGAGGACCTTGCGGGGCGGGAGTTGCCAGTGTTTTCCGCTAAAGCCCTCGTACTCGTCCTGGAGCCACATCTTGGGGAATTCCGCGATGGTCTCCTCCCACAGCTCCTTGGTGTGGTTCATGTCGGTGACGCCCGGCATGAACCCGAGGATCTCGTGGCTGCCCGCGCCGCGTCCGGAGCCGAATTCGAAGCGTCCGCCGGAGAGGTGGTCGAGCATGGCGACCTTCTCGGCGACCTTCACGGGGTGGTTCACCGGGGCGAGGGGGTTGAAGATCCCCGAGCCGAGGTGGATCCGTTCCGTCGCGTGGGCGAGGTAGCCGAGGAAGACGTCGTTGGCGGAGAGGTGGGAGTACTCCTCCAGGAAGTGGTGTTCGGAGGCCCAGGCGTATTTGAAGCCGGAGCGGTCCGCCTGGATGACGTACTCCGTCTCCTCGATCAGCGCATGGTGCTCGGCCTCGGGGTCGGCCGCGGCGCGCGCGGCGGGGACGTAGCCCTGTACGAAGATCCCGAATTCCACGGGGGTTCACCGTCCTTACGTCTCTTCCGACGCCGCTTCGCGAGGACGCCGCTGGGTGACGGGCCGTGCGGGTGACTCACCGCTTCTGACGCATCGTCAGATAAACGGGCCTGCGCAGACTGTTCCACCGGCACTACCAGGGGTCAATAGCTGATGGGGCGTCAGATAGGGCCGCCGCCCCCTCACCCGAGACCGACGCCCGCCAGCCAGCCGCCGTCCACGATGAACGGCTGCCCGGTGATGTACGACGAGTCGTCGCAGGTCAGGAAGAGCGCCAGCCGGGCCACCTCCGCCGGCCGCCCGATCCGCCCCATCGGCACCAGCTTCCGGCAGAGCGCGTCCACCGCCCGCGCCGACGCCTCCGGGTCGGCATCCGGATCGAGCGCCGCCGGGTTGGTCATCGCCGTGTCCACCGCCCCCGGGCACACCGCGTTCACCCGGATCCCCTGGGCGGCCAGCTCCAGCGCGGCGACCCGGGTGAGCCCCAGCACGGCATGCTTGCTCGCCGCGTACGCGCCGACGTACGCCATGCCGGTCACGCCCGTGTACGAGGCGGTGTTGACGATGGTGCCGCCGCCCGCCGCGGCGATCTCGGGCGCGACGGTACGGATCCCGAGGAAGCAGCCGACCTGGTTGACCTGAACCACCTCCAGGAACTCCGCCAGCGGCGTGGCGGTCAGCGCGTTGAACCGCAGGATCCCGGCGTTGGCGACCAGTCCGTCGATCTTCCCGAACGCCTCCTTCGCCGCCGCCACGGCCGCCGTCCAGTCGTCCTCCCGCATCACGTCCAGGTGCACGTAGAGCGCGGTGTCCGCCCCCAGCTCCTCGGCGAGCGCCGCCCCGGGTTCGTCCAGCACATCCCCGATCACCACCCGCGCCCCCTCGGCCACGAACAGCCGCGCCTCCTGCTCCCCCTGCCCGCGCGCCGCCCCGGTGATGACGACGACCCGCCCGTCCAACTTGCCCATGCCCAGCCCCTCACGTGGGTTTCGTAGTCGGTTCCGCGCCCGGCTCCGCGTTCGGGCGCCTCACTCCCCCAAGAGCGGCGCGACCTCCGTCCCGAACGCCGCCATCTGGTCCGTCAGCTCCTCCCGCCCCCGGCACCGGAACCGGACCTGGATCTGGTCGACGCCCATCTCCCGGTACTCCCGCAGCGACGCGGCGATCCGCTCGGGCACCCCGCTCAGCGTCCGGCGCCCGACGTCCCACCCGGGCTCACCGACGTACAGCGGCTCGGTGATGGCCCCGATCTCCGCGGGCTCCACCACGCCGACGGCCTCCCGCAAACCCCTCAACACCCCTATTTTTTCCCTGAGTTGGAGGCGTCGATCACCCTGCGGAAGCCAACCGTCCCCCCGCTCCGCGGCTCGCCGTACCGCCGCGGGCGAGGAGCCGCCCACCCACACCGGTGGCCGCGGCGTCTGCACCGGGCGCGGCGCCTGCCCCAGCTCCGAGAACGCGAACCGCTCCCCCGCGAACGCGACGAACTCCTCGGGCCCCAGCGCCGCCTTCAGCGCGTCCACCGTCTCGTCGAGCACCGCCCCGCGCCGCGCGAAGTCCACCCCGAGCGCCTCGAACTCCTCCTGGACGTGCCCGGCGCCCACCCCGATGATCAGCCGCCCGCCCGAGAGCCGGTCGAGCGTCGCGAACTGCTTCGCCGACAGCAGCGGATGCCGCAGCCCGACCACCGCGACATGACTCAGCAGCCGCACCCGCTCGGTGACCGCCGCCAGATGCGCCAGCGTGGCCACCGGGTCGTACCAGACCGTCCCCATCGCCCCGGCCAGCCGCCGCGGAATCGCCACATGCTCACAGCAGGCGACATACGCGAACCCGTACGCGTCCGCCGCCCGCGCCACCGCCACCAGATCCCCCGGCCCCGCCCCGGCCTCCCACGCCTCCGCGAACACCCCGCTCTGCGCCTGCACCGGCAACTGCATCCCATAAGCCAACCGCCCCTCGGGCAGCACCCGCACCATCCGGCACCTCACATCTGACGAGTCGTCATATCTCGATGGTGCGGCAATGGTGGGGGCTCCGCCGTCGCCGGGCAAGAGGCAGGCGGGCACGGGCGGACGCGTAGAAGACCCTCGGGCTCCGGTACAAGCTCACGCCGGGCCGAGGCCCATACCCCGTCGCCGGCTCACCCGCCCGACGCCGACGGTCCCCACAGCCCCTCCCCCGTCAGCCCCAGCAGTTCGATCGCGTTCCCCCGGACCAGCCGCTCCACCACGTCCCCCGACAGGTGACCCATCTGCTCCTCCGCCACCTGGCGGGAGCGGGGCCACGTCGAGTCGGAGTGCGGGTAGTCGGTCTCGTAGAGGACGTTGCCGACGCCGATCGAGTCGAGGTTGCGGAGCCCGAACGCGTCGTCGAAGAAGCAGCCGTAGACGTGGTCGGCGAAGAGTTCGGAGGGCGGGCGGAGGACCTTTTCGGCGACGCCGCCCCAGGCGCGGTTCTCCTGCCAGACGATGTCGGCGCGCTCCAGGATGTACGGGATCCAGCCGATCTGGCCTTCGGCGTACATGATCCTGAGGTTCGGGAAGCGGTCGAACTTGCCGCTCATCAGCCAGTCGACCATCGAGAAGCAGCAGTTGGCGAAGGTGATGGTGGAGCCGACGGCGGGCGGGGCGTCGGCGGAGGTGGACGGCATCTTCGAGGAGGAGCCGATGTGCATGGCGACGACCGTGCCGGTCTCGTCGCAGGCGCGCAGGAACGGGTCCCAGTGGTCGGTGTGGATGCCGGGCAGCCCGAGGTGCGGGGGGATCTCGCTGAAGCAGACGGCACGGACGCCGCGGGCGGCGTTGCGGCGGACCTCGGCGGCGGCGAGTTCCGGGTCCCAGAGGGGGATGAGGGTGAGCGGGATCAGCCGTCCGTGTGATTGCGGGCCGCACCACTCCTCCACCATCCAGTCGTTGTAGGCGCGCACCCCCAGCAACCCCAGTTCGCGGTCCTTGGCCTCGGTGAACGTCTGGCCGCAGAAGCGCGGGAAGGTGGGGAAGCAGAGGGCGGACTGGACGTGGTTGACGTCCATGTCGGCCAGCCGCTCGGGGACGCGGAACGACCCGGGTCGCATCTGCTCGTAGGTGATGCCTTCGAGACGTATCTCGTCGCGGGGGTGACCGACGGCGGTGTCGAGGCGGGTCAGCGGGCGGTGCAGGTCCTCGTAGACCCACCAGTCGGCCGGCGGGCCGTCGTCGCCGGGGGCACCCATCTTCGGGGTGAACTTCCCGCCGACGAAGGTCATCTGCGCGACGGGGGCGCGCACGATCCGCGGGCCGGTGTCGCGGTACTTCGCGGGGAGTCGGTCCTGCCACACCTCGGGCGGCTCCACCGTGTGGTCGTCCACCGAGATGATCCGGGGAAAGGTCTCGTGGGTCTCCATGAGGGGTACGGTAACGCCGATCTGACGGATCGTCAGTAACTCTGGAGGGGCGGAACGCCGTCCACAGGCGGGTGCGCACACGGCGTTCGGCGGGTTACGTTGTGCAGTCGCGCGATCCGATCCCGTAAGGGCGCGGGTTTCGTGCCCCAGAGGCATGGCGTACGACGTGCGAACAACCGGTGAAGAAGTGGCATGGACATGCATAGATCGGGCGAGGCAGGGCGGAAGCGGAGAGAAGGTGGAGGGGCGTGGCGCACGGCGGTTCGGTGCGCGCGCCCTCGCACGAGGGGCGCATCCGGCGGAGCGCGGCGCTCCGCACCGGCGGGGCCCGCTCCGGCGCGACTCCCGTCGGCCGAGGAGGGTTTGTGGACGGTCCGGCCCCCTACTGACGCGGGCCACCGGGACAAGGCAGACTGACCGTTGCGCACACTGCGGAACGGCACCATCACAGCACAGAGACGGCAGGGGCAGGGGGTCACCATGGTCGACGGTCCGGGACAGAGGCGGGAGCGACTGCGCTTCACCGTGCTCGGTCCCGTGCGGGCGTGGCGCGGTGAGCACAAGCTGGCGGTCGGGTCACCGCAACAACGGGCACTGCTCGCCGCGCTGCTGCTGCGCGGCGGCCACACCGCCACCGCCGCCGAACTCGTCGACGCCCTCTGGGGCGAGGAACCGCCGCACGCCGCACTCGCCGCCCTGCGCACCTACGCCTCCCGCATCCGCAAGACCCTGGGGGACGACGCCGCGCTGCTGGTCAGCGAGTCGGGCGGCTATGCGATCCGCACGGCCGACGGAGAGCCGCTCGACCTCGACCACCACCACGCCGAGCAGTACGCCGCCGAGGCCGAGAAGGCCAAGGCGGCCGGCGACCGCGTGCGCGCCCGGCAACTCCTCGACGACGCGCTGGCGCTGTGGGACGGCGAACCGCTCGCCGGTCTGGGCGGCCCGTACGCCGAGAACCAGCGCACCCGCCTCGACGAATGGCGCCGCTCGCTGCTGGAGTCCCGGCTGGAGCTGGAGCTGGAGCTGGGCCACCACACCGAAGTGGTCTCCGAGCTGACCTCGCTCACCGCCGCGCACCCGCTCCGCGAGCGCCTGCGGGAGCTGCTGATGCTCGCGCTGTACCGCAGCGGCCGGCAGGCCGAGGCCCTCGCCGTCTACGCCGACACCCGCCGCCTCCTCTCCGAGGAGCTGGGCGTCGATCCGCGCGCCTCCCTCTCCGAACTCCAGCAGCGCATCCTGCGCGCCGACCCGGAGCTGGACGCGACCGCGGCGCCCGGCACCGAGTCCGGGCCGGGCGAGCCGGTCCTGCTGCGCCCGCAGCAACTCCCGGCCACCGTCCCGGACTTCACCGGCCGCGCCGCCTTCGTCTCGGAGCTGAGCGAGCAGCTCGCCACCGCCGAGGGGCACATCATGGCGGTCTCCGCGGTCGCCGGTATCGGCGGCGTCGGCAAGACCACCCTCGCCGTGCACGTCGCCCACGCCGCCCACCACCGCTTCCCCGACGGACAGCTCTACGTCGACCTCCAGGGCGCCGGGAGCACCCCCGTCGAGCCGGAGGCCGTCCTCGGCGCCTTCCTGCGCGCCCTGGGCACCCCGGAGACATCCATCCCGGACGGCCTCGACGAACGCGCCGCGCTCTACCGCTCCACGCTCGCCGGGCGCCGCGTCCTCGCACTGCTCGACAACGCCCGCGACGCCGCCCAGGTCCGCCCGCTGCTGCCCGGCACCGAGGGCTGCGCCGCGCTGATCACCAGCCGCACCCGCATGATCGACCTCGCCGGGGCGCAACTCATCGACCTGGACGTGATGAGCCCGGAGGAGGCGTTCACCCTCTTCACCCGGATCGTCGGCGAGGAGCGGGTCAACGCCGAGCGCGAGGCGTCCATGGACGTCGTCGGCGCCTGCGGTTTCCTGCCGCTCGCCATCCGCATCGCCGCCTCCCGGCTGGCGGCCCGCCGCACCTGGACCGTCGCCTTCCTCGCCCGCAAGCTCGCCGACGAGCGCCGCCGCCTGGACGAGCTGCGCGCCGGGGACCTCGCGGTCAAGGCCACCTTCGAGCTGGGGTACGGCCAGCTGGAGCCGCAGCAGGCCCGCGCCTTCCGGCTGCTGGGCCTCGCCGACGGCCCCGACCTCTCGCTCGCCGCGGCCGCCGCACTGCTCGGCATGGACATCGACACCACCGAGGACCTGCTGGAATCCCTCGTCGACACCTCCCTGCTGGAATCCGCCGCCCCGGGGCGGTACCGCTTCCACGACCTGGTGCGGCTCTACGCGCGTTCCTGCGCCGAACGGGACGAGCAGCCGCCGGAGGAGCGGGACGCGGCCCTCTCCCGGCTGCTGGACTTCTACCTGGCGACCGCCATCCGGATGTACGCGCTGGAGCGGCCCGGCGACGCCCTCGTCACCCAGGTGGAGACGCCGCACTACCCGGGCCTCGACTTCGCCGACCGCTCCGAGGCGCTGAGCTGGCTCTTCAGCGAGACCCACTGCATCATCCCCTGCGCCCTCCAGCACACCGGTCCCGCCGGACTGCGGCGCGCCGTCGACCTGCTGCTGCTCACCCGCGACACGGCCGAGTCCGGCGCCAACAACCGGCAGTACGAGCAGGCCAACCACGTCCTGCTGGCCGCCGCGCTGGAGGCCGACGACCGGCGCGCCGCCGGGCGGGTCCACTGGTCACTCACGCCGATCTGCACCCAGTTCGGACGGCTCACCGAAGCCGATGAACACGCCAAGCTGGCCACGCTGCTCGGGCTGGCAGCGGGCGATCCGTTCGCCTCGTCCAACGGCCCCAACGACCGCGGCATCATCGCCAGCATCCGCCACCAGCACGAGGAGGCGGAGGCATATCTCAACCAGGCGCTCTTCGCCTTCCAGGAGAACAAGAGCAAGCAGTCCGAGGCCAGCGCGCTCTGCAACCTCTCCCGCGTCCACCTGGACACCGGGCGTATCGACAGCGCCATCCGCCTCGCCCGGCAGGGCATCAGCTGCTACCGGGAGGCCGGGGCCACCCGCCGCCTCGGCAACGGCATGTACGCCCTGGGCATGGCACTCACCCTGGCCGGGCAACTGGACGAGGCATCCGAGCAGTTGTTCGCGGCGCTGGCCATCTTCCGGGACAGCCGCCAGCGGTTCTGGGAAGCGATGGCGTATCTGCGGCTCGCCGAGGTCGATCTCGCCGCGCACCGCCCGACCAGCGCCGCCGACCACGCCGAGCAGGCGCTGGCCGCGCTGCGTGGGATCGGCGGCCGGCGCTGGCGGGCGGAGGTGCTGCGCACCCTGGGGCACGCCCTCGACCAGATCGGGCACACCGGCCGGGCGAAGGTCTGCTGGCAGGAGGTCGTCTCCATCCACGAGCAGCTGGGCCTGTCCACGGATGGCCCGGTGCCTCACCCGGTGCCCGGGAACGGCGCCGGGCAGCCGTTGATCCCCTCCGCGATCGTCGCGTAGCCGCAGGTCAGAGGCTTCTTTTCGGGCGTTTATCGATCGTTCATCGCCACCCGGCACTCTCATGGATGCCGGTCCGCCGCCTCGGGGGGCAAGCGGCTCGGCACCCATGGCCCCACCACTACGGTGTCCGGCCCTGGTCCGCTCGTCCGGCAGCCCACGGGGGAGTTGCCGGGCGAGTGGATTCATCAGCGCCCACACACAGGAGTTGAGCCACCATGACCACGCAGCATCCGCAGCACGGAGACAGCAACGACACCGTGCACCCGATGGACAGCCACCGTCCCATCCGTCCGATGGACAGCCATCGACCGATCCTGCCCATGGACAGCCACCGTCCCCTCCAGGCGAGGGACGCGGCCGAGACCGTCCAGACCCGGGACAGCCACCGTCCGATCATCGACGCCGCGACGGCGACCGACCGCCCGGCTGCGGCCGACGGCGGCATCGAGACGAAGGACAGCCACCGTCCGATCGCCGAGCCGAAGCACTGAGCCACGGTGAGGCGCCGTAGGTGTCGCGTCGTACCGTCCACCGGACGCGACGCCCACGGCGCACCCGCCGAGGACCGGATCCCTTACGGCACGCCCTGAGGGAACCCCGGTCCGCAGATGCCGAAGTACGGCGGCACGGCGTACTCCCGACGGGGGAAAGCCGGGCGTACGCGCCGCCGTACGGCATCAGGGGGGGGGAAGGTCCGGCCCGCGGGCCCCGGGGGGATCGGGGCGCCGGCGGAACGGACCAGGGGGGCCGGGCTCAGGGGAGGGCCCGGAACGTCGGTGGCGGTCAGGCCGGGGGATGGCCCGGCTGCCGCTGACGGGGGGGGAACCGCACCGCTGCGGACCGGCGGTGCGGCAGCAAGGGGGGCGGGATACGGGCCTGTCGGCTCGTATCCCGTAGGGCTCGCCCGTGGGGACGGCCCGTACGGATCACCCGTACGGATCGCCCCCGGGCCGAGGCCCGTCAGGTCCGGGGCCTTCCGGGGCTCGTGGACCGCGAGGTCCGCGGGCCGCAAGGCCCGAGGGGGGACAAGACGTCCGGACGGGCGGCACCTGGGGAGGGGCCGACCGTTCCGGGCGCCCGGCGCCACCGTGCGCCGGGCACGATCGGGGGATCGTGGCGGCCGGTTTCGATGACGTAATCAGGGGAGCCATCGAAACCGGCCGCACCCGTACGGTCCGACGGCTTCCGGCCATGCCGAAGAGCGGGGCGGAGCAGGCCCGTTCCGGCCGGCCGACGTGAGCGTCAATGCGGGTGCAACGGCCGAAGTGGCGGCTTGCAGGAGCGGAGGCGGAGTCTCCTACTCCTCCGATGCGTCTTCAACTCGCGTGTTTTTTAGGCAACTTCCTAGGATTTTGTCGAACATCTGGCTGACAACGGGCTACCGTCGTGTGGTCAGGCACGGTTCACACAAGGGAACGTTTCCCCGACGGATCCCCCACACTTTGGAGCTGGCATGAACCGCATCACGCGCACCCTGGTCACGGCCGCCTTCGGCGCCACCGCGCTCGGCATCGCGGCCTCCCCCGCTCTGGCCGACAGCAACATTCCGTCGCCGCCCAGGACCCTGGACAGCAACATCCCGTTCGCTCCGGCGGACAGCAACATCCCGGTGGCCCCGAAGGACAGCAACATTCCGGTGGCCCCGGCGGACAGCAACATCCCGGTCGCGCCCGGCACCTTCACCGCGGCCGACAGCAACATCCCGCTCGTCCCGTAGGGCCACGCCCCTACGGCATCCATCCGGCGGCCGGCCCCGCACCCGTAAGGGACCTGCGGGCGCCGGCCGCGGCCGTTCCCGGGGGACGTCCGGGGCCTTGCCGGGCCTCACCGACCTGGACCTGACGATCCATCAGTTCTACTCTTGGCGCCCCGCACCGTCCCCGTGGCCAGGAGGCGCCGTGTTCGAGTCCGGTCGTGTGCAGACGCTCTGGGAACTGGTCGAGTACCGCGCGGGAGCCTCCCCCGGCGCGCCCATGTTCTTCGACGCCGCGGGGCGGCGGATCACCTTCGCGCAGGCGCGGGACGCGGCCCTGCGGGTGGCCGCCGGGCTGTGGGAGCAGGGCGTCCGGGCCGGTACGCGGGTGGCCTGGCAGCTGCCGACACGGATCGGCACGGTGCTCGCCTCGCTCGCGCTGGCCCGGCTCGGGGCGGTGCAGATCCCGGTGCTCCATCTGCTGCGGGAGCGGGAGGTCGGCTTCATCCTCGCCGAATCGGCCGCCGAGTTCGTCCTCGTCCCCGGGGTGTGGCGCGGCACCGACTTCACGGCGCGGGCGCGCGCGGTGGCCGGGGAGGGGGTGCGGGTGCTGACCGTGGCCACCGGGGAGGGAGACCCCGGCGGGCCGGGGCACGGGGCCGGGGCGCCGGGCGGCGATCCCGGCCGGGAGTTCGGGCTGCCGACCGGGGACCCCGGGGTGCTGCCCCCTCCCCCGGCGCCGCCGCTTTCGGGGGTTCCGGCGGCCACCGCCTGGATCTACTACACGTCCGGGACGACCGCCGCGCCCAAGGGCGTCGAGCACACGGACGCGACGCTGATCGCCGGAGGGTTCGGGCTGGCCACGGCGCTGGGGATGGCGGCGGACGACATCGGCTCGATCGCGTTCCCGTACGCCCATATCGCAGGTCCGGACTACCTCGTCGCGATGCTGGCCGGCGGCTTCCCCGCCGTGGTGCTGGACGCCTTCCGGCCGGATGCGGCGGCGGCCGTCTACCGGCGGTACGGCGTGACCATGGCGGGCGGCAGCACCGCGTTCTACCAGGCGTTTCTCGATGCGTCCCGGCACCGTCGGCAGGAGCGGCCGGACGCCGGTCCGCTGCTGCCCTCGCTGCGGCTGCTCTCCGGCGGCGGGGCGCCGCTGCCCCCGGAGCTGTATGCCGAGACCGTCGCGGAGCTGGGGTGCGCGCTGGTGCACGGCTACGGGATGACGGAGTGCCCCATGATCACGATGGGCACGCCGTACGACGGGGACGAGCAACTGGCGCGGACGGTGGGGCGGCCCGTCGCGGGCGCGACGGTGCGGATCGTCCGGCCGGACGGCGCCGCAGCCGCGACCGGTGAGAGCGGCGAGGTGAGGGTCAAGGGGCCGATGCTCTTCCGGCGGTACACCGATCCGGCGCTGACCGCCGCGGCGTTCGACGCGGACGGGTACTTCCGCACCGGCGATCTCGGCCATCTGCGGCCCGACGGGCACCTCGTGCTCACCGGGCGTCTCAAGGACATCATCATCCGCAAGGGCGAGAACATCTCGGCGCAGGAGGTCGAGGAGCTGGTACGGACGTATCCGGGGGTCGCCGAGGCGGCGGTGATCGGGCTGCCGGACCGCTCCCGCGGTGAGCGGGTGTGCGCCGTCGTCACCCTCGCCCCCACCGCGGCGCCGCCCACCCTGGCCGCGCTGACCGCGCATCTGCGCGCGGCGGGCCTGATGACGCAGAAGCTCCCGGAACAGCTGGAGATCACGGATGCGCTGCCCCGGGGCGGGCCCCTCTCCAAGGTCCTCAAGACGGCGCTGCGGGAGCGGTACGCGGACGGGGCGGCCGGCGGGTAGGCGGGCGTCCGGAGGCGTGGTGGCCGGCGGGAGGCGGGTGTCCGGCGCGGCGGCGCGCGGCGGGCCGGGTCCGCTCGTCCCGGTGGCCGGATGGCCGTCGTCCCGCGGTGGGCGGCTCGGTGTGGCGGCCGGGGCGCGGGGCCCGGGGCCGTTTCACTGAGGGCCGGGCCGGGGTACCGGCCGCACCCGGTGACGACGGAAGGAACGCCGACATGACGGAGACCATCGACTTCGGCGCGCAGACCGCGCTGATCGCCCATCTCGCCGCCCGCACCCGCGACGAGCAGCTGGCCGCGCCGACACCGTGCACGGAGTACGCGGTACGGAATCTGCTGGGGCATCTCGTGGGCCTGACCGCGGCGCTCCGGAACACCGCGACCAAGGAACTGGGCCCGGCGACGGGCACGCCACCGGGCAGCACCCTGCCCGACGTCGCACCCGGGTGGCGCGACGAGCTGGCCGCCAACCTCGACGCGCTGGCCGCGGCCTGGCACCGCCCGGCCGCCTGGGAGGGCGAGACGGAGGCCGGTGGCATCACCCTGCCCGCCGCCCTCGCCGGGCGGATCGCGCTCAACGAACTCGTCCTGCACGGCTGGGACCTGGCCCGCGCCACCGGACAGCCCTACGCACCCGACACCGCGAGCCTCGGGGTGTCGTACGCGCTGCTCGCGCCCGCCGCCGAGAACCCGGCCCGCGGCGGCATGTTCGGCCCGGCCGTCCCCGTACCGGACGACGCGACGCTGCTGGACCGCGTCGTGGCCCTGAGCGGCCGCCGACCGGACTGGGCGCCGGACGCGGGGTAGCGCGGACGCGGGGCCTGCGGGGCGGGGCGGGGCGCGGAGCCGTACGCGTACAGCTCGGGGGTCCCACGGGCCCGGGAGCTCGGCGCGCTCCGGACCGGGAGCCGGGCGGGCCCGGGGGCCCGTGGGCTGGGATCCCGCGCGCCCAGCCCTGGAGCACTCCGGTCCGGGTGGTCGGCGCGCTCCGACTCGGGCACGCTCCGTGCCGGGCACGGGTCCCGGACAGGCACGCCCCGCGCCCACGCCCCGGCGGACCACGGCACCCGCCGGATCAGCCTCCCTCCGCGCCCGTCCTCAGCCGCGTCTTCAGCACCTTCCCGCTCGCGTTGCGCGGCAGTTCCGTGACGAACTCGACCTGGCGGGGCACCTTGTAGTTGGCCATCTCGCGGCGTGACCAGGCGATGAGGTCGTCGGCGGTCAGGCTCGCGCCGGAGCGGCGGACTGCGTACGCCTTGCCGACCTCGCCCAGCCGGGCGTCGGGTATCCCGACGACGGCTATCTCGGCGATGTCCGGGTGGCGGCCGAGGAGTTGCTCGATCTCGGCCGGATAGGCGTTGAAGCCGCCCACGATGAACATGTCCTTGAGGCGGTCGGTGATACGGAGGTTGCCGTACGCGTCGAGGACGCCGATGTCGCCGGTGCGCAGCCAGCCGTCGGCGGTGCGGGTGCGCGCGGTGGCGGCCGGGTCCTCGAAGTAGCCGGACATGACCTGGTACCCGCGGACCTGTACCTCCCCGGGGGTGCCGGTCGGCAGGGGGCGGTCGGCGGTGTCGGCGATGCGGACCTCGGTGCCGGGGACGGCCCGGCCGCTGGTCGCGGCGACGGTCCCGGGCGGATCGCCGCGGCGGCACATCGTGACGAGGCCGCCCGCCTCCGACAGGCCGTACGCCGTCAGGACGGTGGCGACGCCCAGCTCGCCGCGGAGGCGTTCGACCAGCTCCAGCGGGACGACGGCGGCGCCGGTGACCACCAGCCGCAGCGCCGAGAGGTCGTGCCGGGCCCGGGCAGGGTGTTCCAGGATCTGCTGGTGGAGGGTGGGCGGGCCCGGCAGGACGGAGATCCGTTCGGCGGCGATGCGGGCGAGGGTGGCCTCGGCGTCGAAGACCGGCTGCGGCACCATCGTGGCGCCGCGCAGCAGACAGGCGACGATCCCGGCCTTGTAGCCGAAGGTGTGGAAGAAGGGGTTGACGATGAGGTAGCGGTCGCCCTCCGTGAGACCGGCGAGGTCGCTCCAGGTGTCGTAGGCGCGGAGCGTCTGGGCGTGGCTGAGCACCGCGCCCTTGGGCAGTCCGGTGGTGCCGGAGGTGAAGAGGATGTCGGAGGGGTCGTCGGGGCGGACGGCGTCGGCGCGCTCACGGACCGCGTCGGACGGGACGGCGGCACCGGCGGCGAGGAAGGCCGGACGGCTGTCGAAGTCGGCCGGGGCGTCGTCGGCGAGGACCACCACCCGCTCCAGGTCCGGCAGGCCGGGCAGCGGTCCGTCGCCGGGGCCCTCCCGGGTGGCGCGGCGCAGTGCGGCGACGTAGGAGGTGCCGAGGAAGGTGCCGGTGACGAAGAGGAGCCTGGCGCGGGTGCGGCGCAGGATGTCGGCGGCCTCGGCGCCCTTGAAGCGGGTGTTGACCGGCACCAGGACGGCGCCGGCGGTGACGGCGCCGAGCGCGGAGACGATCCAGTCGGGGGTGTTGGGGGCCCAGACAGCGACGCGGTCGCCGGGGGCGATTCCGGCGGCGAGGCAGGCGGCGGCGGTCCGCTCGACGCGTTCGCCCAGCTCGGCGTAGGTGAGGCGGGTGCGGCCCCCGACGACGGCCTCGCGCGGGCCGTACCGCTCGGCGGCCTCGCGCACCAGGCGGGGCAGGGAGCCGTACCGCAGATCCGCTCGCGTTTCCAGGTCGTCGGGCATCGAGAACCGCCTCCCGCGAAAGAGCTGACTGTCCGTCAGATTAGCGGTAGCCTCCTCGGCTGTCAGTACGGACGGCCGACCACGGAGGTGACCATGGGGGCGACCCTCAAGGACGCTACGGCGATAGCCGGCATCGGGCAGACTCCGTTCGCCAAGAGGCTGGAGGAATCCGAGAAGACGCTTGCCTGCCGGGCGATCCTCGCCGCACTCGACGACGCCGGGATCGCCCCCGCGGAGGTGGACGCCTTCGCCTCCTACACGATGGAGGAGACCGACGAGGTCGAGATCGCCAAGGCCATCGGCGCCGGGGACGTCACCCACTTCTCCAAGGTCGGCTACGGCGGCGGCGGGTCCTGTGCGACCGTGGCCCATCTGGCCGCCGCCATCGCCACCGGACAGGCGCACGTCGGCGTCGCCTGGCGGTCCCGCAAACGCGGCTCCGGGCCCCGCCCGTGGAAGAACACGCAGGTCCAGCTCCCCACCCCGGGGCAGTGGACCCGGCCCTTCGGGCTGCTGCGGCCCGCCGACGAGATCGGCATGCTGGCCCGCCGCTACATGCACGAATACGGCGCCACCCGCGATCACTTCTTCAACGTCGCCCTCGCCTGCCGCAACCGCGCCAACCAGAACCCGGCCGCGATGATGTACGACCGGCCGCTGACCCGCGAGATGTACATGACCGCCCGCTGGATCAGTGAACCGCTCTGCCTCTTCGACAACTGCCTGGAGACGGACGGCGCGCTGGCCTGTGTCGTGGTCTCCGCGGAGCGCGCCCGCGACTGCCGCCGGCGGCCCGTGTACGTCCACTCCGCGGCCCAGGGGCTGCCCGCCCAGCACCACGGGATGGTCAACTACTGGAACGACGACCCGCTCAGTGGCCCTGCCTGGACCGCCGCCCGTCAGCTGTGGAAGAACGCCGACCTGGGCCCGCAGGACGTCGACGTGGCGCAGATCTATGACGCCTTCACCCCGCTGATCCCGCTGTCCCTGGAGGGCTACGGCTTCTGCGGGCGCGGCGAGGGCGCGGCCTTCACCGAGGGCGGCGCGCTGGAGACCGGCGGGCGGCTGCCGCTCAACACCGCGGGCGGCGGCCTCTCCGAGGCGTACGTCCACGGCTTCAACCTCATCACCGAAGGCGTCAAGCAGCTGCGCGGCACCAGCACCGCGCAGGTCCCGGGCGCCGCCACCTGTCTGGTCACCGCGGGCGAGGGCGTCCCCACCTCGGCCCTGCTGCTGAGGAGTTGATCGGGAGATGCGTGCGCGTAAGGTCATGTCACAGAGCGTGACACAGCCCACTGACAATCCGGCCGACACCGTCGATGACCTGCTGGTTCCCGTTCCCGACGAGGACGGCGCGCCGTTCTGGGAGTACGCGGCCCGCGGCGAACTGCGCGTCCAGACCTGCACGGAGTGCACCGCTCCGCGCTTCCCGCCACGGCCCTGCTGTCCGCACTGCCAGTCCTTCGACAGCCACTGGCGGGCGACGCCCGGCCGCGGCCACATCTGGTCGTTCGTCGTCCCGCACCCGCCACTGCTGCCCGCTTACGCGGCGCAGGCGCCGTACAACGCCGTCGTCGTGGAGCTGGCCGACGCGCCCCGTATCCGGCTCGTCGGCAACGTCGTCGCGGACGCCGACGCCCGCCTGGACTCCGTCGACCCGGCGCGGCTGCGCATCGGCGCCCCCGTACGGGCCGTCTTCTGCGCCCTGCCCGGGGGCGTGACGGTGCCCCGCTGGGCCCTGGAGCGGCCGTGAGCATCCGTGCCGAGATCAGCGACGGCGTCGCGCTGGTCACCCTCGACCGGCCCGCCCGGCTCAACGCCCTGGATCTGGCGGCCGCCGCCGAACTCGCCGACCTGTGGCGGGCGTTCCGCTTCGACGCGTCCGTACGCGCCGCGGTCGTCACCGGGGCGGGCGGCCGGGCCTTCTGCACCGGCATCGACCGCGACGTCACCGTCCCGCAGCCGCCGTCGCCGTACTCCCTCGACGACCCCCTGCTGTACATCGGGCCGAAGGCCAACGACCTGTGGAAACCGGTGATCGCCGCGGTCGACGGGATGGCGTGCGGCGGCGCCTGCTACCTCTTGGGTGAGGCGGAGTTCATCATCGCCTCGGAGAACTCCACCTTCTTCGACCCGCACACCACCTACGGGATGGTCAGCGCCTACGAGGCGATCCTCATGGCGCAGCGGATGCCCTACGGGGAGGCCGCCCGGATGTGCCTGATGGGCACCGCGGAACGGCTGGACGCCGCCCGCGCCCACCGCACCGGCCTGGTCTCGGAGTTGACCGCCCCCGGTGAGGCGGCGGCGACCGCGCTGCGCCGCGCCGCGGTGCTCGCCGCGCAGCCCACCGACGCCGTCCAGGGCACCGTACGCGCGCTGTGGGCCGCCCACGAGGCGAGCCGGGAGCGGGCGCTGGCCCAGGCGCCGCACCTGATCGCGCTGGGCAATCTGCCCCCGGAGCGGCAGGCCGAGCTGTTCGCGGCCCGTGCGCGCACCCCGGGGCGAGCGGTCACATCCGGGACTTCTCCGCCCGCGTCACCTGGCAGGTGAACCAGAAGCGGCCGAACGACGACTGGTTGACGGTGTAGCGGGCGGTGTACGTCTCGGTGGCACCGGGCGCCACCGTGATGCTGCGGGTGTGCCGCCCGTAGCTCGTCCCGTCCGCCGGACGCGCCTTCATCCAGTCGATCTCCATGTCGTACGAGAAGGTGTCCGACAGGGAGGTGTTGGTGACGCTGACCCGGTAGGTGAACTCGTGCAGCGAGTTGGAGAAGTCGCAGCCGCTGCCGTGCACGTCGGAGCGGCCGTCGGGGTCGTACGTCGCCATCGTCGGGGACGGGGAGTACGCGGGCGAGTAGGCGTCGGTGGGCTCCGCGCCGTACGTGGGGGTCTCCCCGGCGCCCGGGCTCGGGGAGGAGGTGGCGGGGAGCGTGGGGCGGGCGTAGCCGAACGGGTTGAGCGCCCCGCAGCCGCTCACCGTGGCGGCGGTGACCGCCACCAGTGCTGCCGCGACCGCGGCCCGTGCGCGCGTACGTGTGCGCTGCTGCATAACGCTGTCCGTCCCCCGTGACACACATGATTCCGCCGGAATTCCAGGCCGCGCCGCCCGGTGGCCGCCGGGCTTTGACGCGTGCACGGCACCCTAGCAAGGGGCGGTGACAGGCGGGCGCCGTCCGCGAAGGCCGCCGTATCTGCCGCGCGTCCCCGGGCGGGCAGGCGTAGCGTCGGGACCGAGGACATCAGGACGACGCGGAAACGAGGCGACGCCGGTGGTGCGCAACGTATTCGGCTCCCTGATCGCCCTCCTCGGAGCGACGGCCGCCGTATGGAGCCCCTTCCGTCCCTGGTACGACGGCCGTCCCGCCCGTGATGTCCGCATCGAGGACCTCTTCGCCGGTCTCAGCCGCGCCTCCGCGGAACTGCTCGGCTCCGTCTTCCTGCCGATGGTCGTCGCCGCCCTGCTCACACTGGTCGGCGTCGCGCTGCGCAGCCGCGCACCGGTGGCCCTGGCCGGTCTGGTGGTGCTCGGTTTCACCGTCCTGTGGATGGTCCGGCAGGGCCAGGCGGCGGGCAGTCTCACCGCCGGTCCCCGGGGCGGGCTGGGTGACGGGGTGGCGGTCGCGTTCGGCGGCGGCCTCCTGCTGCTCCTCGCCGCCCTGGTGATGCACGGCCGCCACGTCCCGCGGGGCCGCCATGCCCGGGGGCGGTACGACGCGCCCTACGACGAGCCGGAAGCCCGCGAACCGCGCGGCGCCACGCCCTACGACGAGCGGGCGTACGGGACGGAGCCGGGGGCGCACGGCGCCCGGCCCGCGCCGGGGTCCGTCCCGTGGGACCCCGGGCGCCCGCCCGCCCAGGAGTGGCGGCCGCCCCCGCCGCCACCCGGCCCGGCGCCGGAGAGCGGCGGCCCGCCGCAGCCGCCCACACCGCCGGTGCGGTGGGCCGCGGAGCTGCGCCGGCACCCCGGCGGCACCCCGCAGGCGGGCGCCGAGGAGCCGCACGCCCCCACGGGCGCCCATGCCGCGGAAGGCGCCCCCGCGCACGGCACCGGTCCGCCCGAGCACCCCGCCCCCGAGCCCTCCTGGGGCGGTTCCCCCGACGCGACCGTGCCAATCCCGCCTGTACGGCCCGGCGACCGCGGTACGGGCACACCGGACGGGGCGGCCGGTCCCCTGGACGAGACGGTGCAGCAGCGCGCCGTCCGCCCCGAGGAACCGGGCGGACGCGACGAGAACGCGGCGCCCGGCGGGCCCGGTGCGCCGGAGGGCGGCCGCCGGGACGGCGGGAACGGCGCCCCGTAGCCCCCGGCAGATACAGCGGCGCCCCGGGACCCTCCGGCCCCGGGGCGCAGTCGTCTTCCGTCCGGCTCAGGCCCGCCGTGCCTGGCCCGTCCCGCGGGCCGCGTCCAGCGCGTACACGCAGCGGTCCTTGCTGCAGGCGTAGACCACGCCGCCGGACGCCACGGGCGTACCGGTGATCTCGCCGCCGGTCGCCAGTTTCCAGCGGAGCTGGCCGCCCATCGCGTCGAGCGTGTAGAGGCAGTGGTCGGCGGCGCCGAAGTGGACGCGGCCCTCGGCGACGACCGGGGCACCGATCACCTCACCGCCCGCCTGGAACCGCCAGCGCGGGGTGCCGGTGACGGCGTCGAGGGTGTAGAGCGCCTTGCCGCTGCCCAGATGGATGGCGCCGTGGGCGACCAGCACCGGCTCGGCGGACTGCCGGGGCTCGGTCGCGATCCGCCAGCGGTCCCGGCCGTCGGCCGCGTCCAGCGCGTAGACCGTGCCGAGGTAGTCGACCAGATAGACGCCGCCCCCGGTGACGGCCGGGCCCGGGGCGAAGGCCGGCGGGCTGACGAAGACCGCGGGCGCCTCGAAGTGCCAGCGCACCTCGCCGCGGGCGATGTCCACGGCGAGCGCCCGCGCGCCCGCGACGACGTACACCATGCCGTCCGGGGCGGGCAGCAGCCGCACCGGGACGCCGCCGCAGGCCGTGGCGTCCCCGACCGGGCAGGCCCAGCGTTCGGCGCCGGTCCGGGCGTCCAGTGCCTTGAGGCGGCCGTCGGCGACGACGAAGACCGTGCCGTCGTGGAGCACCGGGGCCGCCTCGGCGGTCTCGAAGTCGGTCTGGGCGCCGCGGATCTCCCACCGCAGCTCACCGGTGGCCGCCTCCCACGCCTGGACGCCGCCGCCCCGGGTGCTGGTGACGACCGTGCCGTGCTCCGCGGCGAGGGCGTAGACCCAGCCGTCGGTGTTCAGCCGCCAGCGCTCGCCGCCGTCGACGGCGTCCAGCGCGTAGAGCGTGGGGCCGTCGGAGGCGTGGATACGGCCGTCGGCGACCGCCATCGCCCAGGCCACGTCACGGGTCTTGAACTTCCGCCGCCCGCTGGCCACGTCCAGGGCGTGCACCTCGAAGGAGGTGACGTACAGCAGGTCCCCGGCGACGGCGGGGGTGCCCCAGACGTCGTTCGACATCCGGAACCGCCAGGGGCGCCAGCGGGGCTCCCCGCCGGGCGGCTCGGCGGGCGCCGGCGGCTGCTCGGGACGGGCCGGGGCGCCGTCCGGCAGCGCGGGGCGGCCCGCCTGCGCGGGCACCCCGGACGCACCGGCCGGGGGCCGCACCCAGTCCGTCGCCGGGGCGTGGCCGCGCGGCGTCTCGCGGGCGTCGGCCGCACGTGGGCCCGGCCCTATCGGGGCGGCCGACGCGCCCAGCCGTACGGGCCCGCCGTGGCCGTCCGCCTCGGGGGCGGGGGCGTCCGGGGGCGGGGCGACGCGGGACGGGGCGGGGTCGGGGCCCGGGGCGGACGGCGGCAGCGGTCCGGCGCCGGTGCGCGGGTCGGCGCCGCGGTGGGCGCCCGGTCCGGCGCCGATCCGGCCCGGCCAGCCGGTGGCGGGGGCGGCCGCCGGGGGCGCGGCCACCGGGCGCGGAGGCGCGTCCTGCGGGGGCCGCGGGGGCTCCGGCGGGCGGGCCGGGGCGCGGTCGGCGGCGCGTCCGGAGCGGCCGCCGCGGCGCCCCTCGATGAGGGCGACCGCACCGGGCGGCAGCCAGGCGGAGGCGGTGCCGCTGTCGTCCGTACCGGAGCCGAAGAGGTGCGGGGCGAGCTGTGACTGGAGGTCGGCGGGGGACGGCCGGTGGGCCGCCTCCATCTGCATACAGGACTCCATCAGGGGCCGCAGCTCGTCCGGCAGCCCGGTGATGTCGGGGCCCTCGCGCAGCAGCATGAAGACCGTCTCGACGGGGTTGGCGCCGTGGAACGGTGCGTGCCCGGTGGCGGCGAAGACGAGGGTGGAGCCGAGGGAGAAGACGTCGCTGGCGCCGGTGACGCTGCGGGAGTCGCGGGCCTGCTCGGGCGACATGTAGGCGGGCGTGCCGACGGCGACGTTGGTCATGGTCAGGCGGGTGTTGGAGACACCGGACGCGATGCCGAAGTCGATGACCCGGGGGCCGTCCTCGACGACGAGGACGTTGGAGGGCTTCAGGTCGCGGTGGACGAGTCCGGCGCCGTGGATGGACTGCAGCGCCTCGGCGATACCCGCCGCCAGCCAGCGCACCGCCTGGGCGGGCAGCGGTCCGCACTCGTTGACGATCTCCTCCAGGGAGGGCGCCGGTACGTACGCGGTCGCCAGCCACGGCACCGCGGCGCGCGGGTCGGCGTCGACCACCGCCGCGGTGTAGAAGCCGGACACCGCGCGGGCCGCCTCGACCTCGCGCGTGAAGCGGACCCGGAACAGCTGGTCCTCGGCCAGCTCCGTGCGCACCGTCTTGATCGCCACGCGCCGGCCGGACGCCGAGCGCGCCAGATAGACCAGTCCCATGCCGCCGGCCCCGAGACGGCCGAGCACCTCGAACGGGCCGATCCGCCGGGGATCGTGCTGCGTCAGCTGCGTCAGCTGCTCCACCACTTGCCTGCCACCTCCCCGTGGGGCGTAAAAGAGACTCTCCAAAGCACCGCGCCGCCGAGAGCCACTGCCCCGTGCAGCGTCTCACCGCTGGCCTGAACGGCCGTATGCGGGCTGATTCTTCCTGGCGAAGGCCCCGGTGGCGAACCCGGGGCCTTCGCGCGCTCGCGCCGGGCCGCCCCCGCACTACGCGGCAACACCGTCACCCAACGTGAGCAATCCTTGTCTGACGTGCGCCGATACGTCCACCCAAAGGGGTCACCCACCGGCCGCCGGCCGCTCCCGTACGGGCCGCCGGGGCGGCGTGGGCCGGGCGGCGGCGCCCTCCGCGGCCTGCCCGTTCCGGTCGGTCGCGCCGGGTGCGGGGCCGCGGGTGCGGTGTCCGGAAACAGACGGTGCGTGCCGGTCTCCGCGCGCCGCCCTTTCAGAGGGGGGCGACGCTCCGTGACGGGTGGGCCGCCGGTCTCCGCGCGCCGGGGCGGCGGGCCCGGGGGACGCCCCGGGCGGGGCGGCGGTTCCGGGGGCGCACGGCGCCGCCCGCCGGCCGGGCCGTGGCCGGTGCCGGTCGCCGCACCGTCGGTCGTGGCGCCGTCCGCGTGGCGCCCTCGCGCCGCCGATCCCTGCTGGTCATGCGTTCCCCGTCGTCGCCCGCCCCGGCCCGTCTCCGGTCCCGCCGGGCGGCCCTGCCGTTCCCTCTGCCGTGCTGCTCATGCCGTACCCGTCAATTCTGCGGTCTCGCGGGCTGTTTCGGGGCCATCACACCGAACGTGGCGCCCTGATTGTCACGGAGGACCGCGAACGGGCCCCCGGAGGAGGAGTGCGGACCGCCCACGACGGTTCCGCCGAGGGCGGTGGCGGTGCGTACCGCCTCGTCCACCTCGTCCGCCAGGAAGCAGACGGTGAAGTGGGCGGGTACGGCTTCGGCGCCGGGCCGGCCGGGGCCGATGGCGACGCGGCAGCCGATCTCGCGGTCCCCGCCGGGCAGCCGCCACGGCAGGACGCCGGGCCCGGCCATCGGGCTGCGCGGGACGCCGACGAAGCCGAAGACCTTGGCGTAGAAGGCGTCGGCGGTGTGCGGGAGGCGGGTGCCCAGGCCCGTCCAGACGTAGCCGCCGGGCTCGCCGGAGATCTCGAAGCCGCGGTGCGTCCCGGCCTGCCAGGCGCTGAAGACCGCGCCGCCCGGGTCGGCGGCGACCAGCAGCGTCCCGAGGTCGCCGACGGGCATCGGGGGGCACACGATCCGGCCGCCGGAGCGGATGACGGTCTGCTCGGTGCGGGCGGCGTCGGGGGTGGCGAAGGAAATGCCCCAGGAAACAGGCATCGACGGGTCGGGCTGCGGCATGAGCGCGGCGGCTTTCCGGCCGTCGCGGAAGGCGACGGTATAGCCGCCGAATTCTTCGGCGCCTTCATCGAAGGTCCAGCCGAAGAGCTCCCCGTAGAAACGCTTTCCGGCGTCGAGATCGGGGAGCATCGCCTCCACCCAGCAGGGCGTGCCCTCCGGGAATGCCGTCATCGCCGTCATAGGTGCACGCTAGCGGTGTTCGGTGGCCGTCGCCCGACAGGAATTCGAACGTGTGCGTCACCAGCGGAGGCGGGTCCACTCAACCGCGCGTCGGGGAACGGGACTTACCCTGCGGTTGTCCACCGAACTTGTCCACAGGCTGTTGATAAGAGGATTCACCGGTTCGGGTCAATCGTCGCCTCCGGAGGCCGCCGGGCCCCCGCACGGGAACCGCCCGCACCATCCGCACTCCGGGGCGGCGGCTTCCGTGGATCCGTGGCATCATGCCGCGCCGGAATCAACCGGGACCGAATATCCCGAACTCCCCCATCCCCATTTGCAGGCAGCCAAATCGCGCTCCGATCCCCCCTCGGTAAGCTGACGGCATGACAGGACAAGTGCGAACCGTCGACGGCAGAGTTGCCGGCCGCCGCGGGCAGGCGACGCGGCAGAAGCTTCTCGACTGCCTCAGTGAAATGCTCAGTTCATCCCCGTACCGGGATGTGAAGGTCATTGACGTGGCCCGAAAAGCGGGCACTTCACCCGCTACGTTCTATCAGTACTTCCCCGACGTGGAGGGCGCCGTCCTCGAAATCGCCGATGGGATGGCGAAAGAGGGCGCGGAACTCACCGATCTCGTCGCCGGGCGTTCCTGGGTCGGAAAGTCCGGCTGGGCGGCGGCGGAGGAGCTGGTGGACGGCTTCCTGTCGTTCTGGCGCCGCCACGACGCGATTCTGCGCGTCGTCGATCTGGGCGCCGCCGAGGGCGACAAGCGGTTCTACAAGATCCGCATGAAGATCCTCAATGCCGTGACGAACTCGCTCACGGAATCCATCGAGGAGCTGCAGAGCCGCAACAAGGTCGACAAGGAGGTGAGCGCGGCAGCCATGGCCGGTTCGATCGTGGCCATGCTGGCGGCCGTCGCCGGACATCAGAAGGGATTCCAGAGCTGGGGCGTCAAACAGGCCGAACTGAAGCCGAATCTCGCGCTGTTGGTGCATTTCGGCGTCACCGGAAAGAAGCCCACGAAGTAAACCGGGCAGCCGCCCACCGGCCGGCCCCGCTCCCCGGGCCCGCCCGCGGACGCCCGTACGGATCACCCCCCGGCGCCGACGCAGCCGCCGGGAGTGCCGCACCGGCCCGCCGCGCCCCCACGGCGCCACCCCCAACGCAGACCCGTCCCGGGTCCGCCGATCCCCCCACCCATGTCCCCGCCGCCGGGCCCCCGCCCGGCGCCGTTCCCCCCTTGCCCCGCACCGTCCGCGACCGGCACCGCTCCGGCCGGACGAGCCCGGTCCGCCGCCCGCTCCGTGCCCTACGGGCGACGTACGGCGGCCGGAAGCCCGGGGCGTCCCGCCCGGCGACGGCCTACGGCGCGGTGCGCGCGCACGCCCGGTTCGCGGGCGTCCGCCCCGCCAAACCCCGCGCCCCGCTCACCTGATGCCCGCCACGGCCGCCGCGCTCCCCTCGGGCGGCCCGCTCCGCACACGCTCCCCGGTGGCGAACAGCCCCGCCTCCTCCGCCGCCCGCTCCCGCAGCCGGTGCACGGGCCCCAGCAGCAGCTCGTCGCCTGCCGCCCGCCGCGCGTACGCCGCCCCGTCGTCCCCGGGCGGCGCGACCTGCGCCGCCACCGCCCGCTGCGTCTGCAGCGCCTGGGCCAGCGCCAGCGCACCGGCGCCCGGCTCCGCGGAACCGGCGGCACCGTACGCCGCGGCGCGGACCGCCCGCACGGCGGCGTGCAGCTCCGCGACGCGCGCCCCGTCGCCCGCCGGGGCGCCCCCGTCCCGTACCCGGGCGGCGGCGCGGCACAGCACCGCATCGGCCGCACCGGCCGCCTCCGCCGCCAGCACCGCGGCGGCGGCCGCCCCGACGGCGGCGAGCGCGGCCGTCTCCGGCGTCCGCCCGTCCGCCGGACCGGCTTCCTCCGAACCGAGCAGCTCCGCCTCGACCTGACGGAGTTCGAGGCGGGCGCAGGGCCGTTCGCCGGGCGCCGTGGGCAGCGCGATCCGGCGCAGCCCCGGCGCCCCGGCGGTCACCAGGAAGAGGCGGGTGCGGCTGCGGGCGAAGCCGCCGGTGTGCGCGGCGACCAGCAGGAGTCCGGCGGTGTGTCCGTCGGGGACCCGCGCCGCCTCGCCGTAGAGCAGCCACCGACCGCCGTCCTCCGGTGCCCGTCCGGGGCCGCCGGGCACCTTGCGTGCCTGGAGGCCGCCGGCCCGGCCGCCGCCCGCCCAGTCGCCGCCGTTCGGGCCGGTGAGCGCGAGCGCGGTGCCCAGCCGGCCCGCGGGGACGACCGTGGCGCAGGTCAGCTCCCCGGCGGCGCAGCGCGGCAGCAGGGCGTCGCGCTGCCGCCCGGTGCCGAGGGCGAGGAGCAGCGGCGCGGTGAGCACGGCGGTGGCGAACAGCGGCGACGGCCGCAGCGTCCGGCCCGTCTCCTCACCGGCCACCGCGAGCGCGACGGGCCCGCCCCCGCCTCCGCCGTACGCGGCGGGGAGCCCGGCCCCGGCCAGCCCCGCGCGTGCCGCGAGCCGCCGCCACTCGTCCCCGGAGGTCTCCGGCCCGCGGCCCTCGTCGCCGTCCTCGCCCGGTTCCCCGTCCGGGTGGGGGCCGCCGCGCAGGTGGGCGCGGAGGGTGCGGCGGAACTCTTCCTGTTCCTCGGTGGTCGCGGCGTCCATCGGCGGGCTCCTCCCGGCCGTGCGGCAACGCCCCTCCGTACGGCGGCGGGCTCCCGGGCTGCGGCCCGGCGCGGCCCCCGCGCACCGGCGGGCCGGCCCTCGCGGAATCTGACGGCTCGTCATGGTAAGGACGGGGTGCGGACTTTCCTAGGGCCTGTCGCCAACTGCCGACGAGCGCCAAGGGCGCCCCGGTGGAGGGGAATTGGACGCCGCACTCCGGGTGACCCCGCCCCCTACGGGGCCCTGCCCGGGATCTCGTATCTGATGTACCGTCAGATTCATGACGCCGTCAGGGAACCCCTACGGGAAGCGCAAGGTCGCCGTCGCCGGAGTCGCCCTGTCCGACTGCGGGCGGGTGGACGACGCCACTCCGTACGCACTGCACGCCCAGGCCGCGCGCCGGGCGCTGGCCGACTGCGGCCTCGCGCGCGAGGACATCGACGGATTCGCCTCGGCCGGGCTCGGCACGCTCGCCCCGGTCGAGGTCGCGGAGTATCTGGGGCTCCGTCCCACCTGGGTGGATTCGACCTCGGTGGGCGGCTCCACCTGGGAGGTGATGGCCGCCCACGCCGCCGACGCCATCGCCGCCGGCCACGCCCGCGCGGTCCTGCTGGTCTACGGCTCCACCGCCCGCGCCGACCTCAAGGCCCGGCGCCGTACCGCCAACCTCTCGTTCGGCTCCCGCGGCCCCCTCCAGTTCGAGGTCCCCTACGGGCACACCCTGATCGCCAAGTACGCCATGGCCGCCCGCCGCCATATGCACCAGTACGGGACGACGCCGGAGCAGCTGGCCGAGGTCGCCGTCCAGGCGCGGGCCAACGCGGCCACCAACCCGGACGCGCTGTACCGGGAGCCGGTCACCGTCGACGAGGTGCTGGCCGGGCCGGTGATCGCCGACCCGTTCACCAAACTGCACTGCTGCATCCGCTCGGACGGCGGCTGCGCCGTCCTGCTCGTCGCCGAGGACCTCGTACCGGATCTCACCGTGCCGCCGGTGTGGGTGCTCGGCTCCGGTACCGCCGTCTCCCACACCACGATGTCGGAGTGGGCGGACTTCACCGTCTCCCCCGCCGCGGTCTCCGGCCGCCTCGCCTTCGCGCGCGCCGGTGTCCGCCCCGACGAGATCGAGATCGCCCAGCTCTACGACGCCTTCACCTACATGACCCTGGTGACGCTGGAGGACCTGGGCTTCTGCGCGAAGGGGGAGGGCGGCGCGTTCGTCGAAGGGGGGCGGCTGCTGCGGGACGGCGCGCTGCCCGTCAACACCGACGGCGGCGGCCTGTCGGCCTGCCACCCCGGGATGCGCGGGCTGTTCCTGCTGGTCGAGGCGGTACGCCAACTCCGCGGCACGGCAGGCGAGGGCCGCCAGGTCCACCGGCCCGACGGCGCCGGCGGCCGGCGCCCGCCACGGCTGGCGGCCGTCTCCGGCACCGGAGGGTGGTTCTGTTCGTCGGGGACGGTGGTACTGGGGGCCGCTTGACCGCCGCGGGGAGGGCGCCGATTCCGAGGCCCGGCGCCCTCCCCCCGACCTCAGCCCTCGGCGGCCAGGATCCGCTCCAGCCGCTCCTCGATCAGATCGGCGGCGCGCGGGGCGCCGCCCTCCGCGCGGGTGTCGGCACGGAGTCGGGCCACGCGGGACGCCACCCCCTGGTCGGCCAGCAGCTCCCGCGCCGCCGTGCGCAGCGCGTCGGCCGTCGCGTCGGCGGTGTCGAGGCGGCGGGCGACGCCCAGTTCGACGAGGCGGTCGGCGTTCATGGGCTGCTCGGCGCCCTGCGGCACCGCGATCATCGGCACCCCGCACAGCAGCGCCTCCGAGCAGCTGCCCATCCCGGCGTGGGTGACGAACAGGTCCGCCTGCTCCAGGATCGCCAACTGCGGTACCCACGAGCGGACTTCGATGTTCCCGGGCACCTCGCCCAGCTCCGCCGGGTCGACGTACCGGCCGATCTGGAGCACCACATGCCACCCGGGCAGCTCCCCGAACGCCGCGAGGCACCGCCGGTAGAACTCCGGCTGCCGCGTGTACGCGCTGCCCAGCGAGATCAGCAGCACCTTCTCGGCACCGGCCGGGCGCTGCCAGCTCTCCCGCTCCGCCCGCTCCCGCGAGCAGGGGCCGACGAAGGTGATCCGGTCGGGGTCGACCCGGTCGGCGTGCGGCTGCATGGCCCGCGGGATCGTCGCCAGCGCCCGCCGGGGCCAACCGCTGAACTCCGACACGTCCAAGGTGGTCGCACCGGACTCCGCAAGCCACGCCGCGAACCGTGCCGTGTACTCCTCGGCGCCCGGCAGCGCGGCGGACGCGGCGCCCATCTCCTCCTCGGCCCCCTCCCAGCCGACGAAGGTCGGCGACAGCTGGATGATCTCCCGGCCCTGCGCCTCGGCCAGCGCCCGGCCCGCGAACGCGGCGACGTCGTGGAGGTAGAGGTCCGCGGGGTCGGCGTCGTAAAAGGGCCGCAGCTGCGGGAGGACCTCGACGGCCTCGTCGAGGAAGAGGGAGGCGGCGGCGATCGGGTCGTCCGGCCAGATGTTGGTGGCCACCGGCAGCACCGAGGTGTGGCGGACGAGTTCGGCGCCGGTGGCGCGGATCAGCTCGGCGGCGTGATCGGAGTTGGCGTAGGTGACGCGGTGCCCGCGCGCCACCAACTCACGGATGATCTCCAGGCCGGGCAGCACATGGCTGACCATCGGCGTCCCGATCATCGCCACATGCGCCCGCCCCCGGAGCGGCGCATCGGCCCCCGGCGGCACCAGCGCCGAGGTACGGGAAGGGGTGTGCGGGCGCGGGGTGGTGGTGTCAGGCATGACACTCCTCTGCTCGATCTACGAAAACGGGGTGCCGTGAGCGGGCTGCCGTGAAAACGGGACGCCATGACGGCACGCGGACGGGGCCCGCGTCCCCGGGTGCGACGGAGCGGCCGTGGTCCCGGACGCCCTCGGACGTCTGCGGTTCCGGGCGCTACGAGACGGCCGTGGTCCCGGCCGTGGTACGGGCACGGGAACGGCGCGGCACGGACCGGCGCAGGAGCCGGTCGACCGGGGAACGGGGCGGGGCGGGCGCAAGCGCCCTGCCTGATCAGCCGTAGAGCTGGAGGAAATGCATACGAGGACGGTAGACGGGCAACGGGCGGCGGCGCCAAGGGTTTTTCGAGCGGTGGGGCGTGGGGCGGTCGGGGCGCGGGCGATACCGCGGCCCGCGGTGAACCGACCGGCCCCGTCCCGGCGCGAGTGCCCCCGCCCGGCACGGCCCACGCGCCCGGCCGCCGCCACCGAACCCATCCCGCCGCGCCCTCCCGGCCGCCCCGCCCCGGCGCCGGGCCCCCGTACCCTGCCCGCCATGGCCGAAGACTCCACGAACCCGGGCCGGGACGCCGCCGAGGCGCCCGCGCCGTCCCCCGACGCTCCGCACGACGAGGACCGCGCCTTCCGCGAACTGCTGCGCGGACTGCGGGTCTGGGACCATCCGCTGCCGTCGTTCGACGCCTCGCAGGCGCCGGACGCGCCGCTGCCGCTCTTCCGCCGCTGGCTGCGCGAGGCCGCCGAGGCCGGGCAGCCCGAGCCGCACACCATGACGCTGGCCACCGCGAACGCCGCCGGGGCCCCCTCCGTACGCATCGTGATGCTGCACGACGCCGACGAGCGGGGCTGGCACTTCGGCTCCCACCGGGGCAGCCGCAAGGGGCGCGAACTGGCGGCCCGGCCCCGCGCCGCGCTGCTCTTCTACTGGGCGGCGGTCGGCCGTCAGGTCCGGATCGAGGGGACGGCCACCGAGGCCGGGCCCGGGGAGAGCGCCGCGGCACTGCACCAGCGGTCCACCGGTTCGCTGGCCGCGGCGCTGGTCGGGCGGCAGAGCGAGGTGCTTCGCTCGGCCGCCGAACTGGACCGCGCCGCCGACGCCGCCTGGGACCGCGCCGTCCGCGAACCGGACGCCCCGGTGCCCGACTGGACCCGCTACACACTGCGCGCGGACACCGCCGAGTTCTTCCAGGGCGACGCCCGGCGGCGCCACGTACGCCTGATCTACCGCAAGGACGGCGGCACCTGGCGGCGGGAGCTGCTCTGGCCGTAGCCGGGCGGGCTCAGGCCGTGTGGCGGGCCATCGCGTCGACGAGGACGGGCCAGAGCGGGCGCGGCCGGTCGTGGCCCATGTCGGGTACGAGCAGCAGCTCGGCGCCGGGCACCAGCTCCGCGGTGCGGCGGCCGCCGCTGGGGTCGACCAGCGTGTCGTCCAGACCGTGGATCACCAGCGTCGGCACCCGCAGCCCGCGGAGCGCGTCCGCGCGGGAGCCGTCGAGGACCATCGCGCCCATCTGCCGGGCGACGCCGCCGGGGTGGTGGCCGCGGTCATAGCTCTCGGCGGCCAGCTGCCGCAGCTCCGCGGCGTCGCCGTACCGCTTGGAGGCCCACACCAGCTCGCGCTCGGCCGCCGCGATGTATCCCTCCCGGTCGTCGGGGCGCGGGCTGAACAGCGTCGCCCGGGCCTCGGGGGTGGAGCGGCCGTACTCCGGCTCGCCGGTCGTGGACATCATCGACGTCAGGCTCAGCACCCGCTCCGGCCGCATCAGCGCCATCCGCTGGGCGACCATGCCGCCCAGCGAGGCGCCGACGACATGGGCCCGCTCGATGCCCAACGCGGTGAGCAGCGCGAACCCGTCGTCGGCCATGTCGGTGAGCCGGTACGGCACCATCGCGAGGGCGGCGGCGAGCTCTCCCGCCTTGACGGTTTCGATGAACCGGGCCATGTCGACGGGGTGGTCGTCGAAAATGGTCGACCGCCCGCAGTCGCGGTTGTCGAACCGGATCACATAGCGGCCGCGGTCCGCGAGCGCCCGGCAGAGGTCCTCGTGCCAGGAGATCATCTGCGAGCCGAGGCCCATCACGAGCAGCACCGGGGCGTCATCGGGGTCGCCGAAGCACTCGTGGGCGAGGGAGATTCCGGGCGCTACGTCGACGATCGGCATGGCGGCAGTCTGCCGCAACGGGGCGCGGGAGCGCAGCCCCCGAGGGCGCCGTCCGGGCGACGCGGACGTCCACGGCGGCAGGCGGCGCCGCCACCCCGATTCCCGCAACGTGCCCTGTCAGGAGGGCACTTGAGCAGGGAAAACGCAACGTCGACAAGGCGCGCGGAGGCGGCTACCTTCACCTCGTCCTCGGTGGCCGCCCACGGCCGCACCGGGGTCCCTCCAGGCCGGGCCGTCCGCGACGGGATGAGCCGGCCACGCCCCACGGACCTCTGCATGAGCCACCGAACCGTGCCCCCACCAGGCAGCCCCGACCAGGGAGAGACGCATGCCGCATCTTACGCTGTACACCTTCGGCGTCCTGAAGTCGCCCCTCGCCGACCCCGCACCTCTCACCCGCGAGTTCCACGACGGCGCCGACGCCGTCTACCGGACGATCGGCCAACACCCCGGCTATCTCGCCCGAGCCGAAGCGGCGCCCGGCGGCCAGGGCTCACACTTCGACCTGGACTGGGGTGCCTGGGGCGAGTTCGCCGTACCGGCCTGGTACGGCAAGGGCCGTACGGTGGAGACCATCGCCCTGGCCGCGACCCTCTCGCTCTGGACCGACCTGCGCCCCGCCTTCGACGCCCTCTACACCGGCCTGCACCGTGCGGCGCTGAACAGGCGCCACGACTGGTTCGAGCGGTCGGAACACCCGGGTCATGTCTTCTGGTGGGTCCCCGACGGCGCGATACCCACCTGGCGGGACGGTGTTGCCCGGCTGGAGCACCTCCACGGCCACGGTGCCACGCCGCACGCCTTCACCTTCCGCCACGCGTTCGCCCCGGACGCCACGCCGACCAGGGTCGGCGGCGCCGGGACGAAGAGCGGCCGGGCCCCTGACGAGGAAGCCTGACAAGCGGAACCGCTGGATGCGCCGTCACAGCTCCCGGAACATGATGTGCAGGCCCACATAGCCCTTGGTCGGGTGGCGGAAGCCCGCCGGGAGGGTGGCCAGGATCCGGAAGCCGAGCGAGCGCCACAGGGCCACGGCGCCGGTGTTGGTCTCCACCACCGCGTTGAACTGCATCGCGCGGTACCCCTCGGCGCGCGCCCACGCCAGGACGTGCTCGCCCAGGGCCCGTCCGACGCCCCGGCCGCCGCGGCCGGGGTCCACCATGAAGCTGGCGCCGGCGATGTGGTCGGCGGCGCCCATGTGGTTGGGGTTCATCTTCGCCGAGCCGAGGACCGTGCCCGCCTCGTCCACGGCGACGACGGTCCGCCCCGGCGGACGCAGCAGCCACAGCTCCCGTGCGCTCGCCTCGTCGATGTCGCGCGGGTAGGTGTACGTCTCGCCGGCGGCGACGATCGGACGGAAGAACGCCCAGATGGCGGGCCAGTCGGCGGCGGTGGCTTCTCGGATCTGGATCTGCATCGCCACAGGATGCCCGGGCCCGCGGCGCCGCTCCACCGAGTTTTGCCATGCCGAGGAGGGCGGCGGGCCGGGCCGGTCGGCGGGGCAGGCGCCTCAGCTCTCGGCGCCCGCCGCCGGCCGGAACACCGGAATGACCACGTCCGTCCCCTCCCCGGACGCCCCCTCCCCCGACCCGATGTTCCGGAACGCGACCCGCAGCGCCATCCCGATCCGCAGCCCGGCCGCGGGACAGTCGACGACCTGGGTCATCATCCGGGGCCCCTCGGCCAGCTCCACCACGGCGGCGACGTACGGGACGCGCTCGCCGAACGGCGGCAGATCGTTACGGTGCACCACCGACCAGGTGTAGAGCATGGCGCGGCCGCTCGCCCGCTCCCACTCCACCTCCTCGCTCCAGCAGTGCGGGCAGAACTCGCGCGGATAGTGGTGCACCGCGCCGCACCCCTCGGCCCGGCACCGGCGCAGCAGCAGCCGCCCGGCCGCGGCCGCCTCCCAGTACGGGCGGGTGAACGCATCGGTCTCCGGCAGATCGAAGCGGGCCGCGCGCCTCCCGTCCGCCGCCCCGCCCGTCACCGGAACAGTCCCAGCGCCGCGTCCAGCGACCACGCCTGGCCGCACAGCGCGAAGAGGCCGACCAGCGAGATCAGCGCCATCATGCCGTTCTGCCCCTGCTCCGCCCAGTCGTGGATCATCAGGACCAGGTAGAGAAGGTTGAGCAGCGCCCCGCCGACCAGCGCGACCGGTGTGAGGAAGCCGAGCACCAGCCCGAGCCCGAGGGCGAGTTCCGCGTACACGACGACGTACGCCATCGTCTTCGGGTACGGCCGCACCACCGCGTCGAACCCCCGCCGCACCGCACGCCAGCGGTGCTTGGCGGCGACGTCCGCGGCCCAGGCGATGCCGGTGCCGCGCGCGCACCACGCCTTCTTGTCCTTGTGCCGCCAGCTCTCCAGCCACCACAGGCCGAGGCCGATACGGAGCACGGCGAGCCATTCGGCCCCGCCGAGCCAGATCGTCTGCATCGCGCGCACCCTCCTTCGAAGAGCCCTGGCCGTACCTGACGCTACGTCAGTTACGGGCCCGGCCAGTTCAGCCGATCCGGACACGGACGCGCAAGAGGCCGGAACGAGGCGGGAGTTACCCCTTCGGCCATACGGCACCCGGCCATCGGAACCTTTCCCGTGCAGCCCCATTCCTGACAGACCGTCAGCTCCAGTAACCTGACCGCGCGTCAGCACGGAGAGCCGCCGTCACAGAGGAGCGGGCGACTGCGATGCTTGGATCGACTCACGGCACCCTCAGCACTCACTCCCGCCCGGCCCGCGTCGTGGCCTGCGGGGAGCAACCACCCCACACCGCACACCGCACGGTCGCCCCGACCGGCGACGGACGCCCCGGACCCGCGGCCGACCTCGACGTCAGCGGCCGCCCGCTGTCCGCGGCCGTACCCGACCTGGACCGCTTCTTCCGGCCCGCGTCGGTGGCGGTCGTCGGCGCGTCCGACAGCGAAGGCCGCCCCAACACCGGCATCACCCGGCAGCTGATCGCCTGGGCCGACCGCGTCGGCGCCCGGCTGCACCCGGTGAACCCCGGACGGCGCACCGTCTTCGACCGCACCTGCCATCCGACCGTCGCCGACCTCCCCGAACCGGTGGACCTCGCGGTGCTGCTCGTCGCCGACCCGGTGCCGGTCATCGAACAACTCCCCGCGGCCGGAGTGAAGTTCGCGGTGGCGTTCGCCTCCGGCTTCGCCGAGACCGGTGCGGACGGCGCCGCCGCCCAGGAACGCCTCGCGGACGCCGTCCGGCGCTCCGGCGTCCGGCTGCTCGGGCCGAACACCAACCTCAACGCCTTCGAGTCGTTCCGCGACGACCTCGACGGACCGGCCATCGCCCTGATCACCCAGTCAGGCCACCAGGGCCGCCCGGTCTTCGCCCTCCAGGAACTGGGCATCCGCCTTTCGCACTGGGCCCCGACCGGCAACGAGGCCGATCTGGAGACCGCCGACTTCCTCTCCTATTTCGCCTCCCGTCCCGAGGTCGGCGCCATCGCCGCGTATGTGGAAGGGCTGAAGGACGGCCGCAGCTTCCTCCTCGCCGCCGACCACGCCGCCCGCGCGGGCGTACCCGTCGTCGCCGTGAAGGTCGGCCGTACGGAGACCGGCGCCCGCACCGCCGCCTCCCACACCGGCAAACTCACCGGGGCGGACGGCGTCATCGACGCGGCGATGCGGCAGTTCGGCGTCATCCGGGTGGACGGGCTGGACGAACTCCAGGACACCGCGGCGCTGCTGGCCCGGGCCCGTGAGCCGCTCGCCGAAGGCGTCGCGGTCTATTCGATCTCCGGGGGCACCGGCGCCCACTTCGCGGACCTGGCGACCGCCGCGGGGCTGCGGCTGCCCGTCCTCTCCGACGCCAAGCAGACCGAACTGCACCGGTGGATACCCGACTACCTGAACGTCGCCAACCCGATCGACAACGGCGGCCACCCGGTCGGTGACGAGCGCGGCCCGAAGATCATCGACGCGATCCTCGACGACCCGTCCATCGGCGTGCTGATCTGCCCGATCACCGGGCCGTTCCCGCCGATGAGCGACAAGCTCGCCCGGGACCTCGTGGCCGCCGCCGAGCGCACCGACAAGCTGGTGTGCGTGGTGTGGGGCTCGCCCGTCGGCACCGAGGAGGCGTACCGCTCCACGCTGCTGGGCTCCTCGCGGGTGGCGACCTTCCGCACCTTCGGCAACTGCGTCACCGCCGTCCGCGCCTACCTCGGCCACCACCGCTTCACGGCCGGCTACCGCTCCCCCTTCGACGACGCCCCGCGCGCCCTCTCGCCGTCCGCCCGCAAGGCCCGCGCCCTGCTGCGCCCGGGCACCCGGCTCAGCGAGCACGCGGCGAAGCAACTGCTGCGGGCGTACGGCATCCGCGTACCGCGCGAGCAGCTGGTGACCAGCGCCGCGGCGGCGGTGCGGGCGGCGAGTCTGGTCGGCTACCCCGTCGTCATGAAGGCGTCCGGGCCGCAGCTGGCGCACAAGAGCGAACTGGGCCTGGTCAAGGTGGGGCTGACCTCCGCCAGCCAGGTCCGCGACGCCTATCGCGAGCTGACCGAGATCGCCCGCTGCGAAGGCGTGCCGCTGGACGGGGTGCTGGTCTGCCAGATGATCGAGCGGGGTGTCGAGATGGTCGTGGGCGTCACCCGCGACAGCCTCTTCGGGCCGACGGTGACCGTCGGGCTCGGCGGGGTGCTGGTGGAGGTGCTCCAGGACGTCGCGGTCGGTGTGCCGCCCTTCGGGGAGGAGCAGGCCCGCGCGATGCTCGGCGAACTGCGCGGCCACGCCCTGCTGGAGGGGGTCAGGGGCGCGCCGCCGGCGGACGTCGATGCGCTGGTGGAGGTGGTGCTGCGGGTCCAGCGGATGGCGCTCGAACTCGACGACGGCCTCGCCGAGCTGGACATCAACCCGCTGGTGGTGCTCCCCCGCGGGCAGGGCGCGGTGGCGCTGGACGCGCTCGCCGTCTGCCACTGACCGGCCCCGCACCGGCCCACGTCCGCACCGCACCGGCCCGTGCCCGTCGCGGCCGGGCCGCGTACCGCACGCCCGGCCCGCCCCCGTACCGCCGCCTCTCGCACCCGGCCTCCACCGGAGCAGCGCCGGCAGCCACCGCACCCACGCACCCAGGAGCCACGCCCCCATGACCTCCGCCCCCTTCTCCTCCGATTCCCCCTACGCCGCCGACGCGTCCACCGCGGCGGCCGGTGCCTCGGATTCCTTGATACTGCACACCACTGACAACGGCGTCGCCACGCTCACCCTCAACCGGCCCGAAGCCCATAACGCCCTCACCCCCGACCAGCGCGAACGCGTCATCGACCGGCTCGCGGAAGCCTCCGCCGACCCGACCGTGCGGGCCGTGCTGATCACCGCGCGGGGCAAGGGGTTCTGTGCCGGGGCGGACCTGCGGGCCCCCCGCGCGGGCGGGTCCGGGGAGCGGGTGGCCGGGGATGTGGCGCGGCTGATCCGGGGCGGGGCGCAGCGGCTCGTCGGGGCGGTGCTGGACTGCGAGAAGCCGGTGCTCGCGGCCGTCAACGGCACCGCCGCCGGGCTCGGCGCGCATCTGGCGTTCGCCTGCGATCTGGTGCTCGCCGCCGAATCGGCGCGGTTCATCGAGGTGTTCGTCCGCCGCGGTCTGGTGCCGGACGGCGGCGGCGCCTATCTGCTGCCGCGGCTGATCGGACCGCAGCGGGCGAAGGAGCTGATGTTCTTCGGCGATGCGCTGCCCGCCGCGGACGCCGCGCGGCTGGGCCTGGTCAACCGGGTGGTCCCCGACGACGAGCTGCCGCAGCGCGCCCGGGAGTGGGCCGACCGGCTGGCCGCCGCCCCCACCAGGGCGCTCGCCTTCACCAAACAGCTGGTCAACGCCTCCCTGGACGGCGACCGCGGTGCGGCGTTCGCCGCCGAGGCCACCGCCCAGGAGCTGACCCTGACCACGGCGGACGCCCAGGAGGGCGTCGCCGCGTTCGTGGACCGCCGCACCCCCGTCTACCGGGGTCGCTGACGCGCCCTACCGGGTGCGCTGGGCCGGGACCCGCGGCACGGCGGGGCCCGGCGGCCCGTCCCCCGGGGGTCCCGGCTGGACCGGAACCACCCGGTCCACCGCGGCCGGTGCGTCGTCGCCGTCCGCCGACGCCGTGACCGCGCCCGCCGCGCCCAGCAGTCCGACGGTGAGGACCCCGGCGCCGACGGCTCCGTTGAACATGGCTCGTACCTTCATCGCTGCTCTCCCGTGCAGTGCGGACCCGGCACCCCTCATACGGCCGGGCCTCCCGATCCGTATGACACCGCCCTGGGTGAGCCGTGTCACAGCTTGCTCTCACGCGCGGTGCACACCGGCACCTCGCGGGTGTTGCGGGTCCGCACCCCGGGCAGCCAGCCCGCCACACCCCGCGCCGTGCCGACGCGGTACCAGCGGGTGGAGGTCAGGCCCTGCTCGTCGCGGACCATGACGCCGTCGGTGACCACACAGCGGGCCGCCAGGACGTCGCCGTGCCAGACCCGCCCGGCGGCGTTGTCGCGGTCGGCGTAGCGCCGGTACGGGTCCTTGGCCAGCCGCAGTGCGCACTCCAGCGTGTGGCTGCCGCGGCAGACCGGCTCGGTGTTGTAGACCGCCACCGGGACGGTCGGGGGTGCGGCCGGACGCGGCGGCGCGGCACCGGGGCGCACCGCCCACCACACGCCCAGCGCCACCGCCGCCACCGCCGCGGCGACCACGAACGCCGTGGCATACGGCCGGCGGCGCCGTGCGAGCGGGGCGGTGCGGCGCTCGGACGGCGTCTCCCGCACGCGCGCCCACAGCCCCGGGGGCACCCCGATCGCCTCGTCGGCGCGGCGCAACCGCTCCCGCAGCAGCGCCACCGCGTCCTCGTCCCCACCGCCGCCGTCCGGCCCGCCCGTGCGGCCCGGCCCGCCGCCGCCCGGTCCGCCCCCGTGGGCGGCCGCGTTGTCGTGCGGGCGTCCCGTGTCCACCGTGCCGTTCACCTCCCCGCCCGTCCCCGGGCCGATTCAACGAGGTGGGCGCGGAGCCTGTCCAGGGCGCGGGCCCGGTGCCGGGCGGCCGTTCCGCGGTGCACCTTCAAGATCTTGGCGGCCTGGTCGAGGGTGTAGCCGTCGAGGTCGACGAGGATGACGACGCCCGCCTGCCGGTGGGTGAGCATGCCCAGCATCCGCACCGCCTCCAGCTCGGCGTGGCGGCGCTCCAGACCGCCGTCCCACCCCGCGGAGTCCGCCGGTGCGGCCTCCTCCCCGAACCCCTCGACGGCGTCGACCGGCACCTGCCGGCCGTTCCTGCGGTACGCGTCGCGGGCGATGTTGAGCGCGGTGGTGAACGCATAGGCGTACGGCTCCGGATGGGCGAGGAAACGCTGGGGGCGCTGCGCGAGCTTGAGGTAGGTCTCGTGCACCACGTCCTCCGCGGAGTGGCGCGAGCCCGCCAGCATCACGGCGCGCCGGTAGAGGCGCGGCAGCAGCCCGCAGAAGACGTCGTCGAAGGTCGGTGATGCGGCGGACGCGGAAGATGACGGCATCACATCGGCCATGTACCGGAACCCTCCCCCGTTACTCGGTCACGGTCGCGGCCGGGGTGGACGCTACCCGCACGGTGGGCAGCAAATCAGGCCGTCGCGGGCCGTCGTCCGAAATTGCCCGGCGTTCGCCGCCCCGGGTCCGTCAAACCACCCGTGAGGGTCAACTCCCTTTTCCACAGCACCTCATGGCGCACCGGAACGCTTCACATCTGACGATGCGTCAGTTTCAATGAAGTCATGATGGGACATGCGGGAATGGCGGCCGCGGCCGTCCGCTATCTGCGTTCGACCGGCGCCACGACCGCGGCGCACGCGCCGGCCACCGCACCCCGTAGACCGCTGCGGGCGGTCCGCGACGGCGAGCGCGCGCCGTGCGATCCGGCCGCCTTCCGCGCCGCCCTGGGGCACTTCGCCAGCGGCGTCACCGTGATCACCGCGCCCGCCCCGGCGGAGGGCGGCGCCGGACCGGCCGGTTTCGCCTGCCAGTCCTTCGCCTCGCTCTCCCTGGACCCGCCGCTGGTGACGTTCATGGTCGCCCGTACGTCGACGACCTGGCCGCGGATCGCCCGCGCCGGGGTCTTCTGCGTCAACGTGCTGGGCGCCGGGCAGGGCGCGCTGTGCCGGGCGTTCGCGGTCAGCGGGGCCGACAAGTTCGCCGGGGTGCGGCACACGCCCGCGCCGGTGACCGGCGCGCCGCGCCTCGACGCCGTACCCGCCTGGATCGACTGCACCGTCCACGCGGTGCACACCGGCGGCGACCACCTCGTCGTCGTCGGCCGGGTCGAGGCCCTGGGGACGGACGCGACGGCGGCGGCCGGTGGCCCGCTCCTCTTCCACCGCGGGGCCTTCGGGACCTTCCGGGAGGCGTGAGCGCGGGGGCGCGGACCCGGGTGGCCCGCGCCCCCGCCGCGCGCCTCACTCCGGGAAGACCAGCACCCCGCGCGCCACCCGCCCGTGGTGGGCGTCGTCCGCCGCCCGGGCGAACTCCTCCACCGGGTGGACCGCGCTGACCAGCTCGTCGAGGAGGAGGCGGCCCTCGCGGTAGAGGCGGGCGTAGAGGGCGATGTCGCGCTGCGGGCGGGCGGAGCCGTAGCGGCAGCCCAGGATCGCCTTGTCGAGATACATCGACGACACCAGGAACGACGCCTCGGCGGTGGCGGGCGGGACGCCCAGCAGCACCGCCTGGCCGTGCCGGTCGAGCAGGTCCACCGCCTGCCGGATGAGGCGGGTGGAGCCCACGCACTCGAAGGCGTGGTCGGCGCCGGTCGGCAGCACCTCCTTCACCGCCTTGACGCTGTCGGGCACCGCGGAGGCGTCGATGAAGTGCGTGGCGCCGAACTGCCGGGCCCTCGCCTCCTTCGCCGGATTGGCGTCCACCGCGACGATCGCCGAGGCGCCGGCGAGCCGGGCGCCCTGGAGGACGTTGAGGCCGACGCCGCCCGCGCCGATGACCACCACCGAGTCGCCGCGGTCCACCTTGGCGCGGTTGAGCACCGCGCCGACGCCGGTCAGCACCGAGCAGCCGATGAGCGCCGCGGACGCCGCCGGGATGTGCGGGGAGATCTTCACCGCCTGGACCGCCTTGACGACGGTGCGCTCCGCGAACGCCGAGTTCGACGCGAACTGGTACAGCGGCGCGCCCCGCCACCGGAACGGTGTGCCGGGCATCCCGATCGCCTTGCGGCACATCGTCGGCCGCCCCCGGTCGCACTCCGCGCACGCCCCGCAGTTGGCCAGCGTGGACAGCGCCACCTGGTCCCCCGGCTCGACATGGCCGACGCCCGGGCCGACCGCCTCGACCACCCCGGCGCCCTCGTGCCCGAGCACCAGCGGCGCCGGGAAGGGGATCGTGCCGTCGATGACCGAGAGGTCGCTGTGGCACAGTCCGGCCGCCCGGACGGCGACCAGCACCTCACCGGGCCCGGGGTCGCGCACCTCCAGGTCGTCGACGACCCGGGGCTTCTCACCGTCGAAGATGACGCCTCTCATCACAACCTCCGTGGATCGGCCGCCCGGACCGGGGCGGGAGACGGGCGGGACGGGCAGGGTGGGCGGCACGGCCGCGGGGCGGCGGGCGCGCCGCCCCGTCCGTCCTGTCCCGCGCGCCGCCCCGCACCCGTACCGGCCTCAGCTGTTGGGCCGCTCCCCCTTGGCCGCCGCGGCCGCCATCGCCTCCAGTTGCGCCAGCATCGGCATCGGGTCCGTACCGACCGTCGCCGGCAGGGAGTCGGCCAGTTTCTCCGGGGTCCAGCCGTCGGCGCTGTAGGCGGCGCGCACCTCGCGGGGCTGGGCCCAGACGGCGATCTTGGGGCCGGCGACGGTGTAGACCTGCCCGGTGATCTTCTCCTCCCGGGCCCGGTCGCTGAGCAGGTAGACGACGAACGCGGCGACGTCCTCGGGCTCGCCGATCTCCGTCAGCTCCATGGGCACGTTCGCCGACATCCGGGTGCGTGCGACGGGCGCCACCGCGTTGGCGGTCACGCCGTACTTGTGCAGTCCCAGCGCGGCGCTGCGCACCAGCGAGATGATGCCGCCCTTCGCCGAGGCGTAGTTGGCCTGCGCCACGCTGCCCTGGTGGTTGCCGCTGGTGAAGCCGATGAGGGTGCCGGAGCGCTGCTTGCGCATGACGGCGGAGGCGGCGCGGAAGAGGGTGAAGGTGCCCTTGAGGTGGGTGGCGACCACCGGGTCCCACTCCTCCTCGGTCATGTTGAAGAGCATCCGCTCGCGCAGGATGCCGGCGACGCAGACCACGCCGTCGATCCGCCCGTAGCGCTCCAGCGCGGTGTCGACGATCCGCTGTCCGCCGGCCATCGTCGCGACGTCGTCGGCGACCGCGACCGCCTCGCCGCCCGCCGCGGTGATCTCCTGCACGACCGCCGCCGCCACCTCGCTGCTCGGCTCGCCGCCCTCGATGGAGACGCCGTAGTCGTTGACGACGACGCGGGCGCCGTGGGCGGCGCAGGCGAGGGCGACCGCCCGGCCGATGCCGCGCCCCGCCCCCGTGACGGCGATCACCTTGCCGGCCAAGAAGTTGCCCATGCCGTGCCCCTCCCCAAGTTTCTGACGGATCGTTAGATTTTTGAGCAGTCCCGGGACGAACACAAGCCCCCGGGCCGAACCCGCCCGGGAGGGCCCCGTGCCGCTGCCGCAGGAATTCCACGACCTCGCCCGCCAGGTGAACAACTGGGGCCGCTGGGGGCCGGACGACGAGATCGGCACCCTCAACCTGATCACCGGGGAGACCGTCCGGGCGGCCGCCGCGGAGGTCCGCGGCGGCCACCGCGTCCCGCTCGCACTGCCGCTGCGCCACGACGGCGTCCAGACCGGCGCGATCCCCGGCCGGATCAACCCGCTGCACACCATGACCGCCGTCAACCAGGAGCTGTTCGGCCCGGACACCGTCGCCACCTCGGACGACGTGGTCACCATGGGGCTCCAGGCCGGCACCCACTGGGACGGCCTGACGCATGTCTCACACTCCGGGCGGCTCTACAACGGACGCCCCGCCGGTGCCGTCACCGCCCACGCCGGGGCCACCGCCCTCGGCACCGAGAAGCTGCCGCCCGTCGTCTCCCGCGGCGTCCTGCTGGACGTGGCCCGCGCCCACGGCACCGACCGGCTGCCCGACGGCCACGCCGTCACCCCCGAAGACCTGGACGCGGCCGAGGAGTTGGCGAAGACCCGGGTGCGGGCGGGCGATGTGGTGCTGGTGCGCACCGGGCAGCTGCGGCGCTATCTGGCGGGTGAGCGGGCGGCGTACGCGTTCCCGTCGCCGGGGCTGTCGGTGCGTACGCCGCGGTGGTTCCACGAGCGGGACGTGGCGGCGGTCGCCAACGACACCCTGACGTTCGAGATCTTCCCGCCGGAGATCGAGGGGCTGTGGATGGCGGTGCATGCGCTGCACCTCGTGGAGATGGGCATGCTCCAGGGCCAGAACTGGAATCTGGAGGAGCTGTCGGCGACCTGCGCGGAGCTGGGCCGCCACACCTTCCTGCTGTCCGCCGTCGCCGAACCCTTCACCGGCGGCACGGGCGCCCCCGTGGCCCCCGTCGCGCTGCTCTGACCGGCCCGGCGCAGGCCGGAACAGTGCAGGCCGGAACGGCGCAGGCCGGAACGGCGCACCGCCGCCCGCCGCCCGGGCCACGCCCCGTGGGCGGCCCGGCGGTCAGACGGCGTGGTGCGTGATGCGGTACGCGGCGGACGCCGCGGAGCCGGGGGTGTACGAGGCGTCCTGGCCCTGCGGGGCGAACGGCAGCGGCTGTGCGCGGTCCACCTCGCACCAGATGCGCTTACCGGCACCCTCGGGCTGCCAGCCCCAGCGGTCGGCGAGGCCGTCGACCAGCTCCAGGCCCCGGCCGTGGGTGTCCTCGCCGTCGGCGTGCCGGGGGCGCGGCGGCCGGGCACTGGCATCGGCGACCTCCACCCGCACCGTCCCCACCACGGCGCCGGAGCCGGAGAAGGACATGCGCAGCACGGCGCCGGTGCCCGTGTGGACCACGGCGTTGGTGACCAGCTCCGAGATCAGCAGGATCAACGTCTCGGACAGCGACTCGTCGACGCCTATCCCCGACCCGGCCAGCCGCGACCTGGCCCACCGCCGGGCCCGCCCCACCTCAGCGGGGTCGGGGCGTACCTCCAACTGCACCTGAAGCACCTGCACCGCTCACACCATCCGAACCGGCGGAAACTTCGCCTTGCGCCTCCACGAGGTCACGGTGCGTGACCTCACCGACTCCCAGCATGGTTGACGTTCCGTCACGGCAACAAGCGCTTCGGGCATATTCCAGCGCAAGGGAGTATGCGTGTTGCATACTGTGCGACGCACTTTTTCGGGGAGTCGAACACGCGGAAACCGACTTCCGCGTCCACTGCGAGGGCGGCGCACTCCGTATCCCGGAGCCGTCTCACCGACGGCACCGTGATCATTGCGCCACAGAACCACTCGCACCCGAGCGAGCGTACCCGAGCGGACCGCCAACTCCCCCGTGTGACGAGTCACGCTCAGGACACCATCCGATATCGACGCTCCGTGACCGAATCTGCGTACCGGAACCGACATTTCGCGCATCGGCTGCAAGAAGCTGACATGCCTTGCGTCTGCTCCGGACATCATCCGGTCAGCAGGCCGGCCGCCAGGCGTTCCTCCGTCTCCCGTGCGCCGCCCCAGCACTCCGCGCGCCACCATGCGCGCTTGAGGTGGAGATGGATCTCCGCCTCCCAGGTGAATCCCATGCCACCGTGCACTTGCAGACAGTCGCGGGCGTTACGTACCGCCGCGTCGTCGGCGAGCAGCTTCGCCGCGCAGGTCTCGTCCTCGCTCTCGGTGACCGCCGCCGCGTACACCGCGGCGCGCGCCGTCTCGGCCCGTACCAGCATTCCGGCGCACAGGTGCTTCACCGCCTGGAACGCGCCGATCGGCGCCCCGAACTGCTCGCGGACGCGGGCGTACGCCACGGCTTTCTCAACCGTGCGCGCCGCGCTGCCGAGCTGCTGTGCGGCGGTGAGCAGCGCCGCCTCCCGGCGCATCCGGCGCACGTCCACCGCGGGCCCCGGCAGCGCCCGCCCGGCGCCCGCGGGCACCCGGGCCAGCGGCGTCAGCGGATCGACGGAGGACGGGCGCGGGGCATCCGCCGCGGCGGCGGGCCGGCACACCCGTACGGGCCCGTCCGCGCCGTCCGGCAGCACCACCAGCTCCGCGCAGTCGTCCGGGTGTTCCCACAGCCCCGGCCCGCCCGGCGCCTGGGTCAGGCCGACGAGGCGCTCCCCGGTGGCGACGCCGTCGAGCCGTCCGGCCAGCAGATGGCAGGCGAGCAGCGGGCCGGGGAGCAGCGCCCGGCCGGTCTCCTCGAAGAGCAATACCGCCTCGGGCAGTCCGAGCCCGACGCCGCCGTCCGCCTCCGGCAGCCGCAGCGCGAAGAGTCCGGCCGCGCCCAGCTCGCGCCAGAGCGCGCGGTCCGGGGCCGGCTGTGCGACGGCCGCGCGCAGCCGCTCCGGACCGAACCGCCCGGCCAGCAGCGCCCGCATCCCGTCCCGCAACTCCCCCTGTTCCTTGGTGAGTTGGAAGTCCACGGCCCCTCTCACCGCCCCTTCGGCAGGCCGAGGATCCGCTCGGCGACGATGTTCTGCTGAATCTGCGAGGTCCCGGCCGCGATGGTGTACGAGAGGGAGGAGAGGCGGGCGGCGACCCACTCGTGGTCGGTGTCGAGCGCCCCGGCGCCCAGCACCTCGGCCGCCGCGTCGTACAGCTCCTGACGGGCGTGGGAGTAGCGGAGCTTGAAGACGGAGGCGCCGGCGCCCGGCACCCCGCCGCCGCGCTCCGCGGCGCCGACGTTCCACTGGGTGAGCCGCCACAGCGCGGTGAACTCGGCGGCGAGCCGTCCCAGCCGCCGCCGCAGCACCGCGTCGTCCCAGCGGCCGTTCTCCCGTGCGGTGCGGGCCACCGCGCCCAGCACCCGGCGGCAGGCGACGACCTCGCCGACGAAGGCGGTGCCGCGCTCGAAGGAGAGCGTCACCATCGTGACCCGCCAGCCGTCGTTCTCCGCCCCGACCCGGTGCGCCGCCGGGATGCGGACCTCGTCGAGGAAGACCTCGGCGAACTCGGTGGACCCGGCGAGCGTCCGCAGCGGCCGTACGGTCACGCCGGGTGCGTCCATCGGCATGGCGAGCCAGGTGATGCCGCGGTGGCGGGGCGCGTCCGGGTCGGTGCGGACCAGGAGTTCGCACCAGTCGGCGACCTCGGCGTGCGAGGTCCAGATCTTGCTGCCGGTCACCACGTAGTCGTCGCCGTCGCGGACCGCCCGGGTGCGCAGCGCGGCCAGGTCCGATCCGGCGTCCGGTTCGCTGAAGCCCTGGCACCAGATCTCCTCGCCGCGCAGGATCGGCGGCAGCCAGCGGGCGCGCTGCGCCGCACTCCCCTCGGCGGCGAGAGTCGGCCCCGCGTGCAGCAGCCCGACGAAGTTCGCCCCGACGTACGGCGCCCCGGCCAGCTCGGTCTCCTCCAGGAAGATCAGATGCTGGGTCGGGGTGGCACCCCGCCCGCCCGCGTCGGCCGGCCAGTGCAGCCCCGCGTACCCGGCGTCGTACAGCATCCGCTGCCAGGCGGTGTCGTAGGCGCGGCGGCCCGGCCAGTCGTGCGGGTCGGGGGGCGGCGGGAGCGCCGGGAGCGCCGTGGTGAGCCAGCGGCGCAGTCCGGCGCGGAACTCCTCCTCCTCGTCCGTGTACGTGAGGTCCACGGCCGGGCCTACCGGTCCAGGTCCAGGCCGAGCATGCGGATGGCGTTGCCGCGCATCAGCTTGTACACGGTCGCCTCGTCGAGCCCCTTCACATGGTCGAGGGCGACCTCCTTGGTGTGCGGGAAGGTCGAGTCGACGTGCGGGTAGTCGGTCTCGAACGTCGCGTTGTCCCGCCCGACGGCATCGAGCGAGGCGACGCCGTGCCGGTCGCGGAAGAAGCAGCAGAAGATCTGCCGGTAGTAGTAGGTGGACGGCGGCTCGGGGATCAGCTCGCGCACCCCGCCCCAGGCCCGGTGCTCCTCCCAAACGTCGTCGGCGCGCTCCAGGGCGTACGGGATCCACCCCATCTGGCCCTCGCTGTAGGCCAGTTTCAGCCGCGGGAAGCGGACGAGCACGCCGCTGAAGAGGAAGTCCATCATCGACGCCATCGCGTTGTTGAAGGAGAGCGACGCCTGGACGGCGGGCGGGGCGTCCGGAGAGGCGGCGGGCATCTGCGAGCTGGAGCCGATGTGCATGTTGACGACGGTCCCGGTCTCCTCGCACACCGCGAAGAACGGGTCCCAGTAGCCGGAGTGGATCGACGGCAGCCCGAGATGGGTGGGGATCTCGGAGAACGTCACGGCGCGCACCCCGCGCGCCGCGTTCCGGCGGATCTCGGCGACGGCGAGGTCGATGTCCCAGAGCGGGATCAGGCAGAGCGGGATCAGCCGCCCGCCGCTGTCGCCGCACCACTCCTCGACCATCCAGTCGTTGTACGCGCGCACACAGGCGAGGGCGACCTCCTTGTCCCGCGCCTCCGCGAAGGTCTGGCCGCAGAAGCGCGGGAAGGTCGGGAAGCAGAGCGACGCCTCGACGTGGTTGAGGTCCATGTCCGCCAGCCGCGCCGTCGGGTCCCAGCAGCCGCGCCGCATCTCCTCGCGGGTGATGCCCTCCAGCGTCATCTCGTCGCGGTCGAAGCCGACGGCGGCGATGTTCCGCTTGTACGGGAACTTCAGGTCCTCGTAGAGCCACCAATCGGTCGGCGGTCCGTCGGGGTCCATGGTGATGACGTACTTGCCGCCGGTGTACGCCAGCTCGCCGATGCCGGCGGTGTGCGGCCGGGGGCCACGCTCGCGGTAGCGGCGCGGCAGCCAGGTCTCGAAGAGGTGCGCGGGCTCGATCACATGGTCGTCGACGCTGATGATGCGCGGTAGTTCCACCGGAATCCCCTCACCCGGACCGGCCGGACCCGCTGCCCGATCCGCCAGATCTGATGCTCCGTCAGATATGAGGCTAGCTCCGGGCGCACGAGGGCGACAAGGCTCGGGAGGCGGGCGCGCACACGCGACGGACCGGCCCCCGGGAGCGAGGGCCGGTCCGTAAGAAGGCGGTGCTTTCCGTCAGTTGGGGCGGTACGAGCCCGTGGCCTGGTCGTAGAGGCGGTCGACGGTGCGGCTGCCGGATTGGGGGCCGATGACCTGGACGAGGTGGTAACGGCCCTGGTGGATCATGGCGAGGTTGCGGACGTAGACCTCACGGCCACTGGTGTCCTTCCAGCTGAAGCCGCCCTCGGCCATCGCCGTCCGCCCGACGTCCATCCGCCGCAGCCCGGACGCGGACGCCCAGGAGGCGGCGCGGTACGCCGCCAGCTCCGGCTCCTTGTCCTGCTGGTAGGCCATCGGATCGGCGCCGAACGCGGCGACGGTGTCCCGGCCCGGCACCACGATCAGCTCGTAGTCACCGCCGGTGTAGCGGATCCGGTCGTGCCCGTCCCGGCCCCGGCGCCGCCAGTCCTCGCGGACCGCGATCTGGAAACCGGCCGGGTCCTTACGGACCGCGAAGCCGGTGGCGAGACCGGCCGGGGTGGTGGTCTGCGGGCTGCCCGCGGGCGGGGCGCCGCGGGCGTCGTCCGGGACGGTGGCCGTGGGGGACGGCGCGCCCGAGGTGCCGGTCCCCTTACGGTCGCGGGCCTCCTCGCCGGCCTTCGGCAGGAACAGCACGACGCCCGCCACGGCACCGACCATCAGCAGCAGGACCAGCGCCAGCAGCAGCACGCCCAGATGGCGCGGCCCGCGGGCGCGCGGCGGCTTCGGCGGCCGGCCCGGGGCGGGCGCGGCGAGGCCGGGCGGTTCGTGGTGGCCGACTGCCGCCGCGCGGGCCTTCCGGCCGGACGGCTTCGGGGCCCGGGCGGGCTTGGGCGCCGGGGCGGGCTTCGGCGCCGCGCCGCGACCCGGGCGTCCCTTGCGGACCAGTTCGCCGCTGCGCCGGACCTCCGGCAGCCGCCGCGGGTCGGCCGCGCCGCGGGCGGGGAGGGTGACGAGCCCGCTGTCCAGCTCCGGTTCGGTCGCACCGCGGGTCACCTCGCGCAGCACGGCGAGGAGCGGGCCCACCGCGGGCCGGGCGGCCGGGTCCGGGCCGAGCAGCGCCTCGACGGCGGGCCGCAGCGGGCCGCACGCCCCGGCCGGTGCCGGGCGGTGCGCGCACACCATCCGGGCCAGCTCCGCCGCGTCCTCCTCCGGGTACGGCGGATGGCCCTGCACACAGCGGAAGAGCAGCGAGCCGAGCGCCCACAGGTCGGTGCCCGTCCCCACCGCGGAAGTGGTACCGGCCCCGGCCGGGGCCGCCTGCTCCGGCGCCCACCGCTCGACGACCGGCCCGATCAGCGCCAGCCGCATCTCCCGCACCCGCCCGGCGACGAGCCCGGCACCGGCGGGAGCGGCACCCGTGGGGTCGGGGCCCGCAGAGGCGGAACCCGTACGGGCGGCGTCGGCCGGGGCCGGGCCCGCAGGGGCAGGGATCGCGGGGAGCGCCGGGGCGGGGCCCGTAGGGGCAGGGGCCTCGGGTGAATCCGCGGGGGCCGGGCCGCCGGACTCCGTGACGGCGCCGTCCTCGGTGGCGTCGGCGCCCGGCTTCCCCGCGGCCTCCGCCACCTCCGGCCCCCGCGTCGGAGCCGGTACCGGGGCCGGCAGCGGCATCGCCTCCGTGCCGCACAGCGCCTCCTGGGCCGCGCCGGCCGCCAGGCCGCTCAGCACCGCGCGGCCGTCGTCGCAGATCAGGACCGTACGGTCGGTGATGTTGCGGTGCACCCAGCCGTGGGCGTGCAGGGTGCGCAGTGCGGTGAGGACGTCCGCGCCGATCTCGGCGGCCCGCTGCGGTGCCAGCGGTCCCTCGGCGAGCAGCGCGGCGAGCGGGCGGGCGGCGATCAGCTCACCGGCGATCCACAGCGCGCCCTCCGCCACGAAGACGTCGAAGACCTGGTCGAGCAGCGGATGGTCCGGCAGCTCCGCGGCCCGGGTCGCCGCCAGGAACGCCCGGCGCACGACCGGGTCCCGCGGATCGTGTGCCGCCTCCCGCGCCGCCCCGGGCCCGGCCCGACCGCCCGGCGCCGCGTCGGCGAACTCCGCCTCCACCACCTCGGGCAGCGGCAGCTGACGGAGCAGCACCTCCTGCGAGCTGTAGGTGTCGAGGGCGCGCAGCACCGTGGCGCCGTCCGCACCGCCGGGCCGCAGCGGCAGGCGGTAACGTTCCGCGAGCATCCGCCCCGCGTACCGCTCCACGACGCCTCCCTGCGTATGTGCCGCGCCACCACCGCACCGGCGCCGCATCCCCCGCGGACGCCCGCCCGGGCCGCCCGCACCCGGACCCGCACCACGCGGGCCCGAACAGCCTTGTGAATCTCACGATACGTGCCCGGAGCGGCGGTTGCGGCCCGCTCCGGGCGAACGTCTCACGGTCCGTCGGCTCCGAGCCGACGGTCCGTCATCAGTCCTTGATGGCGAAGGTCTTGAACGCCGTGTCCCGCAGCTTCTTGCACTCATCGCCCGACCAGGCGTCCGCCTTGCAGGTGATCATGATCGCGTAGCCGTGGTCGTCGTCCGCCCGGAAGCCGCGGTTGAGCACCCGGACCTTCTGGCCGTGCGAGGTGCGGGTGAACGACCAGTCGGCGACCGTCGGGTAGTCCCGCCACTGCACGGACTTGATGCCGATCAGGTGGTAGCCGGGCGTCGAGCTGCTGACCGCCGGCTCCGCCTGCCGCCAGGCGGCCGCCGCGTCCTTGCCGGGCGAGGCGTTGTAGTCGATCTGGATGCGCGGGAAGCCGTCGTTCTTGCTGAAGATGGCGCCGGAGTTCTGCCCCGCGGTGCCCGTACGGTGCCAGCCCTTGGGCATCGCCACCCGGAAGTGGAAGTCGCCGTTGGTGACCTTCGCGTACCCGGCGGGCAGCTCGTCCTTCTTGTCGTCCTTGCCCTTGCCGTCCTTGCCGTCGTCACCGGCGCCGGGCGTCGTCGGGGCCTGGTCGGACGGGGTGGACTTCCCGCCGTCGGGCGCGCCGCCGCCGTGCGAGGCGTGCGTCTGCGCCGCCGTCGCCTCGATGTCGCGGCCCGCCGCGGCGCCGTTGCCGCTGTCGCCGCCGGAGAGCGCGAACCCGAGGATCGCGGCCACGACGGCGAGCGCCGCGACGACCGCGATGATGATCAGCGTGCGGCGCGGCACCACATCGGTGACCGACGCCCGCGGCGCCCGCCCGCCGCCCGCACCGGACGCACCGGAGCCCGCGCCCGAGCCGGAGCGGGCCGCGGACGCCGCCGACGCCGCGGAGGAGGCGGCCGACGCGGCAGCGGCCCGTACCGTCTTCAGCGCGCCGCGCATCCGCTCCTTGGCCGCCTCGCTGTCGAAGCCCGGCCGGGCGGAGCCCGCGGCCTTGGCGGGCCCGCCGCCCGCGGCGGAGGACGGCTTCTCCGGTGCCGCGGGCGCCGCCTTCGCGGCCGGGGCCTGCGGTGCGGCGGCGGCCGCACCGGCGGCCGGCGCCTGCTTCGGCTTCCGCTGCCGGGGCTTGGCCTGCTTGGGTGCGGGCTTCGGCCGGGCCGCCGGGCGCGGCGCCGCCGCCTCCTCGGGCACCACCGGCAGCGCCATCGCCCGCGTCGCGTCCAGCGGCGGCTCGGGCTTCTCCGGCGTGCTCAGGACCTTCTCCAGCAGCACCCGCGCCCCGGCGTCGTCCAGCCGCCCGTCCGGGTCCTTGACCAGCAGCCCGCAGATGACGTCCGCCAGCGGTCCGGCGTGCTTCGGCGGCTCCAGCGGCTCGGTCATCACCGCCGTCAGCGTCGCGATGGCGGAGCCCTTGTCGTACGGCGGCACGCCCTCGACACAGGCGTACAGCAGACCGCCGAGCGACCACAGGTCGGCGGGCGGGCCCGGCTTGTGGCCGCGGGCGCGCTCCGGCGAGATGTACGAGGGGGCGCCGACGAGCATGCCGGTGGAGGTCACCGACGGGTCGCCCTCGACCTGGGCGATGCCGAAGTCGGTCAGCACGACCCGGCCGTCGTCCGACATCAGGACGTTCGACGGCTTCACATCGCGGTGCAGGATGCCCTCGCGGTGCGCGGCGCGCAGCACGTCGAGGACGGCGAGGCCCACCTCACCGGCGCGGCGCCAGGTGAGCGGACCGTCGTCGCGCACCAGTTCGGCGAGGGAGCGGCCCTCGACCAGCTCCATGACGATCCACGGCCGGTCGTCCTCGTCGACCACGTCGTAGACCGTCACCGCGCCGTTGTTGCGGATCCGGGCGATCGCCTTGGCCTCCCGCAGCGTGCGGGTGATCAGGCGCCGCTTCTCGTCCTCCTCGACACCGCCGGGGAAGCGCAGTTCCTTGACCGCGACCGTACGGCCCAGCACCTCGTCGCGCGCCCGCCAGACGGTGCCCATGCCGCCGCGGCCGAGGACTCCGGCGAGCCGGTACCGGCCGGCGAGCAGCCTGCCCTCCTTGCCGTCCATCTCGACCTCGTCGCCCACTGAATCCCCTCTGCAATCCAGCCGAGTTGGCGGCCCCGATTCCCATCGGCGCCAAACTGGCCCAACTCGGACAACCCACCCTGGCAGAGCCTTCATTCTCTCTCATCCGCGAGGGTGCGGAAGGCCCGGGGCCGTGACGTACAGTGCCGCGCGCACCCGCCATGACGGCCCGAAGGACGGGACCCCCGATGACGACGCAACGGCCGCGCCCCGCCCCCGCGGGTGTGCTCCGGCGCCCGCCCGCGCCTCCCGCGCGCCGCCGCCCGCCCACCGCGCGCCCCCTCCTGGCGGCGCTCCTCGTCCTCTCCTGCCTGGCGCTCACCGGCTGCGGGGCGCCGCCCCGCACACCGGACGCGGCCCCCGCGCGACGGCCGCCCGACACCACGGCGCCCGCACTGCGCGCCCTGGTCGCCGCGGGCGCCCCCGGCGCCGCCTCCCTGGTCACCCGGGACGGAGAGGCCGCCGCCGCCCGCTTCTCCACCGCCGGCGTCGCCGATCTGCGCACCCGCCGCCCCATGGAGCGCCAGGACCGCTTCCGGGCGGGCAGCCTCACCAAGACGCTGGTCGCCACGGTGATCCTCCAGCTCGCCGCGGAGCGGCGGCTCACCCTGGACGGTTCCGCGGCCCGGCTCCTGACGACCGGCCACCGGACGCCGCCGGGCCTGTCCCGCACGGGCCTCGCCCCGCTCTCCCGGGTAACGGTCCGCCAGCTCCTCGACCACACCAGCGGCCTGTTCAACTACACCGACGACCCGGCCCTCCACCTGACCGGCCCGGCCTTCGCCGGCCACCGCTACGCCACCCACACCCCCGCCGAGCTGCTGCGCCGCGCACTGCGCCACCCACCGGCCGCCGCCCCCGGCGCCCGCTACGCCTACTCCAACACCAACTACGTCGTCCTCGGCCTGATCGTCGAGGCGGTCACCGGCCGCCGCTACGCCGAAGAGATCCGCCGCCGGATACTCGACCCCACCGGCCTGACCGGGACCAGCTTCCCCGGGACCCGCGCCACCTTGCCCCGCCCGCACGGCCGCGCCTACTTCCGCACCGGCCACCGGCAGATCGACGCCACCGAGCTGAACCCCAGCTGGGCGGGGGCCGCCGGGGAGATGATCACCACCCTCGACGACCTCAACCGCTTCTTCGCCGCCCTCCTCGGCGGCCGGCTGCTGCCCCCGCACGAGCTGGCCGCACTCCGCGACGAGCACGCCACCAAGGGCGTCTACGGCCTCGGCATCTACGCCACCCGGCTGCCCTGCGGGGTGACCGTCTGGGGCCACAACGGCGACATCCACGGCTCGTACGCCCGCACCGCCGCCTCCGCGGACGGCCGGCACCTCGTCAGCTACCACCTCAACACCGACGCCCCCGGCCCCCGGGCGGACGCCGACGCGATCCTGACCGCGGAGTTCTGCCCGAAGGCGGAGCCGGGGGCGGGCACCGGTACGCCCACGGCGGGGACGGGCGCACCCCGGGCCGCCGCCCGCGCCGCGTCCGTCCCCGCCGCTCCGAGGCCGTCACGCCCTCACAGCGGGACGATGTCCGGCGCGCCCAGCCGTGCCGCATCGGCCGTCAGATCGTCGGGCTGGCGCTGCGATTCCCGCTCCGCCTCGACCCGCTTCTCGTAGTGCGCGACCTCCTTGTCGACCTGCGCGGCGTCCCAGCCCAGCGCCGGAGCCATCAGCTCCGCCGCCTCGCGGGCGCAGCGGGTGCCGCGGTCGAAGGTCTCGATGGAGATGCGGGTGCGCCGGGTCAGTACGTCGTCGAGGTGGCGGGCGCCCTCGTGGGTGGCGGCATAGACCACCTCGGCCCGGAGGTAGTCCTCCGCGCCGGTCAGCGGCGTACCCAGCGTCGGATCGGCGATCACCAGCTCCAGCAGCTCCTCGGTCAGCGAGCCGTAACGGTTCAGCAGATGCTCGACGCGGGCGACGTGCAGCCCGGAGCGGGCCGCGATCCGGGCCCGGGCGTTCCACATCGCCTTGTACCCCTCGGCGCCGAGCAGCGGTACGTCCTCGGTGACGCACTCCGCGACCCGCTGGTCGAGCCCGTGCACCGCCTCGTCCACCGCGTCCTTCGCCATCACCCGGTACGTCGTGTACTTGCCGCCGGCCACCACGACCAGCCCCGGCACCGGGTGCGCCACCGTGTGCTCGCGCGAGAGCTTGCTCGTCGCGTCCGACTCCCCGGCCAGCAGCGGCCGCAGCCCCGCATAGACGCCCTCGACGTCGTCCCTGGTCAGCGGCGTGGCGAGGACGGAGTTCACATGCTCCAGCAGATAGTCGATGTCGGCGCTGGACGCCGCCGGATGCGCCTTGTCGAGGTCCCAGTCGGTGTCGGTCGTCCCGATGATCCAGTGCCGTCCCCAGGGGATGACGAAGAGCACGCTCTTCTCGGTGCGCAGGATCAGCCCGGTCGTGGAGTGGATGCGGTCCTTGGGGACGACGAGGTGGATGCCCTTGGAGGCGCGGACGTGGAACTGCCCGCGCTCGTTGATCAGCCCCTGGGTGTCGTCGGTCCACACCCCGGTGGCGTTGACGATCTGCCGGGCCCGGATCTCGTACGTACCGCCCGACTCGACGTCCTCGACCCGCGCGCCGACCACCCGCTCGCCCTCGCGCAGGAAGTCCACCACCCGCGCGCCGTTGGCGACCTGCGCGCCGTACGAGGCGGCGGTGCGGATCAGCGTCTCGACGAACCGCGCGTCGTCCATCTGCGCGTCGTAGTACTGCAACGCCCCGACCAGCGCGTCCTTGCGCAGACAGGGCGCGACCTGCAGCGCCCGCCGGTGCGAGAGGTGCCGGTGGACGGGGAGTCCGCGGCCGTGGCCGGACGAGAGGGACATCGCGTCGTAGAGCGCCACACCGGAGCCGGCGTAGAAGCGCTCCCAGCCGCGGTGCTGGAGCGGGTAGAGGAACGGCACCGGCTTCACCAGATGCGGGGCCAGCCGCCCCAGCAGCAGCCCGCGCTCCTTCAGCGCCTCCCGTACCAGCGCGAAGTCCAGCATCTCCAGATACCGCAGTCCGCCGTGGATGAGCTTGCTGGAGCGGCTGGAGGTGCCCGCCGCCCAGTCCCGTGCCTCGACGAGCCCGGTGGCGAGCCCGCGGGTCGCCGCGTCCAGGACGGTTCCGGCGCCGACGACACCGCCGCCGACCACCAGAATGTCGAGTTCCCGTTCCGCCATCCGGGCGAGCGCCTCGGCGCGCTGCACCGGTCCCAGGGTCGCTGTTTTCACCACTGCCTCCCACTGTGATCGGGGCCACACCCCCGTCGGTCGATTCTGTCCGCGTCGGCTGCCCTCACTCCCCCCTGCCGCCACCGGCGGCAACACCCCGCCACCTTGATCCACCAATTCCCATTCTGCGGGAAATGTCGGCTTAGTCTACTTATGCGTCAATCGGAATCGCTCGGGAAGGGCCGCAGCAGCATGCCCGCAGACCTCGCCGTCATCGGCCTCGGCCACCTCGGCCTCCCCCTCGCCCAGGCCGCCACCGCGGCCGGCGTCTCCACCGTCGGCTACGCCCCCGATCCGCACGCCACCCCGCTCACCGCCCCCGACGGCCCGCTGACCACCACCGAACTGCGGCGGCTGACCGCGGCCGGATTCCGCACCACCGACGACCCCGCCGTCCTCGGCCGGGTCCGCACCGCGGTCATCTGCGCCCCCACCCCGCTCGGCGCCGACCGCGCCCTCGACCTCACCGCCGTCGCCGACGCGGCCCGCACCCTCGCCGCCCGGCTGCGCCCGCACACCACCGTCATCCTCGAATCCGCCGCCTACCCGGGCACCACCGAGGACTTCCTGCGCCCCCTGCTGGAGGAGGGCTCCGGGCTCACCGCCGGCCGCGACTTCCACCTCGCCTGCTCCCCGCCGCGCCACGACCCCGGCAACCGCACCCACGGCTACGCCAACACCCCGAAGGTCATCGGCGGCCTCACCGCCGCCTGCACCGAAGCCGCCGCCGCCTTCTACGGCCGCCTCACCGACAAGGTCGTCCGCGCCCGCGGCCCCCGCGAGGCCGAGACCGCCGGGCTCCTGGAGACCAACTACCGCCACCTCAACATCGCCCTGATGAACGAGATGGCGGTCTTCTGCCACGACATCGGCGTCGACCTCTGGGACGTCATCCGCTGCGCCGAGACCAAACCGTTCGGCTTCCAGGCGTTCCGCCCCGGCCCCGGCGTCGGCGGCCACGCCGCCCCCGTCGACCCCAACTACCTCGCCTACCAGGGCCGTTCCCTCGGCTACCCGCTGCGCATGGTCGAGCTGGCGCAGGAGGTCAACGACCGGATGCCCGGCTACGTCGCCCGGCGCTGCGCCACCCTCCTCAACGAGCACGGCAAGTCCGCCCGCGGCGCCCGCATCCTCCTCATCGGCGTCACCTACAAGCCCGACATCGGCGACCAGGAGGGCGCCCCCGCCCGCGAGATCGCCGCCCGCCTGATGGAGCTGGGCGCCCACATCGCGTACCACGACCCGTACGTCCCCCGCTGGACCGTCCTCGACCGCCCGGTCCCCCGCGCCGACTCCCTCCACGAGTCCGCCGCCGGCGCCGACCTCACGGTCCTCCTCCAGCCGCACCGCACGTACGACCTCCAGGGCCTGTCGGTCAAGGCCCAGCTGCTGCTCGACACCCGCGGGGCGACGCCCGCCGGGGCGGCCCACCGGCTGTGACACGCCGAGGGGCCCGGCCCACCGTGGTGGTGGACCGGGCCCCTGAGCGGCTGCCGCCGTACGGCCGGCGCCTGCGGGTACTACGACGGGTCGACCGTCACCTCGACGCGCTGGAACTCCTTCAGCTCGGAGTAGCCGGTCGTCGCCATCGCCCGGCGCAGCGCACCGAAGAAGTTCATCGAACCGTCGGGCCTGCTCGACGGGCCGAGCAGCACCTCCTCGGTGGTGCCGACCGCGCCGAGGTCCACGCGCTTGCCGCGCGGCACGTCCTCGTGGACCGCCTCCATGCCCCAGTGGTGGCCGCGGCCGGGCGCGTCCGTCGCACGGGCCAGCGGGGAGCCCATCATCACGGCGTCCGCACCGCAGGCGATGGCCTTCGGCAGGTCGCCGGAGAAGCCCACGCCGCCATCGGCGATGACGTGGACGTACCGGCCGCCGGACTCGTCCATGTAGTCCCGCCGCGCCGCCGCGACATCCGCCACCGCCGTCGCCATCGGCACCTGGATGCCGAGCACGTTACGGGTGGTGTGCGCCGCGCCGCCGCCGAAGCCGACCAGCACACCGGCCGCGCCGGTCCGCATCAGGTGCAGCGCCGCGGTGTACGTGGCGCAGCCGCCGACGATCACCGGGACGTCCAGCTCGTAGATGAACTGCTTGAGGTTGAGCGGCTCGGCCGCCGACGAGACGTGCTCGGCGGAGACCGTCGTCCCGCGGATCACGAAGATGTCGACGCCGGCGTCCACCACGGCCTGCGAGAACTGCGCGGTGCGCTGCGGGGAGAGCGCGGCGGCGGTGACGACACCGGAGTCGCGCACCTCCTTGATGCGCCGGCCGATCAGCTCTTCCTTGATCGGCGCGGCGTAGATCTCCTGCATCCGCTTGGTGGCCGCGTCACCGTCCAGCTCGGCGATCTCGGCGAGCAGCGACTCCGGGTCCTCGTAGCGGGTCCACAGGCCCTCCAGGTTGAGGACGCCGAGGCCGCCCAGCTCACCGATGCGGATGGCGGCCTGCGGCGAGACCACGGAGTCCATCGGGGCCGCCAGGAACGGCAGCTCGAAGCGGTAGGCATCGATCTGCCAGGCGATCGAGACCTCCTTCGGGTCGCGGGTGCGGCGACTCGGTACGACGGCGATGTCGTCGAAGGCGTACGCCCGGCGGCCGCGCTTGCCGCGCCCGATCTCGATCTCAGTCACGTTGTGGGGCCTTTCCCTCTTGGTCTGCGTGTCCCAGTATCTCCGACACGCGTGTGAGGGGCGGCTCCGGAGCGTCCGGTGCCGCCCCTCACGGGCGTGGTGCTACTTACGGCTGTAGTTCGGCGCCTCGACCGTCATCTGGATGTCGTGCGGGTGGCTCTCCTTGAGACCCGCCGAGGTGATCCGGACGAAGCGGCCCTTGGACTCCATCTCGTCGATGGAGGCGGCACCCACGTAGCCCATCGTCTGGCGCAGGCCGCCGACGAGCTGGTGCAGCACGTTGGCCAGCGGGCCGCGGTAGGGCACCTGGCCCTCGATGCCTTCGGGCACGAGCTTGTCGTCGGAGGCGACGTCGGCCTGGAAGTAACGGTCCTTGGAGAACGAACGGCCCTGGCCACGGGATTGCATCGCCCCGAGGGAGCCCATGCCGCGGTACGACTTGAACTGCTTGCCGTTGATGAACAGCAGCTCGCCCGGCGACTCCTCACAGCCGGCGAGGAGGCTGCCCAGCATCACCGTGTCGGCACCGGCGGCGAGCGCCTTGCCGATGTCGCCGGAGTACTGCAGGCCGCCGTCGCCGATGACCGGGACGCCGGCCGCGCGGGCGGCGAGCGCCGCCTCGTAGATCGCGGTGACCTGCGGGACGCCGATACCGGCGACGACGCGGGTGGTGCAGATGGAGCCGGGGCCGACACCGACCTTGACGCCGTCGACACCGGCGTCGATCAGGGCCTGCGCGCCGTCCCGCGTCGCGACGTTGCCGCCGATGACGTCGACGTTCACGCTGGACTTGATCTTCGCCATCCAGTTCAGCGCATTGCTGTTGTGGCCGTGCGAGGTGTCCACGATCAGGAAGTCCGCGCCCGCCTCGGCCAGCGCCTGCGCCCGCTCCAGCGCCTCGGGGCTCGCGCCGACGGCGGCACCGACGAGGAGACGGCCCTCGGCGTCCTTCGCCGCGTTCGGGTACTGCTCGGCCTTGACGAAGTCCTTGACCGTGATCAGGCCCTTGAGGACACCCGCGTCGTCGACCAGCGGAAGCTTCTCGATCTTGTGGCGGCGCAGCAGCTGCATCGCGTCGACACCGGAGATGCCGACCTTGCCGGTGACCAGCGGCATCGGCGTCATGACCTCGCGCACCTGACGGCTGCGGTCGGGCTCGAAGGCCATGTCACGGTTGGTGACGATGCCGAGCAGCTTGCCGGCCGCGTCGGTCACCGGGACGCCGCTGATGCGGAACTTCGCGCACAGGGCGTCGGCCTCACCGAGCGTCGCGTCCGGGTGCACGGTGATCGGGTCGGTCACCATGCCGGACTCGGACCGCTTGACGAGGTCGACCTGGTTGACCTGGTCCTCGACCGACAGGTTGCGGTGCAGCACACCGACGCCACCCTGCCGCGCCATCGCGATGGCCATCCGGGCCTCGGTGACCTTGTCCATCGCGGCGGAGAGCAGCGGGATGTTCACCCGGACGTTGCGCGAGATACGGGACGAGATGTCGACCGCGTTGGGCAGCACCTCGGATGCGCCCGGCAGCAGCAGCACGTCGTCGTAGGTCAGCCCGAGTGTCGCAAATTTCTCAGGTACTCCATCGACGTTGTCGCTCATGACACCTTCCCCAATGCTCTTGCCTCGGCGCGGACGTCCATGCTAACGGCCTGAAGTGGCGTCTCATTCCACGAGGAATGAGGGCCTCATCACCCGTACCTTCCTACGGCCACATCCGGCCATCGGCGCACGGATCACGCCACCACGGGCCTACTGCTCGGCCAGCGCCCGCAGCCTGCTCAACGCCCGGTGCTGCGCGACCCGCACCGCACCCGGCGACATCCCGAGCATCTGCCCGGTCTCCTCCGCCGTCAGCCCCACCGCGACCCGCAGCAACACCAGCTCCCGCTGGTTCTCCGGCAGGTTGGCCAGCAACTTCTTCGCCCACGCGGCATCGCTGCTCAGCAGCGCCCGCTCCTCGGGCCCGAGCGAGTTGTCCGGCTGCTCGGGCATCTCGTCGGACGGCACCGCCGTACTCCCGGGCCCGCGCATCGCGGCGCGCTGGAGATCGGCGACCTTGTGTCCGGCGATGGCGAAGACGAACGCCTCGAACGGCTTCCCGGTGTCGCGGTAGCGCGGCAGCGCGCAGAGCACCGCGACACAGACCTCCTGCGCCAGGTCCTCGACGAAGTGCCGGGCGTCCCCCGGGAGCCGGGAGAGACGGGTCCGGCAGTAGCGCAGCGCCAGCGGGTGCACATGGGCCAGGAGGTCGTGCGTGGCCCGCTGGTCCCCCTCGACTGCGCGTGCAACGAGATCACCGATCTCCTGCTTGCCGTCATCGCGCATCGGACCATGGTGCCTTGACGCGGCACCGCTCTCGGCACCGCCCTCGTCGTTGTGCACTGAACCGTTACGAGCCGCCGCGTTAGCACGCACGTCCCACGCCTCCCCCGATCGGGTTGTGCCCATGCCGACGTCGAGTCCTCGCCGGTAGCGTGTATCCGTGCCGTGAGGCATCGGGTAAGGCTTGTCCGTCATGAGGTCTCTTCTTGGCCGAGTGAGAAGCCCCGGCCTCCGCCGGGGAGGAGTCACACGTCAAGGATGCGGCATCCCGTGACGTTTCGACGTCTAAGGGTTGCCCACACCGCTCTCGGACCGCTCCGGGGGACGCCGCCGAGCGACGCCCGGCCCCCGAAGACCGGCACGGCCCGCCGTACGGACGGCGGCGCTCCCCCGCGCGCGACCTGCGCCGCACCGCCCGTCACCCACGCGACAAGGGGGCCACAACGCTCGCTCTCCTGCCGGAGAGAGCCGCCGTGACCCCGTTGACCCGCAGGTCAGCGCACCAGACCCCAACGGAAGCCCAGGGCCACCGCATGGGCGCGGTCCGAGGCGCCGAGCTTTTTGAACAGCCGCCGGGCGTGGGTCTTGACCGTGTCCTCGGAGAGGAACAGCTCCCGGCCGATCTCGGCGTTGGAACGGCCGTGACTCATGCCCTCCAGCACCTGGATCTCGCGGGCGGTGAGCGTCGGGGCGGCACCCATCTCGGCCGACCGCAGCCGCCGTGGGGCGAGCCGCCACGTCGGGTCCGCGAGCGCCTGGGTGACCGTGGCCCGCAGCTCGGCGCGCGAGGCGTCCTTGTGCAGATAACCGCGGGCCCCGGCGGCGACCGCGAGGGCCACGCCGTCGAGATCCTCGGCCACCGTGAGCATGATGATCCGGGCACCCGGATCGGCGGACAGCAGCCGGCGCACCGTCTCCACACCGCCCAGACCGGGCATCCGCACGTCCATCAGAATCAGATCCGAGCGATCGGCACCCCAGCGGCGGAGGACTTCCTCGCCGTTGGCGGCCGTCGTCACACGCTCGACGCCGGGAACGGTCGCAACCGCGCGGCGGAGCGCCTCTCGGGCAAGCGGGGAGTCGTCGCAGACGAGGACGGAAGTCATGACTGTCCCCCGCCACTCTCACAGCTGCTGCGCGTCACCTTGAGCCTCCAGGCTGGTACGTATCGTCACCTGTGCGCTTGACGGGCTCGGACACCTGCCCGATCACTAACTCCGCCAACCGCTTTCGCACACTCAACGACGGTCACTCGAAAGAGTTACGGGTTCGAGCATCGAATTCGGCACGCTGCGTAAGGGCCCGGATACGCAGACGATACGCCGACGAACAGTGCCGCCGTGGGCGATCACTCGCCCCCGAATGAACCTTATGCCCTGTTTGGCTCCCTTCCTTTCATTTTCTGGCGATCTGACGCTAGATTCGCAATGAGTCATATTTACATCTACTTAGACAGTAGATGTACCGTCGTCATCACCGAGCCCGATACAGCAATCGCTTCGAGGGGATACGCAATGGCAGATTTCTCCCGCCTCCCGGGCCCGAACGCAGACCTCTGGGACTGGCAGCTGCTGGCAGCCTGCCGCGGTGTGGACAGTTCGCTGTTCTTCCACCCCGAAGGGGAGCGCGGCGCCGCCCGCAGCGCGCGTGAGACATCGGCGAAGGAGGTCTGCATGCGCTGCCCCGTACGGGCCGAATGCGCGGCGCATGCGCTGGCCGTCCGCGAGCCCTACGGGGTCTGGGGCGGCCTGACCGAGGACGAACGCGAGGAGCTGATGGGCCGGGCCCGGCACCGGATGGTCCCCGCGACCACGCTGGTCGGCCCCGCGGGCGCCCAGAGCGGCTGACACCGGACAGCCGATCCGCTCAGCAGAAACGTTCCTCCACAGGCGTGGCCGCACCTCGGACAGGGGTGTGGTGACGCTTCGCGCTGCCCTGCGCCGATGCGGACACATGGGCCGTACGCCGCCGGATCAGCGAGCGGCGGCACACTCCAGCTGATCGAGCATGGCGCCGACGGCCGGGACCCGGGCGAGGTCCGGCAGCGTGAGGGCGACGATCTCGCGGTGCACGGCGGGCTCCAGGCGCACCGTCCGCGCCCCCTTGGGGCGTACCGACGCGAGGGTCAGCTCGGGGAGCGCCGCGACGCCCAGGCCAGCGCCGACCAGGCCGATCACGGCCGGGTAGTCGTCGGTGGCGAAGTCGATCCGCGGGGTGAACCCGGCGCGCTCGCACACCTCGACCAGATGCGTACGGCAGCGGGGGCAGCCCGCGATCCACGGCTCGTCGGCGAGGTCGCCGAAGGCGGCGGAGCCGGTGGCGGCGAGGCGGTGCCCCTCCGGGACCAGGCCCACCAGACGGTCGGCGAGGACCGGGCGGACGACCAGGTCGTCCCAGTCGGAACAGGCTTCCGGGGCGGCCGCGCGCACCTCCGGGTAGCGGAAGGCCAGCGCGATCTCGCAGTCGCCGTTGCGCAGCATCTCGATCGAGCGGGGCGGCTCGGCCTCGTCCAGGGAGACGCGGGTGCGCGGATGGGCGGCGCGCATGGCGGCCAGCGCGGCGGGCACCAGCGTGGAGCTGCCGGAGGGGAAGGACACCAGGCGGACGCGGCCGGCGCGGAGCCCCGCGATGGCGGCGACCTCCTCCTCGGCGGCGGTGAGCCCGGCGAGGATGCCGACGGCGTGGCGCACCAGCGCCTCGCCCGCCTGAGTCAGCCGCATCTCGCGGCCGGTACGGATCAGCAGCGGAGTGCCCGCCGACTGCTCCAGGGCCTTCATCTGCTGACTGACGGCCGGCTGGGTGCAGCCCAACTCCCGGGCGGCGGCGGAGAACGAGCCGGTACGGGCGACCTCACGCAGCACACGGAGATGGCGAGCCTCGATCATGACTCCAGCATAAGCGAGACTTGGGGGTAGGAGGGAAATAAGGGTTGCGGCTTTGATCACGCCCCTTTGCCGGCGGCCTGGTTCCGCTCGGGCGGGGGTGGCCTCCGCAGGCCGGTCGGGTGGGGGGCCGGACGGGTGCGTTCATGTCATCCGGGCCGGATAGCGTGCCCGCATGACGACTGCATTGATCACGGGAGCGACCTCGGGCATCGGGGCGGCGTTCGCCCGGCGCCTCGCGCACGACGGCCACAACCTCGTCCTGGTGGCGCGCGACGAGAAGCGGCTGCACCGGCAGGCGACCGAACTGCACGACCTGCACGGCATCGAGGCGAGCGTGCTGAGCGCCGATCTGGCCACCGAGGAGGGCATCGCCGCGGTCGAGGAGCGGCTCGGCGACCGGAAGCACCCGGTGGACCTGCTGGTCAACAACGCGGGCTTCGGCAACAAGGGTGAGTACCTGGATGTGCCGATGGACGACGAACTGGCCATGTTGAAGGTGCACTGCGAGGCGGTACTGCGGCTGACCACGGCGGCGGTGCGCGGGATGCGGGAGCGGCGGCGCGGCGGGGTCGTCAACGTCGCCTCCGTCGCGGCGTTCGTACCGCGCGGCACCTACGGTGCGAGCAAGGCGTGGGTGGTCCAGTTCACGCAGGGCGCGGCGCGGGACCTGGCGCACAGCGGGGTGCGACTGTTGGCGCTCTGCCCCGGCTTCGTCCGGACGGAGTTCCACCAGCGGGCCGGGATGGGCACGGACAACATCCCCAGCTGGCTGTGGCTGGACGCGGACAAGCTGGTCGACGCGGCGATGAAGGACCTGGCCCGCGGCCGCTCACTCTCCATCCCCGACCCGCGCTACAAGGCCCTGATGGGCGCCGCGAAGCTGGCCCCCCGCGGCATGCTCGGCGGCCTGACCTCACGCACAGGGCGGAAGTTCGGGCCGAAGTAACGGGTGACGGCCGGGGCCGACCGGGACGCGGCCGGGGCGCGCGGAGGCGCGCCCCGGTCCGGTCCGTAAGGGACGGGCCCCGCCCCTTGCGGTTCGCCGCCCCCGCTACGCCTCGATGTCGTATTCGAGAACGTACGCGGACGAGTCCAGGACCATCTCGTTGACCTCGACGGGACGGCCGCCGTCCGCGAAGGCGGTGCGGACGATGACGATCACGGGCGTACCCACGCCGAGGCGCAGCCAGTCCGTCTCGTCCCGGGACGGCATCCGGCTGCGGATCTCCTCCCGGAAGCGCACGGGTCCGGAGCCCAGCTCGGCGAGGCGGGCGTAGACGCCACCGGGGCCGGTGTCCTCCTCGACGATCGCCGAACCGGCCACCAGCGCGGCAGGCAGACGACTCTCCGCCAGCAGCACCGGCTTCCCGTCGAGGACGAACCGGCGACTGCGCACGCACACCGCCTCGCGCGGCTCGATCCCGAGCACCTCCGCGACGGCCACGGACGCCGGCTCCTCACTCACACCGACCTGATCGACGACCAGCTCCCGCTCCCCGACATCCGTCGACCAGATGGAGCGCCCCTCACCCCACCGCTCCCGCGCGAGCCGCTGGACGCCGCGGCGGCGCAGCGGGCGGAAGTCTCGGGGCTCCTCCGGCTGACGACCGTCACCGCTGGGGGTCATACGCCCTCCTCGCTGTTCGCTGGAGATCTAGCCCCGACGGTACGACGACGCGCCCCGCCTCCGGGGACCGCCCGTCCACCTGGGTGACTGCGCGCAACGCCCGTCAGGTGACTGGCAATTCCCCGTCCCTGACGGCGGAGAGGAAGGACGACCAACCATTGGCCGGGAAGACCAGCGCGGGGCCTTGCGGGGCCTTGGAATCCCGGACCGGAACCAGCCCGGACACCGCGAAGGTCCGGGAGACCTCGACGCACTGCCCCCCGTTGGAGCCGCTGTACGAGGACTTGACCCACGTAGCGGCGGCGAGGTCGATGCCTGCGGTCATGAGGTGTACTCCTTGTGCAAATCCTTGACCAGGGCGAGGGAATCGTCTGGGGAGAGCGCGTGCGCCCGCAATCGCTCGTAGTGACGGACAGCATCCGTAACGACCATCCCCTTGTCGTACATCTTGCCGCCTTGCGGCAAGTCCGAGTACAGGATCGTAGGGGCGGATTCGAACATCAGGAGCGTGAAGGCCGAAAGGTGCGCCGCCGCAGCCCCGGCCGCATAGGTGATCACCTGGATGTCGGTGTCAGGGCGCTCGGCTGAGGCGATCAGATACTGCAATTGGTCCGCCATGACGGCAGGTCCGCCAACCATCGTGCGCAGACACGCCTCGTGGAGGACTGCCCACAGCGTCGGCGGATTCTCCCGCTGCATCACTTCGCGGCGCCTTATACGGGCTTCGACCTTGCCCCGGATCACATCGGCGCGGGCATGAGGGAACCCGGCGCGGAAGATCGCATGGGCGTATGCCTCCGTCTGCAAGAGGCCCATGATGCCGGTGACCGAGTAGTCGCAGGTGCTGGTCGCCCTCTTCTCCTTTTCGAGGTAGGGAATGAACCAGCTCGGGTGATCCCCCTCAAGGAGCCGCACGAGCATGCCGGCGAACAGGCCGTTCGTCCCGAACGCCAGGTCGCATCCCGTGGCGAACTTCATGCTGGGCGTCTGCTTCCCGGACTCGACCATGCTGACGTAGGCATCGGTGTAGCCCGTGGCCGCGCCCAGCTGCTTCTGCGTGAGCTTGCGCCCGAGGCGTACCCGTTTCACGTCTGAACCGAAGCACTGGAGGGGACTTAAGACCCCGGGGAAATGCGTCTCGTCCACCGCTGCGACCTCCCACTCCGACGTCCCGACGCAGTGCCACAGCGGGCGACAGACCTAAGAACGTCCACTTAAGTCGGGCCAGCCTATGGGAAGTTGGGCCACCTTGGTGACCAATTGACTACAACCGGTGCACAGCCGGGGAGTCAGGCAAACACCAGCCCACTCGCCACACACGAGACCCCCGCGACCGTTGCTGGACGGCCCGGGGGCGTGGCCCTCAACCCCATGGAGGTTGACGACAGTGCTGCACTTTATCCGAACGATCTTCGAAACGCTGCTGGCCCGACTACTGCCCGCCCAGGGCTGCCATCGGGCCACACACCCGCGTCCCGTCGGGCTCCACGCAGACACGCCGCCCGCAGGTCCGGCGTTCGCGCCCGTCCCCTCGCCGCAAAGCGAAGACGTCCCCTTGGTACGCCCCTACGTCCTCGCGTCCTCGGAACGGCAGGAGCACCGGGGGCGGCGGGCACAGCGGCGCAGGCTGTGGTCGGCGGCGCGCGGTGTTGCCGGGGCGGACCTGCTGCGTGGTGCGGCGGAGGTGGCCGCCTGATGGAGTCCCTGGACCGTGCGCGCCTGCTGCCGTGGGCCGGTGCCGACGGGAGGCCGTGTTACCTGATCGGCGGCACCGGGACCGGGTACGTCTCGCGGCTCGCCGATCGGATGGAGGCGGAGCAGATGGAGGCGGCGGCCGTTCTCATCGAGGAGGCGCGGCGCGTCCTCGCCTCGTGCGCGTGGACGCCCGGTGAGATTCACCTGTTGGCCTACGACTTGAGCGGCGCGCTCACCGAGGTGCACCGGGTGTCGGAGAGTCGAGGTGCCCGCTTGCGGCAATGGGCGGACGAGGACGACGGCGGGGACGGCGCTCCGTCCGCCGCATAGCGCAAGGCCCGGCCCCCCAGCGGGGACCGGGCCTCGTGCGGCGCTACCGGCGCGGCCTGTTCAGGGCCGGGTCAGTGGGCGTGGCCGTGGCCGTGGCCGGCCTCGGCGGGCTCCTCCTCGGCGGGCTTCTCGACGACCAGGGTCTCGGTCGTGAGGAGCAGCGAGGCGATGGAGGCGGCGTTCTCCAGGGCGGAGCGGGTGACCTTCACCGGGTCGATGACGCCGGCCTTGACCAGGTCGCCGTACTCGCCGGTGGCGGCGTTGAAGCCCTGGCCCTTGTCCTGCTCGGCGACCTTCGAGGTGATGACGTAGCCCTCGAGGCCGGCGTTCTCGGCGATCCAGCGCAGCGGCTCGACGGCGGCGCGGCGGACGACGGCGACACCGGTGGCCTCGTCGCCCTCCTTGCCCAGGCCGCCTTCCAGCACCTTGGCGGCGTGGACGAGCGCGGAGCCACCACCGGAGACGATGCCCTCCTCGACCGCGGCGCGGGTCGCGGAGATGGCGTCCTCCAGACGGTGCTTCTTCTCCTTCAGCTCGACCTCGGTGGCCGCACCCACGCGGATGACGCAGACGCCACCGGCGAGCTTGGCGAGGCGCTCCTGGAGCTTCTCGCGGTCCCAGTCCGAGTCGGTGGTCTCGATCTCGGCCTTGATCTGGTTGACGCGGCCGAGGACGTCCTCGGAGTTGCCGCCACCGTCGACGATGGTGGTGTCGTCCTTGGTGACGGTCACGCGGCGGGCGGTGCCCAGCACGTCCAGACCGGCCTGGTCGAGCTTGAGGCCGACCTCCTCGGCGATGACGGTGGCACCGGTGAGGGTGGCCATGTCGCCGAGCATCGCCTTGCGGCGGTCACCGAAGCCGGGCGCCTTGACGGCGACGGCGTTGAAGGTGCCGCGGATCTTGTTCACGACCAGGGTCGACAGGGCCTCGCCCTCGACGTCCTCGGCGATGATCAGCAGCGGCTTGGAGCCACCCGCCTGGATGACCTTCTCCAGCAGCGGGAGCAGGTCCTGGATCGAGGCGATCTTGCCCTGGTGGATGAGGATGTACGGGTCCTCCAGGACCGCTTCCATCCGCTCCTGGTCGGTGACCATGTAGGGCGAGAGGTAGCCCTTGTCGAAGGCCATGCCCTCGGTGAAGTCCAGCTCCAGACCGAAGGTGTTGGACTCCTCGACGGTGATGACACCGTCCTTGCCGACCTTGTCCATCGCCTCGGCGATCAGCTCGCCGACCTGCTTGTCCTGGGCGGACAGGGCCGCGACGGCGGCGATGTCGGTCTTGTCCTCGATGGGACGCGCGGTCGCCAGCAGGTCGTCGGAGACGGCCTTGACGGCGGCGTCGATGCCCTTCTTCAGGGCGGCGGGGGAAGCACCGGCGGCGACGTTGCGCAGGCCCTCGCGGACCAGCGCCTGGGCCAGCACGGTGGCGGTGGTGGTGCCGTCACCCGCGATGTCGTTGGTCTTGGTCGCCACCTCCTTCACCAGCTGGGCGCCGAGGTTCTCGTAGGGGTCGTCGACCTCGACCTCACGCGCGATGGTGACGCCGTCGTTGGTGATGGTCGGCGCGCCGAACTTCTTGTCGATGACGACGTTGCGGCCCTTGGGGCCGATCGTCACCTTCACCGTGTCGGCCAGCTTGTTGACGCCGCGCTCCAGGGCGCGACGGGCGTCCTCGTCGAACTTCAGGATCTTCGCCATGAGTTACGTGTCCTTAACGTCGTGCTCTCAACGAACTGCGCCCCTGCCCCGGTGCTTGGACGCGGGAACCAGGGGCGCAGATCACAGCAGAATGCTGGGTGACTTACTTCTCGACGATCGCGAGAACGTCGCGAGCCGAGAGGACGAGGTACTCCTCGCCGTTGTACTTCACCTCGGTGCCGCCGTACTTGCTGTAGAGCACGACGTCGCCGACGGAAACGTCGAGCGGAAGACGGTTGCCCTCCTCGAAGCGACCCGGACCGACGGCCAGGACGACGCCCTCCTGGGGCTTCTCCTTGGCAGTGTCCGGGATGACCAGGCCAGAGGCCGTGGTCTGCTCGGCGTCGAGCGGCTGGACCACAATGCGGTCCTCAAGCGGCTTGATGGCAACCTTGGTGCTGGCGGTCGTCACGATCCGACCTCCCCCTTCGGAGATCTCACGGGGTTAACTGTCTGAGGTGGCGAGCAGTTGGATCCGTCGTCGCGGGTGCCGGACCAGCCCATCGCCGTGCTTAGCACTCCCCTTCGGAGAGTGCCAACGCCGACACTATGACGCGGTTAGCACTCGGTCAAGTGGAGTGCCAGTCGAGCCGGAAACGGGTCGCCCGGGCCACGGGCGGGCCGCAGGTGGAGACTCCGGCGGAGCCACACCCTGCACCGTCCCGGCCGGATACCGTGCCGAATCGGACACATCAGGGGCCGTCGTCGCAACCCGGCGCCCCGGGCCTCGGTCTTCCCTGAAGGTTGCCGGGCCGGCCACCGGGGCGGGCAGCTTCGCGGATGACGGAGGAGACAGGTGCGAGGAGCGAGGAGTGCGGCGCGTGCCGCGCGGGAGGAGAGCGACGTCGAGCGCACGATGACGTTCGCCGCGCTCGCCCAGGCACCGGACCGCCGCCGGACCGAGGCGTACATGCTCGCCTTCGCCGTCGCGATCACCGTCGGCGGCTACGCGTACACCGGCCTGTCGATGGAGGGGCGGCTGCCCGACGGGATGGGGTGGTTCACCGCCGCGATGGTGCTGATCGCGCTGGTGCCGCATCTGGTCGTCCGCCGCGTCGCCGAGCGCGCCGACCCGCTGATCCTGCCGCTGGCCACCCTGCTCACCGGCATCGGCCTCGTCCTGCTGAACCGTCTCGACATCACCTACGAACGGCTGCCACGCCTGCAGACCGCGCAGGCGGCCACCGGGCAGCTGGTGTGGACGGGCCTGGGGGTGGCGGTCTGCGTGGGGATCCTGCTGCTCCTGCGCGACCACCGGGTGCTCCAGCGTTACGTGTATCTGACGATGGCGGTCGGGCTCGTACTGCTGATGGCGCCGGCGTTCTTCGGCGCGGACCAGTTCGGCGCCAAGCGGTGGATCCTGCTCGGGCCGCTGTCGCTGCAGCCCGGCGAGTTCGTGAAGCTGATGATCGTGGTGTTCTTCGCCGGGTATCTGACGGTGAACCGCAATGCGCTGGCGTTGACCGGGCGGCGGGTGATGGGCGTGCAGCTGCCGCCCGGACGCCAGCTCGGGCCGATCTTCACGATCTGGATCATCAGCCTGCTGGTGCTGGTCTTCGAGCGCGACCTGGGGACGTCGCTGATCTTCTTCGGCGTCTTCGTGATCATGCTCTACATGGCCACCGAGCGGACCGGCTGGGTGGTCTGCGGCCTGCTGATGGCGGCGGTCGGCGCGGCGGTCGTGGGGTCGGCGGAGCCGCACGTCAAGGGCCGGGTGATGGCCTGGCTGCACCCGATGGACATCTTCCTGCCGCCGGAGAAGCGGCCGCCGGGGCTGATCTCCGCGCAGTCGGCGGAGTCGCTGTTCAGCTTCGGCAGCGGCGGCGTCGGCGGCACCGGGCTCGGTCAGGGCCACCCCGAGCTGGTCGGGTTCGCGGGCAACAGCGACTTCATCCTCACCACCGTCGGCGAGGAGCTGGGGATGGCCGGGGTGATGGCCGTCCTGCTGCTCTACACCCTCCTCGCGCAGCGCGGGTTCCGGGTCGGAGTGAGCGCCCGTGACCCGTTCGGCAAGCTGCTCGCCGTGGGGCTGTCGGGCGCGCTGATACTCCAGGTCTTCGTGGTCGCCGGCGGGGTGACGGGGCTGATCCCGCTGACCGGCAAGGCGCTGCCGTTCCTCGCCAAGGGCGGATCGTCGCTGGTGGCGAACTGGATGATGGTCGCCGTGCTGCTCCGGATCAGCGATGCGGCGCAGCGCCGCCGGGAGCCGGTGGGCGCCTTCGCGCGGCGCGGCCGGCGGCGTGCGGGGCGGCGTGCGCTGCCCGCCCCGCGCGCCGGTGGACGGGGGAACTGACGGCCACGGCCGTCCCTGACCACCCGTACGGGGCGGGTTTCGGCGGGTGCCCGGACGTGCCGGGCGGGCGGCGGCTCAGACGTAGTCCTCCAGACGTGCGACGGCGAAGCCCTGCTCGGTGGCGGTGCGCAGGACGTTGCGGAGCAGGTCGGGCATGGTCGCCTGCCAGTCCTCGCGGCCCCGGAAGTGGCTGAGGATGATGTCGCCGGGGTGCAGCTTCCCGTCGCCGCGGCTGTAGTCGATGTGGTCGGGGAAGAACTCCTCGGCCCACAGCGGGACGACGGAGATCCCGCAGGACGCGGCGATCTTCAGGGTCTCGTGGGTGTAGTCCCCGTAGGGCGGGCGGAAGAGCCGCGGGGTGCGGCCCATCTCGCGGGTGAGGTTCTCCTGCTGCCCGCAGATCTCCTTGCGCTGCTCGGCGTCGCTCAGTCCGGGCAGGTAGGGGTGGTGCAGCGTGTGGTTGTGCACGCCGTTGCCCAGCTGCTGGACGCCGCGGAAGAAGCCGTAGCCCTTGCCCGCCTTGGCGAGGTAGTCACTGAGGAAGGCGCTGTAGGGGACGTTCAGCTCCTTCGCCATCCGGCGGAACTCGGGGTCCTTGTCGTAGCCGTCGTCCAGCGTCAGGAAGACGATCTTCCGGTCGGTCGGGACGCGGGAGATGGCGACGGGGAGGTCCGGGCCGTCGCCGCGGGCGAAGACCGGTTCGGTGGTGATGCGGGGTTTGGCGGCGGGCGGCTCGGGCGGCTCCAGCGGCGCCTCGTCGAGGCCCCAGCGGGCGGCCACGGCGTCGCGGCGGGCCTGGGCCCGTTCGATCAGCTTGGCCTGGGTGAGCAGGGCGCGAGCGGCGGGGGCCACGGCGGGGCGGCCGTGGGCGGGGACGTTGTCCTGGGGCGAGGGCGTCGCGGCGGCGGAGCAGCCGACGGCGAGCAGACTCAGGGCGCCGAAGGCGGCCAGGGTGCGCGTCCGGCGCGCCGTCGGGCGGCCCGGTCCGGGGCACCCGGAGTGCGAGAAAAGTCTGATTAGCTGCATAACGCCGGATAGTGGCAGCGGCCTCCGTCGCGCCGTCGCCCGCCACGCGGCAGGGTCAGGCGACCGGCCCACGCCACCCGGCGCGCCGCCCACCCGACGGCCCCCTCGGCCGTACGCCGGGCGGGTCACGGCAGGTCAGGGGTGGGCCGCCGGGCCTCGTACGGGAGGGACGACGGCGGCTCGGGGCCTGCCGCCCGTACGCCTCCGAGGGCTCGCCGCGCCCGCCGCGCGGGCTCCCAGCTCCCCGTAAGGGCTCCCGTACGGCCTCTCCCCGTAAGGCCCGTCCGTCGTCCCCCGGCGCCGGGAGGAATGATGGGACCGTGACCGATCCCGACTCCTTCGCCGCGCTGCTCACCCCCGAGGGGCAGGCGCTGCTGGACGCCCTGCACGACCACGACCCGGCCGATGAACTGGCCACCGCGACCCGGCTGCGCCGCGACCACCCGGCGGAGCTGGTCTCCGCCGCGCTGGGGCAGGCGCGGCTGCGCCAGCGCGCCGCGGCCAAGTTCGGGGCGGACGCCCGGCGGATGTACTTCACGCCCAACGGCGTCGAGCAGTCCACCCGTACCGCCGTCGCCACCCACCGCGCCGCCCGCCTCGCCGCGCTCGGCGTCCGGTCCGTCGCCGATCTGTGCGCGGGCATCGGTGGGGACGCGCTCGCGCTGGCCCGCGCCGGGATCCGGGTGCTCGCCGTCGACCGCGACCCGCTGGCCTGCGCCGCGGCCCGCGCCAACGCCGAGGCGCTCGGGCTCGCCGAGCTGATCGAGGTGCGCTGCGCCGATGTCACCGAGGCCGACACCAGCGGTTACGACGCGGTCTTCGTCGACCCGGCCCGGCGCACCAAGGCGCGCGGCGGCCGGATCTTCGACCCCGAGGCGTACTCCCCGCCGCTGTCCTGGGCGATCGACGCGGCCCGTACCGCCCCGTACGCGGCGCTGAAGATCGCGCCGGGCGTCCCGCACGAGGCGCTGCCCGCGGACGCCGAGACCGAGTGGATCTCCGACGGCGGCGACGTGAAGGAGGCGGTGCTGTGGTTCGGGCCCGCCGGTACGGCGCCCGAGGCGGTCCGGCCGGGCGGCCGCCGGGCGACGCTGCTGCCCGCCGGGGACTCCCTGCTCGGCGCGGACCTACCCGATCCGGAGCCGGGCCCGGTCGGCGGCTGGCTCCACGAACCGGACGGCGCGGTGATCCGCGCCCATCTCGTCGCGGACGTCGCCCGGCAGGTCGGCGGGCGGCTCATCGACCCGACGATCGCCTACATCACCGCGGACACCCTGACCCCGACGCCGTACGCCACCGCCTACGCGATCACCGACGTGCTCCCCTTCCACGTCAAGAAGCTGCGGGCGCTGCTGCGGGAGCGGGAGGTGGGCGTCGCGGTGATCAAGAAGCGCGGGTCGGCGGTGGAGCCCGAGGAACTGCGCAAGAAGTTGAAGCTCAGCGGGCGGAACACCTGCACGATCTTCCTCACCCGGGTCGCCGGCGCGCCCGCGATGCTGCTCGGACACCCGGCGAACGCGCAGGTCACGCCCGGTCGGTGAGGTCCTCGGCGTAGATCTGGGCGAGCGGCTGCGGGCCGACGTACTGCTGGCAGGCACAGGGGCCGGCCTCGTAGCGCACCGGCCGGTGGTCGGCGTCCCAGGCGACCGGCCGCTCCACCGGCTCGTGGCACTTCCCGCTCTTGTCGTGCTTGGCGAGATGGTGGGTGCAACCGCAGACCGGCTTGGGCGGCTCCTGGGCCGCGGCCAGTTCGGCGCGGCGCGCGCGGTCGGTCTCCAGGCGCTCCATACGGCGTTCGTGGCGGGTGCGCAGCGCACCGCGCCCGAGGTCGGCGACCTTCGCGAAGCCGCCCGCCATGAAGAAAATGAACACCCACCAGAACCAGTCCATGCCCGCCTCCCCGCGCGCCGCCGGCCGTTCCGCCGCTGTCAGGGTAGCGAGGAGGCCCGCCGGCCCGGTCAGCCGTAGAGGTTCTCCTTGCTCAGCTCGTGGACGTGGTCGTGATCGTGGCCGTGGCTGTGCGTGCCGGGGACGTGGGGTTCGGTCACCGGGAGGGACGAGTCGGCGGGGAGGTCCCAGTCGGAGGCGGCGCGGCCGCGGGCGACCATCTCCGCGCCGAGGGCCGCGACCATCGCGCCGTTGTCGGTGCACAGCTTGGGGCGCGGCACCCGCAGGGTGATCCCGGCGTCCTCGCAGCGGCGGGCGGCCATCGCCCGCAGCCGGGTGTTGGCCGCGACGCCGCCGCCGATCATCAGGTGGTCGACGCCGTTGTCCTTGCAGGCGCGGACGGCCTTACGGGTCAGCACGTCCACCACCGCCTCCTGGAAGGACGCCGCGACGTCCGCCACCGGCACCTCCTCACCGGCCGCCCGCTTCGCCTCGATCCAGCGGGCCACGGCGGTCTTGAGGCCGGAGAACGAGAAGTCGTACGCGGCGTCGCGCGGGCCGGTCAGGCCGCGCGGGAAGCGGATCGCCTCCGGGTCGCCCTCGCGGGCGTGGCGGTCGATGACCGGGCCGCCGGGGAAGCCGAGGTGCAGCACCCGCGCGACCTTGTCGAACGCCTCGCCCGCCGCGTCGTCGATGGTCGCGCCGAGCGGCCGGACGTCGGAGGTGATGTCGGGCGCCAGCAGCAGCGAGGAGTGGCCGCCGGAGACCAGCAGCGCCATCGTCGGCTCCGGCAGCGCGCCGTGCTCCAGCTGGTCGACGCAGATGTGGGAGGCGAGGTGGTTGACGCCGTAGAGCGGCTTGCCGAGCGCGTAGGCGTACGCCTTCGCCGCCGAGACGCCGACGAGCAGGGCGCCGGCGAGGCCGGGACCTGCGGTGACGGCGATGCCGTCGAGGTCGCTCGCCGCGACACCGGCGTCCTTCAGGGCGCGCTGGATGGTGGGGACCATCGCCTCCAGATGGGCGCGCGAGGCGACCTCGGGGACGACGCCGCCGAAGCGGGCGTGTTCGTCGACGCTGGAGGCGACGGCGTCGGCGAGCAGGGTGTGGCCCTGGACGATGCCGACACCGGTCTCGTCGCAGGAGGTCTCGATGCCGAGGACCAGCGGTCCACCGCGAGAGTCAGCCATGGTGATCGGATTCCTTGGGACGGGAGGTGTCGGGGGCGGGGGCGGTGGGGACGGACGGGGCCGCGTCCGGATCGGGGTCCGGGGCCTCGGCGTCCGGGTCGGTGGCGGTGCGCCGCATGACCAGGGCGTCGACGTTGCCGGGCTGGTAGTAGCCGCGGCGGAAGCCGAGCGGGACGAAGCCGAAGCGTTCGTACAGGCGCTGGGCGCGGAGGTTGTCGACGCGGACCTCCAGCAGCACCTCGTGGCACTCGAAGTCGGTGGCGGCGCCCAGCAGCGCGGTCAGCAGCCGGGAGCCGAGGCCGCTGCCCCAGCACTCGCGGGCGGTGGCGATGGTCTGGATGTCGCCGGTGCCGTCGACGGCGGCGAGACCGCCGTAGCCGACGATCCGGCCGCCGCTCTCGGCGACCAGATAGCGGCGGTTGGCGGCCGGGCCGCGGGCGTACGCCAGCTCGGACCAGAACATCCCGGCCGACCAGGCGTCCTCCGGGAAGAGCGCCCGCTCCAGGTCGAGCACCGCGTCCAGGTCCCACCAGCGCATCTCGCGCAGGACGGGGGCGTCCACCGGGCCGGGGACGGTCGTGCTCACCGGGGTGTGACCACCTTGTAGTTGGCCGGGACCTGGGCGTCGGGGCGGCGGAGGTAGAGCGGCCGGGGCTCCGGCAGCTCCTCGCCGGCGGCCAGCCGGGCGACGGCGGCGGAGGCCAGCGCGGCGCCGGACTGGTGCTCGGGGCCGTCGCGCCGGACGCCGGTGAAGACCGTGTCGTACAGGAGCGCGCCGGCGCCGACCGCGGGGACGTCCGCGACCTGCTCGGCGATGTCGGCGGGGCGGTCGACGGCGGGTTCGGTCAGGCGGCGGCCGTCGGCGTCGTAGCGGGCCCAGTAGACCTCCTTGCGGCGGGCGTCGGTCGCCACGACGAAGGGGGTGTCCAGACCGGCGGCGTGGGCGAGGCCGTCCAGGGAGCACAGGCCGTGCACCGGGATGCCGAGCGCGGCGCCGAAGGAGGCGGCGGTGACCAGGCCGACGCGCAGGCCGGTGTAGGGGCCGGGGCCGACGCCGACCACCAGGTCGGTGACCGCGTCGAGCTTCACGCCCGCCTCGGCCAGCACCCGGTCGACGGCGGGCAGCAGCAGCTCGCCGTGGCGGCGCGCGTCGACCTGGCGGGACTCGGCGAGAACCCGCTCACCGTCGTGGAGGGCGACGGTGACGGCGGGCGTGGCGGTGTCTAGGGCTAGGAGCAGCACGCCCTCAAGCGTACGGCGCGCCGGACGGTGCCCTTTCCGGTGCTACGGTCGGCGTCCAGTACGTCAATCGGACCGCGAGCCGACTCGCCCCGGCGGGCGAGCACCACGGGAGCGCGCACAGCGGAAGGTGGCACAGCGATGCCCGCCAGGAGCAGCACGATCGTCACCGCGCTCACCGCGGCGGCCCTGGTCGGGGTCGGTTTCCTGGGCTACCAGGCGTCCGCGTCCGCCCCGGCCGATCTGCATCCGCACCACAAGAGCGGCGACAGCGCGGGCAAGCACCCCGCGCAGCCCGGCGCCGGGAAGAAGGAGCACCGTCCGGCGGCGCCGAAGGTCCCCGAGGCGTCCGGCACCGGCAAGCGGATCGTCTACGCGCTCGGCGCCAAGCGGGTCTGGCTGGTCGGCGCGGACGGCGCCGCCTCGCGCACCTTCGCCGTCGCGCCGAGCACGGTCTCCCCGCCGATGGGCACCTACGCGGTCAGCTCCCGGTCGGTGAGCGTGACCGGGTCGGACGGCATCGCCATCGAGCACGTGGTGCGGTTCGCGAGCGTGGACGGCGTCGTCATCGGCTTCAGTGCGGCGGTCGACGGTTCGTCCCCCAACCCGGACGCCTCGCAGCGCACCGGCGGTATCCGTGAGTCGCGCGCCGACGGCGCCGCGCTGTGGGACTTCGCGATCAACGGCACCAAGGTGGTCGTGGTCGCCTGACGGCCGCGGCCGACCTTTTCCGGGTGCCCGTACCTCTTCGGGCACCCGCTTCTCCCCCCGCTGCCCGTACGGGGGCACGCACGGTGACGGCCGGGTCGCGTCTCGCGGCCCGGCCGGTCGTCTGCCGGTCCGTCTTCGCCCGTACGGGCTATGCGGCGTCCCGTTCCGTGGTGGACGGTGCCGGGAGGTCCGGCTCGGCCGGGGGTGCGGCGGGGGCGGCCGGGGCGTCGGGGGGTGTGGAGACGGCGCTGGCGGCGGCGCAGGACGCGAGGAGCTGGCGCATGGTGGGCGGCGCGTCGCACGCCTCGTCGGCGGGGGGTGCGGCGGGCTCGTGAGCGGTCATGGTCGCCTCCCGGGCTCCTGGGGCAAGCGGCGGTCGAGAGGGGAAGTTAGGCAGACCTAACTTCTTCTCCCCTCCCATGTGACCACGGCGGGTACCACGGATGCAACACGTTACCGACGGCCTGTCGGAAAAGCTCGGCGCACGTCGCCCCGGGCACCACCCGCCCGCCGGTCGGTCCGGTCAGTCCGCGGTCAGCTCCGCGACGCCCGCGTCCGCCCAGCGGGCGCCGATCCCGGTGACCGTCACCGTGCGGACGTCGGCGGCGTCGCTCTCCCACCCGGCGTCCACCGGGGCGTCCGCGCCCACCGCACGCTCGATCACCACGTGCAGCCGGTCGTCGGACAGCTCCTCGACCTTGCCGTCGCCCCACTCCACGACGACCACCGACTCCGGCAGCGACACATCGAGGTCCAGGTCCTCCATCTCGTCGAGCCCGCCGCCGAGGCGGTAGGCGTCGACGTGGACCAGCGCGGGGCCGCCGGTCAGCGGCGGGTGCACCCGGGCGATCACGAAGGTCGGGGAGGTGACGGCGCCGCGCACGCCCAGGCCCTCGCCCAGGCCGCGGGTGAGCGTCGTCTTGCCCGCGCCCAGCTCACCGGTGAGCAGCACCAGATCGCCGGGGCGCAGCAGCGCGGCGAGCCGGCGTCCCAACTCCTGCATCCGCTCGGGCGTTTCGACGGTGACACGGGTCTGTGTGGCGGTGGCACTCATGCCGCAAATGGTACGGGCGCGCCGGTCAGGCTCCGGCCGAGCGCCCCCGGCGACCGCCCGCCGCGGCCCGCTCGATCAAGGTCACCAGCTCCTCGGTGACCAGCTCCGGGCGCTCCAGCATCACCAGATGACCGGCGCCGGCCACCTTCAGCAGGCGGGCGGCGGGCAGCAGTTCGGCGATGGCCTCGCTGTGGTCGGCCGGGGTGATGAGATCGCCTTCCCCGGCGAGCACCAGCGACGCGATCGTGTCGTACGCCACCAGCGCCGCCGCCTTGTCGTGGGTGGCGAAGGCCGGGTAGAACTCCGCGACGACGTCGATGGGGGTGGCCTCGATGAGCCGCTCGGCGAAGCGGGCGACGCCCGGGTCGACGTCCTGCGGGGTGCCGAAGGAGTACCGCTTGATGATCCCGGCGAAGAGGTCGGCGGTGGCGCGGCGGCCCCGCTCGACGACGTCGCTCTGCGCGCCCAGCACCTTCAGCAGACCGGGCGCGAGCCGGTGGAACGCCTTGACGCCGAACGACGGCAGCCCGAACGCCACCTCGCTCAGCCGCCCGGCGGACGTCCCGATCAGCGCCACGCCCGCGACCCGCTCGGCCACGAACTCCGGGTACTGGTCGGCGAGCGCCATCACCGTCATCCCGCCCATCGAGTGCCCGACCAGCACCAGCGGGCCCTCGGGCGCCGCCGCGTCCAGCACCGTCTTCAGATCGCGGCCCAGCAGGTCGATGGTGACCGGCTCGCCGCCGTCGCCGACCGCGCGGGAGCGGCCCGAGCGGCCGTGGCTGCGCTGGTCCCAGTGGACGGTGCGGACCGCGCCGCGCAGTGCGGCGCGCTGGAAGTGCCAGGAGTCCTGGTTGAGGCAGTAGCCGTGGCAGAAGACGACGGTGGGCGCGGGCGAGCGGCGGCGCGGCCCGGCGAGGCGCCGGCGGACCTGTGCGGCCTGCTGCGCGGCGGCCCGGTCGGCGCCGCCGGCCCCGTCCTTGGCGCCGCGCCCGGCTTCGTCGATCTCGTAGTACAGCGGGGTGCCGTCCGCGGCGACGGCGGTGCCCGGGGTGCCGCGCAACGTGCCGTAGGGGCCGACGGCGTCCAGCGCGGTGCGGGCGCGGCGGCGCATCCCGCGGCCGACCGTCATCCGCTCCATCGCCACCCCGGCGGCCGCGCCCGCGGCGACGATGCCGATGGCGGCGCCCGCCAGACCCGCGTGGCGGCCGGCCTTCGCCCAGCCGCCCGCGGCCCCGGCCGCCGCCTCGACCGCGTCCGGGCCGTCCGTCATCCGGTGCCTCCCACCTCGCGGCTGCCCGCCGCCGCGGGCACGGTGGGCTCCGGCGCGCTGTCGTGGTGGATCCGCGCCACCCGGCCGCCGATCCGCGTGACGATCTCGTACGCGATGGTGCCGGCGGCCTGCGCCCAGTCCTCGGCGGTCGGCTCGCCGCCGTCGCCGGGGCCGAAGAGCACCGCGCGGTCGCCGGGCAGCGCGGTGTCGCCGTCCAGGTCGACGACGAACTGGTCCATCGCGACCCGCCCGGCGATCGTCCGCCGCGCCCCGGCGACGAGCACAGGAGCGCTGCCGGAGGCGTGCCGCGGGATGCCGTCCGCGTAGCCGAGCGGCACCAGCGCGAGCGTGGTCTCGTCCGCCGTCGTGTAGTGGTGGCCGTACGAGATGCCGTGGCCGGCCGGGACGGTCTTGACCGAGGCGAGGGACGCCTCCAGTGTCATCGCGGGGCGCAGCCCCAGCTCCCGGGCGGTGCCGATCTCGGGGGCGGGCGAGATGCCGTAGATGCCGATGCCCGCGCGGACCAGGTCGAAGTGGGCCTCGGGGAGGGTCAGCAGCGCCGGGGTGTTGGCGATGTGGCGGACCTCCGGGCGCAGCCCCGCGGCGTCGGCGACGGCCAGCGCCGTGCGGTACGCGGTCAGCTGCGCGGCGATCGAGGGGTGGCCCGGCTCGTCGGCGCAGGCGAAGTGGGACCAGATGCCGGTGACGGTGAGCAGCCCGGCGCGTTCGGCGTCGCGGGCGGCGGCGGTCAGCTCCGGCCAGTCGGCGGGCTGGCAGCCGCTGCGGCCCAGGCCGGTGTCGGCCTTGAGCTGGACGCGGGCGGGCCGCCCGGCGGCGCGGGCCGCCTCGGTCACCTCGCGCAGCGCCCACAGCGCGCTGACGGAGACGTCGATGTCCTGCTCGACGGCGGTGCGCCAGGGGCCGCCCGGCGTCCACAGCCAGCACATCAGCCGCCCGGTGTCACCGGCCGCGCGGAGGGCGAACGCCTCCTCGGGGAGGGCGGTGCCCAGCCAGCTCGCACCGGCCGCGCGGGCGGCGCGCCCGCAGGGCACCGCGCCGTGTCCGTAACCGTCGGCCTTGACCACGGCCATCAGCTCTGCCCCGGGTGCGCGGCCGCGCAACGCTCGCACATTCGACCGCACGGCGGCGAGGTCGATGACGGCACGGGCCCGCTTCGCTGTCTCGTTCATCCCCCTCAGTGTCTCAGGCGCCGCCCGGCGGGCCCCGGGTACGCCCGGTCCGAGGGGGCGCGCGGGGCCCGGCCGACCGGCGCGGACCGGCCCGGGGACGGCGGCCGCGCGGGGTGCGGGGCCCGGCCCGCGGCGGCCGTTCAGCGCGCCGCTCCGGTCTGCCGCGAGGTGCCCCGTCCGACGTCCCGCCAGGCCGCCGCGAGCCGCCCGGCGACCTGCGTCGCGGTGACCGGCGCACCGTCAAGGCCGGCCGCGAAGCGGGCCGCGAGACCGTGCAGATAGGCGCCCGCCGACGCCGCGTCACGCGGCTCCAGCCCGGCGGCGAGCAGCGATCCGGTCACGCCCGACAGCACATCGCCGCTGCCCGCGGTCGCCAGCCAGCCCGTCCCGGTGGGGTTGACCCGTACGGGACCCGTGCCGTCCGCCACCAGCGTCGTCGAGCCCTTGAGCAGCGCCGTCGCGCCGAAGCGGGCGGCCAGCTCACGGACCGCCCGCAGCCGCCCGGCCTCCACCTCGGCGCGGTCGGTGCCGAGCAGCGCGGCGGCCTCGCCCGCGTGCGGGGTGAGCAGGGTGCCCGCGGTCCGGGCCCGGACCCGCTCCGGCGTCAGGAACCGCAGCCCGTCGGCGTCCACCAGGACCGGCACCTCGGCGGCGAGCACATCGTCCATGGCGTCCGCCTCGTCGCCGATGCCGGGGCCGATCACCCAGGACTGGACCCGGCCCGCGCGGTGCGGCGGCCCGGGGTGCACCAGCGTCTCCGGGAAGCGCGCGAGGACCGCGTCGGCGGCCGGTCCGACGTACCGGACGGCGCCCGCGCCGCCGCGCAGCGCACCGGCGACCGCGAGCACCGCCGCCCCCGGATAGCGCGCGGACCCGGCGACCACGCCGACCACACCGCGCCGGTACTTGTCGCTCTCCGCCGACGGCACCGGCAGCAGCCGCGCCACCTCCGCGTGCTGGAGCGCCTCGGCGGCGGGCTCCGCGGCCGGCGCGAGGCCGATGTCGACGTGGTGCACCACCCCGGCCCGCTCCCGCGCCGGATCGATCAGCAGCCCCGGTTTGTACGCCCCGAACGTCACCGTGACAGCGGCCCGGACCGCCTCGCCCGCCACCTCGCCGGTGTCGGCGTCCACCCCGCTCGGCAGGTCGACGGCGACGACCGGGGCCGACGCGGCGGCCAGGGCGGCGAGTTGGGCGGCGCGGGGACGGAGTCCGCCGCGCCCGCCGATGCCGACGATGCCGTCGACCACCAGATCGGCGCGGGCCAGGGCGCGCTCCGCGTCGGCGACGACGGTGCCGCCGGCCGCCCGCAGCGCCGCGAGCCCCCCGGCGTGCGCCCGCTCCGGCGACAGCAGAACCGCGCCGACCGCGGCGCCCCGGCGCGCCAGCCGCGCCCCGGCGTACAGGGCGTCACCGCCGTTGTCGCCACTGCCGGCCAGCAGCACCACCCGGGAGCCGTACACCCCGCGCGCCCCGCTCAGCAGCCGTACGCAGACCGCCGCGAGCCCGGCCGCGGCCCGCTGCATCAGCGCCCCTTCGGGCAGCCGCGCCATCAACTCCCGCTCCGCCGCCCGCACGTCCGCCACGCTGTACGCAGTCCTCATGGGGTCAGTCTCACACCGGGGCGCCGCGGCGGCACGGGGACGGAGCGGGGCCGCCCCGCGGCCTCACCCCTCCGCCACCACCACCGCCGACGCCACGCCCGCGTCATGGCTGAGCGAGACGTGCCAGGCGCGGACGCCCAGTTCGGCGGCGCGGGCGGCGACGGTGCCGCGGACCCGCAGCCGGGGCTGGCCGCTGTCCTCCACGTACACCTCGGCGTCCGTCCAGTGCAGCCCGCCGGGCGCGCCGAGCGCCTTGGCGACGGCCTCCTTGGCGGCGAAGCGGGCCGCCAGCGAGGCGGTGCCGCGCCGCTCCCCGCTCGGCAACACCAGCTCCGCGTCGATGAACAGCCGCCGTGCCAGCTCCGGCGTACGCTCCAGCGCCGCCCCGAACCTGTCGATCTCGGCGACGTCGATCCCCACCCCGATGATCACCGGCGCACCCCGCCCCGGGGGCGCGCCGGACGGCGCTGACGGCCGCTCACTCCACCGTCACCGACTTGGCGAGGTTGCGCGGCTGGTCGACCTCGTTGCCGCGGGCGGTGGCCAGCTCGCAGGCGAAGACCTGGAGCGGGACGGCCGAGACCAGCGGCTGGAGCAGCACCGGGGTCCGCGGGATCCGGACGAGGTGGTCGGCGTAGGGCACCACCGCCTCGTCGCCCTCCTCCGCGATGACGATGGTGCGGGCGCCGCGGGCCCGGATCTCCTGGATGTTGGAGACGATCTTGTCGTGCAGCACGGAGCGGCCGCGCGGCGACGGGACGACCACCACGACCGGCACGTCCTGCTCGATCAGCGCGATCGGACCGTGCTTCAGCTCGCCCGCCGCGAAGCCCTCGGCGTGCATGTACGCCAGCTCCTTGAGCTTGAGCGCGCCCTCCAGCGCCACCGGGTAGCCGACGTGCCGCCCCAGGAACAGCACGGTGTTCTTGTCGGCCAGGCCCCGGGCCAGCTCCCGCACCGGCTCCATCGTGCCGAGCACCTGCTCGACCTGCGTGCCGATCGCGGCCAGCTCCCGGACCACGTCCCGGATCTCGTCGCCCCACTTCGTCCCGCGGACCTGACCGAGGTAGAGCGCCACCAGGTAGCAGGCGACCAGCTGCGTCAGGAACGCCTTGGTGGAGGCGACCGCGACCTCGGGACCGGCGTGGGTGTAGAGCACCGCGTCCGACTCGCGCGGGATGGTCGAGCCGTTGGTGTTGCAGATGGCGAGGACCTTGGCGCCCTGCTCACGGGCGTGCCGCAGCGCCATCAGGGTGTCCATCGTCTCGCCGGACTGGCTGATCGCGATGACCAGCGTGCGCGGGTCCATGATCGGGTCGCGGTAGCGGAACTCGCTGGCCAGCTCGGTCTCGCAGGGGATCCGCGTCCAGTGCTCGATCGCGTACTTGGCGATCATGCCCGCGTGGTACGCCGTCCCGCAGGCGACGATGACGACCTTGTCGACCTCGCGCAGCACCTCCGGCGGGATCCGCACCTCGTCCAGCGACAGCACACCGGACTCGTCCACCCGGCCCAGCAGGGTGTCGGCGACCGCCTTCGGCTGCTCGGCGATCTCCTTGAGCATGAAGTAGTCGTAGCCGTCCTTCTCGGCGGCGGAGGCGTCCCAGTCGACGTGGTACGCGCGCACCTGCGCCGGCGCCCCGTCGAAGTCGGTGACGGTCACCCCGTCCCGGCGCACCTCGACGACCTGGTCCTGGCCCAGCTCGATCGCCTCACGGGTGTGCGCGATGAACGCCGCCACGTCGGAGGCGAGGAACGCCTCGTCCTCGCCGACGCCGACCACCAGCGGGGAGTTGCGGCGCGCGCCGACGACCACGTCCGGCGCATCGGCGTGCACCGCGACGAGGGTGAACGCGCCCTCCAGACGGCGGCACACCTGCCGCATCGCCTCGGCCAGATCGCCGCAGGACGAGTACGCCTCGGCCAGCAGATGGGCGACGGCCTCGGTGTCCGTCTCGGAGGTCAGTTCATGGCCGCGGTCGGTCAGTTCGGCGCGGAGCGCGGCGAAGTTCTCGATGATGCCGTTGTGGACGACGGAGACCCGCCCGGCGTTGTCCAGATGGGGATGGGCGTTGGCATCCGTGGGCCCGCCGTGGGTGGCCCACCGGGTGTGCCCGATGCCGGTCGTCCCGGCCGGCAGCGGCCGCGCCGCCAGCTCCTTCTCCAGATTGGCGAGCTTGCCGGCCTTCTTCGCCGACGCCAGCCCGCCGTCCGCCAGCACCGCGACGCCCGCCGAGTCGTACCCGCGGTACTCCAGTCGGCGCAGTCCGGCGAGCACGACGTCCAGGGCGCTCTGTCCGCCCACATAACCCACGATTCCGCACATGGGGGCAGCGTACGCGCCGGTCCTGTGAGCCCCCGCGCCCGGCAGCCGCGTGGTCGCATCGGGCGCGCCGACCGTCCCACCGGCGCGCCCCGCCGGCGGCGCCCGGGGCTCAGTACCCGCGCTCCGACCGCTCCGCCGCCTGCCGGACCGTGTCCAGGAACTCCTCCTCGGCCTCCTCGTCGGTGCACGCCGGGGACTCGTACCGCTCCAGGAACCCGTCGAGGCCCTCGTCCAGGTCCAGCAGATCCAGGTCCACGTCCGGCAGTTCCTCGGCCAGCTCCGCGTGGATGTGCGCGGTGAACCGCTCCCGGTCCGCCACCGCCGCCCCGCCCCGGCGCCGCCGCAGCACTCCCCTGCCCTGCCGTCCACCCATCCCGACCACCCCTCCCCGGCCCACCGCGGGCCTGCGCCGTCCCGGGCATCCCGGTCCATGCTCGAAGACGGCGACGGGCGGCCAACCGTTCCCACCGCGCACGTCCACTTCCGGCCACCCGGGCGCCCCGGCCGACCCCGGGGGCGCCGCCGCGACCCGCCCGCGCACAATGAACCCGTGGCCCCGACGACCGATCCGCAGCAACGACGCCGCGCCGAGCGCTCCCCGTACGTCGATCTGACGCGTACGGAGTGGAGCGCGCTGCGGGAGAAGACCCCGCTGCCGCTCACCGCCGAAGAGGTCGAGCGGCTGCGCGGTCTGGGGGACGTCATCGACCTCGACGAGGTCCGCGACGTATACCTCCCGCTCTCCCGGCTGCTCAATCTCTACGTCGGCGCCACCAGCAATCTGCGCGGTGCGCTCAACACCTTCCTCGGCGACGCCGGCGGCGGCCACGGCGCGCAGCCGGGCACCCCGTTCGTCATAGGCGTGGCGGGCAGCGTCGCGGTCGGCAAGTCGACCACCGCCCGCCTCCTCCAGGCGCTGCTGGCCCGCTGGCCCGAGCATCCGCGCGTCGAGCTGGTCACCACCGACGGCTTCCTCCACCCCAACGCCGAGCTGCACCGCCGCGGGCTGATGTCCCGTAAGGGTTTCCCCGAGTCGTTCGACCGGCGGGCGCTGACCCGCTTCGTCGCCGATGTGAAGTCCGGCCGCGCCGAGGTCACCGCGCCGGTCTACTCGCATCTGATCTACGACATCGTGCCCGGCGAGCGGCTCACCGTGCACCGCCCCGACATCCTGATCGTGGAGGGCCTCAACGTCCTCCAGCCCGCGCTGCCCGGCAAGGACGGCCGCACCCGCCTCGGGCTCGCCGACTTCTTCGACTTCTCCGTCTACGTCGACGCGCGGACCGAGGACATCGAGAAGTGGTACCTCGGCCGCTTCCGGAAGCTGCGGGCGACCGCGTTCCAGGACCCGTCCTCGTACTTCCGCAGGTACACCCAGGTCTCCGAGGAGGAGGCGCTGGAGTACGCCCGGAAGATCTGGCGGACCGTCAACAAGCCCAACCTGGAGCAGAACGTCGCCCCCACCCGTGGCCGCGCCAACCTCGTGCTGCGCAAGGGCCCCGACCACAAGGTGCAGCGGCTGTCGCTGCGGAAGCTCTGACCGGGCGCCCACGGACGGCCCGCACTGCGCTGACGGTTTACCGCGGTGAACCGCTGCCCGGTCTGTACGTCCACGGACGATTTGCGGGAGGCCGCCCCCGGCCCACGAGCCCGCCATCCGGCCCCTCAACCCCTCGTACCCACACGGCAGTTGACCACGTCCCACGTCTTGTCACCGCCACCGCACCCGCCCTACCGTCAGGTAACACGGTCCGCGCACGGATCTTTCCGGACCGTGTCCCGCACCGTGTGAACCGGCGGCGCATCCGGCTCCGTACCCACCCCCGTACGCCACCTCCGTACGCCGTCCGGCCCGCCGCGGCATGCCCTTGAGTGCTCCCCCTCGTTGACAGTCCGCCGTCCGCCGGAGCCGGTCGGCCCTCTCACCAGGAGCCCCCATGACCCGCGCACCCGCCCCCCGCCGAACCGTCCGCCACCCGCTGCGCCGCCGGGCCGCGGCCGCCCTCGCGCTCTGCCTCACCGTGGCCGGACTCGCCCTCGCCGCCCCCGCCCACGCCACGCCCGCCCCGGCGCCGAAGGCCCCCGCGAAGGCCGCGGCCCTGCCCATCGGCGGTCTCGACACCGCCGTCCACAACTACCTCTTCAGCCCGGGCGCCGTCGCGGGCGCCAACGACTGGAACTGCAAGCCGACCGCGGCCCACCCCTACCCGGTCGTCCTCGCCCACGGCACCCTCGCCAACGCCGGCACCAACTGGGTCGCCCTCGCCCCCACCCTCGCCAACGAGGGCTACTGCGTCTACGCGTTCAACTACGGCATGAACCATCTGTCGGCCGGCCGGGTCGGCGGCCTCACCGACATCGGCGACTCGGCGCGCCAGCTGGGCGCCTTCGTCGACAAGGTCCTCGCCGCCACCGGCGCGCCCAAGGCCGACATCGTCGGCCACTCCCAGGGCGGCATGATGCCGCACTACTACCTCAAGCGGCTGGGCGGCGCCGCGAAGATCCGCACCCTCGTCGGCATCGCGCCCAGCAACCACGGCACCACCCTCGACGGGCTCCTCACCCTCGGCAAACAGATGAACGCCCTCGGCTTCGCCAACAACCTCCTCGACCTCACCGGGCTCACCGGCCTCAAGCAGCAGGAGGCCGGCTCCGCCTTCCAGCAGGAGCTGTGGAAGGACGGCGACACCGTGCCCGGCGTCCGCTACGTCGTCATCGCCACCCGCGAGGACACCGTCGTCACCCCGTACACCAACGGATTCCTGCACGGCCCCGGCGTCACCGACATCACGCTCCAGGACCAGTGCCCCGACGACCGGACCGGCCACGCCGGCCTCTTCCTCGACAGCCCCGTCCTCCAGAACGTCGTCAACGCCCTCGGCCCGGCCGACCCGCACTTCACCCCCGAGTGCCACGACTACGGCCCGGCCCTCTGACACCCTCGCGAAACACCCGTGCCCCCGGCCGCAGTGAGCGACCGGGGGCACGGTGTGCGTACGGGGGCCGGGCTCAGCCCAGCGCCGACTTCACCGCGTCGGCCAGCCGCTCCGCGACCGACCGCGCCTGCTCGATGTCGGCCGCCTCGACCATCACCCGCACCAGCGGCTCCGTACCGGACGGCCGCAGCAGCACCCGGCCGGTCGCGCCCAGCTCCTGCTCGGCCTCGGCCACCGCCGCGGTCAGCGCCGGGGAGGTGGCGACCTTCGACTTGTCGACGTCGGGGACGTTGATCAGCACCTGCGGCAGCCGCTCCATCACAGCGGCCAGCTCGGCCAGGCTCCGGCCCGTCGCGGCGACCCGCGCGGCCAGCATCAGACCGGTGAGCGTGCCATCACCGGTGGTCGCGTGGTCCAGCACGATGACGTGCCCGGACTGCTCCCCGCCCAGCGCGAAGCCCTGGCCCTTCATCTCCTCCAGGACGTACCGGTCACCGACGGCGGTCGCCACCATGTCGATCCCGGCCCGCTCCATCGCCAGCTTGAAGCCGAGGTTGGACATGACGGTGGCGACGACGGTGTTCTTCCGCAGCGTCCCCGCCTCCCGCATCCCGAGCGCGAGGACGGCGAGGATCTGGTCGCCGTCGATCTCGTTGCCCGCGCGGTCCACGGCCAGGCAGCGGTCCGCGTCGCCGTCGTGCGCCACGCCCAGATCGGCGCCGTGCTCCAGCACCGCGGCGCGCAGCAGCCCCAGGTGGGTCGAGCCGCAGCCGTCGTTGATGTTGAGGCCGTCCGGGTCCGCGCCGATGGTGACGACGTCCGCACCGGCGCGCGCGAAGGCTTCCGGCGAGACCCGCGCCGCCGCGCCGTGCGCCCCGTCGATGACGATCTTCAGGCCGTCCAGGCGGTTGGGCAGCACCCCGACGAGGTGTGCGACGTAGTTGTCGAAGCCCTCGTCGTAGACGGTGACCCGGCCCACCCCGGCGCCGGTCGGCCGCTCCCACGGCTCACCGGAGGCGTGCGCCCGGTACGTCCGCTCGATGCGGTCCTCCAGCTCGTCGGCGAGCTTGTGGCCGCCGCGGGCGAAGAACTTGATGCCGTTGTCGGGCATCGGGTTGTGGCTCGCGGAGAGCATCACACCGAGGTCCGCGCCGAGCGCCCCGGTCAGATACGCCACCGCCGGGGTCGGCAGCACGCCCACCCGCAGCACATCCACCCCGGCGCTCGCCAGCCCGGCGACGACCGCCGCCTCCAGGAACTCACCCGAGGCCCGCGGGTCCCGCCCGACGACGGCCACCGGCCGGCGTCCCTCCAGGGCGCGGCCGTGCCCCGACTCCTCCTCTGCGAGTACGTGCGCCGCAGCGACCGACAGACCGAGCGCCAGCTCCGCCGTCAGATCCGCATTGGCGACACCGCGCACCCCGTCCGTTCCGAAGAGTCGTCCCACTGGTGTCCTCCGCATAGATGAGCTTGAACCAGGCATTGCGTCCAGGTATACGCCCCTCGGACGCCTGCGTAACGCACCGGTCCCGGATAGCCGAACGCCCCGGCTGCACGGAGAGTGCCACCGGGGCGTACGGGAAAGAGCTGCGAGCGCAGCGCGCGCGATTAGCGCTTGCTGTACTGCGGCGCCTTGCGGGCCTTCTTGAGACCGGCCTTCTTGCGCTCGACCGCACGGTCGTCACGCTTGAGGAACCCGGCCTTCTTCAGGGTGCCGCGGTTGTTCTCGACGTCCGCCTCGTTCAGCGCACGGGCGACGCCCAGGCGCAGCGCACCGGCCTGGCCGGAGATGCCGCCGCCGGAGATGCGGGCGACCACGTCGTAGCGGTTGTCGAGCTCGAGCACCTTGAAGGGCTCGTTGACTTCCTGCTGGTGCACCTTGTTGGGGAAGTAGCCCTCAAGGGTGCGACCGTTGATCTTCCACTGACCGGTGCCCGGAACGATCCGGACGCGGGCGATGGCGTTCTTGCGACGGCCCAGGCCGGCAGCCGGCTGCGGGTCGCCGAAGCGGGAGGCGAGGGACTCGGAGGTGTACTCACCCTCCACGACCTCGGTCTCGGTGGTGTATTCCTCGACGACGTCCTCGTTCTCGATGACGTTCTCGGGAGTGGTCTCGGCCACGATGCTCCTCAGATTCTCTTCGTCTTAGGGGGTGGCCGGACTTACTGCGCGACCTGGGTGATCTCGAACGGGACCGGCTGCTGCGCAGCGTGCGGGTGCTCGGCGCCCGCGTAGACCTTCAGCTTCGAGAGCATCTGACGGCCGAGGGTGTTCTTGGGGAGCATGCCCTTGATGGCCTTCTCGACAGCCTTCTCGGGGTTCTTGTCGAGCAGCTCGTCGTACCGGACGGAGCGCAGACCACCGGGGAAACCGGAGTGGCGGTAGGCCAGCTTCTGGCTGCGCTTGTTGCCGGACAGGTGCACCTTGTCGGCGTTGACGATGATGACGAAGTCACCGGTGTCAACGTGCGGCGCGTACACCGGCTTGTGCTTGCCCCTCAGAAGGGACGCGGCCTGAGAGGCCAGACGGCCCAGGACAACGTCCTGCGCGTCAATGACGTGCCACTGGCGCTGGACATCGCCGGGCTTGGGGCTGAACGTACGCACGGTCGTAGCCTTCGCTTCTTCAGTGATGGGGTCACCCATGCCTCCCGGAGGAGACTCAGGAGACGGGGTCCTGTACTGGCACCTCGGTCGATCGGACCGGCACTGCGGCGCTACGGGTGACGCAACCCGATCGTCCGCCGCCGGTTCATCGGCCCGGTGGCCGGCGTAAGGGCCCCTCACGTGAGATAGAGCAAGCCAATACGCATAACGAACTGGCAGAATACCGGCCCGCCCCCGGCCGGGTCAAAACGCTGCTCGAACCGGTGGACGACTCCGGGGCATCACCGGGGGCCTGGCACCGGCACCCCTACGGCTCTCCCCCACCCCGCCTCCGGGCCCGTACGGACCGGCCGCCCCCGCACCCGTACGGGCCGGCCGCCTCACCGCTCCCGCGCCACCCGGCCCTCGTCCCACACCGGCTCCGTCGTCTCCCGGACCACGCCGTCCGCGCCGAAGACCAGGAAGCGGTCGAAGGCGCGGGCGAACCAGCGGTCGTGCGTCACCGCCAGCACCGTCCCGCTGTACGCCTCCAGGCCCTCCTGGAGCGCCTCGGCGCTCTCCAGGTCGAGGTTGTCGGTCGGCTCGTCCAGCAGCAGCGCCGTCGCGCCCGCCAGCTCCAGCAGCAGGATCTGCAGCCGCGCCTGCTGCCCGCCCGACAGCCGCTCGAACCGCTGCTCCGCCTGACGCTCCAGCTCGTACCGGCGCAGCGCGCTCATCGCGGCGCCGCGGTCCTTGGCGTGCTCCGTCCAGAGGATGTCGAGCAGGGTGCGGCCGGTCAGCTCCGGATGGGCGTGGGTCTGCGCGAAGTACCCGGGCACCACCCGGGCGCCCAGCTTGACCTGCCCGGTGTGGACGACCGGGCGCTCCGCGTCCTGGGCCAGCAGCCGCAGGAAGTGCGACTTGCCGGAGCCGTTCGAGCCCAGCACCGCGACCCGCTCGCCGTAGAAAACCTCCAGCGAGAACGGCTTCATCAGCCCGGTCAGCTCCACGTCCGTGCAGGTCACGGCACGGACGCCGGTACGGCCGCCGCGCAGCCGCATGGTGATCTCCTGCTCCCGCGGCGGCTCCGGCGGCGGCCCGGCCTCCTCGAACTTCCGCAGCCGGGTCTGCGCCGCGTGGTAGCGCGAGGCCATGTCGTGGCTGTTCTCCGCCGCCTGCCGCAGATTCCGCACCAGCTTCTTCAGCTGCTCGTGCTTCTCGTCCCAGCGCCGCCGCAGCTCCTCGAAGCGCGCGAACCGCTCCTTGCGCGCCGCGTGGAACGTCGCGAAGCCGCCGCCGTGCACCCAGACGTCCGACCCGGCGGGCCCCGGCTCCACGCTGACGATCTTGTCGGCGGCGCGCGCCAGCAGCTCCCGGTCGTGGCTGACGAAGAGCACCGTCTTCTTCGTCTGCCGCAGCTGCTCCTCCAGCCACCGCTTGCCCGGCACGTCCAGATAGTTGTCCGGCTCGTCCAGCAGCAGCACCTCGTCGGTGCCGCGCAGCAGCGACTCCAGCACCAGCCGCTTCTGCTCACCGCCGGAGAGCGTCCGCACCAGCCGCCACTGCGCCTTCTCGTACGGCATCCCCAGCGCGGCGGTGGTGCACATGTCCCAGACCGTCTCGGCCTCGTAGCCGCGCGCCTCCGCCCAGTCGCTGAGCGCCTGCGCGTACGCCATCTGCGCGGCCTCGTCGTCGACCGTCATCACGGCCTCCTCGGCCGCGTCCACCGCCCGCGCGGCCGTCCGCAGCCGCGGCGGCGCCACGGAGACCAGCAGGTCACGCACGGTGCGCTCGTCCCGCACCGATCCCACGAACTGCGGCATCACCCCGAGGCCGCCACCGACCGTGACCGACCCGCCGTGCGGCGTCAGCTCCCCGGCGAGCAACCGCAGCAGCGTCGTCTTGCCCGCGCCGTTGGCCCCCACCAGCGCCACCGAGGCGCCCTCGCCGACCCGGAACGAGACGTCCCCGAGCAGCACCCTCCCGTCCGGCAGGTAGTACTCCAGATGCCCGGCCTCCACATGTCCCATGGACCGGATTGTCGCCGCCCGGCCCCGGAATCCCCAACCGGATTACGGGCCGGAGCCGTGGCCGCGAGGACTCCCCAGGTCGTTAGGATGCGCGGCATGAGCTTTGGGCATGGGGGGCCGTTCGACGGCCCAGGGGGGTCCGGGTCCACCCCGGACTGGGAGGCACTCGCCGAGCAGAGCGAGGCGGGCGCCCGGCGCAAGCGCTGGCTGATGATCGGCGGCGGGGCGCTGGCCGCCCTCGCCGTCGCGGGCATCGTCGCGACGGCCATGGTCCTCACCGGCGGCTCCGACAACAAGCCGCCCAAGGACGTCGCCGCCTCCGGCTCCACCGCCCCCGAACCGCACCCGTCCTTCTCCGACGTCTCGGTCCCCCCGCCGCCCAACCCGCGGGACTACATCACCGACCGTACGAAGGACCGCGCCCCCCTCACCACGGCCGCCCTCTTCCCCGACAAGGCCATGGTCGTCGGCGAGCACACCTACCCGCGCACCGCGCAGTCCGCGACGAAGGACTGCACCGCCGGTACGCAGGGCGCGCTCGGCTCCCTGCTGAAGCACAACGGCTGCGAGGCACTGCTGCGCGCCACCTACGCCAAGGACGGCGTCGCGGTCACCCTCGGCATCGCCGCGCTGGACTCCCCCGCCGCCGCCGAACGCGTCAAGGCGAAGGCCCAGGGCAACCTCGCCCCGCTCGCCGGCGGCCACGTCGGCGAGGCGTTCTGCCGCGGCACCGCCTGCCGGATGACCGCCAACGCCACCGGCCGGTACGCGTACTTCACCATCGCCGGCTACCTCGACGGCAAGCGCGTCACGGAGAAGTCCGCCCCCGCCCTCCAGATCGGCCGCGACGGCGAGTCCTACGCCTTCGCCCGCATCATCCAGCGCGGCAAGGACCAGGCCGCGCAGGCCGCCCAGGAACAGCAACAGCAGGGCTGACGAGGCGGGGCCGGGCGCCTTCCGGCCCCGGCCCCGTCGCAGGTCAGCCCCCGGATTCCGGTCGGCGCCCGGCCCACCGCCGAGCCCCGTCGCCGCTCAGCAGCACCCGGCGCCCGGCAGCGTCCGCCGGTTGCGGGCCTCAAGATTCCGCGCCATCAGCCGGTCGTCGGCCGGGTAGCCGACCTCCTCCAGCGTCAGCCCGTGCGGCCGCACCACATGCACCGCGGAGTCCCGCACGCCCGCGGCCAGCACCTTGCCCGGCCAGTCGACCGGCCGGTGCCCGTCCCCGACGAACAGCAGCGCACCGACCAGCGACCGCACCATGTTGTGGCAGAACGCGTCCGCCCGCACCGTCGCCGTGATGATCCCCTCCGCGTCCCGCACCCAGCTCAGCTCCTGGAGCGTACGGATCGTCGTCGCCCCCTCGCGCCGCTTGCAGTACGCCGCGAAGTCGTGCTCCCCCAGCAGCGCCTGCGACGCCACGTTCATCGCGTCCACGTCGAGCGCCCAGTCGTGCCACAGCACATGGCCGCGCAGCAGCGGGTCCACGCCCCCGGGATGGTCGGTGACCCGGTACGCGTACCGCCGCCAGATCGCCGAGAACCGCGCGTTGAAGCCGTACGGCGCCTCCACCGCCCGCCACACCCGGACGTCCTTCGGCAGCCGCCCCGCCAGCCGCCGCAGCAGCCGGTCCCCGTGCTCGGCCCACAGCTCCGCGGGGAGATCCACATGCGCCACCTGCCCGCGCGCATGGACCCCGGCGTCCGTCCGCCCGGCCACGGTCAGCTCGTACGTCTCGCCGGAACGGGTCACCGTCCGCAGCGCTTCCTCCACCTCACCCTGGACGGTGCGCCGCTCGCGCTGCTTCGCCCAGCCGGAGAACTCCGCCCCGTCGTACGAAAGATCCAGCCGCACCCGGACACGCCCGGGCTCCACCTCATCGCTCACCCGTCGATCCTCTCAGAGCACGGCAAACGGAACGGGCCCGCTCCCCGAAGGGAACGGGCCCGCTCGCGGGACTCAGCGGCCTCAGGCGTCCTTGGACTCCTCGGCCGGCGCCTCGGTCGCCTCGGCGGCGTCCTTCTTCAGCGCGTCTTCCTTGACCGCACGCTTGGTGGCGGCCTCGGCCTCACCGGTGGCCTGCTGGGCCACGGTCAGCGCCTCCACCAGCTCGATGACGGCCATGGGGGCGTTGTCGCCACGGCGCGCACCGATCTTGGTGATGCGGGTGTAACCACCCGGGCGGTTCTCGAACCGCGGGGCGATCTCGGTGAACAGCGTGTGCACGATGCTCTTGTCCGAGATCAGCTGCATGACCTGACGACGGTTGTGCAGGTCACCCTTCTTCGCCTTGGTCACGAGACGCTCGGCGTACGGACGCAGACGGCGGGCCTTGGCCTCGGTCGTCGTGATGCGGCCGTGCTCGAAGAGCGCGGTGGCCAGGTTGCGCAGCATGAGACGCTCGTGCGCCGCGCTACCGCCCAGACGGGCACCCTTGGTGGGCTTCGGCATGGTGTTTCTCCTAGGTGTCTGCCCCGGCCGTATCAGGTACCGAGGTCAGTATCCGAGCGGGCGGATGCCCGTCGGAGATCCGGATGAGCCCCGCGAGGGGCGCATCCGGAAGGGGCGCGGGGAACTGCGCGATCAAGCACAGCGCACCCGCACCCGAAATCCAGCAGCGAGCACCGAGCTCTTAGTACTGCTCGGTCTCCACAAAGCCCGCATCCGCGTCATCGTCCGCGCCGAACGCGTCCGCCGCAGCGGTCGGGTCGAACCCGGGGGGCGAGTCCTTGAGCGCCAGGCCCATGCCCGCGAGCTTGGCCTTGACCTCGTCGATCGACTTCGCACCGAAGTTGCGGATGTCGAGCAGGTCCGCCTCGGAGCGGGCCACCAGCTCGCCCACCGAGTGGATGCCCTCACGCTTGAGGCAGTTGTACGACCGAACGGTGAGCTCCAGCTCCTCGATCGGCAGCGCCAGGTCGGCGGCGAGGGCGGCGTCCGTCGGGGACGGGCCCATGTCGATGCCCTCGGCGTCGATGTTCAGCTCGCGGGCGAGACCGAACAGCTCGACCAGGGTCTTACCGGCCGACGCCATGGCGTCGCGCGGGCGCATGGCCTGCTTGGTCTCGACGTCGACGATCAGCTTGTCGAAGTCGGTGCGCTGCTCGACACGGGTCGCCTCGACCTTGTAGGTGACCTTGAGGACCGGCGAGTAGATCGAGTCGACCGGGATCCGGCCGATCTCCTGGCCGACCTGCTTGTTCTGCACCGCGGAGACGTAGCCGCGACCGCGCTCGACGGTCAGCTCCATCTCCAGCTTGCCCTTGGCGTTCAGGGTCGCCAGGACCAGGTCCGGGTTGTGGACCTCGACACCGGCCGGGGGCGCGATGTCGGCGGCGGTGACCAGACCCGGGCCCTGCTTGCGCAGGTACATCACGACCGGCTCGTCGTGCTCCGAGGAGACGACCAGCTGCTTGATGTTGAGGATGAGGTCGGTGACGTCCTCCTTGACGCCCGGCACGGTGGTGAACTCGTGCAGGACACCGTCGATACGGATCGACGTGACCGCCGCACCCGGGATCGAGGAGAGGAGCGTACGGCGGAGGGAGTTACCGAGGGTGTAACCGAAGCCCGGCTCCAGGGGCTCGATCACGAACCGGGAGCGGTACTCGTCGACGACCTCTTCGGTCAGCGACGGACGCTGAGCGATAAGCATGTGTGTTCCTTCAGTCGTGGGCGCCCGCTATTTGACGCCCTCTGCTGACAAGGGTACGGGCGGCACGCGGTTCCGAAGAACCTGTGCCGCCCGAGCCCGTCGCCCTACTTACTTGGAGTAGAGCTCAACGATCAGCTGCTCCTGCACCTGGGTGTCGATCACCTGGCGCTCGGGCATGCTGTGCACGAGGATCCGGAGGTTCGACGGGATCGCTTCCAGCCACGCCGGAACGGTCTTCTCGCCGGCCTCGGCCTTGGCCACCTCGAAGGGGGTCAGGTTCCGGGAGCCCTCGCGGACCTCGATGATGTCGTTCACGGAGACGCGGGCCGACGGAATGTCGGTCTTGCGGCCGTTCACGTTGATGTGTCCGTGACGCACCAGCTGACGGGCGTGGTCGCGGGACTTGGCGAAGCCGGCCCGGTAGACCACGTTGTCGAGGCGGGTCTCAAGGATGCGCAGAAGGTTCTCACCGGTCTTGCCGGTCTTCTGGTTCGCTTCCTTGTAGTAGTTCACGAACTGCTTCTCAAGGACACCGTAGATACGGCTGCACTTCTGCTTCTCACGAAGCTGGAGCAGGTACTCGCTGTCCTTGGTGCGCCCGCGACCGTGCTCACCCGGGGGGTAAGGACGGATCTCGATCGGGCACTTCGCGCTCTCGCACTTGCTCCCCTTGAGGAAGAGCTTCTGCTTCTCCCGACGGCAACGCTTGCAGTCGGCCCCGGTGTAACGCGCCATTGTCTAGTTGTCTCCTACTTCAGTGGGTCAGACGCGGCGGCGCTTGGGAGGGCGGCAGCCGTTGTGCGGGGTCGGGGTGACGTCCTGGATCGAACCCACCTCGAGGCCGGTGGCCTGGAGGGAGCGGATCGCGGTCTCACGGCCGGAGCCGGGACCCTTGACGAACACGTCGACCTTGCGCATGCCGTGCTCCTGCGCGCGACGGGCGGCCGACTCGGCAGCCATCTGCGCGGCGAACGGAGTCGACTTACGCGAACCCTTGAAGCCCACGTGACCGGCCGAGGCCCAGGAAATCACGTTGCCGGTCGGGTCGGTGATCGAAACGATCGTGTTGTTGAACGTGCTCTTGATGTGAGCGTGCCCGTGGGCGACGTTCTTCTTCTCCTTGCGGCGCACCTTCTTGGCGCCGGCCGTACGGCCCTTCGGAGGCATGAAATTCTCCTAATGGAGGTGGTCGGTCCTACAGCGAAGACCGCTGACTTCTGCGGCCCGGGGGAACGGAACCGCAGTGCGTCCTGCTGAGGACTACTTCTTGCCCGGCTTCTTCTTGCCGGCGATCGCGCGACGCGGGCCCTTGCGGGTACGGGCGTTCGTGCTGGTGCGCTGGCCGTGGACCGGAAGGCCGCGGCGGTGACGCAGACCCTGGTAGCAGCCGATCTCGACCTTGCGGCGGATGTCGGCCTGGATCTCGCGACGGAGGTCACCCTCGGTCTTGAGGTTGTTGTCCACGTACTCGCGGATCTTGATCAGGTCTTCCTCGGCCAGGTCGCGAACCCGGGTGTTGGGGTCCACGCCGGTGGCGGCGAGGGTCTGCTGCGACAGCGTGCGCCCGATGCCGAAGACATAGGTGAGGGCGACCTCGACGCGCTTTTCGCGCGGGAGATCAACGCCTGCGAGGCGTGCCATTGATGTGGCTCCTGATGGCTATTCGGAGGTCTTCCGCAGCACCGTTCCCGTAAGACTCAGCTGAATTACGAGCCGGGCCCCGGCCTCCGAGCCGGGGGTTTCGTCCCACGCGAAAGACGCGGGGGTCGGGTGTCTGCGTATGTACGAATTACGTGCGTCGCGCGAAAACTGCGAAATGCAAGTGGTCGTGCGTCAGCCCTGGCGCTGCTTGTGGCGCAGGTTGTCGCAGATGACCATGACCCGGCCGTGGCGGCGGATCACCTTGCACTTGTCGCAGATCTTCTTGACGCTCGGCTTGACCTTCATGGGTGTGAGGTTCTCCGGGTCAGTGCCGTCACCCCGACGGAGCGGGGCTTCGACAAGATCTACTTGTAGCGGTAGACGATCCGGCCACGCGTCAGGTCGTACGGAGAGAGCTCCACCACGACCCGGTCATCCGGGAGGATACGGATGTAGTGCATCCGCATCTTGCCGCTGATGTGCGCGAGGACCTTGTGACCGTTCTGGAGCTCCACCTTGAACATTGCGTTCGGCAGAGACTCGATCACGGTGCCCTCGATCTCGATGGCACCTTGCTTCTTGGCCACGCTTCGCCTTTCGAATCGGCTACCTTGATCAACTCTCGAAGTGTCCGTGCGGCAGGTCAAAAATGACGCCTACCTTGAGGGCAGGCACACGGATGCACGAGAGCCGACGCGTCAGTCTACGTCAGAGCCCACGAAAAGACGAATCCACGATTATTGCCCACCCGGGGAGATCCTTACGCCATCGCCCCGCGGACCGTCGCAGTTCCTTCGCACCGGCTCCAGGCGGACTCCGCCGTCAGGCCCCCGCGAGCGGGTCCGGCGCCGCCGTGACACCCAGCTCGGCCAGCTTCGCCTTGCCGCCGTCGACGGCGGTCAGCACCAGCGGCCCCTCCTCGGTCAGCGCCACCGAGTGTTCCCAGTGCGAGGACCAGCCGCCGTCGTTCGTCTTGACCGTCCACTCGTCGTCCAGGACGTGCGTCTTGTGCGTGCCGAGGTTGACCATCGGCTCGATCGCGATGCAGAACCCGGGCACCAGCTTCGGACCGCGGCCGCGCTTGCGGTCGACGTAGTTCAGCAGATGCGGGTCCATGTGCATCTCCGAGCCGATGCCGTGGCCGCCGTACTCCTCGACGATGCCGTACTTCCCGCACGCCGGACGCGGCTGGCGGCGGATGTACCCCTCGATCGCCTTGGAGATGTCGATCAGCCGGTTGCCCTTCGCGACCGCGGCGACCCCGGCCCACATGGACTCCTCGGTCACCCGGCTCAGCTCGACCAGCTCCGCGGAGTGCCCGGAGCCGACGAACGCGGTGTACGCGGCGTCGCCGTGCCAGCCGTCGATGATCGCGCCGCAGTCGATGGAGATGATGTCGCCGTCCTGCAGCACCGTTTTATCGTCCGGGATGCCGTGGACGACGACGTCGTTCACCGACGTGCAGATCGTCGCGGGGAACCCGCCGTACCCGAGGAAGTTCGACTTCGCGCCGTGCTCGGCGAGGACCTTACGGGCCACCTCGTCCAGATCGCGGGTGGTCGCCCCCGGCACCGCCGCCTCCCGGGTCGCGGCATGGATGGCGGCGACCACCAGCCCCGCCTCGCGCATCTTGGCGATCTGCTGAGGGGTCTTGATCTCCACCATGGCGGGTAACGCCTTCCTGAACCGACTGTGCCGACAACCGCGTCGTTCGCACGGCCGACCACCGCGCGGGCGCGCCCGCCCCTCCATACGATACGGCCGCGGCGCCCTGGGCAGGGCACCGCGGCCGTATCGAAGCGTACGCGGAGGTTACTCGCCGCGTCCGAGAGCGGACATCGCCCGCTGCGTGACCTCTTCGACCTTGCCGAGGGCGGGAATCGTCACGACGAGTTCCTGCGCCTTGTAGTAGTCGATGATCGGCTCGGTCTCCGAGTGGTAGACCTCCAGGCGCTTGCGCACCGTGTCCTCGCGGTCGTCGTCGCGCTGGTAGAGCTCGCCGCCGCAGACGTCGCAGACGCCCTCGGTCTTCGGCTTGCTGTACTCGGCGTGGAAGACGTGCGCGGAGTTCTTCCGGCAGATCCGGCGGCCGGCGATCCGCTTGACGACCTCGTCCTCGGGGACCTCCAGGTCGAGCACCGCGTCCAGCGTGATGCCCTTGCCCTTGAGGTAGGTGTCGAGCGCCTCGGCCTGACCGAGATTGCGCGGGAACCCGTCCAGCAGGAAGCCCCCGGCCGCGTCGTCCTGCTCCATGCGGTCCTCGGCCATCCGGATGGTGACCGAGTCCGGGACGAGGTTGCCGGCGTCCATGTAGGACTTGGCCTCGACGCCGAGGGGCGTGCCCTGGCTGATGTTGGCGCGGAACAGGTCACCCGTGGAGATGTGCGGGATCTCAAGGTTCCGGGCGAGGTACGCGGCCTGCGTACCCTTACCGGCTCCCGGGGGTCCGACGAGGACGATTCGCATCAGCGGAGGAACCCTTCGTAGTTGCGCTGCTGAAGCTGGCTCTCGATCTGCTTCACGGTCTCCAGACCCACACCCACGATGATCAGGATGCTCGTCCCGCCGAACGGGAAGTTCTGGTTCGCGTTGAACAGCACCAACGCCACTGTTGGTACGAGTGCGATCAGCCCCAGGTACAGCGAGCCCGGCCACGTGATCCGGTTGAGCACGTAGCTGAGGTACTCGGCCGTCGGGCGACCAGCCCGGATGCCCGGGATGAAGCCACCATACTTCTTCATGTTGTCGGCAACTTCTTCGGGGTTGAACGAGATCGCCACGTAGAAGAAGGCGAAGAACACGATCAACAAGAAGTACGTAACGATGTAAACCGGGTGGTTTCCCTTGGTGAAGTTCGTGGAAATCCACCGGGCCCACTCCGCGTCCGAGCCGCTGAACTGCGCGATCAGGGCCGGAATGTAGAGCAACGACGACGCGAAGATGACGGGAATCACACCCGCCTGATTCACCTTGAGCGGGATGTACGTGGACGTACCGCCGTAAGAACGGCGCCCGATCATGCGCTTCGCGTACTGCACCGGAATCCGGCGCTGCGCCTGCTCGACGAAGACCACCAGGGCCACCATCGCGAGGCCGACGGCGATCACCGCGAAGAACTCGATCCAGCCGTCGGCGAGCTTGCCGGTGGTCTTGATCTGCCAGAGGGCGCCCGGGAAACCGGCGGCGATCGAGATGAACATCAGGATCGACATGCCGTTGCCGATGCCGCGGTCGGTGACCAGCTCACCGAGCCACATGACCACCGCGGTACCGGCGGTCATCGTGATGACCATGGTGATGGTGGTGAAGATCGAGTCGCTGGGCACGATCTCGCTGGCGACCGGGCAGCCGTTGAAGAGGGCGCCGCTGCGGGCCGTGGCCACCAGGCCGGTGCCCTGCAGGATCGCCAGCGCGACGGTCAGATAGCGGGTGTACTGGGTGATCTTCGCCTGACCGGTCTGCCCCTCCTTCTTGAGGGCTTCCAACCGGGGAATGACGACGGTCAGCAGCTGAAGGATGATGCTCGCCGTGATGTACGGCATGATCCCCAGCGCGAAGATCGTGATCTGCAGCAGCGCACCACCGCTGAACATGTTCACCAGGGCGAACAATCCGCTGTTGCCGCCGGCCTGCTTCATGCAGGTCTCGACGTTCGCGTAATTCACCCCGGGGATCGGGACATGGGCACCGATCCGGTAGAGCACGACGATGCCCAACGTGAACAGCAGCTTTTTGCGCAGGTCGGGCGTCTTGAACGCTCGGGCGAACGCGGTGAGCACGGTGCCTCCTGCGCCCCCCGCCGGACGGGCGAGAGGTGACGGTCTTGAGGATCGACGAATAAAAGCGGCCTGAAACGCCGCACAGCCGGAGCCGTGCGGCGGGGGTCCGGTGCGTCCCCCGTGAAAAAAGTTGCACCGGCAGGCCACCTTACCGGCGACCGTACCCCCGTGGAACGACCAACCGGGGATGCCCCAAACGATGGGCATCCCCGGTCAGTTGAACCAACGAACTCAGAGGAGTTCGGTGACGGTGCCGCCGGCAGCGGCAATCTTCTCCTTGGCGGAGCCGGAGACGGAGTCAACCGTCACCTGCAGCGCCACGGAGATCTCGCCCTGGCCCAGGACCTTGACGAGCTCGTTCTTGCGCACCGCGCCCTTGGCGACCAGATCGGCCACCGTGACCTCGCCACCCTGCGGGTAGAGCGCGGCCAGCTTCTCCAGGTTCACGACCTGGAACTGCTTGTGGGCGGGGTTCTTGAAGCCCTTCAGCTTCGGGAGGCGCATGTGGAGGGGCATCTGCCCGCCCTCGAAGCGCTCCGGAACCTGGTAACGGGCCTTGGTGCCCTTGGTACCACGACCAGCGGTCTTACCCTTGGACGCCTCACCACGACCCACACGGGTCTTGGCGGTCTTGGCGCCCGGGGCAGGACGGAGGTTGTGGACCTTCAGCGGGTTCTGCTCCGCCATGTCAGTCGACCTCCTCAACCGTCACGAGGTGACGGACGGTGTGCACCATGCCGACGACCTCGGGGCGGGCCTCCCGGACGACGCTGTCGTTCAGCCGCTTGAGGCCGAGCGTGCGCAGCGTGTCGCGGTGGTTCTGCTTGCTACCGATGTAGGACTTGGTCTGGGTGATCTTGATGCGCATTACGCAGTCACCCCGGCACGCGCCCGCAGCAGAGCTGCGGGAGCAACGTCCTCCAGCGGCAGGCCACGACGGGCCGCGATCTCCTCGGGGCGCTGAAGGCCCTGAAGCGCGGTCACCGTGGCGTGCACGATGTTGATCGGGTTCGACGAACCGAGCGACTTGCTCAGGACGTCGTGGATGCCCGCGCACTCCAGGACGGCGCGCACCGGGCCACCGGCGATCACACCGGTACCGGGGGAAGCCGGCTTGAGCAGGACGACGCCTGCAGCCTTCTCGCCCTGGATGGGGTGCGGGATGGTGCCCTGGATACGGGGGACCTTGAAGAAGTTCTTCTTGGCCTCTTCCACGCCCTTGGCGATGGCAGCCGGAACTTCCTTGGCCTTGCCGTAACCGACACCTACGGTGCCGTCACCGTCGCCCACCACGACCAGCGCGGTGAAGCTGAAACGACGACCACCCTTGACAACCTTGGCGACACGGTTGATCGCGACAACGCGCTCAACGTATGCGGTCTTCTCGGCGGCGGCGCCACCGTCGCGACCCTTCCGGTCCCGCCGCTCGCCGCCACCGGCACCGCTGCCGCGGCGCTGGGGTCCAGCCATTGGATTTACCTCTCTCTGTTACGTCCGCTAGCTCCGGAACCGGGGCTTAGAACTTCAGCCCGGCTTCGCGGGCGGCGTCCGCCAGAGCGGCAATGCGCCCGGCGTACTGGTTGCCACCGCGGTCGAACACGACGGCCTCGACGCCGGCGGCCTTGGCGCGCTCGGCGACCAGGGAACCGACCTGCTTGGCCTGGTCGCCCTTGCTGCCCTCGCCACCACGGATCGACGCGTCCAGGTGCGACGCCGACGCGAGCGTGTGGCCCGCGATGTCGTCGATGACCTGGGCGGTGATACCGCGGTTGGAGCGCGTCACGACCAGACGCGGACGCTCCGGCGTACCCGAAATCCGCTTACGGATGCGGATGTGGCGCCGCTTGAGGGCGGCACCCTTGCGGGCGTTGCCCTTCGCGATCTTCACACCGTATGCCATGGCTTACTTACCAGCCTTTCCGACCTTGCGGCGGATGACCTCGCCGGCGTACTTGACGCCCTTGGCCTTGTACGGGTCAGGCTTGCGCAGCTTGCGGATGTTCGCCGCAACCTCGCCGACCTTCTGCTTGTCGATGCCCTCGACGCTGAGCTTCGTCGGGGACTCGACCTTGAAGGAGATACCTTCGGGCGCCTCGACGAGGATCGGGTGGCTGTAGCCCAGGGAGAACTCCAGGTTGGAGCCCTTGGCCTGGACGCGGTAGCCGACACCGCTGATTTCGAGCGCCTTGCTGTAGCCCGCGGTCACGCCGGTGATCATGTTCGCCACCAGCGTGCGGGACAGGCCGTGAAGGGCCTTGTTCTGACGCTCGTCGTTCGGGCGGGAGACGTTGATGACGCCGTCCTCACCCTTGGCGACCTCGATGGGCGCGGCGACGGTGTGCGAAAGGGAGCCCTTGGGACCCTTCACGTTGACCGTGCGGCCATCGATGGTGACGTCCACACCAGCGGGAACCTGGATGGGCAGCTTGCCAATGCGCGACATTAGCTCTTCCTCCGTTCCCTGATTACCAGACGTAGGCGAGGACTTCCCCACCCACGCCCTTCTTGCTGGCCTGCTGGCCGGTCAGGAGACCGTGGGACGTGGAGATGATCGCCACGCCCAGGCCGCCGAGGACCTTCGGCAGGTTGGTGGACTTTGCGTAGACCCGCAGGCCCGGCTTCGAAATGCGCTTGATGCCGGCGATCGAGCGCTCGCGGTTCGGGCCGAACTTCAGCTCGAGGATGAGGTTCTTGCCGACCTCGGCGTCCTCAACCTTCCAGCCGGTGATGTAGCCCTCCTGCTGGAGGATCTCCGCGATGTGAGACTTGATCTTGCTGTGCGGCATCACGACGGTGTCGTGGTACGCCGAGTTCGCGTTCCGCAGACGGGTCAGCATGTCTGCGATGGGATCAGTCATGGTCATGAATTGGCCTTCGGCCTCTCTCGCCGGGGTTTCCTATATGTGCCATCCCTCTCCCCGATCCGAGTCGGGACGGGTGCGGCACGGGGACCTACGGCGTAGTAAGCGACGTTATGCGGGTGTGTTGCCCGCGGTCGGTCTCGGGCGGCGGGGCGCCCAACCCTTCTACCCTACGGGACGAGGGGCGGGGCGCCTGCCGACCGGATGCTTACCGAGAGCTTCCGGGTCATCCCAACTGGGGGATTACCAGGAGCTCTTGGTCACGCCCGGCAGCTCGCCACGGTGAGCCATCTCACGAAGGCACACGCGGCAGAGGCCGAACTTGCGGTACACGGAGTGCGGGCGGCCACAGCGCTGGCAGCGGGTGTAGGCGCGCACACCGAACTTGGGCTTGCGAGCAGCCTTCGCGATCAGAGCCTTCTTCGCCATCTCGCTCACGCCTCCTTGAACGGGAAGCCGAGGTGACGCAGAAGGGCGCGGCCCTCGTCGTCGTTGGTCGCCGTGGTGACCACGGTGATGTCCATACCCCGGGTACGGTCGATCTTGTCCTGGTCGATCTCGTGGAACATGACCTGCTCCGTGAGACCGAAGGTGTAGTTACCGCGGCCGTCGAACTGCTTCGGCGACAGACCACGGAAGTCGCGGATGCGCGGCAGCGCGAGCGACAGCAGGCGGTCCAGGAACTCCCACATGCGGTCACCGCGGAGGGTGACGTGGGCACCGATCGGCTGACCCTCACGCAGCTTGAACTGCGCGATGGACTTCCGGGCCTTGGTGACGGCCGGCTTCTGGCCGGTGATCGTGGTGAGGTCCTTGATGGCACCGTCGATCAGCTTGGAGTCGCGGGCGGCGTCGCCCACACCCATGTTGACCACGATCTTGGTCAGGCCGGGGATCTGCATGACGTTCTCGTACGAGAACTCGTCCTTCAGCTTCCCGGCGATCTCTTCGCGGTAGCGCTGCTTGAGACGCGGCGCGTTGGTGGTGGCAGTCATCAGATGTCCTCACCGGTCCGCTTGGCAACGCGGATCTTGTTGCCTTCGTCGTCGAAGCGGTAGCCGACGCGGGTGACGACCTTCTTGCCGTCCTTCTCCACGACGAGCTGCACGTTGCTCACGTGCACCGGGGCCTCGGTGGTGACGATGCCGCCGGTCTGCGAGCCGCGCGCGGTCTGGCCGGCCTTGGTGTGCTTCTTGACCCGGTTGACACCCTCGACCAGGACACGGTCCTCACGGGGGAAGGCCGCGATGACCTTGCCCTGCTTGCCCTTGTCCTTACCGGTGATGACCTGGACCAGGTCGCCCTTCTTGATCTTCATCGGTTACAGCACCTCCGGCGCGAGCGAGATGATCTTCATGAACTTCTTCTCGCGCAGCTCACGGCCCACGGGGCCGAAGATACGGGTGCCGCGGGGGTCGCCATCGTTCTTGAGGATGACGGCCGCGTTCTCGTCGAAGCGGATGTACGAGCCGTCCGGACGGCGGCGCTCCTTGACGGTGCGAACGATGACGGCCTTGACGACGTCACCCTTCTTCACGTTGCCACCGGGGATCGCGTCCTTCACGGTGGCGACAATGACGTCACCGATGCCCGCGTAGCGCCGGCCCGAGCCACCGAGAACACGGATGGTGAGAATTTCCTTCGCACCCGTGTTGTCGGCGACGCGAAGCCGAGACTCCTGCTGGATCACGTCTATCTCCTGATCGTCTGCCGGTTCCCGGCGGGGCCCCGCGGTGAAACGGGGCCCCGCCGAGCCTGGCGGAACTGACCTGAGGGGGAACCCTCAGGCGGTATTACGTGGCGTTCCCTTACGGGAACTGCCTACTTGGCCTTCTCGAGGATCTCGACGATGCGCCAGCGCTTCGAGGCGGACAGCGGCCGGGTCTCCATGAGGAGGACGCGGTCGCCGACACCCGCGGCGTTCTGCTCGTCGTGCGCCTTGAGCTTGTTGGTACGGCGGATGACCTTGCCGTACAGCGCGTGCTTGACGCGGTCCTCGACGGCGACGACGACGGTCTTGTCCATCTTGTCGCTGACGACGAGACCCTCACGGGTCTTGCGGAAGCCGCGGTCGTTCGTCTCAGTCACATTCTTCTCGCTCATCAGGCGCTCTCCACCGTCTCGATGCCCAGCTCACGCTCACGCATCAGGGTGTAGATCCGGGCGATGTCCTTACGGACGGACTTGAGCCGACCGTGGTTCTCAAGCTGTCCGGTCGCCGCCTGGAAGCGGAGGTTGAACAGCTCCTCCTTGGCCTCACGAAGCTTGGCAACGAGGTCCTCGTTGTTCAGCTCGCGCAGCTCGGTCGCCTTGGTACCGGCCGCCATCACGACTCACCTGCCTCGCGCCGCACGATGCGGCACTTCATCGGAAGCTTGTGGGCGGCGCGGGTCAGCGCCTCCTTGGCAACCTTTTCGTTCGGGAAGGACAGCTCGAACATCACCCGACCGGGCTTGACGTTCGCGACCCACCACTCCGGAGAACCCTTACCGGAACCCATGCGGGTCTCGGCCGGCTTCTTCGTGAGCGGGCGGTCCGGGTAAATGTTGATCCAGACCTTGCCGCCACGCTTGATGTGACGGGTCATGGCGATACGAGCCGACTCGATCTGACGGTTCGTCACGTACGCCGGGGTGACGGCCTGGATGCCGTACTCACCGAAGGCCAGCTCGGTGCCACCCTTGGCCATGCCGTTGCGCTTCGGGTGGTGCTGCTTGCGGTGCTTGACCCTGCGAGGGATCAGCATGTCGGTCAGGCCTCCGTTCCGGGGGTCTCCGCCGGAGCAGCGGCAGCGGCCTCGGCCTTGGGGGCCTCGGCAGCGGCGTTCTGCTGCTGCGGCTTGCGGCCGCGGCCGCCACGCTCGCCACCGCGGCGCGGGCGGTCGTTGCCGCCACCACGCGCCGGGCGGTTACCCGCACGGGCGGCAGCGTTCTCCGCACGAACCTCGGCGATGTTCTTGACGTCGCCCTTGTAGATCCAGACCTTCACGCCGATGCGGCCGAAGGTGGTCTTGGCCTCGAAGAAGCCGTAGTCGACGTTGGCCCGGAGGGTGTGCAGGGGCACACGGCCCTCGCGGTAGAACTCCGAGCGGGACATCTCGGCGCCGCCGAGACGGCCACCGCACTGGATCTTGATGCCCTTGGCGCCGGCCTTCATCGTCGACTGCATGCTCTTACGCATGGCGCGACGGAAGGAGACGCGGGAGGACAGCTGCTCGGCGACGGCCTGGGCCACGAGCTGAGCATCGGTCTCGGGGTTCTTGACCTCGAGGATGTTCAGCTGGACCTGCTTGCCGGTCAGCTTCTCCAGTTCGCCGCGGATGCGGTCGGCCTCGGCGCCACGGCGGCCGATGACGATGCCCGGACGAGCGGTGTGGATGTCAACGCGGACGCGCTCACGGGTGCGCTCGATCTCCACCTTGGAGATACCGGCGCGCTCCATGCCCTTCGTCATCATGCGACGAATGGCGACGTCTTCCTTGACGTAGTCCTTGTACAGCTTGTCGGCGTACCAGCGGGACTTGAAGTCCGTCGTGACGCCGAGCCGGAACCCGTGCGGGTTTACCTTCTGGCCCATTACCGGGTTCCTTCCTTGCTGCTGACGACCACGGTGATGTGGCTGGTCCGCTTGCGGATCCGGTAGGCGCGGCCCTGGGCACGCGGACGGAACCGCTTCAGGGTCGGGCCTTCGTCGACGTATGCCTCGGAGATGTAGAGGCTGTCGGCGTCGGTGTGGTCGTAGTTGTGCGCGGCGTTGGCAATGGCGCTGTCCAGCACCTTGCCCACCGGCACGCTCGCGGCCTGCGGGGCGAAACGCAGGACCGCCTGAGCCTCCGTGGCATCCATGCCACGGATAAGGTCCACCACGCGGCGGGCCTTCATGGGCGTGACGCGGATGTACCGCGCCTGGGCCCTGGCTTCCATGGTTGTCCCTTCGGTGTCAGTCATAGTCTTCGCACTCCGCCGATCAACGACGCCGCGACTTGCGGTCGTCCTTCTCGTGGCCGCGGAAGGTGCGGGTCGGCGCAAACTCGCCGAGCTTGTGGCCAACCATCGACTCGGTGACGAACACCGGGACGTGCTTGCGGCCGTCGTGCACCGCGATCGTGTGGCCGAGCATGGCCGGGACGATCATGGAGCGGCGGGACCAGGTCTTGATGACGTTCTTGGTGCCGGCTTCGTTCTGAACATCCACCTTCTTGGAGAGGTGGTCGTCGACGAAGGGCCCCTTCTTGAGACTACGCGGCATCTAAACCCGCTCCTAGCGCTTCTTGTTCGTCTTGCGGCGGCGGACGATGTACTTGTTCGAAGCCTTCTTCGGCGAACGCGTACGACCCTCCTTCTGACCCCACGGCGAGACCGGGTGGCGACCACCGGAGGTCTTGCCCTCACCACCACCGTGCGGGTGGTCGACGGGGTTCATCACGACACCACGCACGGTCGGGCGGACGCCCTTCCAGCGCATACGGCCGGCCTTGCCCCAGTTGATGTTCGACTGCTCGGCGTTGCCGACCTCGCCGACGGTGGCGCGGCAGCGGACGTCGACCAGGCGGATCTCACCGGACGGCATACGCAGGTGGGCCATCGAGCCCTCCCGCGCCAGCAGCTGCACGGAGGCACCGGCCGAGCGGGCGAACTTCGCACCGCCGCCCGGACGCAGCTCGATCGCGTGGATCGTCGTACCCACGGGGATGTGGCGCAGCGGCAGGTTGTTGCCGGGCTTGATGTCGGCGCCGGGGCCGTTCTCAATCCGGTCACCCTGGCTCAGGCCACGGGGCGCGATGATGTAGCGCTTCTCGCCGTCTGCGTAGTGCAGCAGCGCGATGCGCGCGGTGCGGTTGGGGTCGTACTCGATGTGCGCGACCTTGGCCGGCACGCCGTCCTTGTCGTGACGACGGAAGTCGATCACTCGGTAGGCGCGCTTGTGGCCACCGCCCTGGTGGCGAACGGTCACACGACCGGCGTTGTTACGGCCGCCCTTGCTGTGCAGCGGGCGGACCAGCGACTTCTCCGGCGTGGACCGCGTGATCTCGACAAAGTCGGCGACGCTGGAGCCACGACGGCCCGGGGTCGTCGGCTTGTACTTGCGGATACCCATTTCTCAGTCCTCGTCCGATTCCGGACGATCCAGACCGCCCTTAGGCGGTCGGACCGCCGAAGATGTCGATACGGTCGCCCTCGGCGAGGGTCACGATGGCGCGCTTGGTGTCGGCACGCTTGCCGAAACCGGTGCGGGTGCGCTTGCGCTTGCCCTGGCGGTTGATCGTGTTGACCCCGGAGACCTTGACCGAGAAGACCGCCTCGACGGCCTGCTTGATCTGGGTCTTGTTGGCACGCGGGTCGACGATGAACGTGTACTTGTTCTCGTCCAGCAGCGCGTAGCTCTTCTCGGAGACCACCGGCTTGACAAGAATGTCGCGCGGGTCCGAGAAGGTCTTGCTGGTGACGACGGCCTCAGTCATCAGGCGTCGCTCCCTTCGGTCTCAGCGTTCCGGCCGGACACGAAGGACTCCAGGGCGGCCGTGGTGAAGACCACGTCGTCGGAGACGAGCACGTCGTACGTGTTCAGCTGGCCCGGCTCCAGGATGTGCACCTGGGGCAGGTTGCGGGCGGACAGCCACGCGGCCTCGTCGGAGCGCTCGGCGACCAGGAGCAGGTTCTTCCGCTCGCTGACCTTGCCGAGGAGACCCTTGGCGGCCTTGGTGGAGATCGCGCCGTCGACCACGCCGGAGACGACGTGGATACGGCTGTTGCGCGCCCGGTCGGTGAGGGCACCGCGCAGGGCGGCGGCCTTCATCTTCTTGGGCGTGCGCTGCGAGTAGTCGCGCGGCACGGGACCGTGCACGACGCCACCGCCGGCGAACTGCGGCGCACGGGTCGAACCCTGGCGCGCGCGGCCGGTGCCCTTCTGGCGGTACGGCTTCTTGCCACCGCCGCGGACCTCGCCGCGAGTCTTGGTCTTGTGCGTGCCCTGACGGGCAGCGGCCAGCTGTGCGACAACGACCTGGTGGATCAGCGGAACGCTGACCTTCGCGTCGAAGATCTCCGCGGGGAGCTCGACGGTCCCGGCCTTGTCGCCTGCCGGCGAAAGGATGTCAATGGTGCTCATCGGTTACCTCAGGCCCCCTTGGCCGCGGTACGGACCAGGACGAGGCCGCCGTTCGGACCAGGAACTGCGCCCTTGATGAGCAGCAGACCCTTCTCCGCGTCAACGGCATGGACGGTCAGGTTCTGGGTGGTGACCCGCTCGTTGCCCATACGACCGGCCATCCGCATGCCCTTGAACACGCGGCCCGGGGTGGCGCAGCCACCGATGGAGCCCGGCTTACGGTGCACGCGGTGGGCACCGTGGGAAGCCTTGCCGCCGTGGAAGCCGTGACGCTTCATGACGCCGGCGAAGCCCTTGCCCTTGCTCTTGCCGGTCACGTCCACCTTGACGCCGGACTCGAAGGTCTCAGCGGTCAGCTCCTGGCCGAGGGTGTACTCACCGGCGTCGGTGGTACGGACCTCGACGAGGTGACGGCGGGGGGTGACGTCGGCCTTCGCGAAGTGGCCCTTGAGGGGCTTGTTCACCTTGCGCGGGTCGATCTCGCCGAAGGCGATCTGGACGGAGTCGTAGCCGTCCTGGTCATTGGTGCGCACCTGGGTAACGACACAGGGGCCGGCCTTCACCACGGTCACCGGGACAACACGGTTGTTGTCGTCCCAGACCTGGGTCATGCCGAGCTTCTCGCCCAGGATGCCCTTGATCTGCTTAGCCATCTCTTCCGCGCCTCTCAGAGCTTGATCTCGATGTCAACGCCGGCCGGAAGGTCCAGGCGCATCAGCGAGTCAACGGTCTTGGGCGTCGGGTCGAGGATGTCGATCAGGCGCTTGTGCGTGCGCATCTCGAAGTGCTCGCGCGAGTCCTTGTACTTGTGCGGCGACTTGATGACGCAGTACACGTTCTTCTCAGTGGGCAGCGGCACCGGGCCCGCGACCGACGCACCAGTGCGGGTCACCGTCTCGACGATCTTCTTCGCCGAGCTGTCGATGACCTCGTGGTCGTAGGCCTTGAGCCGGATGCGGATCTTCTGTCCCGCCATGGCTACTTCGTAGTCCTGTCTCTCGTAACGCTCTGGGACTCGGTGCGTACGCGTCCCGCCCCCGACCCACGCGGTCGGGCGTGTCGCACTCCCACCGGAGAAATTTCCGTACGGAAATCCTTCGAGAAGGAGACGTGGGGGCGGAACACCCACCGAGCGCCTGGCTGAGGCACCCCGCTGACGCTTCCCGGAAGATTCCCGTACTTCCGCCTCTGATAAGAGACGACGAATACCTAGGACTCGCTTCCGGTCCCCCCGGCGGGAGGCGCGCAGCATCGGCACTCAACCGAGCAACCTGGACAGTGTGCCATACGGCCGAGGGCCGAGGCCAATCGAGCCTTAGAGGCTATCCCACCCGGAGATCACTTACACATGTCGCCGCGCGAGCGGCGCGTCATCCGGCCGCCACCCCGGACTCCGGCTCCCACTGCCCGACCCGATTCCGGGCAGCGGAAAGCGCCCGCACGACCGAAGTCGTACGGGCGCTTCCGTGAGCCGAGGCTCGAATGCTCGCAGGAGCTACCGGGTTACCCCGATCAACACTTACTTGTTGATCTTGGTGACCTGGCCGGCGCCGACGGTCCGGCCACCCTCACGGATGGCGAACTTCAGGCCCTCCTCCATGGCGACGGGCTGGATGAGCTCGACGCTCATCTCGGTGTTGTCGCCCGGCATGACCATCTCGGTGCCCTCGGGGAGGGTCACGACGCCGGTCACGTCCGTGGTACGGAAGTAGAACTGCGGGCGGTAGTTGTTGAAGAACGGGGTGTGGCGGCCACCCTCGTCCTTCGACAGGATGTACGCCTGCGCCTCGAAGGAGGTGTGCGGCGTGACCGAGCCCGGCTTGATGATGACCTGGCCGCGCTCGACGTCCTCGCGCTTGATGCCGCGGAGCAGCAGACCGACGTTCTCACCGGCCTGGCCCTCGTCGAGCAGCTTGCGGAACATCTCGATGCCGGTGACCGTGGTGGTGGTCTTGTCCTGCTTGATGCCGATGATGTCGACGGTCTCGTTGACCTTGAGGACACCACGCTCGATACGACCGGTGACAACGGTGCCACGGCCGGTGATGGTGAAGACGTCCTCGATCGGCATCAGGAACGGCTTGTCGACGTCACGGTCCGGGGCGGGGATCGCCTCGTCGACGGCCTTCATCAGGTCCACGACGGACTTGCCCCACTCGGCGTCGCCCTCGAGCGCCTTCAGCGCCGAGACCTTGACGACCGGGACGTCGTCGCCCGGGAACTCGTACTCGGAGAGGAGCTCACGGACCTCGAGCTCGACGAGCTCCAGGATCTCCTCGTCGTCCACCATGTCGGCCTTGTTCAGGGCGACAACGATGTAGGGAACGCCGACCTGGCGGGCCAGGAGCACGTGCTCCTTGGTCTGCGGCATCGGGCCGTCGGTGGCGGCAACCACGAGGATGGCGCCGTCCATCTGCGCCGCACCCGTGATCATGTTCTTGATGTAGTCCGCGTGACCGGGGCAGTCGACGTGGGCGTAGTGACGGTTCTCCGTCTGGTACTCGACGTGCGCGATCGAGATCGTGATACCGCGCTGACGCTCCTCGGGAGCCTTGTCGATCTGGTCGAAGGCCGAGGCCTCGTTCAGGTCGGGGTACTCGTCGTGCAGCACCTTGGTAATGGCGGCCGTGAGGGTCGTCTTACCGTGGTCAATGTGACCGATGGTGCCGATGTTGACGTGCGGCTTAGTCCGCTCGAACTTCGCCTTCGCCACTGGGTCCTCCTGAAGTGGTTCTGTACGCCTTACTCATCGGCGCCAGGTGATCTTTGCTGGGATGCCGACCGCCGGGGCAATCCTCACGGATTGCGGGGATTGCCCCCGGCAGACGGTGTCAAGCCTAAAGCGTGTTCCGGCTAACGGAGCTACTCGCCCTTGGCCTTCGCGATGATCTCCTCGGCGACGTTCCGGGGAACCTCGGCGTAGGAGTCGAACTGCATCGAGTAGCTTGCGCGACCCGAGGTCTTGCTGCGGAGGTCTCCGACGTAGCCGAACATCTCCGAAAGCGGAACCAGGCCCGTGACGAGCTTGGCGCCGTGGCGGTCCTCCATGGACTGGATCTGACCGCGACGCGAGTTGATGTCGCCGATGACGTCACCCATGTAGTCCTCGGGCGTCGTCACCTCGACCTTCATCATCGGCTCCAGCAGGGCCGGGCTGGCCTTGCGGGCGGCCTCCTTGAAGGCCATCGAACCGGCGATCTTGAACGCCATCTCGGACGAGTCCACGTCGTGGAAGGCACCGTCGAGAAGGGTGACCTTGACGCCGGTCAGCGGGTAGCCGGCGAGAACGCCGAACTCCATGGCCTCCTGGCAGCCCGCGTCCACGGACGGGATGTACTCCCGCGGGATGCGGCCACCGGTGACCTTGTTCTCGAACTCGTAGCCGTCGCCGTCGAGCGGCTCGATGGCGATCTGGACCTTCGCGAACTGACCGGAACCACCGGTCTGCTTCTTGTGCGTGTAGTCCAGACGCTCCACCGGCTTGCGCAGCGTCTCGCGGTACGCGACCTGCGGCTTGCCGACGTTGGCCTCGACGCGGAACTCACGCTTCATACGGTCGACCAGCACGTCGAGGTGCAGCTCGCCCATACCCGCGATGATGGTCTGGCCGGTCTCCTCGTCGGTGTGCACCTGGAACGAGGGGTCTTCCTCGGCGAGACGCTGGATGGCGACACCCAGCTTCTCCTGGTCGCCCTTGGACTTGGGCTCGATGGCGACCTGGATGACCGGGGCCGGGAACTCCATCGACTCCAGGATCACGGGGCTGCCCGCGTCGCAGAGGGTCTCACCGGTGGTGGTCTGCTTCAGACCCATGACGGCGACGATGTCACCGGCACCCACCGACTCGATCTCCTCACGCTTGTTCGCGTGCATCCGGTAGATCTTGCCGATGCGTTCCTTCTTGCCCTTCACCGAGTTCTGCACCTGCGAGCCGGCCACAAGGCGGCCCGAGTACACACGGATGAAGGTGAGCTTGCCCAGGTGCGGGTCGCTGGCGATCTTGAACGCCAGCGCCGCGAGCGGCTCGTCCTCGGAGGGCTTGCGGGCGACGACCGTCTCCGGGTCGTTGACCGCGTGGCCCTCGATGGCCTCGACGTCGAGCGGCGACGGCAGGTAACGGACCACGGCGTCGAGCAGGGGCTGGACGCCCTTGTTCTTGAACGCGGTACCGCAGAACACCGGGGTGACGGTGGTGTTCTCGGCCTTGCCGGCGGCGATCGTGATGCGACGGATCGCGGCGTACAGCTGCTCCTCGGTGGGCTCCTCGCCCTCCAGGAACAGCTCCATGACCTCTTCGTCGTTCTCCGCGACGGCCTCGATGAGCTTGCCGCGGTACTCCTCGGCGAGCTCCAGCTTGTCGGCGGGGATGTCGAGGACGTCGTACATCTCGCCCTTGGCCGCCTCGGCCGAGTAGACCAGGGCCTTCATGCGGACCAGGTCGATGACGCCCTGGAAGTCGGCCTCGGCACCGATCGGCAGCTGCATCACGATCGGCACCGCGCCCAGGCGGTTCACGATCATGTCGACGCAGCGCAGGAAGTCGGCGCCGGTGCGGTCGAGCTTGTTGACGAAGCAGATACGCGGAACGCCGTAGCGGTCCGCCTGACGCCAAACGGTCTCGGACTGGGGCTCAACGCCGGCCACACCGTCGAACACGGTCACAGCACCGTCGAGAACACGCAGGGAGCGCTCCACCTCGACGGTGAAGTCGACGTGACCCGGGGTGTCGATGATGTTGATCGTGTGGTCGACGTTTTCGAGCGGCCAGTGACAGGTGGTGGCAGCGGAGGTGATGGTGATACCACGCTCCTGCTCCTGCTCCATCCAGTCCATCGTGGCAGCGCCGTCGTGGACCTCACCGATCTTGTACGAGACACCGGTGTAGAACAGGATCCGCTCGGTGGTGGTCGTCTTGCCCGCGTCGATGTGGGCCATGATGCCGATGTTGCGCACCTTGGCCAGGTCAAGCGAAGTGGTAGCCATATCGGCTCAGTCTTCTCTCGGTCTCGATGGGGGTTGCGACTACCAGCGGTAGTGCGCGAAGGCCTTGTTGGACTCGGCCATCTTGTGCGTGTCCTCACGCTTCTTGACCGAAGCGCCGAGGCCGTTGGAGGCGTCGAGCAGTTCGTTCATGAGGCGCTCGGTCATGGTCTTCTCGCGACGGGCGCGGGAGTAGCCCACGAGCCAGCGGAGCGAGAGGGTGGCGGCGCGGCCGGGCTTGACCTCGACCGGGACCTGGTAGGTCGCGCCACCGACGCGGCGGGACTTGACCTCAAGGGTCGGCTTGATGTTCTCGAGCGCGCGCTTGAGCGTGATGACCGGGTCGTTACCGGTCTTCTCGCGCAGACCCTCCATGGCGCCGTAAACGATGCGCTCGGCGGTGGAGCGCTTGCCGTTCAGCAGAACCTTGTTGATGAGGGAGGTCACCAGAGGAGAGCCGTAGACCGGGTCGATGATGACCGGGCGCTTCGGGGCGGGGCCCTTACGAGGCATTCTTACTTCTCCTTCTTGGCGCCGTAGCGGCTGCGAGCCTGCTTGCGGTTCTTGACGCCCTGCGTGTCGAGGGAGCCGCGGATGATCTTGTACCGAACACCCGGCAGGTCCTTCACACGGCCACCGCGCACGAGCACGATCGAGTGCTCCTGCAGGTTGTGGCCCTCACCCGGAATGTAAGCGGTGACCTCGATCCCGCTGGTCAGACGCACACGCGCGACCTTACGCAGGGCCGAGTTCGGCTTCTTCGGGGTGGTCGTGAACACACGCGTGCAGACGCCACGGCGCTGGGGCGAACCCTCCAGTGCGGGCGTCTTGTTCTTCTCGACCTTGTCCTGCCGGCCCTTACGGACCAGCTGCTGGATCGTAGGCACTACTTCTCCGGTTTCTGTGTGCCGATCACGGTAAAGCTAACCTGGAACACGCTCCGACCCACGAGGTCGGGTGTGTCGAACACTGCAGCACTCTCCGCGAGGCGGAAAACGGGCGCAGATTGCGGCGCGGCCGGTAGTGGCTCGCCATACGGTTGAAGACACGCATGGCAGCCAGGGCACACCCCAGGCACAAGGTCTGAGCGTACCTACCTCACCGACTCCGGTCAAAACAAATGCCCCGCGGCCGACACGCCGGGCGCAACCGGACGGAGTGCTCACAGACTGTCACCCGGACGGCCGAACGGAGGTCACCCGCGCGTCACCCGGGCGCTTCGCACGGACCACCACGATGGATCAACGGCGGAAGACGACCGCCACCATCATCATCAGGACGAAGAGCGCCCAGCCGCCGATCCCCAGCCAGCCCAGGACCACCCCGGCCAGCGCCTGGCCCTCACCGCGCTCACCGGTGCGGCGGATCTCCCCGCGCGCCTTGTGGCCCAGGATCACCGCGGGGATCGCGGTCACCCCCCACGTCACCGGCATCAGGATGCCGCAGACCAGCGCGGCGGTGGCGGAGCTGTTGGTCTGCTGCGGCATCGGCATCGGCGCGGCCGGCATGAACGTCGCCGGGACCGGACGCGGCTCGAACTGCGACTGCGCCACCGGACCGGTCGGCAGATCCGCCACCAGCATCTGCAGCTCGGCATGGGTCTGCGCCTGATACGCCCGGCCGATCCGCTGCTCGTACTCCCCCTGCGCGAGCCGCCCCTCGGCGAACCCGGCCTTCAGCACGTCGACCGTACGCTCACGGTCGGCGTGCGAGGCGCGCATCGCCGGTGTCTGATGCGGCTGAGCGGGTTGCCCACCCTGCCAGGGCTGGAATGCCACGCGATCCTCCCCCGCTCGACAGTTGTTCCCCATCTTCTCATCACAGACGCAGCAATGGGAGCGCGAGTTCCGTGCCCCGCGGCGTATCCGTCAACAACGCCGCAGGGCGGCCACCCCTTACGGGATGACCGCCCTGACGGCGTCGTGCGAACCGGACCCTTACTGGTTGTACGGGCCGTAGTCGTAGTCCTCCAGCGGGACCGCCTGGCCGGAGCCGGTGCCGAAGGGCGAGTAGTCGATGTCGTCGTAACCGACGGCCGAGTACATCGCGGCCTTGGCCTCCTCGGTGGGCTCCACCCGGATGTTGCGGTAGCGGGACAGGCCCGTACCGGCCGGGATGAGCTTACCGATGATGACGTTCTCCTTGAGGCCGATGAGGCTGTCGGACTTGGCGTTGATCGCCGCATCCGTCAGGACTCGGGTCGTCTCCTGGAAGGAGGCGGCCGACAGCCAGGACTCCGTCGCCAGCGAGGCCTTGGTGATACCCATCAGCTGCGGACGGCCGGAGGCCGGGTGGCCACCCTCCGCCACGACGCGACGGTTCTCGCCCTCGAACTTCGAGCGCTCCACCAGCTCGCCCGGCAGCAGCTCCGCGTCGCCGGACTCGATGATCGTCACGCGGCGCAGCATCTGCCGGATGATGATCTCGATGTGCTTGTCGTGGATCGCCACGCCCTGGCTGTTGTAGACCTTCTGGACCTCGCCGACGAGGTGGACCTGGACGGCACGCTGGCCGAGGATCCGCAGCACGTCGTGCGGGTTGATGGCACCCAGGGTCAGCGGCTGGCCGACCTCGACGTGGTCGCCCTCGCCCACCAGCAGACGGGCACGCTTGGAGACGCCGTACGCCGTCTCGTCGCTGCCGTCGTCCGGGGTGACGACAACCTTCTTGGTCTTCTCGGTCTCCTCGATACGGACGCGGCCGGCCGCCTCCGAGATCGGGGCGACGCCCTTGGGCGTACGGGCCTCGAAGAGCTCGACGACTCGCGGCAGACCCAGGGTGATGTCGTCACCGGCCACACCACCGGTGTGGAAGGTACGCATCGTCAGCTGGGTGCCGGGCTCACCGATGGACTGGGCGGCGATGATGCCGACCGCCTCACCGATGTCGACCAGCTTGCCGGTGGCCAGCGAACGGCCGTAGCAGTAGGCGCAGGTGCCGACCGCCGACTCACAGGTCAGGACCGAGCGGGTCTTGACCTCCTCGACGCCGTGCGCGACCAGCTGGTCGATGAGCACGTCGCCGAGGTCGACGTTGGCGGAGGCGATGACCTTGCCGTCGACGACGACGTCCTCGGCCAGCATCCGGGCGTAGACGCTCGACTCGACGTCGTCCGTCTTGCGCAGAGAGCCGTCGGCGCTGCGGGTCGCGATCTTCAGCTTGAGGCCGCGCTCGGTGCCGCAGTCCTCCTCGCGGATGATCACGTCCTGCGAGACGTCCACCAGACGACGGGTCAGGTAACCCGAGTCGGCGGTACGCAGGGCGGTGTCCGCCAGACCCTTACGGGCACCGTGCGTGGAGATGAAGTACTCCAGCACGGAGAGGCCCTCGCGGAACGATGCCTTGATCGGACGCGGGATGGTCTCGTTCTTCGCGTTCGACACCAGACCACGCATACCGGCGATCTGCCGCATCTGCATCATGTTTCCTCGGGCACCCGAGTCAACCATCATGAAGATGGGGTTCGTCTTGGGGAAGTTCTCGTTCATCGCCTCGGCGACCTCGTTGGTCGCCTTGGTCCAGATGTTGATCAGTTCCTGAGTGCGCTCGTCCTTGGTGATCAGACCGCGCTCGTACTGCTTCTGGACCTTCTCGTCCTGGGCCTCGTAGCCCGCGACGATGCCCTTCTTGGCCTCCGGGACGACGATGTCCGAGACGGCGACGGTGACGCCGGAACGGGTCGCCCAGTGGAAACCGGCCGCCTTCAGGTTGTCGAGCGTCGCCGCCACGATGACCTTGGGGTAGCGCTCGGCGAGGTCGTTGACGATCGCGGAGAGCTGCTTCTTGCCCACCGAGTAGTCGACGAACGGGTAGTCCTCGGGCAGCAGCTCGTTGAAGAGCGCACGACCCAGGGTCGTCCGCAGACGGAACGAGTCACCCTGCTGCCACTCCGGCTCGCCCTCTTCGGCGACCGGCGGGACGAAGCCCCGCGGCGGGATCGTGCCGATCGGGAAGCGGATGTCGACCTTCGCCTGGAGCGACAGCTCCTTGGCGTCGAACGCCATGATCGCCTCGGCGACCGAACCGAACGCGCGGCCCTCACCGATGACCTTGCGCTCCTCCTCGTCGGTGGTGAGGAAGAACAGACCCAGCACCATGTCCTGGGTCGGCATGGTGACCGGACGGCCGTCGGCCGGCTTGAGAATGTTGTTCGAGGACAGCATCAGGATGCGGGCCTCGGCCTGCGCCTCCGCGGAGAGCGGCAGGTGGACGGCCATCTGGTCACCGTCGAAGTCCGCGTTGAACGCGGTGCAGACGAGCGGGTGAATCTGAATGGCCTTGCCCTCGACCAGCTGCGGCTCGAAGGCCTGGATGCCGAGGCGGTGCAGGGTGGGCGCACGGTTCAGCAGCACCGGGTGCTCGGCGATGACCTCTTCGAGGACGTCGTACACGACCGTGCGGCCGCGCTCGACCATCCGCTTCGCCGACTTGATGTTCTGCGCGTGGTTCAGGTCGACCAGGCGCTTCATCACGAACGGCTTGAAGAGCTCCAGCGCCATGGCCTTCGGCAGACCGCACTGGTGCAGCTTGAGCTGCGGGCCGACGACGATGACGGAACGCGCCGAGTAGTCGACCCGCTTACCGAGCAGGTTCTGACGGAAGCGGCCCTGCTTGCCCTTGAGCATGTCGGACAGCGACTTCAGCGGACGGTTGCCGGGGCCCGTGACCGGGCGACCACGACGGCCGTTGTCGAAGAGCGCGTCGACGGCCTCCTGGAGCATGCGCTTCTCGTTGTTCACGATGATCTCGGGCGCGCCGAGGTCGAGAAGCCGCTTCAGGCGGTTGTTGCGGTTGATCACGCGGCGGTACAGGTCGTTCAGGTCGGAGGTCGCGAAGCGGCCACCGTCCAGCTGCACCATCGGACGCAGGTCCGGCGGGATGACCGGGATGCAGTCCAGCACCATGCCCTTGGGGCTGTTGCGGGTCTGCAGGAAGGCGGAGACGACCTTGAGGCGCTTGAGCGCACGGGTCTTCTTCTGGCCCTTACCGGTACGGATGATCTCGCGGAGGCGCTCGGCCTCCTCGTCGAGGTCGAAGGTCTCCAGGCGCTTCTGCAGCGAGGCGGCGCCCATGGACCCGTCGAAGTACGTGCCGAAGCGGTCACGCAGCTCGCGGTAGAGCAGCTCGTCGCCCTCCAGGTCCTGGACCTTGAGGTTCTTGAAGCGGTTCCAGACCTCGTCGAGACGGTCGATCTCGCGCTGCGCACGGTCGCGCAGCTGCTTCATCTCGCGCTCGGCACCCTCGCGCACCTTGCGGCGCACATCGGCCTTGGCGCCCTCGGCCTCCAGCTCGGCCAGGTCGGTCTCGAGCTTCTTGGCGCGGGCCTCCAGGTCGGAGTCGCGGCGCTGCTCGATCTGCTGACGCTCGACGGAGACGTGCGCCTCCAGCGAGGGCAGGTCGCGCGTACGGCGCTCCTCGTCCACCCAGGTGATCATGTAGGCGGCGAAGTAGATGACCTTCTCCAGGTCCTTCGGCGCGAGGTCCAGCAGGTAGCCCAGCCGGCTCGGCACGCCCTTGAAGTACCAGATGTGGGTCACGGGAGCGGCCAGCTCGATGTGGCCCATCCGCTCACGACGCACCTTGGCGCGAGTGACCTCGACGCCGCAGCGCTCGCAGATGATGCCCTTGAAGCGGACGCGCTTGTACTTACCGCAGTAGCACTCCCAGTCCCGGGTCGGACCGAAGATCTTCTCGCAGAAGAGTCCGTCCTTTTCGGGCTTGAGGGTGCGGTAGTTGATGGTCTCCGGCTTCTTGACCTCACCGTGCGACCACTGACGGATGTCGTCAGCGGTGGCGAGGCCGATCCGCAGCTCGTCGAAGAAGTTGACGTCGAGCACTGTCGTCAATCCCACCTTCGGGGGTTGCCCCGACAATTGTTGCTGTCAGGGACGAGTCTCAATCTTGGTCTGACGGGGTCCGGGGTTGGCCGGGGCCTCGCAGGGAGGCCCCGGCCAGACCCGTCAGACCTCTTCGACGCTGCTCGGCTCGCGCCGGGACAGGTCGATACCGAGCTCTTCCGCCGCGCGGAAGACGTCCTCGTCGGTGTCGCGCATCTCGATGGACATACCGTCCGAGGACAGCACCTCCACGTTCAGGCAGAGCGACTGCATTTCCTTGATGAGCACCTTGAAGGACTCGGGAATGCCGGGCTCGGGGATGTTCTCGCCCTTGACGATGGCCTCGTAGACCTTCACGCGGCCGGTGACGTCGTCGGACTTGATCGTGAGCAGCTCCTGGAGGGCGTAAGCGGCGCCGTACGCCTCCAGCGCCCACACCTCCATCTCACCGAAGCGCTGGCCACCGAACTGGGCCTTACCACCGAGCGGCTGCTGGGTGATCATCGAGTACGGGCCGGTCGACCGGGCGTGCAGCTTGTCGTCGACCAGGTGGTGGAGCTTGAGGATGTACATGTACCCGACCGAGATCGGGTCCGGGAACGGCTCACCGGAGCGGCCGTCGAACAGCTGCGCCTTGCCGGAGCCCTTCACCATCCGCTCGCCGTCGCGGTTCGGGATCGTCGACTCGAAGAGACCGGAGATCTCGTCCTCGCGCGCACCGTCGAACACCGGGGTGGCGACGTTGGAGCCGGGGGCGACCTCGTCGGCGGAGATCGCGTGCAGACGCTTCTTCCACTCCTCGTCGACGCCCTCGACCTTCCAGCCCTGGCTGGCGAGCCAGCCGAGGTGGATCTCCAGGACCTGTCCCGGGTTCATTCGGGACGGGACACCCAGCGGGTTGAGGATGATGTCGACCGGGGTGCCGTCCTCCAGGAACGGCATGTCCTCGACCGGCAGGATCTTCGAGATGACGCCCTTGTTGCCGTGACGGCCGGCGAGCTTGTCACCGTCGGTGATCTTGCGCTTCTGCGCCACGTAGACGCGGACCAGCTGGTTCACGCCCGGGGGCAGCTCGTCGCCCTCTTCGCGGTCGAAGACGCGGACGCCGATGACCTTGCCGATCTCACCGTGCGGCACCTTCAGCGAGGTGTCACGGACCTCGCGCGCCTTCTCACCGAAGATCGCGCGGAGCAGACGCTCCTCGGGGGTCAGCTCGGTCTCACCCTTGGGCGTGACCTTGCCGACGAGGATGTCGCCGGCGACGACCTCGGCACCGATGCGGATGATGCCGCGCTCGTCGAGGTCGGAGAGGACCTCTTCGGAGACGTTCGGGATGTCCCGGGTGATCTCCTCCGGGCCGAGCTTGGTGTCACGGGCGTCGACCTCGTGCTCCTCGATGTGGATCGAGGAGAGGACGTCGTCCTGCACGAGGCGCTGCGACAGGATGATCGCGTCCTCGTAGTTGTGACCCTCCCACGGCATGAACGCCACGAGCAGGTTCTTGCCGAGCGCCATCTCGCCTTCGTCCGTGGACGGACCGTCGGCGAGGACCTGGCCCTCGATGACCCGCGCGCCCTCGTCCACGACGACCTTCTGGTTGAAGGAGGTGCCCTGGTTGGAGCGGGTGAACTTGGCGACGCGGTACGTGGTGTACGTGCCGTCGTCGTTGGCGACGGTGATGTAGTCCGCGGAGACCTCCTGGACCACACCGTCCTTCTCCGCCTTGATGACGTCGCCGGCGTCGACCGCGCAGCGGTACTCCATGCCGGTGCCGACCAGCGGCGACTCCGCCTTGATCAGCGGAACGGCCTGGCGCATCATGTTCGATCCCATGAGCGCGCGGTTGGCGTCGTCGTGCTCCAGGAACGGGATCATGGCGGTCGCGGCCGACACCATCTGGCGCGGCGAGACGTCCATGAAGTCCACCTCGTCGGCGGGGACGAGGTCGACCTCGCCGCCACGGCGGCGGACCAGCACACGCTGCTCGGCGAAGCGCATGTCGTCGGTCAGCTTCGCGTTGGCCTGGGCGATCAGGAAGCGGTCCTCCTCATCTGCGGTGAGGTAGTCCACCTCCTCCGTGACCTGGCCGTCGACGACCTTGCGGTACGGCGTCTCGATGAAGCCGAAGACGTTGACCCGGCCGTACGAGGCGAGCGAACCGATCAGACCGATGTTCGGGCCTTCGGGCGTCTCGATCGGGCACATGCGGCCGTAGTGCGAGGGGTGCACGTCACGGACGTCCAGACCGGCCCGCTCACGGGAGAGACCGCCGGGGCCCAGCGCGGACAGACGGCGCTTGTGGGTCAGACCCGACAGCGGGTTCGTCTGGTCCATGAACTGCGACAGCTGGCTGGTGCCGAAGAACTCCTTGATGGAGGCGACGACCGGCCGGATGTTGATCAGGGTCTGCGGCGTGATCGCCTCGACGTCCTGGGTGGTCATGCGCTCACGCACGACGCGCTCCATACGGGCGAGACCCGTACGGACCTGGTTCTGGATCAGCTCGCCGACGTTGCGCAGGCGGCGGTTGCCGAAGTGGTCGATGTCGTCGGTCTCGACGACGATCGTCCGGCCCGACTCCCCCATCGTCTCGGTCTCACCGGCGTGCAGCTTCACCAGGTACTTGATCGTGGCGATGATGTCGTCGGTGGTCAGCACGCCGGCGTCGAGCGGCTCGTCGCCACCGAGCTTCTTGTTGACCTTGTAGCGGCCGACCTTCGCGAGGTCGTAGCGCTTCGGGTTGAAGTAGAGGTTCTCCAGCAGCGTCTGCGCGGCCTCACGGGTCGGCGGCTCGCCCGGACGCAGCTTGCGGTAGATGTCGAGCAGCGCGTCGTCCTGGCCCTGGGTGTGGTCCTTCTCCAGGGTGGCGCGCATGGACTCGTACTCGCCGAACTCCTCAAGGATCTGCTCGGTCGTCCAACCGAGGGCCTTGAGCAGAACGGTCACGGACTGCTTGCGCTTACGGTCGATGCGCACACCGACCATGTCGCGCTTGTCGATCTCCAGCTCCAGCCAGGCACCGCGGGACGGGATGACCTTGGCGGAGAAGATGTCCTTGTCGGACGTCTTGTCGATGGAGCTGTCGAAGTAGACGCCCGGCGAGCGGACCAGCTGCGAGACGACGACACGCTCGGTGCCGTTGATGCAGAAGGTGCCCTTGTTGGTCATGAGCGGGAAGTCGCCCATGAAGACCGTCTGGGACTTGATCTCGCCGGTCTCGTTGTTGGTGAACTCGGCGGTGACGAAGAGCGGAGCCGCGTACGTGAAGTCGCGCTCCTTGCACTCGTCGATGCTGTTCTTCGGGGGCTCGAAGCGGTGGTCGCGGAACGTCAGCGACATCGACCCGGAGAAGTCCTCGATCGGGGAGATCTCTTCGAAGATCTCTTCCAGACCGGACTTGGTGGGAACTTCCTGCCCACTCTCCAGCGCAGCCTCGACGCGACCCTTCCATGCGGCGTTGCCGAGCAGCCAGTCGAAGCTTTCGGTCTGCAGCGCAAGGAGGTTCGGAACCCCGAGGGGCTCCTTGATCTTCGCAAAGGAGATGCGCAGCGGGGCGGTGCTGTCGCCGTTGTTCGTATTGGCAGTCGAGGCGTTGCGCGAGGCGGCCAAGAGGGGGTCCTTCCGAGGGCTCGGACTCACTACGCGCGTACCGGCCCCGAGAGGAACAGACTGAGGGAAAGCCCAGGTCAGGGCCGCTCAATCAGTGATGTTCGACTTCGGGTATGCCCCTGGTGACGGGCAGGGAGCAGCTAACAGGCAGCGCAAAGGGTCAGTGTAGCCACTTGGCCCACTGATGTCCAGAGCGAGTTTCCGGAAGACCGGTTCAACGCCGTGATACCGCTCTTCTCCCTCCGGGAGGTGGCACCTCCACACCGGAGGAGCTCCTCGTTGTTCTGCTGTGCGTTCACTACCCTGCGCCTGCCGAAAGCCCTGCGCCTGTGGCGCACATCGATGCTTCCCTCTTCGCCTGCGATCCATGCCTCGGAGCCAGGACCGCTTCTGCATCGCGTCCCGAGAATTGCGCGCCGCGTGCGGTTCGTCAAGGCCCCCTGCCCCGGCGGGAACGTCACACGGCCGACGTCCGGACAACGAAGATCACCATACTCGCACGTCGCGCGGGGCGCCGCAGCCGTGGCGAGCATGCCGAAGGGCGACCACCCGCTTGGGTGATCGCCCTTCGCTGGTCCAGCTACGCCACGAGGGCGCTCAGGACCTGAGTCGGAGACTCAGTGAGGTCACTTGACCTCGACGGAGGCACCGGCGCCCTTGAGGGCCTCGGCGGCCTTGTCGGCGGCAGCCTTGTCGACCTTCTCCAGGACCGGCTTCGGGGTGCCGTCCACGAGGTCCTTGGCCTCCTTCAGACCCAGGGAGGTCAGCTCACGCACGACCTTGATGACCTGGATCTTCTTGTCGCCGGCGCCGGTGAGGATGACGTCGAACTCGTCCTGCTCCTCGGCGGCGGCAGCCTCGCCACCGGCGGCGGCGCCACCGGCGACGACGACCGGCGCGGCAGCGGCGGCGGTGACGTCGAACTTCTCCTCGAACGCCTTCACGAACTCGGAGAGCTCGATGAGGGTCATCTCCTCGAACTGCGCGAGCAGGTCTTCCTGGCTGAGCTTCGCCATGGTGGCGGTCCTTCCACTAATTCGGCTGGTGCCGGATGTACATGTGAGGCGGGCGTACGTCGGGCCCGCTGTGGCCGCTTCGCCTAGGCACGCCTAGACGGAAGCCGCCAATGTGCGAGCCGAATTACTCGGCACCGCCCTGCTCGGCCTGCTGGGCACGGAGCGCGTCCACGGTGCGGACGAGCTTCGACGGCAGCGCCTGGAAGACAGAGGCAGCCTGCGACTGCTTGCCCTTCATGGCACCGGCCAGCTTGCTGAGCAGAACCTCGCGGGACTCGAGGTCCGCAAGCTTCTTGATGTCGTCAGCAGAGAGCGCCTTCCCTTCGAAGACACCGCCCTTGATGACGAGGTTCTGGTTCTCCTTGGCGAAGTCACGAAGACCCTTCGCCGCCTCGACCGGGTCACCGGTGACGAAGGCGACGGCCGTCGAGCCCTGAAGGTGCTCGTCCAGCACGGAGATCCCGGCCTCGTGGGCCGCGATCTTGGTCAGCGTGTTCTTCACCACACGGTACTGAGCGTTGTCACCGAGCGAACGGCGCAGATCCTTGATCTGCGCGACGGTAAGTCCGGTGTACGCGGTGACGACAGCAGCGTTGGAGTTGCGGAACTTGTCCGTGATCTCCTCGACAGCTACGACCTTGTCGGGACTTGCCATGAGCCTCGGCCTCCTTCCGGGTGATGAGGACCGCGCAGAAGGGGCTGGGCAAAACAAACGCCCCGGCGCAGGCGCACGGGGCGTGACTCGACCGTCCGACGAATCGTCCGGGAGTTCATCCACACATACCTGCGCAGGCCGTCCGCAGCTAGCGGATCCTTCGGCCACCACGCGCCCCGGAAGGGACGCGCAGAGACAACCAGCGGTCTTTGGCTTCTTCGGTACGGTACGCGAACGGCCCACGCTCAGGCAAATCCGCCGCGAGGGGCGCAGAGAACGCCCCTCGCCTGCGGTTCCGTCCCCCGGGTCAGGCGCCGGGAGCGGTCATCGTCTGGCTCGCCGGCGGCGGCTCGACGGCGACCTTGGTGCCGTAGTCGGTGTAGAGCGCCGTCGCGTTGATCGGCATCTTGCCCTCGACGTGCTCCTCCTTCTTCACCAGGAGGTTGTCGCCGTCGATCCAGAGGTCGAGCTTCTCGCTCTTCGCGCCGCCCTGCTCCAGCTGCTTCTGGACGGCGTCGCGGACCGCCTTGCCGAGGTTCTTGCTGAGGTCGGCCATGGAGACGGTGCCGGTGTAGTGCGTCGCCTCGACGCCGTTGACCTTCTCCTTGCCGACGACCTTGGCCGTGCCGGAGGCGATCAGGACGTCGATCGGCTGGCTCGGGTTGGCGTTGTCGAGGACGTCCTTGACCGCCGTGCCGGACGCGCCCATCTGCTTCGACAGCGCCTCGTAGGAGTACTTCACCCAGGGCTTGCCGCTCGAGCCGGGCATGGCCGAGCCCGCGTTCATGTAAACCGCGTCCTGGGTGTAGAGCGCCTTGATCGGCTTGCCGGCGGCGGGGCTCTTGGCGCCGGTCAGGGTGTTCTCGACGTTCATCTGCATGCCCTGCGACCAGTCGAGACCGCCCTTGGTGGTCTGCTTGAACCGGCCGCTGGAGGTCGTCGTCTCCGTCGAGCCGTCGAACTTCGCGGACTTCTTGGCCGCGGTGGCCTCCTTGGCCGCCTTCAGGGCGTCCACCGGGCTCTGGGCCGCCTTGTCGCCGCCCGCCGCGTCACCGCCTCTGCCGCTGCCGGACGCCTTCGCGCCGTCGTTACAGGCGCTGAGACCGCCCACCAGCAGAACTACCCCCGCCACCACGGCGGTGATTCGCGTGCTACGCATCTGAGGCTCCCCCTTGGATCGCTGTGCGAGTGCGGTGGTGACTCTAATGCAGCCCACCGACACCGCATGCAACAGGCCCCGCCGTCCGGAAACCGGGCGGCGGGGCCTGCGTCATGCTGCGCGCGCTAGAGCACGTCGATCACGAGGATCAGACGGCCTCTTCCTCGACGAGGAGGTTGCGGGTGCGGTTGGCGTCCAGCGGGATGCCGGGGCCCATCGTGGTGGTGATGGTCGCCTTCTTGATGTAGCGGCCCTTCGCGGCGGACGGCTTGAGACGGTTGATCTCCTCAAGCGCCGCGGCGTAGTTCTCCACCAGCTTGGTCTCGTCGAAGGAGACCTTGCCGATGATGAAGTGGAGGTTCGCGTGCTTGTCCACGCGGAACTCGATCTTGCCGCCCTTGATGTCGGTGACAGCCTTGGCGACATCCGGGGTGACGGTGCCGGTCTTCGGGTTCGGCATCAGACCACGGGGACCGAGCACGCGGCCGAGGCGGCCGACCTTGCCCATGAGGTCCGGGGTGGCGACGACGGCGTCGAAGTCCAGACGGCCCTTGGAGACCTCGTCGATCAGTTCGTCGGAGCCGACGATGTCGGCGCCCGCGGCTTCCGCGGCCGCAGCACGGTCGCCGGTCGCGAAGACCAGGACCCGGGCGGTCTTACCGGTGCCGTGCGGGAGGTTCACGGTGCCGCGGACCATCTGGTCGGCCTTGCGCGGGTCAACGCCCAGACGCATGGCGACCTCGACGGTCGAGTCGAACTTGGCGGACGAGGTGTCCTTGGCGAGACGGACGGCCTCGAGCGGGGCGTACAGACGCTCCCGGTCGATCTTCGCGTCCGCGTTGCGAAGAGTCTTGCTGCGCTTCACTGCTGCTCCTGAACAGATGCGACCGTGCGGTTCTCACCGCGCGGAGGATGGAGTCGTGGTGCGGGCCAGCGCCTGGCCCTGCCACGGGTGGCGACTACGCCGGTACGAGCTGGTCAGCCCTCGACCGTGACGCCCATGGACCGGGCGGTGCCCGCGATGATCTTCGCGGCGGCGTCCAGGTCGTTGGCGTTCAGGTCGGGCATCTTGGTCGTGGCGATCTCGCGCACCTGAGCGTCGGTGATCTTCGCGACCTTCTTGGTGTGGGGCTCGCCGGAGCCCTTGTCCACACCGGCGGCCTTGAGGATCAGCTTCGCGGCCGGCGGGGTCTTGGTCACGAAGGTGAAGGAACGGTCTTCGTAGACCGTGATCTCCACCGGCACGACCATGCCGCGCTGCGACTCGGTCGCGGCGTTGTAGGCCTTGCAGAACTCCATGATGTTCACGCCGTGCTGACCCAGCGCGGGGCCGACCGGCGGGGCCGGGTTCGCGGCACCGGCCTGGATCTGGAGCTTGATGAGCCCCGTGACCTTCTTCTTCTTGGGAGGCATGCTCTCTCCGGGTCCTAGTGAGAGGTTTCGCCATGCCATCCGGTCATCCGGATGGAGGCATACCGCACCACGATAACGGGTAGGGTCGTGCGGCCAAAAACCGAGCAGGTCAGACCGGCTGCGACAGCCGGTCTGACCTGTTCGGAAGCGGGGGTCCGGAAGAGCGTCAGTTCTTCTGGATCTGGTCGAAGCTCAGCTCGACCGGGGTCTCGCGACCGAAGATCTCGACGAGGCCCTTGACCTTCTTCGAGTCGGCGTTGATCTCGTTGATCGTCGCCTGCAGCGTCGCGAACGGGCCGTCGGTGACGGTGACGGAGTCGCCCACCTCGAAGTCCAGCACCTGGACCTCGACCTTGCGCTGCGGTGCGGGCTTGCCCTCGGCCGCGGCGGCCTCCTTGGCGGCCTTCTCCTCGGCCTCCGGGGCGAGCATCTTGACGATCTCGTCCAGCGTCAGCGGGTACGGGTCGTAGGCGTTGCCGACGAAGCCGGTGACACCGGGGGTGTTGCGGACGACGCCCCAGGACTCGTTCGTCAGGTCCATGCGCACGAGCACGTAGCCCGGGAGCTTGTTCTGGCGGACGTTCTTCCGCTCGCCGTTCTTGATCTGGACGATCTCTTCCTCGGGGACCTCGGCCTGGTAGATGAAGTCCTCGACGTTGAGCGAGACGGCGCGCTGCTCCAGGTTGGCCTTCACGCGCTTCTCGTAGCCCGCGTAGGTGTGGATGACGTACCACTCGCCGGGCAGACCGCGCAGCTCGTCGCGGAGGGCGGCGATCGGGTCGATCGGCTCCTCGTCGGCCTCGGCCGCTGCTTCCTCGGCGTCGTCCTCGACGTGCACGGCGGCGGCCTCGGCGGGCTCGCCCGCCTCGGTGTCCTCGGCGTCGATCTCGTCGGCGCCGTCGGCGTTCTCGACGATGTCGACGGCGCCCTCGCCATCGGAGACGGCGGCAGCGTCGCCCTCGACCTCGGCCGGGACGGCCGCGTCCACGTCGGCCTCAGCGGCCGTGACGGGCTCGGCGGCGTCGTTCAGGTTCGGGTCAGACACGTGGCTGCTTCTTCCTGGCTTCAAGGGGTTGAACATGCGAAAGGGCACCCCGCTGAGGTGCCCTCCGCGGGATCAGCCGAAGACGTACCCGACGACTCGGTTGATTCCCAAGTCAATCACGGTTACGAGACCGATGATGATGACGACGAAGACGATCACCACGGTGGTGTACGTCGACAGCTGGCTGCGGGTGGGCCAGACGACCTTGCGGAGCTCCGCGACGACCTGGCGGTAGAAGAGCGCCATGCGTGCGAGCGGGCCCTTCTTGCCGCGCTTACCGCCGCGACGGGGCTTCTTCTTGGATTCCGCTGCGTCGTCCTCCGAACGACCACGCTCAGGCATGTCGATGGAGCCCAGGGCGTCCGTCACTCGTCCTCACCTGAATCCGGGTCGGGGCCGTACAGCGTCCGGCCCGGCCGCACGGCGGTGCATTTCAGTACGTACGCGTGCACGCACTGCGGTGAAGAAGTGCGTGTAGCAGGGCCGGAGGGACTTGAACCCCCAACCGCTGGTTTTGGAGACCAGTGCTCTACCAATTGAGCTACGACCCTTTGTGCGTCCCCCAACCTACCTCATGTGTCCGACGCACCAAGTGCGTGGACCGCGCTGCCCGGTTGAGAGCCAACGGTCAGCGAGTGTACGTGTTCCGAGGCCGGGCGTCGAACAGAAACGTCCCGAGCGGCGCCGGTGGAGCACCGCGCCGGGCCGCCGGAGGTCTGCGACGATGCCGCCATGAGTGCGCTCTCCCCCTCAGAACCGACCGGCGCCGCGGGCGGGATCCGCCGCGTGTCCGCCCGTGTCGGGGCCATCTCCGAGTCCGCCACGCTCGCCGTCGACGCCAAGGCCAAGGCCCTGCGGGCCGCCGGCCGCCCGGTGATCGGGTTCGGCGCCGGGGAGCCCGACTTCCCCACGCCCGACTACATCGTGGAGGCGGCCGTCGCCGCCTGCCGCACACCGAAGTACCACCGCTACAGCCCGGCCGGCGGGCTGCCCGAGCTGAAGTCGGCGATCGTCGTGAAGACCCGCCGCGATTCGGGGTACGCGGTCGAACCGTCCGAGGTCCTGGTCACCAACGGCGGCAAGCAGGCGATCTACGAGGCGTTCGCCGCGCTGCTCGACCCGGGCGACGAGGTGATCGTCCCCGCCCCGTACTGGACGACGTACCCGGAGTCGATCCGGCTGGCCGGGGGCGTGCCCGTACCGGTGGTCGCCGACGAGACGACCGGGTACCGGGTCGGCGTCGAGCAGCTGGAGGCGGCGCTCACCGGGCGGACCAAGGTGCTGGTGTTCGTCTCGCCGTCGAACCCGACCGGCGCGGTGTACCCGCGCGAGCAGGTCGAGGCGATCGGCCGGTGGGCGGCGCGCAACGGGCTGTGGGTGCTCACCGACGAGATCTACGAGCATCTGGTCTACGGCGACGCGGAGTTCTGCTCGCTGCCGGTAGTCGTGCCGGAGTTGCGGGACCGGTGCGTCGTCGTCAACGGCGTGGCGAAGACGTACGCCATGACCGGCTGGCGGGTGGGGTGGATGCTCGGGCCGAAGGACGTCGTCAAGGCGGCGACCAACCTCCAGTCGCACGCCACGTCCAACGTCGCGAACGTCTCGCAGGCGGCGGCGGTCGCCGCGCTGAGCGGCGATCTGACGGCCGTGGACGCGATGCGGACCGCCTTCGACCGGCGGCGCCGCACCATCGTGCGGATGCTGAACGAGATCGACGGCGTGGTGTGTCCGGAGCCGGAGGGGGCGTTCTACGCGTATCCGTCGGTGAAGGGGCTGCTGGGCAAGGAGATCCGCGGGCGGCGGCCGGGCAGCAGCGCGGAGCTGGCGGAGCTGATCCTGGAGGAGGCGGAGGTCGCGGTCGTCCCGGGCGAGGCGTTCGGCACCCCCGGTTACCTGCGGCTGTCGTACGCGCTCGGGGACGACGATCTCGCCGAGGGCGTGACGCGGATCCAGCAGCTGCTGGCCGAGGCGCGGTAGCCGCGCGAGGGCCGTCCGTCCGGGTCGCCGGGGCTTCCCGGTGGCCCGTACGCGTTTTCCCCGGTCAGCTCGTTCGGGGACCGGGCTATCGGCGTGGCGGGTGTGTGCGGCAAGATCGGTGAATGGAGAGCGTTCGTGACGTGCGTCAGCTGCCGAAGGCCCATCTGCACCTGCACTTCACGGGGTCGATGCGGAGCACGACCCTGCTGGAGCTGGCCGACAAGTACGGCGTCCATCTGCCCGAGGCGCTGCGCGGCGGGGAGCCGCCGAAGCTGCGGGCGACGGACGAACGCGGCTGGTTCCGCTTCCAGCGGCTGTACGACATCGCCCGGTCGTGTCTGCGGGCCCCCGAGGACATCCAGCGGCTGGTCCGCGAGGCCGCGCAGGAGGATGTCGCGGACGGCTCGGGGTGGCTGGAGATCCAGGTCGACCCGACGTCGTACGCGCCCCGGCTGGGCGGGCTGATCCCGGCGCTGGAGATCATCCTGGACGCGGTGCGCGCCGCCTCGCAGGAGACCGGTCTGGGGATGCGGGTGGTGATCGCCGCCAACCGTATGAAGCATCCGCTGGACGCCCGGACGCTGGCCCGGCTCGCGGTGCGCTACGCGGATCAGGGTGTGATCGGGTTCGGGCTGTCCAACGACGAACGCCGGGGTTTCGCGCGGGACTTCGACCGGGCCTTCGCCATCGCGCGCGAGGGCGGGCTGCTGGCGGCGCCGCACGGTGGGGAGCTGGCGGGCCCGGCGAGCGTGCGGGACTGCCTGGACGATCTGCACGCCGGGCGGGTCGGCCACGGGGTGCGCGCCGCGGAGGACCCGGCGCTGCTGCGGCGGCTGGCGGAGCGCGGGGTGACGTGCGAGGTGTGCCCGGCGTCCAACGTGGCGCTGGGGGTGTACGAGAAGCAGGCGGACGTGCCGCTGCGGACGCTCTTCGCGGCCGGGGTGCCGGTGGCGCTGGGCGCCGACGACCCGCTGCTGTTCGGTTCGCGGCTGGCTGCGCAGTACGACATCGCGCGGCGTACGCACGGCTTCGCGGACGCGGAGCTGGCGGAGCTGGCCCGGCAGTCGGTGCGCGGTTCACGGGCGCCGCAGCCGGAGCGGGAGCGGCTGCTGGCGGGGATCGACGCCTGGCTGGCGGGCCCCGGCGACGGCCCGGCCCCGGGGCGCGGCTGAGGCGGGGCGGGTCCGGGAGCGCCCGTGGCCCGGCGGCCCCGGGTCGCCCGGAGCCGCCGGTGGCCGTCTCAGAGGCTGACGCCGACCGTCACCGGCTCGTTGACGAGGGTGACGCCGAAGGCGGCGTGGACGCCGTCGCGGACCTCGCGGGCGAGGGCGAGCAGGTCCTCGGTGGTGGCCTCGCCGCGGTTGGTGAGGGCGAGGGTGTGCTTGGTGGAGATGCGGGCCGGGCCGGTGCCGTAGCCCTTGGGGAATCCTGCCTTGTCGATCAGCCAGGCCGCGGAGGTCTTCACCAGGCCGTCGCCGGCGGGGAAGGCGGGCGGGGCGGTGTCCGGGCCGAGGCGGTCGTGGACGCGGGCGACGAACGCGGTGTGCTCGGCCTCGGTCAGGACGGGGTTGGTGAAGAAGGAGCCGGCGGACCAGGTGTCGTGGTCGTCCGCGTCCAGGACCATGCCCTTGCCGGCGCGCAGCGCGAGGACGGTGGCCCGGGCGGTGGCCGCGGGCACGCGCTGACCTGCCTCGACGCCGAGGACCCGGGCGGTCTCGGGGTACTTCAGCGGCGCGGAGAGCCCGCCCGCGTCCTCCAGGGCGAAGCGGACGCGCAGCACGACGTAGCGGTCCGGCTCGGCCTTGAAGCGGCTGTGCCGGTAGGAGAAGGCGCACTCGGCGCCCGTGAGGGTGACCGTCTCCTCGGCGCGCCGGTCGTAGGCGACGACCTCGGTGATCGTCGCGGAGACCTCCTGGCCGTACGCGCCGACGTTCTGGATCGGGGTGGCGCCGGCCGAGCCGGGGATGCCCGCGAGGCACTCGATGCCGGCGAGACCTGCCTCGACGGTGCGGGCGACGGCGTCGGACCAGTTCTCACCGGCGGCCAGCTCCAGGCGGGTGCCGTCGAGGGTGAAGCCGCGGGTCGCGATGCGCAGGGCGGTGCCGTCGAAGCCCTTGTCGCCGATGACGAGGTTGGAGCCGCCGCCGATGATCAGCAGCGGGGTCCCGGCGGCGTCGGCCTCCCGGACGGCGGCGATCACCTCGTCGTCCGTGACGGCCGTGATCAGTCGGTTCGCCGGGCCGCCGAGCCGGAAGGTGGTCAGCGGGGCGAGCGGGGCTTGGTGTTCCTCGTGGCGTTCCTGCACGCGCCCAAGGGTACGGGGGCGGCCCGGCACCGGCCGCCCCCGGAGGTGTCCGCTCAGGCGAGGCGGACCACGGCGCGGGACATGCCCAGCACCTTCTGGCCGCCGCTCGTCGCGGTGAGGTCGACGCGGACGGTACGGGCGTCGTCGTCGAGCTTGGCCGCGACCTTGCCGCTGACCTCGATGACCGCGCCGGTGTCGTCATTGGGGACGACGACGGGCTTGGTGAAGCGGACGCCGTACTCGGCGACGGCCGCCGGGTCACCGGCCCAGTCGGTGACGACGCGGGCGGCCTCGGCCATGGTGAACATGCCGTGCGCGATGACGTCCGGCAGCCCGACCTCCTTGGCGAACTTCTCGTTCCAGTGGATCGGGTTGAAGTCGCCGGAGGCGCCCGCGTAGCGGACGAGGGTGGCGCGGGTCACCGGGAAGGACTGCGCCGGGAGTTCGGTGCCGACCTCGACGTCGTCGTAGGAGATCTTCGCGGTCATGTCATGCCTCCTCGACGGCGCGGGCGACGAGCTTGGTGGTGGCGGTCACGACGTGTTCGCCGTTCTCGTCGTGGACGTCGCCGCGGATGTCGATGATGTCGTTGCCGGCCATCGACTTGATCGCCTCGATGGTGGAGGTGACGGTGAGCCGGTCACCGGCGCGCACGGGGCGGGTGTAGGCGAATTTCTGGTCGCCGTGCACCACGCGGCTGTAATCCAGACCGAGCTGCGGGTCCTCGATCACCCGGCCCGCGGCCTGGAAAGTGATGGCGAACACAAACGTCGGCGGGGCGATCACCTCGGGGTGGCCGAGCGCCTTGGCCGCTTCGGTGTCGGTGTACACGGGATTCCGATCACCGATCGCCTCGGCGAATTCCCGAATCTTTTCCCGCCCGACCTCGTACGGGTCGGTGGGCGGGTACGTACGACCGATGAATGACGGGTCGAGCGCCATTGGCTCGCAACCTCCCTGACTACTGGGGTGATAACGCCGTAAGGCCGCCCCCATTATCTGGGGACGGCCTCACGTACGAGCCTGTGTTATCGCGTCTCGCGGTGCGCGGTGTGCGAGTTGCAACGGGGGCAGTGCTTCTTCATCTCAAGACGGTCCGGGTCGTTACGCCGGTTCTTCTTGGTGATGTAGTTCCGCTCCTTGCACTCCACGCAGGCCAGCGTGATCTTCGGGCGGACGTCGGTGGCAGCCACGTGAGTGCTCCTTGACGGACGGACGGATGGATGAACGCATAAAAGAGTAGCCGATCGAAGGACCGACCCCACAATCGGCTACTGTAAGTAGCGGTGACCGGACTTGAACCGGTGACACAGCGATTATGAGCCGCTTGCTCTACCGACTGAGCTACACCGCTGCGATGCGAGGGAAACCTCGCCCGAAGGCGAGGAAACCTCACACCAGAGCCCCAATACGGAATCGAACCGTAGACCTTCTCCTTACCATGGAGACGCTCTGCCGACTGAGCTATTGGGGCGAGCGATGAAGACATTACACGGCCCGCCGCCAAACGTGAAATCCGTATCCGGGTGGCGCCCGCCGCGGCGGTCCGCACCACGCCGGTACGACTATTCCGCGCCTGCGCGAGGCGCCCGGGGGCGCGTCCTAGGCTCGGGGCACGCTGCGTGATCTTGCACGCCCGTGGCTTCGAGGAGCGCGATGTCCGACAGCAGTTCACCGCAGCCGTCCCCGCGGCCGGGCAAGCCGGACGGCGGCTCCGACTCCGGCTCGCTGGCCCTGTGCGGCGCCCGGCTCGCCGACGGCCGCGCGGTGGACGTACGGCTCGGCGGTGGCCGGATCGAGGCGGTCGGGACGGCCGGGGCGCTGGCCCCGCAGGGCGCCCGGGTCGACCTCTCCGGCTATCTGCTGCTCCCGGCGCCCGCCGAACCCCACGCGCACTGCGACACGGCGCTCACCGCGGACGCGGCGGGCCCGGCGTCCGACTCCCCCGACGACGTCCAGCGGCGCACCACCGAGGCGGCACTGCTCCAGCTGGGGCACGGTGCGACCGCCTCGCGCACCCATGTCCGGGTCGGCGGGGTGCGGGGGCTGCGGGCGCTGGAGGCGGTGCTCAAGGCGCGGCGGTCGCTGCGGGGGCTGGCGGATCTGTCGGCGGTGGCGGTGCCGCGGGTGCTGACCGGGGTGGCGGGCGCGGACGGGCTGGCGATGCTGCGGGACGCGGTGGCGATGGGCGCGTCGGTGGTCGGCGGCTGTCCGGATCTGGACCCGGATCCCGCCGGGCACGTCGAGGCGGTGCTGGCGGTGGCCGCGGAGCACGGCGCGCCGGTGGATCTGCACACGGACGGCGACGATCCGGCGCGGCTGGCCCGGCTGGCGGCGATGGCCGGCGGGCTGCGGCCCGGGGTGGCGATCGGGCCGTGCGCCGGGATGGCGCGGATGCCGCGGAGCGTGGCGGGCCGGGTCGCCGAGCAGCTCGCGGCGGCCGAGGTCACCGTCGTCTGCCTGCCGCAGGGCGACTGCGCGGCGCTGGAGCGGTACGGGTCCCGGGTGGCCCGGCCCGCGCCGGTCCGGCTGCTGCGGGCGGCGGGCGTACGGGTGGCGGCGGGGAGCGGCGCGCTACGGGACGCGGCGAACCCGGTGGGGCGCGGCGACCCCCTGGAGGCGGCGTATCTGCTGGCGTCCCTGGGAGAGGCCACCCCGGAGGCCGCGTACGAGGCCGTGAGCGGCGCGGCACGGGCGGTCCAGGGGCTGCCGGAGGTCCGCGTCGAGGCGGGCTTCCCCGCGGAGCTGCTGGCGGTACGGGGCGAGCGGATCGCCGGGGTGCTGTCGCTGGCGTACAGCCGGGTGGTGATCCACCGGGGGCGGGTGGTGGCCCGGACCAGCGCGGTACGCGAGTACTGCGACGCGGCGGTCGCGGTGGCGCTGGAGCTGCCCCGGCAGTCGCAGCGGTGAGGGAGGGGGTGGGACTTGTGTGGGCGGGGCGATAGGCAGGGAGCGGGGGCGGGGCTGGCGGCGTTCAGGGAGGGTTCCTGATGGATGTGGGTGGGGCGGGGCGGGGCGAGCGTTCAGGGAGCCTTCCTGAAGGAAACCGGGCGGGGGTGGCGCGTTCAGGGAGGGTTCCTGATGAATACGGGGGCGGCGCGGACGTTCAGGAAGCCTCCCTGATGAATGCCGGTCAGGAGCAGGCGCTCGTTCAGGCAGGCTGCCTGATGAAAGCCGGGCGCGGCGCGGACGTTCAGGCAGGCTTCCTGAAGGAAACCGGGCGGGGGCGGGCGTTCAGGGAGCCTTCCTGATGGTTGCCCAGCAGGGCTGCGCCGCGGTGGGTTTCGTCCGTGTGGGCCCGGGGCGGGCGTGGGGGCGTCGCGGCGGGCGGGTTTCGGGGCGGGGTCGTTTACGGTCGGCGGCATGCGCATTGTCATCGCAGGTGGACATGGTCGGATCGCGCTGCGGCTGGAGCGGTTGCTCGCCGGGCGCGGGGACGAGGTGGCCGGGATCATCCGCCGGCCGGAGCAGGCGGGTGACCTGCTGGCGGCGGGTGCCGAGCCGGTGGTGTGCGATCTGGAGTCGGCGTCGGTGGCGGACGTGGCGCGGCATCTGGAGGACGCGGACGCCGCGGTGTTCGCCGCGGGTGCGGGGCCGGGCAGCGGTGCGGCCCGTAAGGACACCGTGGACCGCGGTGCGGCGGCGCTGTTCGCCGATGCGGCGGAGGCGGCGGGCGTCCAGCGGTTCGTGGTGGTCTCGTCGATGGGTGCGGACCGGGAACCGCCGGAGGGCACCGACCCGGTGTTCGCCGCGTATCTGCGGGCCAAGGGCGCGGCCGACGCAGACGTACGGGCGCGGGCCGGGCTCGACTGGACGATCCTGCGCCCCGGGCGGCTGACGGACGACGCGGGGACGGGCCTGGTGGCGCTGGCGGAGTCGACGGGCCGGGCGGAGGTGACCCGCGACGACGTGGCGGCGACCCTGCTGGCCCTGCTGGACGCCCCCGGCACGGCGCACCGCACGCTGGAGCTGATCAACGGCGGCACGCCGGTCGCGGAGGCGGTCCGGGCGGTGGCCGGGGGCTGAATCGGTCGGCAACGGCGGGACCGGCCTGTGCTCCGGCGAGACCGGTCTCCGCTCCCGTGGGCCCAGCCTGCGCCTGGCCTCCGCTCCAGCGGACCCAGGCTGCGCCCGTCCTGCGCCAGGTGCCGGGCGCGCCGGACCGCCTCGGTCACGTCGCCGGGCCCGGCCCGAGCATCACCGGTCCCGGCCCGAGCGCTCCCCGCACCGAGCCCGGACCGAACCGGGAAAACCGCCCGCCCTCGGCCGAGCCCTCTCCCCCGTACGAGCTCCCGTCCGCCGCCGATCAGGCTCCCCGTCAACTCCCCGGGTGGATCTGTATCTTCCGTCCCGTCCCGGCCCGGAAGGTGTCCAGGGCGGTGGCGAAGTCGGCGAGGCCGAAGTGGTGGGTGAGCATGGTGTCGGCGTCGATGACGCCCTTGGCCATGAGGTCGACGGCGCGGCCGAAGCTGTGGAGGACGGCCATCGAGCCGACGATGGTGATCTCATCGTTGTAGACCTGGAACGGCGAGAACGACGCCTTGACCGCCGACGGCGCGACGCCGAACTGCTGGAACGTGCCGCCGCGGCGCACCCGGGTGAGGCCGTCCTCGATGGCGGGGATCGCGCCGGTGCAGTCGATGACCGTCTCCCAGCCCCCGGGGCGCTCCAGCGCGGCGGCGTCGGTGGCGGTGGCGTCGGCGCCGAGGCGGGCGGCGACGGCGAGCCGGCCCTCGTTGACGTCGACGACCGAGAGGGAGGCGGCTCCGGCGGCGCGGGCGAGCTGGAGCATCATCAGGCCCATCGTCCCGGCACCGTAGATGAGGTAGTGGTCGCCGAGGCGGCGCGGCAGGACGTCGAAGCCGCGGACCGCGCAGGACAGCGGCTCGATGAGGGTGCCCTGGACGGTGTCGACGCTCTCGGGGAGGCGGTAGCAGTTGGCGGCGGGCACCGTGACGTACTCGGCCATCGCGCCGTCGACGGTGTCGCCGATGGCGCCCCAGTGCTCGCAGAGGTTGCCGCGGCCGATGGCGCAGAAGCGGCAGGCGCCGCAGAACAGCGAGGGGTCGACGGCGACCTGTGTGCCGGTGGGCAGGCCCGTCACCCCCTCCCCCAGGGCGACGACCTCGCCGGTGAACTCGTGCCCGGGGATGATCGGGTACGGCGTGGGCGCGAACTCGCCCTCGACGATGTGCACATCGGTCCCGCAGATACCGACGGCCACGGGCGCCACGACGACCTCGCCGGGCCCGGGCGTCGGATCGTCGACGGTGGCGAGGGTGTGGGTACCGGGCGTTTCGACGACGACGGCGCGCATGGGTCGGCCTCTCTCATGACGGGTGCGGTGGTGCGGCGGTGGCGGTGCGGGGCCCTTCAGGGCGGTGGGACGGCGGTGACGGTGCGGACCTCGACGCCGAGGTCGCGGACGGCGCGCAGCTCGTCGGCGGGTGCGCGGTCGTCGGTGACCAGCAGGTCGTACCCGCCGACGTCGCCGTAGCCGTAGGTGGCGGTACGGCCGAACTTGCGGTGGCCGACGGCGAGTACGGCGCGGTCGGCTGAGTGGAGGTAGGCGCGTTTGTTGTCGGCGTACTCGCGGACCGGGTGGTAGAGCCGTCCGGCGCTGATCGAGGTGGCGGTGACGAAGGCGACGGCGGCGCGCAGCCCGCGCAGCTCCCGCCGGCAGCGGGGGCCCGCGCAGGACTCGAAGTCCTCGTGGAACCTGCCGCCCAGCAGCGTGACCTCGGTGGACGAGCCGGACAACAGGTAGGCCACGCGCAGGGAGTTGGTGACGACGTGCAGGCCCTCGACGGCGGCCAGGCGGCGGGCGAGCGGGAAGAGCGTGGAGCCGCAGTCGACGAAGACCGTGCTGCCCGGCGTGGCCTCCTCGACCAGGGCGTCGGCGAGTGCCGTCTTGATGTCGAGGTCGTCGTGCTCACGGAAGCGGACCGCGCTCTCCATGGTGACGACGGGGAAAGCGGTGGCCACCCCGCGGCCCTTGTGGAGGAGTTGGCGTTCGGTGAGGTTGTCGAGATCGCGGTGCATCGTCATCACGCTGACGCCCAGGCGCTCGGCGAGATCGGCTATCCGTATCTCGCCTTCATCGGCGACCTGGCGCAGCACCGTCCGGCGGCGCTCCTCCACCTCTGCCTCTGACCCACGGCTCGGTCGCACGGCCGGCCGCCCCCCTTCGCTGGCTCGACGCGTTCCCGGAACGTCGCTCGCGGCTTCCTTCGACCATAAGACGCAGCCCATGAAAGTCACACACTTTATGTGAAGTTCAGGGATCTCTCGGGGTTCCCCCTGAGGGTTCGCCGCCCGTCTCCGAGGGGCGCGTCAGGGGCGGGCGGCGGGGCCCGGCCATCGGTGGTGTGATGGAAGGAGAAGACGGCACGAGAGGGGCGGAGGGGGCCGCTCCGGGAGCGCCGCCGGGGGGCGTCGCGGTGCTCCGCCACCCGGAAGGAGGCTGTTATGCCCGGCACACGCGACGCGGCCGGTCCGCTGCGCGCCCAGGACATCATGACCGGCGGGGCGCACTGCGTCGGCGCCCACGAGACGCTGCACGCGGCGGCGCGGATGATGCGCGACATGGACGTCGGCTGTCTGCCCATCTGCGGCGACAACAACCGGCTCATCGGCATGATCACCGACCGCGACATCGTCGTCCGGTGCTGCGCCGACAACATCGACCCGGCGACGGTGCAGGCCGGGACGCTGGAGGGTCCGATCCACTGGATCGACGCGGCGGCGGACGCCAGGGAAGTCCTCGACACCATGGAGGAACACCGGATCAAGCGCCTCCCGGTGATCGACGTCCGCGCAGGTCACCGCCTGGTCGGCATGATCACCGAGGCGGACCTCGCCAAGAGCCTCAGCGACGCCCAGGTGGCCGAGTTCGCGGGGCGGGTGTACGCGGGCGCCTGATGCGGATACCTACTGAGGAACCGGCGGCGGGCGCACGGTGAGCCGTAAGACGCTGCCGCGGCCCCGGGCGCCCTCGCCCCGGGGCCGCACCACCGCCCCGTAAATCGCAGGGCGATACCTTCGGCCCGCCCTACCATCCGCGCATGAGCACACCGGAATTCACCCGCCGATGCACCGAAATCACCCGTCAGACCGCGGAGTTGAGGCAACTCGTCGCAACCGCTGACGCGCTCACGCCCGTCCCCGGCTGCCCCGGTTGGCACCTGGGACAGCTGGTGCGGCACGTCGGGGGCGCGCACCGCGGGTCGAGGAGATCATCCGGACCCGCGCCACCCGGGAGGTGCCGGACGACCTGGTGAACGCGGTCGCGCCGCGCCGGGCCGAGGACATGGCCGCCCTGGGCGCCTGGCTCGACGAGGGCGCCGGCCGCCTGGTGGAGCAGCTGCACGCGGCCGGGCCCGGCGCCCGGGTGTGGACGGTGCTGCCCGACGAGACATCCCCGGCGTTCTGGGCCCGGCGGATGGCGGGCGAGACGCTCGTCCACCGCGCGGACGCGGCGCTCGCCGTCGGCGCGGAGCTCACCGCCACCGACGAGGCGGCCCGCGACGCGATCGACGAGTGGCTCTCCTTCTGCGACCACCCGGAGGCCCACGCGCCGCTCCCGGACTCCCCCGCCGTCCTCGGCCCGGGCCGCACCCTCGCGTTCGACACGACGGCGGCCACCCTGGGCACGACCGACGACAGCCTCTCCCCCGACGGCGGTTCTCCGACCACGCCCGCCCGGTGGTTCATCGACCTGACCGGCGCCGTCCCCGTCCTCCACCGCACCGCGGCACCGGCCGCCGTCATGGTCCGCGCCGCCCCGACGGCTCTCCTGCTCTTCCTCTACGGGCGTCCGCTCCCCGACGGCGCCCTCGACGTCACCGGCGACCGGGAGCTGTTGGCCCTGTGGCGGGACCGGGCGGCGTTCTGGCTGACCTGACGCGTGTGGCCGGGCGAACGGCCTTGTGGGTGCGCCCGGGGCGTCATTACGAGGGGGTTATGGATCGGGTCGGAAAGCCGATCAAAGATCCCTTGTTGCGGGTGCGGCGCCTCAGCAGACTGAAGCACGTACCGAACGAAACCACCTCACGGGGGAAGGAAAAATTCGTATGTCCCTGTTCAAGAAGGCTGCCGCCGCTGTCGCGGTGACCGCCGGTCTGCTCTCCGCCTCGGCCGCCGCCACGCCCGCCGTCGCCGCGACCGCCGGAGGGGTCCACACCGCGAACGTCCTCAACTGCACCACGTACACCGAGGGCAGCCACCTGGCCATCGCCGACTGCACCAACAACACCAACCAGCGGGTGGCCTTCCGTGTGACGGCCGTGTGCGGCTGGGCCCCCGACGGCGCGGGGAACTGGGTCAGCCTCGACCCGGGCCAGCGCGGCAAGTCCGGATTCCCGTGCGGCGGCACCGGCGTCGGCAGCGCGAGCTGGGAAGAAGGCTGATCGGCCGGCCCGGCCGTAGCGGTCGCGGCTGACCCGTTCAGGTAAACGAAAACCCCCTCCGAACTGCTGTGATGCAGTTCGGAGGGGGTTTCCTCCACTGTGGCGGCGCCAGGATTCGAACCTGGGAAGGCGAAGCCGGCAGATTTACAGTCTGCTCCCTTTGGCCGCTCGGGCACACCGCCAGGGTTTGCTGCCGGAGACCCGCTTGCTGCGGTGCTCGGTGGCAACGACGTAAACCATACCTGATGGCAGGGGGTGCTCCGCCACTCGGATCCCGTGGCCGGGGGCGCGGGTGCGGGGGCCGCCTCCTCTAGGCTGGCGGGGCGGTCCGGGACGGGCCGTTTCCCTGACGGACCTATCCACGAGGAGCCAACTCACCATGGCCGACTCCAGTTTCGACATCGTCTCGAAGGTCGAGCGGCAGGAGGTCGACAACGCCCTCAACCAGACCGCCAAGGAGATCTCGCAGCGCTACGACTTCAAGGGCGTGGACGCGTCGATCGAGTGGTCGGGCGAGAAGATCGAGATGCGCGCCAACGGCGAGCAGCGGGCCAAGGCCGTACTCGACATCTTCCAGTCCAAGCTGGTCAAGCGCGGGGTCTCGCTGAAGGCGCTGGACGCGGGCGAGCCGCAGCTCTCCGGCAAGATGTACAAGATCTTCGCCTCCATCCAGGAGGGCATCTCGCAGGAGAACGCCAAGAAGGTCGCCAAGATGATCCGCGACGAGGGCCCGAAGGGCGTCAAGGCGCAGGTCCAGGGCGATGAGCTGCGGGTCAGCTCGAAGAGCCGCGACGACCTCCAGGCCGTCCAGCAGCTGCTGAAGGGCAAGGACCTGGACTTCGCGATCCAGTTCGTGAACTACCGGTAATCACCGGCGTGCGACGGCACGGGCCCGCGGGCCGGGGCGTTCCGTCGGCGGAGAACACGCGGCAACCGGGTGGGGCGGCGGGCCATGGGCGCGCCGCCCCACCGGCGTATCCGGCCGTCACCCGGACGGGGCAACGGGCGGGCGCCACGGGGCGGGCCGTGGCCCGCGCCGGGCCGCCGGGGTGGTCAGCGGGTGGCGAAGGGCTCGTCCGTGGGGACGATCTCGCGGCCGAGGGGCATCAGGGAGATCGGGATCATCTTGAAGTTGGCGATGCCGAACGGGATGCCGATGATCGTGATGCAGAGGGCGATGCCGGTGCAGATGTGGCCGAGCGCCAGCCACCAGCCCGCGAAGATGATCCAGATGACGTTGCCGATCGTGGATCCGGCGCCCGCGTCCCGGCGTTCGACGGTGGTGCGGCCGAAGGGCCAGAGCGCATAGCCCGCGATGCGGAAGGACGCGATGCCGAACGGGATCGTGACGATCAGGATGCAGCAGATGATTCCCGCGAGCACATAGCCGAGCGCCAGCCAGAAGCCGCTGAGAACCAACCAGATGACGTTGAGGATGAGCTTCATGATCGACAGCCTTCCACGGCAGGGCGACAGAGGTACGCCCGGGTAGACGCGGCGGCCGGTGGGAAACGTTGCGGCGCGGGCGCCCCGGATGTGCCCGGCCGCGCCTTCATATGTGGGGCCCGGCCATCCGCTCCAGGCGGCTGATGCGTTCGCCCATCGGCGGGTGGGTGGCGAAGAAGCGGGACATGCCGTCCCCCGCGCGGAACGGGTTGGCGATCATCATGTGCCCCGCGGTCTCCAGCCGCGGCTCCGGGGGCAGCGGCAGCTGCTGGGTGCCTCTCTCCAGCTTACGGAGCGCGGAGGCCAGGGCGAGGGGGTCGCCGGTGAGCCGCGCGCCCGACGCATCGGCCTGGTACTCCCGGGAGCGGCTGACGGCGAGCTGGATCAGGGAGGCGGCGAGCGGCCCCAGGATCATGATCAGCAGCATGCCGAGCACCCCGGGGCGGTCGTCGTCGTCCGAGCGGCCTACGGGGATCAGCCAGGCGAAATTCACCAGGAACAGCACCACGGAGGCGAGCGCCCCGGCCACCGAGGAGATGAGGATGTCGCGGTTGTGGACATGGCTCAGCTCATGGCCGATCACCCCGCGCAGCTCCCGTTCGTCCAACAGCTGGAGGATGCCGTCGGTGCAGCAGACCGCGGCGTTGCGGGGATTGCGGCCGGTGGCGAAGGCGTTGGGCGCCTGGGTCGGGGAGATGTAGAGGCGCGGCATCGGCTGGCGGGCGGCGGTCGACAGCTCACGGACCATGCGGTACAGGCCGGGCGCCTCGAATTCGCTCACCGGTCGGGCGCGCATGGCCCGCAGCGCGAGCTTGTCGCTGTTCCAGTACGCGTAGGCGTTCGTCCCCACCGCGACGAGCACGGCGACGATCAGGCCCGTACGGCCGAAGAAGCTGCCGATGACGACGATGAGGGCGGACAGACCACCGAGGAGTACGGCGGTTCTGAGCCCGTTGTGCCGGCGGTGCACCGTACGCCCTCCAAGCGATCCGGCAGGGGAACCCGCTGCTGCGACATCCACTCTCCGGTGGACCTTTACTCACTGGTCAACGCGGGATGAGCAGGGCAGGTTCCCTCACCCTCCGCACCCGGGGAGGGCAGGTTGCGGTGTCCGGGCGGGCGCGGGCGGCGACGGCGGAGCGCCGCGTTCCGGCCGGGGGCGGCCCCGGCCGGACTACAGCAGGGTGCCCGCGGCGAAGCGCAGGACCAGCTGCGGAGCGCCGGAGAGGGCCACACCGAGGACGGTGGCCAGGGTGAGCGCGACGGCGAGCGGCGCGGGGATCCGGGCGGGCGCAGGGCGGGCGGCGAGTGCGCCCCCCGCCGTCACGTCCACGGAGACCCCGTCGGCCTGCGGGGCGCGCTGGAAGAGCACGGCCGTCCAGCGGAGGTAGTAGTAGAGCGCGATCACCACGTTGACGGCCATGACCACGGCGAGCCAGCCCAGGCCCGCGTCGACGGCCGAGGCGAAGACGGTGACCTTGGCGAACAGGCCGATCACGCCCGGCGGCAGCCCGGCCAGGCAGAGCAGGAAGAAACCGAGCGCCAGCGCCACCAGGGGGCGGCGGGTGGCCAGGCCCCGGTAGTCGGTGAGGCGATTGGCCGGGCTGGTGCGGGCCACCAGGGCGGCGACCGCGAACGCGCCGAGGTTCACCGCGGCGTACATCAGGGCGTACGCGACGGTCGACCCGATGGCGCGCCCCGGGGCGTCGGCGTACCCGGCGGCGGCGATCGGCACCAGGAGGTACCCGGCCTGGCCGACGGAGGACCAGGCCAGCAGCCGGACGGCGCTGTGGGTGCGGGCGGGGTCCTGGCGCAGCGCGGCGACGTTGCCGACGGTCATGGTCAGCGCGGCCAGCACCGCCAGCACCGGGCCCCAGACGTGCGCATACGCGGGGAAGCCCTTGACCGTGACGAGGATCAGGCCGGAGAAGCCGACGGCCTTCCCGATGACGGAGAGGTACGCGGCGATGGGCAGCGGGGCGCCGATGTAGGTGTCGGGCACCCAGAAGTGGAAGGGCGCGGCGGCGGTCTTGAAGGCGAAGCCGACGAGCGTGAGGGCGACGCCGGCGGCCGCGAGGGTGGCCAGGCGCGGGTCCGGGAGGTGGGCGAGCCCATGGGCGACGCGGGTCAGGTGGAGGCTCCCGGTGGCGGCGTACAGGAAGCTCACGCCCAGGAGCATCACGGCGGTGGCGGCCACCGAGGAGAGGAAGAACTTCAGGGCCGCTTCGGAGGAGAGCCGGTCGCCGCGGCGCAGGCCGACCAGGGCGAAGGCGGGCAGCGAGGCCACCTCCAGGGCGAGGACGAGGGTCGCCAGGTCCCGGGAGGCGGGCAGCAGGGCGGCGCCGGAGGCCGAGGAGAGCAGCAGGAACCAGTACTCGCCCGCGGGCAGGCCGCCGTCCTTGACGGTGTCGATGGACAGCAGCGCGGTCAGCAGCGCACCGGCCAGTACGAGGAACTGGATGACCAGGGCGAACGGGTCCGCGACATAGCTGCAGACGTCCCCGCCGCCGACGCAGAAGGTGCGGCGGCCGCCGCCCACCAGGGGCAGCAGGGAGAGCCCGGCCAGGGCGAGGCCGCCGGTGGCGAGCCACCCCAGGAGCGGCTTGCGCGCCACCGGGAGGAACAGGTCCGCGACGAGCACCACCAGGGCGACGAGGGCGGTGAGGAGGGGCGGCGCCAGGGCGGTCCAGTCGACGGACTGCACCAGGGAGGCCGCTCCGCTCGCGGCCGTCGGGATCATCGGGCTGGTCACTTGCCGCCTCCGAGGAGCTGCTGGACGGCCGGGTCGGTGAGGCCGAGGAGGGCCGCGGGCCACAGTCCGGCGAGGACGGTGAGGGCGGCCAGGGGGGTCCAGGCCGCGTATTCGTGGCGCGCGATGTCGGGGATCACGGGCCCGGCCGGGCCTCCGGTGGCCGGCCGGTTCCGCGGCGTGTCCGGGGCGGCGTGGTGCGCGGCCTCGTCCGGGGAGGCGGTGCCCTCCTCGATCGCGGCGGCGGGTTCGTCGGCCTCCGGGGTGGCGCCCATGCAGACCCGGCGGACGACGAGCAGCAGATACGCCGCGGTCAGCAGGGTGCCGAGCCCGGCCAGCGCCATGAAGGTGAGGAAGGCGGGGCGGCTGAGGCCGGGCGCCGGGTGGAACGCGCCGAACATGGCGAGCATCTCGCCCCAGAAACCGGCGAGCCCGGGGATGCCCAGGGAGGCGACGGCGGCGAAGGCGAGGAGGGCGCCGAAGCGGGGCGCGCGCCCGTAGAGGGCTGCGCCGGTGGTGCCGGCGAGGGTGTCGAGGTCGGTGGTGCCGGTGCGGTCCTTGAGGGCGCCGACCAGGAAGAAGAGCAGGCCGGTGATGAGGCCGTGGGCGATGTTGGCGAAGAGCGCGCCGTTGACGCCGGTGGGCGTCATGGAGGCGATGCCGAGCAGCACGAAGCCCATGTGGCCGACGGAGCTGTACGCGATCAGCCGCTTCAGATCGCCCTTGGCGCCCTTGCGGACCAGCGCGAGGCAGGCGAGGGAGCCGTAGATGATGCCGACGGCGGCGAGGGCGGCGAGGTAGGGCGCGAAGGTGTGCATGCCCTCGGGCGCGATCGGCAGCGCGATCCGCACGAAGCCGTACGTGCCCATCTTCAGCAGGACTCCGGCGAGCAGCACCGAGCCGACGGTGGGGGCCGCGGTGTGGGCGTCCGGCAGCCAGCTGTGCAGCGGCCACAGCGGCGACTTGACCGCCAGTCCGACGCCGACGGCGAGCACCGCGACGAGCTGAACGGTGTGGCTGAGCTGGGACTTCGGACCGTTGTCAGCGGCGAGTGCAACCATGTCGAAGGTGCCGGTTTTTACTCCTACGAGGAGGAGGCCGAGCAGCATGACGACGGAGCCGAGCAGCGTGTAGAGGATGAACTTCCAGGCGGCCGCCTGCCGGCCGCCCGACTCCCGGCCGGACGGAGCGCCGGGCGCCGCCCCTCCGGAATTGCCGCCCCAGCGGGCGATGAGGAAGTACATCGGGATGAGCACCATCTCGAACGCCAGGAAGAACAGCACGAGATCGAGGACGGCGAAGGTGGCGAGGGTGCCGGACTCCAGCAGGAGCAGCAGGGCGACGAACGCCTTGGGGGACGGCCCCTGGGGCATCGAGAAGTAGCTGTAGAGCGCGCAGAGGAAGGTCAGCAGCGCGGTCAGGACGACGAGGGGGAGCGAGATGCCGTCGATGCCGAGGTGGATGCGGATGTCCAGCGCGGGGATCCAGCTGATGTCGGTGGTGGCCTGCATCCGGGCCGGGTGGCTGTGGTCGAAGCCGATGGCGAGGGCCACGGTCGCCGCGAGGACGACGCCGGTGACGGTCACGCCGTGGCGCAGCACGGCCTGGTCGGGGCCGCGGCCGCGGAGGCCGGGCGGGGCCGGGAGCAGCGCGCCGACGGCGCCCAGCAGCGGGAGCACGACGACGCCCGCGAGGAGCAGCTGCATAGCGGTGTGATTCATGGTCAGGCTCCGGTGCCCGTGGCGACGAGGACCGCGGCGACGGCCAGGACGAGCGCGCCCGCGAGCAGCGCGCCGAGGTAGGTCTGCACGTTGCCGGTCTGGGCGCGGCGGACGGCGGCGCCCAGCCAGCGGGGGCCGGTTCCGGCAGCGCGGACGTAGGTGTCGACGACCTCACGGTCGAGGAAGCGGACGAGGACCGCGGCGGCGCGCACCGGCCGGACGAACAGCGCGCGGTAGGCGGCGTCGAGGTGGAAGCCGGCGGCCGCGGGGCGGTGGAGCGGCCCGAGCAGCACCCGGCCGGGGTCGGTGGCGGCGCCGTCCGCCGCGGTGCGGGTGGCCGGGGCGGTGGTGTGGCGCCAGGTCGCGTAGGTGACCAGGCCGCCGACGAGGGCGATGCCGGTGCCCAGGACGGAGGTGGTGAGCGTCGGGGTGAGCGAGCGCCCGTCGAACCAGTCGGGCAGGAAGGGGGCGGTCAGGCCGAAGGCGGCGGTGGGGACGAAGAGGACCCAGAGCACGGCCTTCATGGCGAGCGGCTGCGGGCCGTGGTCGGGGGCCTCGGGGCCGCTGCCGCGGAAGGCGAGCAGCCACAGCCGGGTGGCGTACCCGGCGGTGAGGAGGGCGGCGATCAGCCCGGAGATCAGCACGGTCCAGCCGGCCGCGCCGGGGATGCCCGCGGCCCCGCCGGTGGCGGCGTGCTCCGCGGCACCGAGGACGGCTTCCTTGGAGAAGAAGCCGGAGAACGGCGGGATGGCGGCGAGCGCGAGGAGGGCGACGGTGACGGTCCAGTAGGCGTCGGGGACGCGCCGGTCCAGGCCGCGCATCCGGGACATGGCGGAGAGCGAGTTGGTGCCGGCGGCGTGGATGAGCGCTCCGGCGCCCAGGAAGAGGAGGGCCTTGAAGGCGCCGTGGGAGATGAGGTGGAAGACGGCCGCGCCGCGGTCGCCGACGGCCAGGGCACCGGTCATGTAGCCGAGCTGCCCGATGGTCGAGTAGGCGAGGACGCGTTTGACGTCGTCCTGGGCGAGCGCGGCCAGACCGGATCCGATCATGGTGACCGCGGCCATGACGGCGAGGACGACCAGCGCCGCGGCGGAGGCGGCGAAGACGGGGAGGAGCCGGGCGACGACATAGACACCGGCGGCGACCATCGTCGCGGCGTGGATGAGCGCCGAGACGGGGGTGGGGCCGGCCATGGCGTCGGGGAGCCAGGTGTGCAGCGGGAACTGCGCGGACTTGCCCGCGACACCGGCGAGCAGCAGCAGCGCGATCAGCGTCGGGTGGTCGAGCCCGTCGCGGGCGATCGAGCCGACGATGCCGGTGATGCGGAAGGTTCCGGTGTCGGCGGCCAGCGCGAAGATGCCGAAGAGGAAGGGGACGTCGCCGAGCTTGGTGACGAGGAACGCCTTGAGGGAGGCGGCGCGGGCGGCCTCGGTCTCCCAGTAGTGGCCGACGAGGAAGTAGGAGCAGATGCCCATGACTTCCCAGCCGACCAGCAGCACCATCAGGTCGCCGGTGTAGACGACGAGCAGCATCGCGGAGGTGAAGAGCGAGACCAGCGCGGCGTACGAGGGGTAGCGCGGGTCGTCGCGCAGATAGCCGGTGGAGTAGATCTGCACGCAGGTCGCGACCACACCGACCAGGACGGCGATCAGGACGGCGAAGCCGTCGAGGTGCAGTGCCAGGTCGATGGGGACGGAGCCGGTCGGGGTGAGCCGGGTGGCGACGTCGGTGGCGGGCCCGGTGCCCACTCCGGCCGCGGTGACGGCGGCGAGCGCGGCGGCGGCGAGTGTGGGCAGCACGGCGAGCGGCCGGACGAAGCCGGGGGCGCGGCGGCCCAGGAGGAATCCCGCGACCGCGCCGAGGAACGGCAGGAGGGGGACGAGGACGGCGGTGGTCGTGGGTGTCACGCGGTGGCCTCCGCCTTGGTGTCCGGCTGCGGCTGCGGTTCCGCGGTGGCGGCGTCCGGGGTGCCCGGCGTGTCGGCGAGGTCGCGCAGCCGGTCGAGGTCGGAGGTGCCGCGGTGGCGGTGGACGAGCAGCACGATCGCCAGACCGATGCCGATCTCGGCGGCGGCGACGGCGATGGTGAAGAGGGTCAGTGCCTGCCCGGCGTGGAGGGTGTCGCGCAGCCAGGCGTCGAAGGCGACGAGGTTGAGGTTGACGGCGTTGAGCATCAGCTCGACGGACATCAGCACCAGGATCACGTTGCGGCGGGCGAGCACGCCGTACAGACCGGTGCAGAAGAGGAGGGCGGCGAGGACGGCCGGATAGACGAGATGCATCAGCGCTGTTCCTCCCGCAGGGCGGTGCCGGGGGCGTGCGCCGCGCCGGCGGGGGCCGCCGGGGCCTCACCGGCCGGGGCGCCGGGTGCCGGGATCGGTGCCGTACCGCCCCCGTCGGACCCGGCCGCCGTGTCGGTGCCCTTGCGGGAGAGGACGATCGCGCCGACCAGGGCGGCGAGCAGCAGGACGGAGAGGGCTTCGAAGGGGAGGACCCAGTACTGGAAGAGGCTGCGGCCGGTGGTCTCGGTGGTGCCCTGCGGGGTGCCGAGTTCGATCCAGGTGGCGCGGAAGGCGTCGACGACGACCCACACCAGGGCGGCGGCGGAGGCGGCGGCCACGGCGACGGCGGCCCAGCGGTTGCCGGAGTCGGCGTCGGGCGACCGGCCGATGGGCGCCTTGGTGAGCATCAGCCCGAAGAGGAGGAGGACGACGACGGAGCCGACGTAGATCAGGACCTGGACCCAGGCGATGAATTCCGCGGTCAGCAGCAGGTACTCGACGGCGATGCCGCCGAGGGCGACGACCAGCCAGAGCGCGGCGTGGACGAGCTGCCGGGTGGTGACGGTGACGACCGCGGCGCCGAGGGTGACGAGGCCGACGAGGAGGAAGGCGATCTCGACGCCGGAGGGGGTGAGGAAGCCGTGGCTTGCGGCGGCGAGCGTCACGCGTCCTCCCCGGAGTTCTCGGCGTCGGCGGCGGCCTGCTGGGCGGCGAGTTTGTCGGCCGTCTTACGGGCGGCGGCGATCTCCTTGGGCTCCTCGGCGGCGGGGTCGAGGGCGGGCGGTTCGGGCACGGTCCACATCCACTCGCGGAGTTTGTCGCGCTCGTGGGTCAGCTCGCGGATGTCGGTCTCGGCGTACTCGAACTCCGGTGACCAGAAGAGCGCGTCGAAGGGGCAGACCTCGATGCAGATACCGCAGTACATGCAGAGGGAGAAGTCGATGGCGAAACGGTCGAGGACGTTACGGCTGCGCTCGCGGCCGCCGGGGGCGGCGGGCGGCACCGTCTCCTTGTGGGAGTCGATGTAGATGCACCAGTCGGGGCATTCGCGGGCGCAGAGCATGCAGACCGTGCAGTTCTCCTCGAACAGCCCGATGACGCCGCGGGTGCGCGGCGCCAGGTCGGGCTGGACGTCGGGGTACTGCGCGGTGACGCTGCGCTTCGTCATCGTCCGGAGGGTGACGGCGAGGCCCTTGGCGAGCCCGGAGCCGGGGAAGCCGGACGGCTTGGACTTCTTGTCCGCGGCCATCTCAGGAGGTCACCACCTTGACGACGCCGGTGAGGGCGATCTGGACGAGGGCGAGCGGGATCAGGACGGTCCAGGCGAGCTTCTGCAGCTGGTCCTCGCGCAGCCGCGGATAGGTGACCCGCAGCCAGATGATGAGGAAGGCGAGGACGGCGGTCTTCAGCAGGGTCCACAGCCAGCCGAGGCCGTCGGCGCCGAACGGTCCGTGCCAGCCGCCCAGGAAGAGGACGGAGGTCAGCGCGCAGAGCACGACGATGCCCGCGTACTCGGCGAGCAGGAAGAGCGCGAACCGCAGGCCGGTGTACTCGGTGTACGCACCGAAGATGATCTCGGAGTCGGCGACCGGCATGTCGAACGGCGGCCGCTGCAGCTCGGCGAGACCGGCCACGAAGAAGACCACCCCGCCGATCAGCTGCCACGGCACCCACCACCAGTGGAAGGAGTCGAGGATCCCGGGGAGCGAGAGGGTGCCGGCGGCCATCGCGACGGAGGCGGCGGCGAGCAGCATCGGCAGTTCGTAGGCGAGCAGCTGGGCGGCCGTGCGCAAGCCGCCGAGCAGGGAGAACTTGTTGGCCGATGCCCAGCCCGCCATGATCGAGCCGAGGACGCCGACGCCCATCACCGCGAGGACGAAGAAGAGGCCCGCGTCCAGGCTCTGGCCGACCGCGTTGCGCGGGCCGATCGGGATGGCGGCGAGGACCAGCAGATACGGCAGCAGGCCGACGGCGGGCGCGAGCTGGAAGACCCGCCGGTCGGCTCCGGCCGGGACGATGTCCTCCTTCTGCGCGAACTTCACCCCGTCGGCGACGAGCTGCGCCCAGCCGTGGAACCCGCCCGCGTACATCGGTCCGAGGCGGCCCTGCATATGGGCCATGACCTTGTGTTCGGTCTGCCCGACGACCAGCGGGAGGACGAGGAAGGCGACGAAGACGGCGAGCAGGCGCACCACGAGGTCGAGAGCGTCGCTCATGGGGTGTCGCCTCCTGCCGGGTCCTGGGTGGGGGTGCCGCTGTCGGTTCCGGCGTCCTGGCCGGGGCCGGATTCGTCGCCGGTGCCGGTGGACTTACCGGTGTCGGGTTTCTCGTCCGGGCCGGTCTCCTTGCCGGGGCCGGTCTCCTCGTCCGGGCCGGTCTCCTCGTCCGGGCCGGTGCCGGTGGCTTCGGGAGCCGCGTCCGCCTGCTCGGGCTCGGGTTCCTCGAAGGCCGGGCGGGCGTGGTGCCAGGGGGCGTCCGAGGAGGTGGCCGCGGGCTCGGACGGGCGGGAGGCGGCACCCCCGGCCGACGCCTCGGATCCGGCGGCCGCATCCGGCTTCGCCGACGCCTCGGGCCCGGCGGACGCCTCGGGCTTCGCCCCCGCTTCCGGCTCGGCCGGCGTTCCCTGCTGCGCCGGAGCCGCAGGTGCGGCCGGTGCAGCAGGGCCACCGGCCGCAGGCTGCTCCGACGCGGACCGTTCCGACGCAGGCTTTTCCGGTGCGGGCTGTTCCGGCACGGGCTGCGGCTGGGGCGGCGCGGGCTGTTCCGGGGTGGCCGGGCGCTGGCTGGCGGAGCCCGCGCTCGCCGAGCGGGTGCGGCGGGCCGGGCGTTCGCCCGCGGCCGGGCGCTCCGCCGCCGCGCCGGCGCGTCCGGCACCGGCCGTCCGTCCGGCACCGGCGGCCCGGGCGCCGCCGGCCGCGCGGGCACCGCGTGCCGGGCGCGCCGGAGCCGGGGGCAGCTGGCCCTTGAGCGGGCCCCATTCGTTCGGGTCCGGGACACCGGGCGGCAGCATCTGGCGGCGCTTGGGGCCGCCGTGCTCGGACTCGCCCGGTTCCTTGGCGCCCGGCCACGCCTTGGCGACCCGCGCGGCGAGGACGAAGTCCTTGCGCAGCGGGTGGCCCTCGAAGTTCTCCGGGAGCAGCAGCGGGACGAGGTGCGGGTGGCCGGTGAAGTCCACGCCGAACATCTCGTACGTCTCGCGTTCGTGCCAGGCGGCGCCCGCGTAGACGCCGGTGGCGGTGGGCAGCGCCGGTGCGTCGTGCGGCACGGTGGTGCGGACGAGCAGCCGCCGGACGGTGCCGGGGCGGGAGACGTCGGCGAGGTGCGCGCAGATCCGAAAGCCGGTGCCGGGCTCGTCGACGGCGCTCAGCCAGTCGAAGAAGGTGCAGCTCAGGGCGGTGCGGGCGACGGTTAGGGCCTCGATCCAGCGGTCGGCCGGTACGTCGACGGTCAGCAGGTCGTAGGCGGCTTCCGCGGTGGCGCCGGCGCCGAAGAGGGCGCTCGCCGGGCCGGGCAGCCAGCCGACGACGGGCTCGGCCACCTCGGCCGCGCCGTCCGCGGGTGCGTGCACCGGCTCCTCGGCCGGGCCGTTCGCCGGGTCGTGCGTCGGCTCGCTCATCGGGGCTCCTCCCCCGGACCGCCGGGTTCCGCCGGGGTGGCCGGGCCGGGCGCCGGGGGCGCCACCAGGCCGCTGCGCAGCGCGTTCGCCGAGGGCGCGGGCGCGCCGGCGGAGCCGTACCGCTCGCCCAGCGATTCGCGGGCGATCTTCTCCTGGAGCTTGAGGATGCCCTGGAGCAGCGCCTCCGGGCGGGGCGGGCAGCCCGGTACGTACACGTCCACGGGGATGATCTGGTCGACGCCCTTGGTCACGGAGTACGAGTCCCAGTAGGGGCCGCCGCAGTTGGAGCAGGCGCCGAAGGAGATGACGTACTTCGGCTCGGGCATCTGCTCGTAGAGCCGCTTGACGGCCGGGGCCATCTTGTCGGTGACGGTGCCGGAGACGATCATCAGGTCGGCCTGGCGGGGGCCCGGCGCGAACGGGATGACGCCGAGCCGGATGAAGTCGTGGCGCGCCATGGACGCGGCGATGAACTCGATGGCGCAGCAGGCGAGGCCGAAGTTGAAGACCCACAGGCTGTAGCGGCGGCCCCAGTTGAGGACCACCTTCATCGGTTCGGGCGCGAGCCGGGAGAGCGTGCCCAGGCGGCGCGGCATCGGCAGATCGGCGCGGGCGGAGCCCTCGGCCGCAGCCGACGCGCCGCCGGGGGCGGGGGTCACGTCCATTCCAGGACGCCCTTCTTCCATGCGTAGAGCAGGCCGACGGTGAGGAAGCCGAGGAAGACGAACATCTCCACGAGCGTGACGCCGCCGAAACCGGGGGCGGCGAAGACCGTCGCCCAGGGGAACAGGAAGATCGAGTCGACGGCGAAGATCACGTAGAGGAAGGCGTAGACGTAGTAGCGGACCTGGGTGTGCGCCCAGCCCTCGCCGACCGGGTCCACGCCGCATTCGTACGTCAGCAGCTTCTCGGGCGTCGGCACCACGGGCCGCAGCAACCGCCCGGCGCCGAAGGCCACGGCCACGAAGAGGACACCGACGACGGCGACCAGGCCGACGAAGGAATACCCCTGGAAGTACTCCGCGGCGCTGGTGATGGTGCGCACGGTCGTGTCGTCCGGCACGTCCGCCCCTCGCTCCCTGACTGCGCTTGTTCAACGACTTCGACGATCTGTACCTCCGGAGTCTAGGCCCTGACCTCCCCGCGCTGAGCAGCCGCGTCTCGTCGACGGTGGCGTTGACCCCACTTCGTCCCGGCTCTGCAACCGGCTGCCGGACGGTGCTGCCCACCATCCGGACGGGCCGGGCCGCGCCGGGCGGTCAGGCCCCGGCGCCGTACGGGCGAGGCAGCGGGCCGCCGTCGAAGGGGCTCCGGTCGTCCGGCGGAGCGTCGAACGGGCTCCGCTCCGCGCCCGGGGGTGACACCTGGGGCTGCCGGGTGGCCCGCAGCGGCTCCGGGTGCGGGTGCGGAGAGGGAGTGGCCTGGGGCTGGTGTGGTGGCTGCCCGTACGGGTTCGCCTGGGGATGCTGCGCCGGGGGCGGCTGCTGGGTGGCGTACGGCGGGTGGGGCTGCATGTACGGGTTGGTGTGCGGGGGCACGGGCGTCTGCGGAGACGTGGGAGGCGCGGCGGGTGAGTGCGGGGGCAGGGGCCGCTGCGGGGCGTGGTGCGGCTGTGCCGTCTGGCCTGGCTGTGTCATCTGGGCTGACTGAGGTGCCTGTCCCGGCTGTGTCATATGCCCCAGCTGCGCCATCTGCGCTGGCTGAGGCGCCTGCGCCTGATGCGGTGGCCGGGCCTGCTGCGGAGGTAGGGGCTGCTGCGGGGGCAGGGGCTGCTGGTGGCTCTGGTGCGGGGCCCGGCCCTGGGGTTGTTGCGGTGGCTGCGGGCCGAGCGGTGCGTGGGGCTGCGGTTGCGGCTGCGGAACGAGAGGCGGCTGCGGGCCTGGTGATGTCTGAGGCTGCGCCCCGGCGGCGGGGAGCGGTCCGGCACCGGGGGCGGCGGGCCCGGCGGCGGCCGGCCCCGCGGGGATCACCGTTGGCGACCCGGCAACGACCGGCCCGGGGACGTGCCCGACCGGACCGGCGACCGTCCCCGCGGCCCCGGGGACGACCGTCGGCGCCGCGTCCGGGGCCGACCGCGGGTGCGCGGTCGGGGCCGCGGCGGGGCGGACGACGCCGTGGGTGACGTACGGTTCGCCGCCGCGGGCGGTGGGGTCGGAGGGGCGGCGGCCGGGTTCCCGGGAGACCGCGCGGTCCATCACCTCGGCGGCGATCCGGGCCGTGGCCGACAGCGTCCGTTCGCCCAGCAGCTCCGTACGGATCGCGCCGCCCGCGGCCAGATGGCGGTCGTAGGGCAGCTCCAGCACCGCCGCGCCGCCCGAGCCGAGGTGGGCGGCGGCCGTGCGGGCGTCGACGCCGGTGTCGGGCGCCAGGTGGGTGAGGACCACGACGGTGGTCGGCAGCAGTCCCGGGTGCAGACCGCCGACCCAGTCCAGTACGGAGCGGGTGGCCGCGACGCCCTCCGGGGTGGCCGGGGTGACCAGCACCCGGGCCTGGGTGGTGACCAGCGCGGTGCGGGCCACCTCGGCGGGCAGGGTCTCGCAGTCGACGACGGTGGCGGCGAAGTGGCGCCGCAGCGAGGTCATGACGATGCGGTACGTGTCGAGGTCCAGCCGGGTGCCGATCGCGCCCTGGCTGCCGGGCAGCAGCCAGCCGCCGCCCGCGAACGGCAGCAGATAGCCGGTCAGGTCGGTGATCAGCATCGACGGGTCGACGATCTCCGCCAGATCGCTGCCGGACCAGCGCACCTCGCGCGCGCCCAGCCGGTGCGGGAGGGTGCCGAGCGCCGGATCGGCCTCGACGGCGAGCACCGGATCGGGCCGGTAGTGGGCGTAGGTCAGCGCGAGCAGCGCCGCGACGGTGGACTTGCCGGCGCCGCCCCGGATGCTGGAGACCGCGATCTGCCGTCCGGTGACGACCGGCTGCTGGATGGCGCGCGCCGCCTCCGTGACCGCCGCCGTCTCGCTCGCGGGCGACGAGGCGAACACCTTCCGCAACGCCCGCCCGGCCCGCCGCCCCAGCGGATCCCCACGCCGCGGCTTGGACTGCCCGTCGGCCAGCTCCGGCGGCAACAGCGGTACGGACACGGGCGTACGGGCGGGAAGACCTGGGCGGCCGTACGAGGCGGGGGCGGGCGCGGCCGGAGCCGGGCCGGAGGCAGCGGGAGCCGGTGCGGGAGCGGCCGGAGCCTGGGCCGGTGCGGGAGCCGCCGGTGCCGCCGCCCCCGGAGCCGGACCGGAAGCCGCGGGCGCGGCCTGCGCCCCGCCCGAAGGCCCGGGACCAGCCGTCGCCGCCCCCGGAGCCGCGGGCGCAGGGGCAGGCACAGCCGCAGGCAGCGGCAGCGCCCCGCCCGTCCCCCCCGGGGCACCGGCCGCAGTGCCCGGCCCCGGACCCGTACCCGGCACGGCGTCCGGTCCGGCTCCCGGACGGGTCTCCGCCGCCACGTCACCCCCGGCGCGCGCCGCCTGCCCGGGCGCCCCCGGCGCCCCCGCGGGCGCCCCTGAGAGGTCCCCTCCGGGTTCCCCCGGAACGGGCGGCGCTCCCGGCACCGCCGAAGGACCGCCCGTTCCGTCCTGCTTCCGTGTCTGCGCCGCCACGCCCCGCCGCCCCTCTTCCCCGAGTGCTCCCGTTGCCTCTGGCCGTTTCTCCGGGCCCGTCCGCCACGACCCCCCGGGGGCCGCCGATGGTTCCGTCCTCCCGGGTGCCACCGGCGGTTCCGAGCCGTCGGACGCCGCCGACGGGTCCGCCACCTCCGTAACCGGCGGACCCGGGTCCCGGGTCACCCGTTCCGTACCGTTCATCGTCAGAACGCGTCCCGCAGCAGGGCGTACACGCCGAGGGCGCCCACCGTCACCGGGAGCAGGGCCACGACCGCCACCGGCTCGGCGCGGGCGACGGCGCGCCGCAGTGCGTCAGGGGCGCGCAGGGTGAGGAGCGCGGCCGGGAGGGCCGCCAGGAGACAGAGGAGGGCGCCCGCGGCGGCGGGGGCCGGGCCCGTCGCGGCCCAGTGCAGCACCGGGTGCAGGCAGGCGGCGCACCCGGCGGCGGCGACCGCGGCGACCTGCACGGCCAGCGGGTAGGCGCGGGCCCGGGCGCAGAGCACCAGGCCCAGCAGCAGCGCGGCGGCGACCGCCCAGGCGCCGCCCTGACCGGCCGCGAGCCAGCCGCCGGCGCCCGTGGAGACGGCGACGGCCACGGTGGCCGGCGCGAGCGTCCGGTGGGTGGCGCCGAGGGCCGCGGCCACCCGGTGGCGGCTGACCGGGGTGGCGCCCGCGCGCCGGTCGTCGAGCCCGGTGAGGCCTGCCGACGTCAGGGCGTGGCGGGGCAGTTGGCCCAGGACGAGGACGCCCAGGAGGCCGAGGACCGCGCCGGTCCTGGCGGGCGTCGTCAGGGCGAGTCCGGCCTCCCACGCCCCCAGGGAGACGAGGACCGCGGCGGCCCCCAGGTGCGCCGCGCGCCGCCAGGGGGCGCACAGTCCGAAGAGACCGAGGAGGGCGGCGGCGGTCCCGGCCAGGGCCGCGAGGCGGGCCGCGCCGCCCGGTGTCGCGTACCAGGAGGCGTACGCCCCGAAGGTGCCGCCGAGCAGCAACAGGGCCGCCCCGGGGGCGCGTCGGGCGGGCCGGGTAGCGGCCAGGGCGGCACCGGCGCCGCCGCACAGCACCGCGGCGACACCGAGCCAGAGCGCGGCGGCGGCGCCGTACCAGCGGTCGGCGCCGGTGCCCGCGACGGCGCCGAGCAGCACGCCTGCCGCACCCGCGGCCGCCGCGGCGGCCCATGGGCCCCAGCCCCGGCCGCGGAGCTCCAGGGGCGCGGCGGCCTCGGCGCCGGGGCCGCCACCGGGGCGGGTGCCGGGCGTGAACGGGCCCTGGACGAGATGGAGTTCGGCGCCATCCGGCAGGCGGGCCGCGGCGAGGGTGTCGTGCGGGGCGAGGGCCGTGCCGTCGGCGGTGACCAGCTGCTGCGCGCCGGGCCCGGCCGGGCGCGTGCCGAGCAGCCGCAGCAGCTCCGGCAGGAGCGCCCCTACGGGTTCCCCGGACGGGACGACGAGTGCGGTGCGGCGGCCCCCGTCGGTGACGAGGGTGACCCGGCTCAGGGTGGTGCGCCGCTCCTCGGGGGCGCCCACGGTCGCGCTCACGCCGGGGCCTCCGTCCGGCGGTGGTTCCCTGCCCCACGGCCGCCGCCCGCCGGGATTTCGGCCCCGTACGGAGAGGTGTGCCGGGTTTGTCGCCGCCGCATGGTGTCCGCCCCCGGCGGCCGGCCGCCGTCGTTCTGCGCCATCGCCCCTCGCCCCTCCCCTGTACGCACGGCGACACCCTACGGCGATTTCCGTCTCCCCGGCCCATCGGAAGCGGCGAGGGAATCGACAAAAGGGCAGGTCAGAGCAGGTACCGGGGCGAGCACCCCCGCACAGGGGCAAGTCGGCCCGAGGGGTGTGCGAAGGGCTTCCCCCGGGGGAGGCAGGGGGACGGTCCCACCCGGGGCGGCCCGGTGGTCGGTGGGGGTGGGGAGAACCCCACCCCCACCCGGCCCGTGCACCCCATGGCAGATGGCGCGGCGTCCGGGCAGGCTTGCCGGTATGACACAGACAGTGACCCCGGCCGGCGCACGCGAGGACGAGGGGGCGCCCCTGCCCCGTCCGCGCGCCGCCCTTTCCCCGGAGACCTGGCGGGAGATCGGGTACCTGCTGGCCAATCTGCCGCTGGGCGTGCTCGCCTTCGACGTGGCGCTGCTGTGGCTGGCGACGGGGCTGGGGCTGTCGATCACGGTGATCGGGCTGCCGCTGCTGGCCCTGGGGCTGACGGCGTGCCGGTGGTACGGGCGGCTGGAGCGGGCGCGGGCCCGGGCGCTGCTGGGCCTGCGGGTGCCGGAGCCGTCCCCGCTGCGCACCCGTGAGCCGGGGCTCTTCCCCCGGCTGTGGGCGCGGCTGACGGACCCGGTGGGGTGGCGGCACGCGCTGTTCGCGCTCGTCCGGCTGCCGTGGGTGGTGGTGACGTTCGGGCTCACCCTCGTCCTGCTCGTCGCGGGGTGGCCGTTGCTGCCCTGGGCGGCACGGCTGCTGACCGATGTCGACCGGGCCATGGTGCGCGGGCTGCTGTCGCCGTCGGACGCGCTGGAGCGGCGGATCGCCGAGCTGGAGGCGGACCGCGAGAAGGTGACCGACACCGCCGCGGCGGATCTGCGCCGCATCGAGCGGGATCTGCACGACGGCGCGCAGGCCCGGCTGGTGGCGCTCGCGATGGGGCTCGGGCTGGCGAAGGAGAAGCTGACGGAGGATCCGCAGGCGGCCGCCGTGATGGTGGACGAGGCGCACGGCGAGGTGAAGCTGGCCCTCCAGGAGCTGCGGGACCTGGCCCGGGGCATCCATCCGGCGATCCTCACCGACCGCGGTCTCGGCCCGGCCCTGACGTCGCTGGCGGGGCGCTGCACGGCCCCGGTGGAGGTCTCCGTGGAGCTGCCGGAGCGCCCGGTGCCGGCGATCGAGGGCATCGTGTACTTCACCGTCTCCGAGCTGCTGCAGAACGTCTCCAAGCACGCCGGGGCGCGGTCCGCCGCCGTCGAGGTGCGGCGATCCGGCGGGCGGCTGCTGGTGACGGTCACCGACGACGGCCACGGCGGCGCCCGGAAGGTGCCGGGCGGCGGTATGGCGGGGCTCGCCGACCGGCTGGCGTCGGTGGACGGCGCCTTCACCCTGGACTCGCCGTCGGGCGGCCCCACCCGGATCACCGCCGCCCTCCCCTGGCGCGGCCGCACCACCACCTGACCCGCCGCCCCGCCCCATTCCGACACCCGGACCGCCCTCGGGCGCGTCCGGCGGATCAGGCATCCCGAAAACAGGCACCACCCCTTCCGGCACGACGACTTCAGCCCCACCGACAGGACGGACGGCATGACGATGGCCACGGCTTTTGAGCGGCGGGCGGGCGCCCCCCGCGTACTTCTGGCGCTGCGCGCCCCCTTCTCGGGGCGTACCTGGCGCGCGTTCCTCTACCTCCTCAGCAGTCTCCCGGTGGCCGTCGCGCTCTTCGCGTACGCGACGACGATGGTCTCCCTGAGCGCGGGATTGCTGGTCACGGTCGCGGGCATCCCGGTGTTCGCGGCGACGCTGGCGGGGGCGCGGGGGCTGGGCGCCATGGAGCGGGCGCGGGCCCGGGCGCTCCTGGGGACGACGGTGGCGTCGCCGCCACCGGTGCGGCCGGCCGGCGAGGGCGTGGTGCGGTGGACCGGCGCGCTGCTGCGCAACGGTGCTGCCTGGCGCCAGCTGCTCTTCTGCCTCCTGCGCTTCCCCTGGGCGGTGGCCGCCTTCTCGATCGCGGTCACGTACTGGGTGCTGGCCTGGTCGCTGCTGACGTATCCGCTGTGGCAGTGGACGTTCCCGCGCTACCTGGGCCAACCGGGCATCCAGCTGTGGGGGCCGGGCGCCGTCCCGGGCGATGCCTCCGGGTACCTCGACACCCCCGCCGAGATCGCGGTCACCGCCGTGGTGGGCCTGCTGCTCGTCCTCGCCCTGCCCCCGGTGACGCACGCGCTGACCGCCCCGGACCGGGGCCTGATCCGGGTGCTGCTCGGCCCCTGGCCGGTGACCGCGCCGGAGTCCGGGACGGGCGCCGGGCCCGCGGTGACCGCCCCGTACGGCGGCGTCCCGGAGACCGTACGGAGCGCGGCGCCCGGGGACGGCCCGGCGCACCAGGAGCGCTGACCGCCCCGGGAACCTCACGCTCCTCGCCCCGCTCACCCGTTTCTGCCCCGACGCGTCCGGATGCTGGGATGCTGAGGTGCCGTCCCGGGAGTGAGCGGGGCGGCGGCGTGTGGACGGTTCGGGAGAGACGGGCGACGTGGAGGACAGGGTGCGGGTGGTCATCGCCGAGGATTCGGTGCTGCTGCGGGAGGGGCTGACGCGGCTGCTGACCGACCGCGGGCACGAGGTGGTGGCCGGTGTCGGCGACGGCGACGCGCTGGTCGCGGCGGTCGGCGAGCTGGCCGCAGCCGGTACCCCGCCCGATGTCGTGGTGGCCGACGTCCGGATGCCGCCGACCCACACCGACGAGGGGGTCCGGGCCGCCCTCACCCTGCGGCGGGCGCACCCGGAGGTCGGGGTGCTGGTGCTGTCGCAGTACGTCGAGGAGCAGTACGCGACCGAGCTGCTGGCCGGGTCGACCCGTGGTATCGGCTATCTGCTCAAGGACCGCGTCGCCGAGGTGCGGGAGTTCGTCGACGCGGTGGAGCGGGTCGCGGGCGGCGGCACCGCGCTCGACCCCGAGGTGGTGGCCCAGCTGCTGGGCCGCAGCCGCCGGCAGGAGGCGCTGGACCGGCTGACCCCGCGGGAGCGGGAGGTGCTGGCCCTGATGGCGGAGGGCCGGACCAATGCGGCCGTCGCCCGGGAGCTGGTGATCAGCCACGGCGCGGTGGAGAAGCACATCGGCAACATCTTCCTGAAGCTGGGCCTGGCGCCGAGTGACGGGGATCACCGCCGGGTGCTCGCCGTCCTGACCTATCTCCGCCCGTGACGCCCCCGCCGCCCCGCCCCGGACCAGGCACGCACCGCGCGCCACCGGGGCCGTAGGTCCGTGGTCCTACCACCATTGTCGGAGCGTCACCGCCATGCGGAGCGGCCTCAAAGAAGGGGACGGATCCAGTGTTTTCATGACGATTCATGAGCAGCCGCCATCTCATACCCCCGTCCATCATGTGATCGACCCAGGGAAGGCGACCCTTACCCCCGTACGATGGTGAGGGGACCGTCCGGTCGGCACGACACGTCCCGAACCCGCCCTCCGGCGGGGAGCCGTACCCCTCTAGGGAGGTCCGAAGCAGTGACCAGCCAGGTCAGCAGCACCGCCGAACAGGCCGACGGAGCGCACGTCGGGGAGCAGCGCTCCCTCGGTGACGGGGGCACAGACAAGGAGATCCGGCGTCTGGACCGGGTGATCATCCGGTTCGCGGGTGACTCCGGTGACGGCATGCAGCTCACGGGTGACCGGTTCACCTCGGAGACCGCGTCCTTCGGTAATGATCTGTCGACGCTGCCGAATTTCCCCGCCGAGATCCGCGCCCCCGCCGGCACCCTGCCCGGTGTCTCCAGTTTCCAGCTGCATTTCGCCGATCACGACATCCTCACCCCCGGGGACGCCCCCGACGTTCTGGTGGCGATGAATCCGGCGGCCCTCAAAGCGAATCTGGCGGATGTTCCGCACGGCGCGGAGATCATCGTCAACACCGATGAATTCACCAAGCGTCCGATGGCGAAGGTCGGCTATGCCACCAGCCCGCTGGAGGACGGCTCGCTGGAGGCGTACCGCGTCCATCCGGTGCCGCTGACGACGTTGACGATCGAGGCGCTGAAGGACTTCGGGCTCTCCCGCAAGGAGGCCGAGCGCAGCAAGAACATGTTCGCGCTGGGCCTGCTGTCGTGGATGTACCACCGGCCGACGGAGGGTACGGAGAAGTTCCTCGCGGCGAAGTTCGCCAAGAAGCCGGATATCGCGAAGGCGAATGTCGCGGCATTCCGGGCGGGCTGGAATTTCGGTGAGACGACGGAGGATTTCGCCGTCTCGTACGAGGTCGCCCCCGCGACGACGGCTTTCCCGACGGGTACCTACCGCAATATCTCCGGAAATCTTGCACTGTCCTACGGGCTGGTCGCCGCGGGCCGCCAGGCGGATCTGCCGGTCTACCTCGGTTCATACCCGATCACCCCGGCCTCCGACATCCTTCATGAATTGTCGAAGCACAAGAATTTCGGGGTGCGGACGTTCCAGGCGGAGGACGAGATCGCCGGTATCGGTGCCGCACTCGGCGCCGCCTTCGGCGGTTCGCTCGCGGTGACGACGACCTCCGGCCCGGGTGTGGCGCTGAAGTCCGAGACCATCGGTCTGGCCGTCAGCCTCGAACTCCCGCTGCTGGTCGTCGACATCCAGCGCGGCGGCCCCTCCACCGGTCTGCCGACCAAGACCGAGCAGGCCGATCTGCTCCAGGCGATGTACGGCCGCAACGGTGAGGCGCCGGTGCCGATCGTGGCGCCGAAGACGCCCGCGGACTGCTTCGACGCGGCCCTGGACGCCGCCCGGATCGCGCTGACCTACCGCACGCCGGTGTTCCTGCTCTCCGACGGCTACCTCGCCAACGGCTCCGAGCCCTGGCGCATCCCCGAGGTCGAGGAACTGCCCGACCTGCGCGTGCAGTTCGCCACCGGCCCCAACCACACCCTGGCCGACGGCACCGAGGTGTTCTGGCCCTACAAGCGCGACGAGCAGACCCTCGCCCGCCCGTGGGCGGTGCCGGGCACGCCGGGGCTCGAGCACCGGATCGGCGGTATCGAGAAGCAGGACGGCACGGGCAACATCTCCTACGACCCGGCCAACCACGACTTCATGGTCCGCACCCGCCAGGCCAAGGTGGCCGGTATCGAGGTCCCGGACCTGGAGGTCGACGACCCGGCCGGCGCGGACACCCTGGTCCTGGGCTGGGGCTCGACGTACGGCCCGATCACCGCCGCGGTGCGGCGCGTACGCGGGGCCGGGCAGCGCATCGCCCAGGCCCATCTGCGCCACCTCAACCCCTTCCCGAAGAACCTGGGCGAGGTCCTGGGGCGCTACGACAAGGTGATCGTGCCGGAGATGAACCTCGGCCAGCTCGCCACCTTGCTGCGCGCCGAGTTCCTGGTGGACGCGCGCTCGTACAACCAGGTCAGCGGAATGCCGTTCAAGGCCGAGCAGCTCGCCGAGGTCTTCAAGGAGGCCATCAATGACTGAGACGATCGCGGGGCCGGCGGCCGGACCGCAGGCGCTGGCGCTGGTGCCCAAGGCCGAGGCCAAGCAGTCCATGAAGGACTTCAAGTCGGACCAGGAGGTCCGCTGGTGCCCCGGCTGCGGTGACTACGCCGTCCTCGCCGCCGTCCAGGGCTTCATGCCCGACCTGGGGCTGGCGAAGGAGAACATCGTCTTCGTCTCCGGCATCGGCTGCTCCTCCCGCTTCCCGTACTACATGAACACCTACGGGATGCACTCGATCCACGGCCGCGCCCCGTCGATCGCCACCGGCCTGGCCTCCTCCCGCCGCGACCTGAGCGTATGGGTCGTCACCGGTGACGGCGACGCGCTGTCCATCGGCGGCAACCACCTCATCCACGCGCTGCGCCGCAACGTCAACCTCAAGATCCTGCTGTTCAACAACCGGATCTACGGGCTGACGAAGGGCCAGTACTCCCCCACCTCCGAGGTCGGCAAGATCACCAAGTCGACGCCGATGGGGTCGCTGGACGCGCCGTTCAACCCGGTGTCGCTGGCGCTCGGCGCGGAGGCGTCGTTCGTCGCCCGCACCGTCGACTCCGACCGCAAGCACCTCACCTCCGTGCTGCGCGCCGCCGCCGACCACCCGGGCACCGCGCTGGTGGAGATCTACCAGAACTGCAACATCTTCAACGACGGCGCCTTCGAGGCCCTCAAGGACAAGGACAAGGCCCAGGAAGCGGTGATCCGGCTGGAGCACGGGCAGCCGATCCGCTTCGGCGTGCCCGGCGAGGACGGCCTCGGCTCCCAGGGCGTCGTCCGCGAGGTGGCCACCGGCGATCTGAAGGTCGTGGACGTGGCGGAGGTGGGCACCGACACGATCCTGGTGCACGACGCGCACAGCCCGTCGCCCACCACGGCGTTCGCCCTCTCCCGCCTCGCCGACCCGGACACCCTGCACCACACCCCCATCGGTGTGCTGCGCGACGTCGAGCGCCCGGTCTACGACACTCTGATGGCCGACCAGCTCGACGCCGCCGTCGAACAGCAGGGCAAGGGCGACCTCGGCGCCCTGCTGGCCGGCAACGACACCTGGACGGTCGTCGGCTGACGGTCCGCGCCCGCGCGTCCGCACGGTGCCCCCATCCGGCTCGTCCGGTGGGGGCACCGGTGCGTTCGGGCCCGTGACCAGGGCCTTCGGCGGTGGCTCGGGGGCACCGCCGCGCCGGTCGGTGGTCATGACCGTATGCCGGTACACACATGACAGGCGGACCGGTGCGGCGCTACCGTCGCAGGACGGCGCCGCACGTCCGGGGCGGCCGAGCAGCCTCGGGAGGGTCCTTTGGAGTCAGGGAACACGCAGCGCACAGGGCTCGCGTACGGTCTCGCCGCCTACGGCATGTGGGGGCTGCTGCCGCTCTACTGGCATCTGCTGGACACCGCCTCGTCCGCCGAGATCCTGGCGCACCGCATGGCGTGGTCGCTGCCGGTCGCAGCGCTCATCCTGGGGGTGCTGCGCCGCTGGTCGTGGGTGCGCCCGCTGCTGCGGCAACCGCGCCGGATGGCGCTGGTCGCGGTGTGCGCGGCGGTCATCTCCGTGAACTGGTTCGTCTACATCTGGGCGGTGAACGCCGGGCACGTCCTGGAGGCGTCGCTCGGATACTTCATCAATCCGCTGGTCAGCATCGCCTTCGGAGTGCTGGTGCTGCGGGAGCGGCTGCGGCCGTTGCAGTGGACGGCGGTGGGCGTGGGCACCCTCGCGGTGCTGGTGATGGCCGTCGCCTACGGCCGGGTGCCGTGGATCTCGCTGGTGCTGGCCTTGTCGTTCGCGACGTACGGACTGCTGAAGAAGGGCATCAAGCTCGACGGCGTGGACGGGTTCGCGGCCGAGACGGCGATGCAGTTCCTACCGGCGGTGGGCTTCCTGATCTTCCTCGGCGTACGCGGCGACTCGGTGTTCGTGAGCGGCGGCATCGGGACGGCGCTGCTGCTCGCGGGGTGCGGGGTGGCGACGGCGCTGCCGCTGATCTGCTTCGGCGCCGCGGCGGTCCGGCTGCCCCTGACGGTGATCGGGATGCTGCAGTATCTGGCGCCGACGTTCCAGTTCGCGCTGGGCCTGCTGGTCTTCCACGAGTCGATGCCGCCGGAACGGTGGGCCGGTTTCGCACTGGTGTGGCTGGCGCTGGCCCTGCTGACCTGGGACGCGCTGCGGACCGCCCGCACCGCACGGGCGGCGGTGGCGGCCGCCGGACGCCGCGCCGGAGCCGCGGTCGCGGCGGGCGCGGCGGGCGCAGCCACGGTGGCCGCGGACGGCCCCGGCGAGGCGGCCGGGGCCCCGCTGCCGGCGGCTGCGGACGAGCCTTCGGCCTGAGCCCCGTACCGCCCCGGAGGCGCGCCGTTCCGCAGCGCGCCCCGGGGCCGAGGGCCTACTCGGCGGCGCTGGCTATGTGGGCCGTGTTCGCCGCCTTCACGAGGGTCTGCCGGTCGACGGCGCCGGCGTAGACCGTGCCGTCGTCGGTCATCAGGGCGTTGACCAGGCGGGTGCTGAAGACATGGCCGGAGCCGAAGTCGCCGTGGACCTTCTCGCCGAGGCTGTCGAGGAAGGCGGCCGCACCGCCCTTGCCGGTCGGCAGCGAGCCGCCGCCCTTGAGCACGGCGACGCCCGTCCAGCCCTTGCCCAGGACCGTGACGCCGTGCGGACCGGTGGCGTTCCGCGGGCCCTTCTCGCCGCGGAACTCCTTGAAGCCCTCGAAGCCCTTGGAGCCGTGCGGCCCCTGGAGGCCGTGGTCCTTGCCCGGCTGCAGCTGCGCACCGTCGACGATCTTCGCGCCGCGGGGCGGGGCGAACGACGAGGCGGCCGGGCGGGCGAAGTCGACGGTGGTGAAGCCCGCGTCGACGACCGCGGCGCCGCCGCTCCGGGGCAGCAGCGAGAACTTCAACGGCACGCCGTTGGCGGCGTCCACCGCGATCCGGACCGATCCGACGGTCGATCCGGCCTGCTTGGGCGTCAGCACCAGCTGGTACGCGTCCCGCCCGGCGACCTTCGCGGTACCGCCGACGGTGACGGAGGTGGTGTCCCCCGCGGCCTTCAGCGCCTGCCGGGCCAGCTCCTGCGGGGTGGCGCCGGCCAGATCCCGCGGCAGCCCCGCACCGGGCCGCGGAGCGTGCGCCGCGCCCTTGGGCCGCTCGGAGCGGACGGCGGTGTTGCTGCCGCCGTCGTAAGCCCAGCTGCGGTCGCCGTCGTGGATCAGGCTGTACTCGGCGCGGCCGTCGACGAAGGTGACGCGCTGCCGGTCGGGGCCGTCGGCCGCGACGCGCAGGGTGTGGGAGCCGGACGCCAGCTCCAGCAGCTTGTTCCGCGGCGACTGCGGGGCGCCGCCGCCCTCGCCGGAGCCGCCCTCGCCGCCGAGGCCCGGCAGCGCACCGCCCGCGCCCGGCAGCGACGGCAGGCCCAGGTCCGTGGTGACGCGGACGGTGCCGGACAGCTGCTGGGTGTCGGACCCTGCCATCTTGGCGAGGAGCTGCTGCGCCGTGATCTTCGGCAGGTCCGGGGAGCCGGATCCGGCGAACGCCGGGACCAGCCCGACCGTCGCCGCGACCACTCCCGCCACCGCGACGGGGACCCCGTACCGGACGGCCTTGCGGCGCTTCACCGGCGCGTCCCCCTCCGGGGCCGGGCGGCCCGCGGTGGCGTCTGTCGGTTCGTTCCGTGGCATGTGCCTACCTCCGGTCATGAGCGGCGGGCCCGCGCTGCGCACCGGTCCCCCCGGCCCTCTTCGTGGCCGTACCGCCGCGTTGTGGTGACCTCATCCCACCAAAACGACCGGAACACCGCGTCAACCCACGGAGCCAACCCGTCCTCCTGCTGGGGTATGACATCCGGTCAGCACACGGCGGCACACCTACACCGGGAGGGTGACACGACCCCTGAGACCGGGGCAACGGGAGAGGGACCGTCCGCTCCCAAGGACCGGACGTGCCGTGCCGTCGCCGTCCGCTCCGGTCAGCCGGCCCGGTGCACCACGGCGTCGCAGAGGCTCTCCAGCGCCGTCTTCGCCGTGCACTCCCGCAGCGGCGCCAGCACGGCGCGGGCCTCCTGGGCGTGGCGGACGGTGTCGCGGCGGGCCTGCTCCAGCGCCGGGTGGGCGCGGAGCGCGGCGAGCGCCTCGGCGTGCCGGGCGTCGTCGGTGAGGTCTCCGGCGAGCAGCTCGCACAGGGCGCGGTCCTCGGCGGTGCCGGACGGGCCCTCGGCGCGGGCCCGCAGGTGCAGCACCGGCAGGGTGGCGACGCCCTCCCGCAGGTCGGTGCCGGGCGTCTTGCCGGACTCGTGGGAGTCGCTGGCGATGTCGAGCACGTCGTCGGCGAGCTGGAAGGCGGTGCCCAGCCGCTCGCCGTACTGGGTGAGGATGTCGACGGCGCTCTCGTCGGCGCCGGACATCATCGCGCCGAACCGGCAGGCCACGGCGATCAGCGAACCGGTCTTCCCGGCCAGGACGTCGAGGTAGTGGTCGACCGGGTCGCGCCCGTCGCGCGGCCCCGCGGTCTCCAGGATCTGGCCGGTCACCAGCCGCTCGAACGCCTCGGCCTGGATACGGACCGCGTCGGGCCCGAGGTCGGCGAGGATGTGCGAGGCCCGGGCGAAGAGGAAGTCGCCGGTCAGGACGGCGAGGGAGTTGCCCCAGCGGGCGTTGGCGCTGGCCACGCCGCGGCGCACGTCCGCCTCGTCCATCACGTCGTCGTGGTACAGCGTCGCCAGATGCGTCAGCTCCACGACGACGGCCGAAGGCACGACGCCGGGGGCGTACGGATCGCCGAACTGTGCGGCGAGCGTGACGAGCAGCGGCCGGAACCGCTTGCCGCCCGCGCGGACGAGATGCTGTGCGGACTCGGTGATGAACGGCACGTCGCTTTTGGTGGCCTCCAGCAGGCCCTCCTCGACAGCCGCCAACCCGGCCTGGACATCGGCCTCAAGAGCCTGGTCCCGCACGCTCAGCCCGAAGGGCCCGACGACGGTCACGAGGGGTACTCCTGTCTGCTGACGATCAAACGGAATGTCGATCTGTCGCTGTCTCCACCGCCCGCCAGCGTATCCGGTCCCAGTTCGATCACCGTGAGCGCCCGCCCCCCGAACCCCATCGGCAGCCGACCAGCCCTGTGCCCGGTATGTTCCGGAGTCCCCTTTCTCCCTGTATGGAATGAATTAGGCGGGGGTAGGGACCGCGTCTGACGGCGACCGGGACGGGCCCGGGCGGATCCGCGGACCCGGGAATCCGAGGCGGTTCCGATTCCGCGCGGGCGGCGCGCGTGCGAACCCCCGTCCGTCCGGCGCCCGATCCCCCGCTCCCCCACCTGAGCAGGCACCCGGGGAGTTGTCCACAGGGCCCACGGCAACCGCGGGACGGGCCGTAGTCTGCTGATCGACCCCACGGCCACCGGCCGGGCGGGCGGGGCCACCACGCCGCGCCCGCCGGTGACGACGAACGCGAGGAGCTGTCATGTCCGAGCAGAGCCCGTTCGACCTCCCCGAAGGCGATCCCTTCGGCCCGCACACCCTGCCCTACGGCGTGTTCAGCACCGCCGCGGAGCCCGCGGTGCGCCGCCTCGGCGTCCGCTTCGGCCGGTACGTCCTCGATCTGAGCGCACTGCCCGAGCCGCTGTGCCCCGCCCGTGCCGAGGTGCTCGCCGCCCCGACCCTCAACCCCCTGCTGGCCGCCGGGCGGCCGGTGTGGACGGAGGTCCGGACCGCCGTCCGCGCCGCGCTGACCGACCCCGCGCACCGCTCCGCCGTCGCCCCGCTGCTGCACCCCCTGGACGGCGTCACCCTCCACCTGCCCTTCGACGTCGCCGACTACGTCGACTTCTACGCCAGCGAGCACCACGCCACCAACGTCGGCAAGATCTTCCGCCCGGACGACGCCGCCCTCCCGCCGAACTGGAAGCATCTGCCCATCGGCTACCACGGCCGGGCCGGCACGGTCGTCGTCTCGGGCACCCCCGTCGTCCGCCCCCACGGCCAGCGCAAGGCCCCCGCCGATGCGGCGCCGACGTTCGGCCCCTCCGGCCGGCTCGACATAGAGGCCGAGGTCGGCTTCGTCGTCGGCGCCCCCTCCACGCTCCACGAGCCGGTCGCCCTGGAGTCCTTCCGCGACCACGTCTTCGGCGTCTGCCTGGTCAACGACTGGTCCGCCCGCGACATCCAGGCATGGGAGTACGTCCCGCTCGGCCCGTTCCTCGGCAAGTCCTTCGCCACCTCCGTCTCCGCGTGGATCACCCCGCTCGACGCCTTCGACGACGCCCGCACCGCCCCGCCCGCCCGCGACTTCCCGCTGCTGCCCTACCTCGACGACGCGGCGGCCGAGCCCGGCGGCATCGACCTGCGCATCGAGGTGCGGATCAACGGCGAGACGGTCTCCCGGCCCCCGTTCGCCTCGATGTACTGGACGGCCGCCCAGCAGCTGGCCCATATGACCGTCAACGGCGCCTCGCTGCGCACCGGCGACCTCTACGCCTCCGGTACGGTCTCCGGCCCCGAGCCGGACCAGCGCGGCTGCCTCCTCGAACTCACCGAGGGCAAGGGCCCGTTCCTCCAGGACGGCGACGAGGTCACCCTGACCGCCTGGGCCCCCGGCCCGGACGGCGCCCGCATCGGCCTGGGCGAGGTCACCGGCCGCATCCTCCCCGCCCCGGCCACGCCCTGACCCCAAGTCCCCGTCCCCGTGGGCGAAGAGGGAGGCGGGAGCGGTGACGGCGGGCGCACGATCGTCACTCCGCCTCCACACCCCTCCTGCTAGCCTCTCGGCTCCCCACTCACCACCGAACGAGGAGACGTAGGTGCGCAAGGCAGCGCAGATCGCCGGAGCGGCCGCCCTCGCCGCGATGCTGCTCAGCGGCTGCGGCAGCAGCGGCAGCTCCGAGGACAAGCCGGCCGGGGAGACGACCGCGCCGTCGGCACCCGACGCGGGCGGCAAGCCCGCCGAGGGCGCGGCGGTGGAGGGCGCCTGGGAGACCGAGGAGGGCGGCGAGCCGCTCATCCTGGTGTTCAAGAACGGCACCGCCGCCCTCAGCCGCGGCCACAAGGCCGGGTGCCTGGGCAAGGTCCAGCAGATGGGTGGCATGTCGATGGTGGCGCTGAAGTGCACCGACGGCGACACCAGCCGCACCATGGGCACCCTCAAGCCCGGCACGGACGGCAAGAGCCTGACCGTCGCCTGGAAGGGCGGCCCGACGGACAAGTACCAGCGCTCCGCGGACGGCAAGGTGAAGATCCCCGACCTGCCGGAGCTGCCCAGCGGCGCCCCGAACGGCGGCTGAGCCCGATCCGCACACGGCCGCCGCCCGGCCCCTTCCGCAGGGGCCGGGCGGCGGCCGTATGGGAGCGGTCCGGTCGCGGCGCGGGAGCCGCGGCCGGCGGGTCAGCGGACGAAGGTGCCCGCCTGCCCCGCGAGATCGAGGAAGTACTGCGGCGCCAGACCGAGCACCAGCGTGACCACCACGCCGAGGGCGATGGCGGTCGTGGTGAGCGGGCTGGGCACCGCGACCGTCGGACCGTCCGTCTTCGGCTCGTTGAAGAACATCAGCACGATCACGCGGATGTAGAAGAACGCCGCGATGGCCGACGACAGCACACCGATGACGACGAGCCAGCCGGCGCCGCTCTGCGCCGCCGCCTTGAAGACGGCGAACTTCCCGGCGAAGCCGGAGGTCAGCGGAATCCCGGCGAAGGCCAGCAGGAACACCGCGAAGACCGCGGCGACCAGCGGTGAACGGCGGCCGAGCCCCGCCCACTTGGACAGCTGCGTCGCCTCTCCCCCGGCGTCGCGGACCAGCGTGACGACGGCGAACGCGCCGAGCGTCACGAAGGAGTACGCGACGAGGTAGAAGAGGACGGACGAGATGCCGTCCTGGGTGGTCGCGAGGACACCGGCCAGGATGAACCCGGCGTGGGCGATGGAGGAGTACGCCAGCAGCCGCTTGATGTCGGTCTGGGTGATGGCGACGATCGCGCCGCCCAGCATCGTGACGATCGCGACGCCCCACATCACCGGCCGCCAGTCCCACCGCATCCCGGGCAGGACCACGTACAGCAGCCGCAGCAGCGCGCCGAAGGCGGCGACCTTGGTGGCGGCGGCCATGAAGCCGGTGACCGGGGTCGGGGCGCCCTGGTAGACGTCCGGCGTCCACATGTGGAAGGGGACGGCGCCGACCTTGAAGAGCAGGCCCATCAGGACGAGCGCACCGCCGATGAGCAGCAGCGCGTCATTGCCCATCGTGCCCGCGAGGGCCGGGTCGATCTGCTTGGTGCCGTCCGCGATGACCTCGGCGATGCCCGCGTAGGTGACGGTGCCGGCGTAGCCGTAGAGCAGGGCGATGCCGAAGAGGAAGAACGCCGAGGAGAACGCGCCGAGCAGGAAGTACTTGAGGGCGGCTTCCTGGGAGAGCAGGCGCTGGCGGCGGGCGAGGGCGCAGAGGATGTAGAGCGGGAGGGAGAAGACCTCCAGCGCGACGAAGAGGGTCAGCAGGTCGTTGGCGGCGGGGAAGATCAGCATGCCGCCGACGGCGAACAGCAGGATCGGGAAGACCTCGGTGGTGGTGAACCCCGCCTTGACCGCCGCCTGCTCGGCCGTGCCGCCGGGCACGGCGGCCGCCTGCGCGGCGAACGAGTCGACGCGTTTGCCGTGCGCCGCCGGGTCGAGGCGGCGCTCGGCGAAGGTGAAGACCGCGACCAGGGAGACCAGCAGGATGGTGCCCTGGAGGAAGAGCGCGGGGCCGTCGACGGCGAGCGCGCCCATCGCCGCGAGGTGCGCCTTGGTGGTGGCGAAGCCGCCCGCGGCGAGGCCGATGACCGCGGCGAAGCCGGCGGCCAGCGCCAGGACGGAGAGCAGCAGCTGCGCGGTGTGGCGGTGGCGGCGGGGCAGGAACGCCTCGATGAGGACGCCGATGATCGCGGCGCCGAAGACGATCAGCGTCGGGGAGAGCTGGGCGTACTCGATGTGCGGGGCCGGGATCCGCCCGGGCGCCTCGGCCGCCGTTGTCCACAGGGTGTGGATGTCTGTCACGGGGTTCACTTCGCGGCCTCCGCATCGTGGTGGTGCGCGGGGTGACCGGCCCGGTGGTGCCCGGGCACCGCGTCCACCCGCACCTCGGGCTTGGGGTCCTGCTTGTCCACGACGGAGAGGGTGTGGTCGACCGCGGGGTTGACGAGGTCGGTCAGCGGCTTGGGGTACACGCCGAGGAAAAGCAGCAGGGCGATCAGCGGACCGACGACGACCAACTCACGGACGCGCAGGTCCGGGAGGGCGCGGATCTCGTCGTCCTTGGGCGGGCCCGTCATCGTCCGTTGGTAGAGGACGAGGACGTAGAGCGCGGCGAGGACGATGCCGACGGTGGCGATGATGCCGATGACCGGATAGCGGCTGAACGTGCCGACGAGGACGAGGAATTCGCTGACGAACGGGGCGAGCCCCGGCAGCGACAGGGTGGCCAGACCGCCGACGAGGAAGGTGCCGGCGAGCAGCGGCGCGACCTTCTGCACCCCGCCGTAGTCGGCGATGAGCCGGGAGCCGCGGCGGCTGATGAGGAACCCGGCGACCAGCATCAACGCGGCGGTGGAGATGCCGTGGTTGACCATGTAGAGGGTGGCGCCGCCCTGGCCCTGGGAGGTCATGGCGAAGATGCCCAGGATGATGAAGCCGAAGTGGGAGATCGAGGCGTACGCGATCAGACGCTTGATGTCCCGCTGGGCGACGGCGAGCAGCGCGCCGTAGAGGATGCTGATCAGGGCCAGGATCAGGATGACCGGGGTGGCCCAGCTGCTGGCCTGGGGGAAGAGCTGGAGGCAGAAGCGGAGCATCGCGAAGGTGCCGACCTTGTCGACCACCGCGGTGATCAGCACGGCGACGGGTGACGTCGACTCGCCCATGGCGCCCGGCAGCCAGGTGTGCAGCGGCCACAGCGGCGCCTTCACCGCGAAGGCGAAGAAGAAGCCGAGGAACAGCAGGCGTTCGGTGCCGGTGCCGAGGGTGAGATGGCCGGAGGCGCGCGCCTCGACGATCTGCTGGAGCGAGAAGGTACCGGTGCCGAGTTGGTCGGCGGTGACGGCGTAGAGGCCGATGACCGCGGCGAGCATGATGAGTCCGCCGGCGAGGTTGTAGAGCAGGAACTTCACCGCGGCGCTCGCCCGCCGGGACGCCGCCTCGCCCTCACCGGCGCCGCTCGCGCCGTCGCCGAAGCCGCCGATGAGGAAGTACATCGGGATGAGCATGGCTTCGAAGAAGAGGTAGAAGAGGAAGACGTCGGTGGCCTCGAAGGAGAGGATCACCATCGCCTCGACGGCGAGGATCAGCGCGAAGAAGCCCTGCGTGGGACGCCAGCGGCGGTTGGGCCTGGCCTCCTCCAGGGTGTCCGCGTCGTGCCAGCCCGCGAGCATGACGAACGGGATGAGCAGCGCCGTCAGGGCGATCAGGGCGACGGCGATGCCGTCCACGCCGAGTTCGTAGCGGACGCCGAAGTCGGCGATCCAGGCGTGGGACTCGGTGAGTTGGAACGGTCCCTTGGCGCCGGGGTCGAAGCGGAACGCGATGACCAGGGCCAGCGCGAAGGTGGCGACGGAGAAGAGCAGCGCGACCCATTTGGCGGCGGTGCGCCGGGCCGCGGGGAGCGCGGCGGTGGCGACGGCGCCGACCGCCGGGAGCGCCGCGGCGCAGGTCAGCAGGGGGAACGAGAGATCTGCCACGGGTCAGACACCCCTCATCAGCAGGGTCACGGCGACGAGGACGGCGGCCCCGCCGACCATTTGGGCGGCGTAGGAACGGACGAAGCCGTTCTGCAGCCGGCGCAGGAGTCCGGAGAGTCCGCCCATGGTGACGGCCGTGCCGGTGACGGCGCCGTCGACGAGGGTGTGGTCGAGGCGGACGAGGGTGTCGGTCAGATGGGTGCCGCCGCGGACCAGGACGACGTGGTTGAAGTCGTCCTGGAGGAGATCGCGGCGGGCGGCGCGGGTGAGCACCGAGCCGCGGGGCGCGGTGGCCGGTACGGGCTTGCGGCCGTACATCAGCCAGGCGGCGGCGACGCCGAGGAGAAGGACGACGACGGTGGCGGTGGTGGTGACCGTCGCGCCGAACGGCGGGTGGCCGTGGGCGAGGGAGGTGACGGGCTCCAGCCAGTGCACGAAGGCTTCGTTGATGCTGAACAGGCCACCGGCGAAGACCGATCCGAAGGCGAGGACGATCATCGGGATGGTCATCGTCTTCGGGGATTCGTGCGGATGGACCTCGTTCGGATCCCAGCGCTTCTCGCCGAAGAAGGTCATCACCATCACGCGGGTCATGTAGAACGCGGTGATCGCGGCGCCGAGGAGGGCCGCGCCGCCGAGGATCAGGCCCTCGGTGCCGCCCTTGGCGAAGGCCGCCTCGATGATCTTGTCCTTGGAGAAGAAGCCGGAGAGGCCGGGGAACCCGATGATCGCGAGATAGCCCAGGCCGAAGGTGACGAAGGTGACCGGCATGTGCGTGCGCAGTCCGCCGTACCGCCGCATGTCGACCTCGTCGTTCATGCCGTGCATCACGGAACCTGCGCCGAGGAAGAGCCCGGCCTTGAAGAAGCCGTGGGTGACGAGGTGCATGATCGCGAAGGCGTATCCGATCGGGCCGAGCCCGGCGGCCATGATCATGTAGCCGATCTGCGACATCGTGGACCCGGCGAGGGCCTTCTTGATGTCGTCCTTGGCGCAACCGACGATCGCACCGAAGAGGAGCGTGACGGCGCCGACCGCGACGACGGCGGTCTGGGCCGCGGGCGCGGCGTCGAAGAGCGCCCCGGAGCGGGTGATGAGGTAGACGCCCGCGGTGACCATGGTGGCGGCGTGGATGAGGGCGGAGACCGGGGTCGGGCCCTCCATCGCGTCCCCGAGCCAGGACTGCAGCGGCACCTGGGCGGACTTGCCGCAGGCGGCCAGCAGCAGCATCAGCGCGATGGCGGTGATCTTGCCCTCACCCGCGGAGGTGGCCGTGCCCGCGGCGTCGAGGACCGGGCCGAACGCGAAGGTGCCGAAGGTGGTGAACAGCAGCATGATCGCGATGGAGAGGCCCATGTCACCGACGCGGTTGACGAGGAACGCCTTCTTCGCGGCGGTGGCGGCGCTGGGCTTGTGCTGCCAGAAGCCGATGAGGAGGTACGAGGCGAGGCCGACGCCCTCCCAGCCGACGTAGAGCAGCAGGTAGTTGTCGGCGAGGACGAGCAGCAGCATCGCCGCGAGGAAGAGGTTGAGATAGCCGAAGAAGCGGCGGCGCCGTTCGTCGTGCGCCATGTAGCCGACCGAGTAGAGGTGAATCAGCGAACCGACCCCGGTGATCAGCAGGACGAAGGTCATCGACAACTGGTCGAGCTGGAAGGCGATGTCGGCGTGGAAGCCGCCGACCGGGATCCAGGTGAACAGGTGCTGGTGCAGGGCGCGGTCATCGGCGGCCCGGCCGAGCATGTCGGTGAAGAGGACGGCGGCGACGGCGAAGGAGGCGACCGCGAGGAGCGTGCCGATCCAGTGGCCGGTGCGGTCGAGGCGTTTCCCGCCGCACAGCAGCAGGGCCGCACCGACCAGCGGTGCCGCGATGAGCAGCGCGATCAAGTTCTCCACTTTGTGCGACCCCTTACAGCTTCATCAGGCTGGCGTCGTCGACCGAGGCCGTATGACGGGTGCGGAAGATCGTCACGATGATCGCCAGCCCGACGACGACCTCGGCTGCGGCGACGACCATCGTGAAGAAGGCGATGATCTGGCCGTCGAGATTGCCGTGCAGACGGGAGAAGGTGACGAAGGCGAGGTTGCAGGCGTTGAGCATCAGCTCGATGCACATGAACACCACGATGGCGTTCCGCCTGATCAGCACGCCGGCCGCGCCGATGGTGAACAGCAGGGCGGCGAGGTAGAGGTAGTAGACCGGGTTCATTTTCCGGCTTCCTCCTTCGGTGCCGCCGGTGTGGTGGTCGGGGCGGTCGAGGACCGGGATCCGCTGCGGCCGAGCCACTCCTCCGACCGCTGCTCCAGGGCCTTCAGCTCGGCGAGGGATTCCTGGGAGACGTCGCGGATCTGACCGCGGCCGCGGAGCGTCGGGTTGACGGTCAGCTCGGACGGGGTGCCGTCGGGCAGCAGGCCCGGGATGTCGACGGCGTTGTGGCGGGCGTAGACACCCGGGGCGGGAAGGGGCGTGACCTGCTTGCCGTCCTTGATGCGGGCGAGCGACTGCTCCCGCTGGGACGGGGTGCGCTCGGTGCGCTCGCGGTGGGTGAGGACCATCGCGCCGACGGCCGCGGTGATCAGCAGGGCGCCGGTGACCTCGAAGGCGAAGACGTACTTGGTGAAGATCAGGGCGGCCAGCCCCTGGACGTTGCCCCCGGCGTTGGCGTCACCCAGGCCGTTGAACTCCTTCAACGAGGCGTTGCCGATACCGGCGATGAGGAGGATGCCGAAGCCGATCCCCAGCGCGGCGGCCAGCCAGCGCTGGCCCTTCAGCGTCTCCTTGAGGGAGTCGGCGGCGGTGACACCGACGAGCATCACGACGAAGAGGAAGAGCATCATGATCGCGCCGGTGTAGACGACGATCTGGACGACGCCGAGGAAGTAGGCGCCGTTGGCGAGGTAGAAGACCGCCAGGACGATCATGGTGCCGGCGAGCGAGAGGGCGCTGTGGACGGCGCGCTTCATCAGGACCGTGCAGAGCGCGCCGACGACGGCGACGGTGCCGAGGATCCAGAATTGCACGGCCTCGCCGGTGGAGGCCGCGGCGGCGAGGGAGTTCATCGTTCGATCACCTCCGGGGATGCCGGTTCGTTCTCCCCGGTGGTGTGGGCCGCTTCCTGCGGCATCTCGCCCTTGCTGTGGGCGGTCTGACGGACCGTACCGGGGGCGGCCTCGGTGACGAGGCCCCTGTAGTAGTCCTTCTCCGTCATCCCGGGGAAGATCGCGTGCGGGGTGTCGACCATGGTGTCCTCCAGGCCCGCGAGCAGCTCCTCCTTGGTGTAGATGAGCGATTCGCGGGACCTGTCGGCGAGTTCGTACTCGTTGGTCATGGTCAGCGCGCGGGTCGGGCACGCCTCCACGCACAGGCCGCACAGGATGCAGCGCAGGTAGTTGATCTGGTAGACGCGGCCGTAGCGCTCGCCCGGGGAGTAGCGCTCCTCGTCGGTGTTGTCGGCGCCCTCGACATAGATGGCGTCGGCGGGGCAGGCCCAGGCGCACAGCTCGCAGCCGATGCATTTCTCCAGGCCGTCCGGGTGGCGGTTGAGCTGATGGCGGCCGTGGAAGCGGGGCGCCGTCGGCTTCTTCTCCTCCGGGTACTGCTCGGTCAGCCGCTTCTTGAACATGGCCTTGAAGGTCACGCCGAAGCCGGCCACAGGGTTCTGGAACTCAGGCACCGTCGCCCCCCTTTCCGTCCGTTCCCTCAACGTCACTGACAGTGTCCACCCGACCACTGACAATCAACTCGCGCTCCTGGCGCGGCCGTCGGCGCGGCACCGGCGGCACCTCCTGTCCGGGCAGCGGCGGGACGGGGAATCCGCCCGCCATCGGGTCGAAGGCGCCGTCCTCCGCGCCGTCCGGCTCCTTGCCGTCCGGTGCGGAGCCGCGCCGGAAGAAGTCGGCGACCAGGGAGATCAGCAGCAGGGCGACGGCGGCTCCGGCGACGTACAGGACGATCTGCTGGAAGTCGTGGCCCTCGTTCTTCAGTACGCGGACGGTGGCGACGAGCATCAGCCAGAGCAGCGAGACCGGGATGAGGACCTTCCAGCCCAGCTTCATGAACTGGTCGTAGCGGACCCGGGGCAGCGTGCCGCGCAGCCAGATGAAGAAGAACAGCAGCAGCTGCACCTTGAGCGTGAACCACAGCAGCGGCCACCAGCCGTGGTTGGCGCCCTCCCAGAACGTGGAGATCGGCCACGGGGCGCGCCAGCCGCCGAGGAAGAGCGTGATGGCGACCGCCGAGACGGTGACCATGTTGATGTACTCGGCGAGCATGAACATCGCGAACTTGATGGACGAGTACTCGGTGTTGAAACCGCCGACGAGGTCACCCTCGGACTCCGGCATGTCGAACGGCGCACGGTTGGTCTCACCGACCATCGCGACGATGTAGATGATGAACGACACCGGCAGCAGCAGCACGTACCAGCGGCTCTGCTGCGACTCCACGATCGTCGACGTCGACATCGAACCGGAGTAGAGGAAGACCGCCGCGAACGACATGCCCATCGCGATCTCGTACGAGATCATCTGCGCGCACGAGCGGAGCCCGCCGAGCAGCGGATACGTCGAGCCGGACGACCAGCCGGCCAGGACGATGCCGTAGATGCCGACGGAGGCGGTGGCGAGGATGTAGAGGACGCCGATCGGCAGATCGGTCAGCTGCATCGGGGTGCGGTGGCCGAAGATGGAGATCTCGTTGCCCGCGGGACCGAAGGGGATCACCGCGATGGCCATGAAGGCGGGGATCGCGGCGACGACGGGCGCGAGGATGTAGACCGCCTTGTCGGCCCGCTTGACGACCAGGTCCTCCTTGAGCATCAGCTTGATGCCGTCGGCGAGGGACTGGAGCATGCCCCACGGGCCGTGCCGGTTGGGGCCGATGCGCAGCTGCATCCAGGCGACGACCTTGCGCTCCCAGACGATGGAGAACAGCACGGTCAGCATCAGGAAGGCGAAGCAGAAGACCGCCTTGATGAGGATCAGCCACCACGGGTCGCGGCCGAACATCGACAGGTCTTCCTGGGCCAGCGCCGTGGTGCCGAGGGCGAGCTGCGGCATCATGCGTCCACCTCCTCGGCCGTCGCCGGGGCACCGGTGACGGCGGCGATCGTGACCAGTTCGCCGGGGCGCGCGCCGGTGTCGGCCGCCACGCCACCGCCGGTGGAGTTCAGCGGCAACCAGACGACCCGGTCGGGCATCGGCGTGATGTGCAGCGGCAGGTGGACGGTGCCCGCCGGGCCGGTGACGGCCAGCAGCTCGCCGTCGGCGACGCCGGTCTCCCGCGCAGTGGCGGCGGAGAGCCGCGCCGCGGCCGGATGGCGGGTGCCGGCCAGCGCCTCGTCGCCGTCCTGGAGCCTGCCCTGGTCGAGCAAAAGACGGTGCCCGGCGAGCACCGCCTCGCCCGGCTCGGGGCGCGGCACCGGGCGGCCGCTCGCCAGCGGGTCGGCGGCGTACGGGCCGCGGCGCCCGCCGAAGCGGTCCAGCTCCCGGCGGACGGCGTGCACATCGGGCAGCCCCAGCGGCGTACCGAGCGCGTCGGCCAGCATGTGGAGGACCCGGGCGTCGGCCTGGACGTGGCGCCGGGTCATCTGGTCCGGTTTGAGCGCGGCCTCGAACATCCGGGCCCGGCCCTCCCAGTTGAGGAAGGTGCCGGACTTCTCGACGACGGCGGCCACGGGGAGGACGACGTCGGCGCGGTCGGTGACGGCGGACGGCCGCAGCTCCAGGCTGACCAGGAAGCCGACGGCGTCGAGGGCGGCGGTGGCGCGGGCCGGGTCCGGCAGGTCGGCGACCTCGACGCCGCCGACGAGCAGGGCGCCCAACTCACCGGTGGCCGCGGCCTCGACGATCTCGCCGGTGGCGCGGCCGTGACCGGACGGCAGCTCGGCCACGCCCCAGATCGCGGCGGTCTCCTCACGGGCCCGCGGGTCGGTGGCGGGACGGCCGCCGGGCAGCAGGCCGGGCAGGGCGCCCGCCTCGACGGCGCCGCGTTCCCCGGCGCGCCGCGGGATCCACACCAGGCGGGCGCCGGTGGCGGTGGCCAGGCGGACCGCGGCGGTCAGGGCGCCGGGCACGGTGGCGAGGCGTTCGCCGACGACGAGGACGGCGCCCTCGGCCCGCAGCGCCTCGGCGGCCTCGCGCCCGTCGCCGTCGAGGCCGACGCCGCCGGCGAGCGCGTCGAGCCATTCGGTCTCGGTGCCGGGGGCGGCGGGCAGCAGCGTGCCGCCGGTCTTGAGCAGACCGCGGGTGGCGTACGGGGCGAGCCCGTAGGTGTGCTGGCCGCGCTTGCGGTTCGCCTTGCGCAGCCGCAGGAAGACGCCGGGCGCCTCCTCCTCCGCCTCGATCCCCGCGAGGAGGACGGCGGGCGCCTGCTCCAGCGCGGTGTACGTGACGCCCCCACCATCGAGGTCGAGCCCGCGCCCCGCGACGCGCGAGGCGAGGAACTCCGCCTCCTCGGCGCTGTGCGGGCGGGCCCGGAAGTCGATGTCGTGGGTGCCGAGGACGGTACGGGCGAACTTGGCGTACGCGTAGGCGTCCTCGACGGTGAGGCGGCCGCCGGTCAGCACGCCGGTACGGCCCTGGGCGGCGGCCAGGCCGCGGGCGGCGGCGGCCAGCGCCTCGGGCCAGCTCGCCGGCTCCAGTTCACCCGTTTCGGCGTTGCGGACGAAGGGGCTCTCCAGCCGGTCGCGCTGCTGCGCGTACCGGAAGGCGAAGCGGCCCTTGTCGCAGATCCACTCCTCGTTGACCTCCGGGTCGTCGGCGGCGAGGCGGCGCATGACCTTGCCGCGGCGGTGGTCGGTGCGGGTGGCGCAGCCCCCGGCGCAGTGCTCGCAGATGCTCGGCGACGACACCAGGTCGAAGGGGCGGGAGCGGAAGCGGTAGGCGGCGGAGGTGAGGGCGCCGACCGGGCAGATCTGGATGGTGTTGCCGGAGAAGTACGAGACGAACGGGTCGCCGTCACCGGTGCCGACCTGCTGGAGGGCGCCGCGCTCGAGCAGCTCGATCATCGGGTCGCCGGCGATCTGGTTGCTGAAGCGGGTGCAGCGGGCGCAGAGCACACAGCGTTCCCGGTCGAGCAGGACCTGGGTGGAGATGGCGACCGGCTTCTCGTACGTCCGCTTGCGGCCCTCGAAGCGGCTGTCCGGGTCGCCGACCTGCATCGCCTGGTTCTGCAGCGGGCACTCGCCGCCCTTGTCGCAGACCGGGCAGTCCAGCGGGTGGTTGATGAGCAGCAGCTCCATCACACCGCGCTGGGCCTTCTCGGCGACCGGCGAGGTCAGCTGCGTCTTGACGACCATGCCCTCGGTGCAGGTGATGGTGCAGGAGGCCATCGGCTTGCGCTGGCCCTCGACCTCGACGATGCACTGGCGGCAGGCGCCCGCCGGGTCGAGCAGCGGGTGGTCGCAGAAGCGCGGGATCTCGATGCCGAGGAGTTCGGCGGCGCGGATGACCAGGGTCCCCTTGGGGACGGAGAGCTGCACGCCGTCGATCGTCAGCGTGACGAGGTCCTCGGGCGGTTTCGCCGCCTCGCCGCCCCCGTCATGGGGGGCGTTCGTGGTGACGGTCATGCGTTCACCCCCAGGTGAGCGTCGTTGTCGGCCCAGGCGGTCGACCTGGCGGGATCGAAGGGGCAGCCCCTGCCGTTGAGGTGCTGCTCGTACTCCTCGCGGAAGTACTTGAGGGAGGAGAAGATCGGCGAGGCGGCGCCGTCGCCGAGGGCGCAGAACGACTTGCCGTTGATGTTGTCGGCGATGTCGTTCAGCTTGTCGAGGTCGCTCGGCCTGCCCTTGCCCGCCTCGATGTCGCGGAGCAGCTGGACGAGCCAGTAGGTGCCCTCCCGGCACGGGGTGCACTTGCCGCAGGACTCGTGGGCGTAGAACTCCGTCCAGCGGGTGACCGCGCGGACCACGCAGGTGGTCTCGTCGAAGCACTGGAGGGCCTTGGTGCCGAGCATCGATCCGGCGGCGCCGACGCCCTCGTAGTCGAGGGGGACGTCGAGGTGTTCGTCGGTGAACAGCGGGGTGGAGGAGCCGCCCGGCGTCCAGAACTTCAGGCGGTGGCCGGGGCGCATCCCGCCGCTCATGTCGAGGAGTTGGCGCAGTGTGATGCCGAGCGGCGCCTCGTACTGGCCGGGGCTCGCGACATGGCCGCTGAGGGAGTAGAGCGTGAAGCCGGGTGACTTCTCGCTGCCCATCGAGCGGAACCAGTCCTTGCCGCGGTGGATGAGGGCGGGAACCGACGCGATGGACTCGACGTTGTTCACCACGGTGGGGCAGGCGTAGAGGCCCTCCACCGCGGGGAAGGGAGGACGCAGCCGGGGCTGTCCGCGACGGCCCTCCAGCGAGTCGAGCAGCGCGGTCTCCTCACCGCAGATGTACGCCCCGGCGCCGGCGTGCACGGTGACGTCCAGGTCGAGGCCGGAGCCGAGGATGTTCTTGCCGAGGAAGCCCGCCGCGTACGCCTCGCGCACCGCCTCGTGCAGCCGGCGCAGGACGGGGACGACCTCGCCGCGCAGATAGATGAAGGCGTGGTGCGAGCGGATCGCGTGGCAGGCGATCACGATGCCCTCGATGAGGGAGTGCGGGTTGGCGAAGAGGAGGGGGATGTCCTTGCAGGTGCCCGGTTCGGATTCGTCGGCGTTGACGACGAGGTAGTGCGGTTTGCCGTCGCCCTGCGGGATGAACTGCCATTTCATCCCGGTGGGGAAACCGGCACCGCCGCGTCCGCGCAGCCCGGCGTCCTTGACGTACGCGATGACGTCGTCGGGGGCCATGGCGAGGGCCTTGCGGAGACCTTCGTAGCCGTCGTGGCGGCGGTAGGTGTCCAGGGTCCAGGAGCCGGGCTGGTCCCAGAAGGCGGAGAGCACCGGCGCGAGGAGTTTCTGCGGGCTGGTTTCGTCGACCTCGGCTGCCACCGTCATCACTTCCCCTCCTCGGCTTCGGGCCCGGCCGGGTGGTCCTCGTCGGAGGCCGAGGTCGGCCGGGGTGCGTCGTGGGAGCTGGGGTGCGCCGGGGACGCCTGCTCACCCGGGTCGCCCGACGGCGGTTCGCCCGGCGGGTGTTCGGCGGAGTGGTCGCCTCCGTCGGCGGTGCCGCGCGGCGCGATGACGTGGTCGGCGCCGCGGCCCGGTGCCGCCTCGCCCTTCGCGAGGCGGAGCCCGATGAGGGAGGCGTGTCCGGCGCCGCCGGTGGCCTCGACGGCGCCGGGGCGCGCGTCGGGGAAACCGGCGAGGATCCGGGAGGTCTCCTTGAAGGTGCAGAGCGGGGCGCCGCGGGTGGGTTCGACGGTGCGTCCGGCGCGCAGGTCGTCGACGAGGCGCTTGGCGGACTGCGGGGTCTGGTTGTCGAAGAACTCCCAGTTCACCATCACGACGGGCGCGTAGTCGCAGGCGGCGTTGCACTCGATGTGTTCGAGGGTGACGGCGCCGTCCCCGGTGGTCTCGCCGTTGCCGATGCCGAGGTGCTCCTGGAGCTGCTCGAAGATGGCGTCGCCGCCCATCACCGCGCAGAGCGTGTTGGTGCAGACGCCGACCTGGTAGTCGCCGCCGTCCGCGCGCCGGTACATGGAGTAGAAGGTGGCGACGGCGGTGACCTCGGCGGTGGTCAGCCCGAGCCGGTCGGCGCAGAAGCGGATGCCGGTGCGGGTGACGTGCCCCTCCTCGGCCTGGACGAGGTGGAGCAGCGGCAGCAGCGCGGAGCGGGAGCCGGGGTAGCGGGCGATCACCTCCGCGGCGTCGGCCTCCAGCCGGGTGCGGACGTCGTCCGGGTAGTCGGGGGCGGGGAGCGAGGGCATGCCCAGGCTCGTCGCAGCGTTCTCGGTCACCGGTCGACGCCTCCCATCACGGGGTCGATGGATGCGACGGCGACGATGACGTCGGCGACCTGGCCGCCTTCGCACATGGCCGCCATGGCCTGCAGGTTGGTGAAGGACGGATCGCGGAAGTGCACGCGGTAGGGGCGGGTGCCGCCGTCGCTGACGGCGTGCACGCCCAGTTCGCCCTTGGGGGACTCCACGGCGGTGTACGCCTGGCCCGGGGGGACCCGGAAGCCCTCGGTGACCAGCTTGAAGTGGTGGATGAGGGCTTCCATCGAGGTGCCCATGATCTTCTTGATGTGGTCGAGGCTGTTGCCGAGACCGTCCGGCCCGAGGGCGAGCTGCGCGGGCCAGGCGATCTTCTTGTCGGCGACCATCACGGGCCCGGGCTCCAGCCGGTCCAGGCACTGCTCGACGATCCGCAGCGACTGGCGCATCTCCTCCAGCCGGATCAGGAAACGGCCGTAGGCGTCGCAGGTGTCGGCGGTCGGCACCTCGAAGTCGTAGGTCTCGTAACCGCAGTACGGCTGGGTCTTGCGCAGGTCGTGCGGGAGGCCGGCGGCGCGGAGGATGGGGCCGGTGGCGCCGGTGGCGAGACAGCCGGCCAGGTCGAGGTAGCCGATGCCCTCCATGCGGCCTTTGAACACCGGGTTGCCGCTGGCGAGTTTGTCGTACTCGGGGAGGTTCTTGCGCATCTTCTTGACGAAGGCGCGGACCTGGTCGACGGCGCCGGGCGGGAGGTCCTGGGCGAGCCCGCCGGGGCGGATGTACGCGTGGTTCATCCGCAGGCCGGTGATCAACTCGTAGAGGTCGAGGACGTGTTCCCGGTCGCGGAAGCCGTAGATCATGATGGTGGTGGCGCCCAGCTCCATACCGCCGGTGGCGATGGCCACGAGGTGGGAGGAGAGGCGGTTGAGCTCCATCAGCAGCACGCGGATGACGGTGGCCCGGTCGGGGATCTGGTCGGTGATGCCGAGGAGTTTCTCCACCGCGAGGCAGTACGCCGTCTCGTTGAAGAACGGCGTCAGGTAGTCCATGCGCGTGACGAACGTCGTGCCCTGGGTCCACGTCCGGTATTCGAGGTTCTTCTCGATGCCGGTGTGGAGGTAGCCGATACCGCAGCGGGCCTCGGTGACGGTCTCGCCGTCGATCTCCAGGATGAGCCGCAGCACGCCGTGCGTGGAGGGGTGCTGGGGGCCCATGTTGACGATGATGCGTTCGTCGTCGGACGCGGCGGCGGCCGTCGCGATCTCGTCCCAGTCGCCGCCGGTGACGGTGTAGACGGCGCCCTCGGTCGTCTCGCGCGGCCCGGGGGCGGCGGACGCTTCGGCGGGGGAAGGGGAAGGAGTCATCAGCTGTACGACCTCCGCTGGTCGGGAGCCGGGATCTGGGCGCCCTTGTACTCGACGGGGATGCCGCCGAGCGGGTAGTCCTTGCGCTGCGGGAAGCCCTGCCAGTCGTCGGGCATCATGATCCGGGTGAGCGCCGGGTGGCCGTCGAAGACGATGCCGAAGAAGTCGTACGCCTCGCGCTCGTGCCAGTCGTTGGTCGGGTAGACGTCGACGACCGACGGGATGTGGGGGTCGGCGTCGGGGGCCGAGACCTCCAGCCGGATCAGCCGGTTGTGGGTGATCGAGCGCAGGTGGTAGACGGCGTGCAGCTCGCGGCCCTTGTCATCCGGGAAGTGGACGGCGCTGACGCCGGTGCACAGTTCGAAGCGGAGCGCGGGGTCGTCGCGGAGCGTGCGGGCGACGGCCGGGAGGTACTCCCGCTCGATGTGGAAGGTCAGCTCGTCGCGGTCGACGACGGTCTTCTCGATGACGTTCTCGGGGACCAGACCCTGTTCCTCCAGGGCGCCCTCCAGCTCGTCGGCGACCTCGTCGAACCAGCCGCCGTAGGGGCGGGTGCTCGCGCCGGGCAGCCGTACGGTGCGGACGAGGCCGCCGTAGCCGGAGGTGTCGCCGCCATTGGCGGCGCCGAACATGCCGCGGCGGGTGGCGATGAGGTCGCCGGTGTCGTCGCGCTGGGCCGGGACGTTCTGGCCGGGTGCGTTGGGGTCGTCCTGCTCGCTCACCGCAGCAGTCCCTTCATCTCGATCGTCGGGAGTGCCTTGAGCGCGGCTTCCTCCGCCTCACGGGCCGCCTGCCGCTGATTGACGCCGAGCTTGGACTCCTGGATCTTCTGGTGGAGCTTGAGGATGGAATCCAGCAGCATCTCGGGGCGCGGCGGGCATCCCGGCAAATAGATGTCAACGGGGACAATGTGGTCGACACCCTGAACAATGGCGTAGTTGTTGAACATCCCGCCCGACGATGCGCAAACCCCCATGGAAATCACCCACTTCGGGTTCGGCATCTGGTCGTAGACCTGCCGCAGCACCGGCGCCATCTTCTGGCTGACCCGGCCGGCCACGATCATCAGATCGGCCTGGCGCGGGGAGCCGCGGAAGACCTCCATGCCGAAGCGGGCGAGGTCGTAGCGGCCGGCGCCGGTCGTCATCATCTCGATGGCGCAGCAGGCGAGCCCGAAGGTGGCGGGGAAGACGGAGGATTTGCGTACCCAGCCCGCGGCCTGTTCGACGGTGGTCAGCAGAAAGCCGCTGGGCAGCTTCTCTTCAAGTCCCATGGGTGACCCCTAGTCCCATTCCAGGCCGCCACGACGCCATACATAGGCGTAGGCGACGAAGACGGTGAGCGCGAAGAGGAGCATCTCGACGAGCCCGAACAGCCCCAGGGCGTCGAAGGTGACGGCCCAGGGGTAGAGGAAGACGATCTCGATGTCGAAGACGATGAAGAGCATCGCCGTCAGGTAGTACTTGATCGGGAAGCGACCGCCGCCGGCCGGCTGCGGGGTCGGCTCGATTCCGCATTCGTACGCTTCGAGCTTGGCCCGGTTGTAGCGCCTGGGTCCGACGAGCGTGGCCATCACGACGGAGAAGATCGCAAAGCCTGCCCCGAGGGCTCCCAGTACGAGGATGGGCGCATAGGCGTTCACCGTCCTCGCTCCCTTCAGTCGACGATGACTGGATGGCGGTCCGCCCGGGCTCGCCCCACAGAGATCGTGCGCATGTGAGGCAGTTCACAAGCCCGGACCGCCTGCATCCTATGCCCGTCCTCCTGTGATCTGCGACACGGGGTACACCAACGCCTTTGTGATCTCCACCACCTGACGAAGGATCATGAAGTCGGATGAGCGGTGATCTACGCACGTGAAGCGCGCGAGTGATCACGAGAGGTGACATTCATACGGGTTACCGCTGGTCAAAGCGGCTGCGTCACTATCAAGACAGGGACCGTGCAAGCAAATTGGTGCTGGACGCGGCCAACTGCTATAAGCCGCCCAGCCGATGATGTGGCCATCCCGTGGACCGCTCGTGATCGTTCGTACGTGCACGCCTTCACGAGCGCCGAGGCACGGCCGGGTCACGGGAACATAACGGGCACTCACGAGTGAGCTATCCCACGCGGTTTCGCGCCATAACTCCTTGACCGCCGGGAAGCCTTGGCGTGGCGCCCGCAGAGGTGATAGGCGCCCCTCCGCACCCGTATCGGCCGTAAAAGCCGTGGCTAGGTGCATGATCGCGATTTTCGGACACCGTTCGAGCGGCATTGCGCGCGGAAATAAATCCCTTTTGTTCACCATGAACGCGTCAAGTGTGGCACAGGCCACCTTTGTTGGCAGCAACCTGTGACTCTTGATAGCCGTGGTGCCATGTCCCCGAACGCACTCATACCCAGCCACCGGAAGCCCCGCCGTTCCGCGTCCTCGCGGGCCCTGCGTGCGGGCGTGACCGGTGGCTTCCTCACCCTCGCGGTGACCGGCGCGACCGTTCCGGCCAACGCCGCCGACAAGCCGGTGGCCGAGACGCAGGAGCTGCCGACCATCACGACGGCGCTCACCGTCGACCTCGCCGAGAGCGCCGACGCGACCCAGCAGGTCGCCGAGGTGTACGAGCGTCAGGCCGCGCAGGACCGGGCGGTGTCGAACGCCGCCAAGGCCGCGAAGAAGGACAAGGCCGAGGCCGAGAAGAAGGCCGCCGAGGCGAAGAAGAAGGCGGCGGAGGCCAAGAAGAAGGCCGCCGAGGCCGAGCAGGTGCGGGCCTCCCGCTCCGCCGACCGCACCAGCCTGACGGGTGGTGACTCCTCGGACTCCGGCTCCACCGGCTCCGGCGACAGCACGCCGTCCACCGGTGCCACCGGCTCCACCGCCACGCTGCTCTCCTTCCTCCGTGCCCAGGTCGGCAAGGCGTACATCTCGGGCTCCACCGGCCCCTCCGCGTACGACTGCTCCGGCCTCACCCAGACCGCGTTCCGCCAGATCGGCATCCAGCTGCCGCGCGTCTCGCAGGATCAGTCGACCGCCGGCACCCAGGTCGGCCTGAGCAACCTCCAGGTCGGCGACATCCTCTACTGGGGCAGCGCGGGCAGCGCCTACCACGTGGGCGTCTACGTCGGGAACGGCAACTTCATCGGCGCCCAGAACTCCAGCACCGGCGTGGTCGAGCGCCCGCTCAGCTACGACCAGCCCACCGGTGCCGTCCGCGTCCTCTGAGACCGGCACCTCCCACGGAGCACACCCGTCCGTGACGCCCACCGGCACCCACTCCCACCGGTGCACCGCCGTCACCCTCTCTGACGGACCGACCGCTCCGTAGCGCGTCCTGCTCGGGCCGCTCCTCCCACCGCTCGGGAGGGGCGGCCCTTGGCGTGCGTGGTGGGCTCTTCGCACCGTGGGCCGCAGAGTTTCGGACGGTTTCCACCCGCACGAGTGACCCGGCGGCGGCCTCCGCCTCGACGCCGCCGCCGACGCCGCGGCCGAACGCTCCATCAGCCCGCAGGTCCGGGCCGCCGTCCGCACCGGCCACGGTCCCGGCCACCGGCTGATGGCTGACGGCTGACGGACGGCCACGGGCGGCACCGGGCGGCGCACCGGGGAACGCGCCCACCCGGCACACCGCCCGTTCGGCCCACGGGCGCCCCTCCCCCGCGCCGCTCCGCGTGCGCCCCGGCCGCGGCTCGGCTGACATGGCTACGGAAGCGGGCCCGGCACACCGGCGGTGTGCGGGGCCCGGGCGCCCGACCGGGCGCTCCCCCACGCCGTCCCAGGAGGACCCGCATGTCCCGCGCCGCGTGCACCCTGGCCGCCTCCGCGCTCGGCGCGGCCGCCGTCGCCCTCACCGCCCCGTCGGCCGCGGCCACACCGGCGCGGACCATATCCGCCGACGCCGCCATATCCCGGGCGGCCGCCTCCGCCGACGGACCGTCCGCCTCCGTCAGCCCGGCGTCCGTACGCCGCGGCCGGTCCGTCACCGTGGCGGTGACCTGCGCGGTACGCGACGAGGAGCGGATGCCGCGGAACATCAGCGGCGAGGGGCGGGTGCTGCGGGACGGCACCGTCACCCTGGAGCGCCAGGGGAACACCGGCACCTACCGGGGCGCGGCGCAGACCGCCCCCCGGGTGCCGCTGGGCCTCGGGCCGATCGACGAGGCCGCCGCCGCGCGGGCCGACGCCCGGGCGGCGTGGGCGATCGAGGGCGTCTGTCCGGACAGCGCGCCCTGGAGCGTCACCGTACGGACCACCGTCGCGGACCACGCCCCGGCGCACGCCCCGTCCGGTGCGCCGTCCACCGCGCCGCACACCACCCCGTCCGGTCCGCCCGCCGGGAACGCCCCGGCACCGGGCACGGCACCGCGCCCCGGGGCCCGGGACACGAAGAAGCCGGGCCCGAAAGGCCCGGCCTCCGGCGGCCCGGACGCGGCACGCCCCGGCACCTCACGTCCCGACACCTCACGCCCCGGTGCCCCGCACGGACCGGTGGCCGCCGGTGGCGGCGGCGCGGCGGAGCACCGTCCGACGACCGAGGTGCGGTTCGCGGAGCTGGCGCGGATCACCGCCGGGGACCGGAGTGCCGCCACCCTGCTGGCGGCGGGCGGCGCCGTCCTCGCGGCGACCGCGGCCGGCGGATATCTGCTGTCCCGGCGCCGGGAGCGCGGCGCGGCCGGGCGCCCCGACGGCGGGGCGGCGCGCCCCTGACGGACCGTCCCCGGGCGCACCGCCCCGGCTCACGGCCCGCCTGGTTTCCCGGGCGGGCCGTCCGCGGTCACGGGGCGCTGCCCGCGCCCTGCCGGTTCCGCTCGTACGTGCTGTGCAGCGCGCAGCGGCGGAGTACAGCGGCGAGCTGCCGCGCCACGTCCGGCGAGCAGCGTCCCAGCTCCACCAGCGGCCGGGGGTCCTCCCCGGCGACCGACGCGGCGTCGAGCCGCAGGGTGGGCAGGACGACACCGACCCCCAGCAGCGCGGCCCGCAGCTCGTCGCGCGCTCCCTCGGCGTCCCTGATCATCGCGTCCAACTCTTGACCTCACACTCCACGGGCGAATGAATCCCCTCCGTCCTCCCCCCGCCCCGCACGGACCATGCGTGACCTGCTCGGAAGAGGACGTTCTCGGGGTCAGGCGTACCCGGTGAGGTGACGCGGGGCGCCGTGCGGCGCCCGGCGGTTCACGCCTTCGGGGCCACCTTGCTCAGCCCGTTGATGATGCGGTCCATCGCGTCGCCGCCCGTGGGGTCGGTGAGGTTGGCGAGCATCTTGAGGGTGAAGCGCATCAGCAGCGGGTGGGTCAGCCCGCGCTGGGTGGCGATCTGCATGACCTTCGGATTGCCGATGAGCTTCACGAACGCGCGGCCCATCGAGTAGTAGCCGCCGTAGGTCTCCTTGAGGACCTTCGGGTAGCGCTCCAGGGCCCGTTCACGCTGGAGGTAGGTGGTGCGGGCGTGGGCCTGCACGATGACCTCGGCGGCCAGCGCGCCGGACTCCATGGCGTACGCGATGCCCTCGCCGTTGAACGGGTTGACCAGCCCGCCCGCGTCGCCGACGAGCAGCAGACCGCGGGTGTAGTGCGGCTGGCGGTTGAAGGCCATCGGCAGGGCCGCGCCGCGGATCGTCGTCGTCATGTTCTCGGGGGTGTAGCCCCACTCCTCGGGCATGGAGGCGCACCACGCCTTGAGGATCTCGCGCCAGTCCAGCTCCTTGAAGGCGGACGAGGAGTTGAGGATGCCGAGGCCGACGTTGCTGGTGCCGTCGCCCATGCCGAAGATCCAGCCGTAGCCGGGCAGCAGCCGGTCCTGCTCGCCGCGGCGGTCCCACAGCTCCAGCCAGGACTCCAGGTAGTCGTCGTCGTGGCGCGGGGAGGTGAAGTACGTACGGACCGCGACGCCCATCGGACGGTCCTCGCGGCGGTGCAGGCCCATCGCGACGGAGAGGCGGGTGGAGTTGCCGTCGGCGGCCACGACCAGCGGCGCGTGGAAGGTGACCGGCGTCTTCTCCTCACCGAGCTTGGCGTGGACGCCGGTGATGCGGCCGGTGAGTTCGTGGACGATCGGCGCGCCGACGTTGCAGCGCTCGTACAGCCGGGCGCCGGCCTTCTGCGCCTGGCGGGCGAGCTGTTCGTCGAAGTCGTCGCGCTTGCGGACGAGTCCGTAGTCCGGGAAGGACGCGAGGTCGGGCCAGTCGAGCTGGAGGCGGGAGCCGCCGCCGATGATGCGCAGGCCCTTGTTGCGCAGCCAGCCCGCCTCCTCGGAGATGTCGATACCCATCGCGACCAGCTGCTTGACGGCGCGCGGCGTCAGACCGTCGCCGCAGACCTTCTCGCGGGGGAACGCGGTCTTCTCCAGGAGGAGGACGTCGAGTCCGGCCTGGGCGAGGTGGTAGGCGGTCGCGGATCCGGCGGGACCGGCGCCGACGACGATCACATCCGCGCTGTGCTCTGAGCGCCGCTCGGCGGCGGGCGCGGACTCGGTCACGGGCGCGGACTCGGTCACGGGGGATCTCCAGGGAAGTCGATATCTGGATTTCTGCATATCCGGGTGCCGAACGGCACCGGGCATGGGCAGTCTATGGGGGCCTTGGTGATCAGATCCTGAAGGGTTGGCCGTGAAGCCGATGACGAAGACGAGCACGGACGGCGCACCTCCCGCCGTCGCACTGCGGGTACCCACCGAGGAGGACGCCTGGAACTGGCACCACGTCTTCGCCCACCCCGAGGTCATGGAGTTCCACGGCGGCGCCCCGGCCGAACTCTCCTTCTACGACGAATGGACGGCCCGCCAGCGCCGCCACCACGCCGAACGCGGCTACTGCTTCTACACGCTGCTCGATCCGGTCGGCACGGTCCTCGGCTTCACCGGCGCCCAGCCCTGGCCGCAGGAGGCGTGGGGCCCGGTCGGCGAGATCGAGATCGGCTGGCGGCTGGGGCGCGACCACTGGGGCAAGGGGTACGCGACCGCCGCGGCACGCGCGGCGCTGGACGACGTCCGGGCGGCCGGTGTCCCCGAGGTCGTCGCGATGATCAACACCCGGAACGCCCGGTCGATCGCGGTCGCCGAACGGCTCGGCATGCGGCGGGCGGAGACGTACGAGAAGCCGGGGGTCACGGCGTACTGCTACCGGCTGACGCTGTGAGGTGAGCCGGCGGCCGGGGCAGGTGTCGTGACCGCCCCGGCCGGCGGCGTCAGTGTGCGGGGCGGCGGCGTCAGTGCGCGGGGCGGGTGGCGCGGTGCAGGGCGACGATGCCGCCGGTGAGGTTGCGCCAGGCCACCTTCGACCAGCCGACGCCCTGGAGGCGGGCGGCGAGCGCGGGCTGGTTGGGCCAGCTGCGGATCGACTCGGCGAGGTAGACGTACGCGTCCGGGTTGCTGCTGACCGCGCGGGCGACCGGCGGCAGCGCCCGCATCAGGTACTCGGTGTAGACGGTGCGGAACGGGCCCCACGTCGGCTCGCTGAACTCGCAGATCACGACGCGGCCGCCGGGCTTGGTGACGCGGTACAGCTCGGCGAGGGCGGCGTCGGTGTCCTGGATGTTGCGCAGGCCGAAGGAGATGGTGACGGCGTCGAACACCTCGTCCGCGAAGGGCAGCCGGGTGCCGTCGCCGGCGGTGAACGGCAGCCACGGGTGGCGCTTCTTGCCCTCGCGGAGCATGCCGACGGAGAAGTCGCACGGCACGACGTGGGCGCCGGTGCGGGCGAAGGGCAGCGAGGAGGTGCCGGTGCCGGCGGCGAGGTCGAGGATGCGCTCGGCGGGCCGCGCGGCGACCGCCCGGTCCACCTCCTTGCGCCACAGCCGGGCCTGCCCCAGGGAGAGCACGTCGTTGGTGAGGTCGTAGCGCGCCGCCACGTCGTCGAACATCGCGGCGACTTCGTGCGGCTGCTTGTCCAGGGATGCTCGGGTCACCCGGCCATTGTCCACCGTCGCCCCGCGGCCCCCGGCACCGGGCACGCACCGGGACGGAAGGGACGCCGGGCCGGGCACCGCGGCGGTCAGCGGCGGCGGTGCACCAGCCGCCCGTCGATGACCGTGGCGACGCAGGTGGCGGCCCCGAGCCGGACCAGGGCGGCCCGGTCCGGCACGTCGAACACCGCGAACCGGGCGGGCCCGCCCGCCGTCAGCGGCGGCAGCAGGACCAGCGGGGACGGCGAGAAGGACGCCGGGCCCGGCAGATTCTCCGGGCGCTGCCCGACCGCGAGATGGGCCCGGCGCACCGCGTCCACGACGGCCCGGTGGCGCAGCTCCCCGGCGACGGCGACGGTGCCGTGCGCCAGCATCCGCTGCACCCCGCGCCGGGCGCTGGCACCGCGCCGCGCCGGGTCGGCCCGGAAGAGTGCCTGGGCGCGCTCCCCGGTGATCGGTTCGGTACCGAACTCACCGGCCTCGCGCGGGTCCGGGTGGTAGGCGCCTTCGAGCAACTCGGGCGCGTACGGGTTGAGCAGCCCCGGGGTGAGGATGCCGGGCCACCGCCGCACCCGCGCGGCGGGGCGGGCGGCGGCCAGCTCCTCGTACGGGCCGACGGCGGCGACGGATGCGCCGTCGACCAGCACCGCGGTCTGCGGGGAGGACTCGGCGACGTGCAGGGTCAGCACCGCGCGCTCAGTTCGCCTCGACGAGCTTCAGCTCGGGGTGCGCCGTGCCGCCCTCGATCGCGGTGGAGGAGATGTGCGAGGCGACGCGCTCGTCGACCGGGTCGTTCGCCGGGTCGTCGTGGACGGCGAGGTGCTCGTACGTGGTGGCGCGCTGCGCGGGGACGCGGCCCGCCTTGCGGATCAGGTCGATGATCTCCTGGCGGTTGGAGCGGTGCTTGGCACCGGCGGAGGAGACGACGTTCTCCTCCAGCATGATCGAACCGAGGTCGTCGGCGCCGTAGTGCAGCGACAGCTGGCCGATCTCCTTGCCGGTGGTCAGCCAGGAGCCCTGGATGTGGGCGACGTTGTCGAGGAAGATCCGCGCGATGGCGATCATCCGCAGGTACTCGAAGAGCGTCGCCTGCGTCCGGCCCTTCAGGTGGTTGTTCTCCGGCTGGTAGGTGTACGGGATGAAGGCGCGGAAGCCGCCCGTACGGTCCTGGACGTCGCGGATCATCCGCAGGTGCTCGATCCGCTCGGCGTTGGTCTCGCCGGTGCCCATCAGCATGGTGGAGGTGGACTCCACGCCCAGGTTGTGGGCGATCTCCATGATCTCCAGCCAGCGCTCGCCGGACTCCTTCAGCGGCGCGATGGCCTTGCGGGGCCGCTCCGGCAGCAGCTCGGCACCGGCGCCGGCGAACGAGTCGAGGCCGGCGGCGTGGATCCGGCGGATCGCCTCGTCGACCGAGACCTTGGAGATGCGGGCCATGTGCTCGATCTCGGAGGCGCCCAGCGAGTGGATGACCAGCTGCGGGTACGCCTTCTTGATCGCGGAGAAGTGCTCCTCGTAGTACTCGACGCCGTAGTCCGGGTGGTGGCCGCCCTGGAACATGATCTGGGTGCCGCCCAGCTCGACGGTCTCCGCGCAGCGGCGCAGGATGTCGTCGAGGTCGCGGGTCCAGCCCTTCTTGGTGTCCTTCGGCGCCGCGTAGAACGCGCAGAACTTGCAGGCTGTCACGCAGACGTTGGTGTAGTTGATGTTCCGCTCGATGATGTACGTCGCGATGTGCTCGGTGCCGGCGTAGCGGCGGCGGCGTACGGCGTCGGCGGCCCGGCCGAGGGCGTGCAGCGGCGCGGAACGGTAGAGGTCGAGCGCCTCCTCCGGCGTGATGCGGCCGCCCTCGGCGGCGCGGTCGAGTACGGACTGGAGGTCGGCGTTCTCGGTCACCGGAGCGTCCCTTTCGGAGGGGTATTGACGGACCGGCCCAGCCTACGCCAGGGGTCCGCGGCGGCCCGGGGGCCTCCCGCCGGGCGGGCGGCGGGAGGCGGGCCGGGCGGCGGACGTCAGGGCCGCGCGGCGCCGACGTCAGGGGCGCGCGGCGGTACGGCGCGCGCCGGTGGCCCGGCCGGTCAGCGGCCCAGGAGGTCCACCGCCACATCGGCGGGGAAACCGGTGGTCGGCCCGACCCGGCGGGCGAACTCGGTGACACCGCGCAGCTGGTCCGGGCCGAAGCGGAAGTCCAGCGTCGTGAAGTACTTCTCCAGGACCGACTCGTCGAAGGACTCCCAGCGGGCGGCCTGCTCGGCGACCTTGGTGACCTCCTCCAGCGACACGTCCCGGGAGGCGAGGAACGCCTCGTGGACCTTCTCCACGACCTCCGGCTCGCGCGCCAGGTAGTCGCGGCGGGTGGCCCAGACGGCGAAGACGAACGGCAGGCCCGTCCAGTCCTTCCACATCTGCCCCAGGTCGTGGACCTGGAGGCCGAGCCGGGGCCCGTCGTGGAGGTTGGCGCGGAGCGCGGCGTCCCCGATCAGGACGGCGGCGTCCGCCTCCTGCATCATCAGGCCCAGGTCCGGCGGGCAGGTGAAGTAGTCCGGCTTGACGCCGATCCGCTCGGCGAGGAGCAGCTGCGCCAGCCGCACCGAGGTGCGCGACGTCGACCCGAGGGCCACCCGGGCGCCGTCCAGCTGGTCCAGCGGCTTCTGCGAGACGATCACGCAGGACATCACCGGGCCGTCGCAGCCGACCGCGAGGTCGGGGAAGGCCACGAGGTCGTCGGCGGCGCGCAGGAACTCCACGAGGGTGACCGGAGCGATGTCCAGCTCCCCGCGGACCAGCTGCTCGCTGAGCTTCTCCGGGGTGTCCTTGGTCAGCTCCAGATCCAGCAGCGTGCCCGTACGGGCCAGGCCCCAATAAAGGGGCAGGCAGTTCAGGAACTGGATGTGGCCCACCCGCGGCCGGCTGCGACGGGCCTCGGCAGCGGCTTCGGCGGGGGCGTCTCCAAAGGTTGAATTGTCCACATGCGGAGGCTAGACCCGTGGGTCGGGAACGGGCACGGCGGGGGCGCATATGGCTCGCCGGGCGCCGGATGGGTGCTGCTGACCCCTTCGGGTAAACGTGATCTTTGGCTCTTCCACCGCACGAGCGCACCATGCTACGCTCAGCGCAAGTTGCAGTTTGGTTTCCCTTGCAGTACAGAGCCTGCGGAGCATGTGACCCGCAGGCTTTTGTCGTTTTCAGACTTGTTTGCAGGTTCTGGAGCAGGGCAACCCTTTGGCCCAAGGAGGGCTTATGGCTACCGGAACCGTCAAGTGGTTCAACGCTGAAAAGGGCTTCGGCTTCATCGCCCAGGACGGCGGCGGCCCGGATGTCTTCGTCCACTACTCCGCGATCAACGCCTCTGGTTTCCGCTCCCTGGAGGAGAACCAGCAGGTGAACTTCGACGTCACGCAGGGCCCGAAGGGCCCGCAGGCGGAGAACGTCACCCCGGTCTGAGCACCTGGGTCGGCCGGTAACGGCCATTGGTAGGAGTTCTCAAGAGCAGTACCCAAGGAGCCCCGCGCCGCCACTTCGGCGGAGAGTGGGGCTCCTGCTTTTTCTGCTTTCCCGGGTTCCCCGCGCTCCGCCACCGGATTTCCGATTCCCTCGCCGAAGCCGCGACATACGGCGCGCAAACCGGGCATGCACCGGATGGAAACACCAAGGGAAACCGGCGCGGAAACGGATCTGCGGCCGACGGCCCGACGGCAGAGGATTTCCTGACTCCCGAGTCAGTCGACGCGCGTGTCCGCCGGAATTCCGGTGAGTTCCCGGGCCCTGTTCCGCGGGAAGCCGAATCTTCCGGGCGGAGCGCTCCGCCGCACTTCTTCCCCCGGGCCTTTCCGTAAAGGTTCCGTCATGGTTCCCGGCGCCCCATGTCCGCGACCGGGCACCGGACGGGCCACGCGTCAGGGCGCCCCGGGGCGGAGCCGTCACACGCCCCGCCCGGCACCGGCGCCCCGCTCACGCCGTCACCCCGTCACGCCGCCTGCTGCTGCACGGCGGGCTTCCGGGTCGCCAGGATGAGGGCGATCACCCAGCCCACGAGCGAGCCGCCGAGCAGCACGTTGATCGCCAGCACCAACCAGCGGTTCTCGACCTTGCGGTGGAACGCCACGTACGTCGGGATCAGGAAGATCACCAACGCCACCACCGCGAGCACAACGGCCAGCAAGGGCCCTACGTCACCGAACACCTTGTACACCACTCTTCCCGCTCGCTGACCTGCTCTTGACGTGAGCACACCGTACCGGCCGGGTGTTAACACCCGCTTCCACGAAGCGCACCCGACGACACCCCGCCGCCCCCCCCCCCCGTCAGCGATCCGCAAGGGCCGGGCCGTCCACCATCAAGGAGGCGTCAGGGCAGGACCGTTGGCCGCCGCGCCCGGGGATACGTTCGGTGCGCCCCGGCGGCCTCCCCGCGTCCGGGGCCACCCGACACCTCGGAGGACCGACGCATGTGCCTGCACTCGTACGACGACGACGCCGAGCCGCACGAACCGTCCCCGGCCGGACTGCTCTGCGTACCCGTCCGGCCGGGAGCCACCGGGCCCGCACTCCGCCTCTTCCGCACCCCGCTCGGTGCCCGGACCGCCGTCGGCTTCACCAGCCCCGGCCGGCTGGCCGCCACCCTCGGCGGAGCACAGCCCTGGATCCGGCTGTCCGAGGCCGCGCTGCGCGCCCTCGCCGCCCCGTCCGGCGCCCCGCGGCTGACCGTCGACCCGACGTTCACCGCCCCCCGCGCCACCCCGCCCACCCGCGCGAGCGTCCCGCCGCAGCCCGTCCGCCGCGCCGCCCGGACCGTCTGAGAGGCGCCGCCATGACCACCGCGGCCCTCCCCGTCCTCCCCGCCGACGCCGACGACCTCTCCGTCTGGCCGTCCACCACCACCCGCCTGCCCGACGGCGACCTCGCCGTCGGCGGCGTCCCCCTCACCGAGGCCGCCCGCCGCTTCGACACCCCCGTCTACGTCCTCGACGAGACGGAGGTCCGGGCCCGCTGCCGCACCTACCGCGACGCGTTCCCCGACGCCGACGTCCACTACGCCGCCAAGGCGTTCCTCTGCCGCGCCCTGGTCCGCTGGATCGACGAGGAAGGGCTCGGCCTGGATGTCTGCTCGGCCGGCGAGCTGGAACTCGCCGTCGCCGCCGGTTTCGACCCGCGCCGCATCCTGCTGCACGGCAACGCCAAATCCCCCCGCGACCTCGACAGCGCGCTGCGGCTCGGCGTCGGCCGGATCGTCATCGACAACCCGTCCGAGATCGCCCGCCTCGCCGCCCTCGTCGGCCCCAGGGGCCACCAGAAGGTGATGGTGCGGGTCGTCCCCGGCATCTCCGCCGGCGGCCACGAGAAGATCCGTACGGGCACCGACGGCCAGAAGTTCGGCCTCTCCCTCACCGACGGCTCCGCGCAGCACGCCATCGCCCGCATCCTCGGCCAGCCCCAGCTCGAACTGACCGGCCTGCACTGCCACATCGGCTCCCAGATCACCTCCGTCCGGCCCTACCTCGCGGCGCTGCGCCGCGTCGTCGGCCTGATGGCCCGGGTCCGTGACACCCATGGCGTGGCCCTGCCGGAGCTGGACATGGGCGGCGGCCACGGCATCGCCTACCGCCCCGGCGCCCCCGCGCTCGACCTGACCACGCTGGCCCGGCGGCTCCGTGCCGAACTCGTCGAGAGCTGCGCGGTCGCCGGACTGACCGTGCCCCGCCTGCTCATCGAACCGGGCCGCGCCGTCGCCGGACCCGCGGGCGTCGCGCTCTACCGCGTCCTCGCCGTCAAGGACACCGGCGGCCGGGCCTTCGTCGCCGTCGACGGCGGGATGAGCGACAACCCGCGCCCGGCGCTGTACGGCGTGCGGTACGCGCCCCGGCTGGTCGGGCGCCGCCCCGAGGCCGCCGTACGGCCCACCACGGTCGTCGGACGGCACTGCGAGGCGGGCGACATCCTCGCCGCCGGCGTCCCGCTGCCCGCCGACATCCACCCCGGCGACCTGCTGGCCGTCCCCGTCGCCGGGGCGTACCAGCTGTCGATGGCCTCCGGATACAACCTGGTGGGCCGGCCCCCGGTGGCCGCGGTCCGCGACGGCGAGGCCCGGCTGCTGGTGCGACGGGAGTGCCTGGAGGATGTGCAGCGGAGGGATGTGGGGGTGTAGCGGGGGCCCGTACGGGGGCGGGGCGAGGGGCCCTTACGGGGTGAGGGGGTGGGGCGGGGTGGGGGTGCGGGATGTCCCGTAGGGGGTGGGTGGGCCCCCGGGCTGATCCCTGCCCGGCGGGGAGTTGAGGTACGGCGGACGGGACCCCGAGATCTCCCTGATCCCTCTCCCCACTCTGCCGGTTCTCCCCCTAACCCCCTAGCTCTCCCTGATCTCCCGCACCCATCCCGTCAACCCCGCCAGGAATCCTGCGCGTTCCTCGGGGGTGAGTCCGTCGAGGGCGCGCAGGAGGGGTTCGGAGCGGCGGGCGACGAACGTTTCGAGGGCCGGGCGGTAGGCGTCGGCGAGCGCGACCAGGATGCGGCGGCGGTTGGCCGGGTCCTCCGTGCGGGTGACCATCCCGGCGCGGTTGAGGGCGCCGACCAGTTCGCTCGCGGTCGGCAGGGACACCTGGAGCCGCCGCGCGATCTCGCCGACGGTCAGCGGGCCGCCGGACAGCAGCTGCGGCAGGACCGCGCCGTGCCGGGCGGTCAGCCCGTGCGCCGCCATCGTCTCCCGCATCTTCTCCGGCATGAGGTCGGCGACGGCGCCGGCCCGGAAGAACGGCGCCAACAGCGGTACGAGACCGATGACTTCGAGTTCCGCGGGGTCCGGCACCCGGGGACTCTTCCCCGGCTCGTGCGTATGAGGCATACTCCGATCCTAGACGCTTCGGATATCCAAACTATTCAGGAATCCGAATGAAGTTGCCTCGCACTCCACCACCCAGAACGGGGAGACCATGCCGTCGACCGGATACCGCGATGCCCTCAACGACGCCCTGGAGCGGATGGACGACCTCGGCTACGAGCGCGGGCAGGGCGTCGACCTCGCCAGCCACGGCCCCATGGGCGCCGAGGCGCTCGCCGCACTCGGCCACGAGGACGACGTCGCCCGCTGGGTCGGCCGCTACCGCAGCGCCCTCGACCACCACGCCCCGCCTGCCGCCCGCTTCCCCCTCGACCCCGCCGACCCGTCGTCCTGGCGCCCCGCCCTCGGCGCCTTCGACCGGGCCGGCGACTGGGAAGCCCTCTTCACCCGGGAACTCACCGACGCCCCCTGGCGCGACGTCCTCGTCCGCTGGTGGCCGCGGCTGCTCCCCGGCCTGTTCGCGGGCCTGACGCACGGCCTGATCCGCACCGCCCACGCCGTCCGCGGCCTCCACGCGGCCGGCGCCGACGCCACCCGCCTCCAGCTCACCGAACTCGCCCGCGGCCTCGCCTACTGGGCCGCCCGCTACACCGAACTCCCCGGCGTGCCCCACCTGCACGGCACCTTCACCCTCCCGTCCGCCGTCGCCGCGCTCCCCCGCGACCCGCGGAACGGCGGCCTCACCCCGGACGTCGTCCGCCACCGCCTCGATGCCCTCACCGACCACCCCGGCTACCACGAGAGCCTGGACCGCCTCGCCCCCGAGCACGCACCGCGCCTGCTCGGCGACATGACACTCCAGTTCGCCGACGTCTACCTCGGCCACCCCGAGGTCCCACCCGTCCCCCTCATCCACGGCGTCACCGCCCCCGCCGCCGTCCGCCTCGTCCTGCCCCACCTCCCGTACGAGCTGTACGAACCGACGCTGGCCCGGCTCTGGCAGGTCCACACCGCGTTCCTGCTGGCGTTCACCACCGACCGGCGCGGCGAGGGCACGGACGCCTGGCGCGACGAGGTCCCCGACCTGCCGCCCCTCGCCGACCAGGCCGGACGCGCCGCCGATCACGGCGACGAACACGTCATCAAGTTCACCGAGGCGTGCCTGCGCGAGTACGCGCTCCGCCCCGACCCCCGCTACCGCGCCGCCATCCACGCCGCCCAGCAGCGCATTCCCCGCCTCGACGCGGGCGGCGCGGTCGGCGCCGTGGCCCGCCGCGCGATCTGAGACGGGCCGGCCCTCACCGCTCCCCCGCCACCAGCACATCCACCACGTACCGCTCCTCCACCACCCCACCGGGGAATTCCACCTCCAACCGCTCGCGCTCCGCGTCGAGAAAAGCGCGGCGCGCGGCCGGTTCGAGGACGAGGAGGGCCGAGCGGCTGCCGATGTTGGCGAGGTGGGTGCCGAGCGGCACGGCCCGGCCCCAGGGGAGCAGCCGCCGCGCGACGCGCAGACCCGCGAGGCCCGCCAGCCGGGTCGCCGTCGCGTCGTCGGGCCGGGTCGCGGACCGCGGTGCCACCCCGCAGTGGCGGGCGATCCGCTCGTGCTGCGCGTGCAGCCACGGCACGTCGAAGGCGGTGGTGTTCCACCAGACCGCCAACGCCCCGCCTCCGCGCAGCACCCGCCGCGACTCCGGTACGGAACGCGCGGTGTCGGTCCACTGCCAGGACTGCGCATACGTGACGAGATCGCAGGAGGCATCCGCGAGCGGCAGCGCGTTGCCGTCGCCCCGGACCAGCGGTACGTCCGGCAGAGCCCGGCGCAGCTCCGCCGCCATCGCCGCCCCCGGCTCCACCGCGATCACCTCGGCGCCGCGCTCCCGCAGCACCGCGGTCGCGATCCCGGTGCCCGCCCCGACATCGGCGACCCGGACGCCCGCCAGGGGGCGACCCAGGCGCTCCGCCACGAAGTCGAACAGCGCGGGCGGATACGAGGGCCTGCTCACCGCGTAGTGGACGGCATCCGCGTCGAACACCCGGGCACGCGCACCGTCGCTCACCTCGTTCATCGCCCCAGCATCACCTGGCGACCGGCGGCGCGGGGCCGAAACGTCCGTACGACGCCCGTACGACGCCCGCCCGTTCACACCCCCGCCGCGGCCACCTCCCGGCACCTCGGGCACCGGTCCGTACCGTCCCACCGGCCCCAGCCGAAATCGGCGGGCGCGAGCGGCTGACCCTCCAACTCTTCGCGTACGGCGACGCGGTAGGCCCACACCGCGCCGATGTAGGGGTGATGGGCGTCGTGGAAGGCGGCCGAGTCCGTCCCCGCGCCGCCCGACACCGCGCGCTGAAGCGCCCGCAGCCGCTCGAACATCGCCTGCCCGGCCCCGGCCACCCCGGTGGTCGCCTCCAGGAACAGCCGCTCCCGCGCCTCGTAGATCCCCGCCTCGCTCAGCGCCGCCCGCCCGGCCGCCTCCAGATCGGCGGCCCCGGGCTCCTTGGCGAGCGCCCGCAACCGCGTATGGCACGCCTCCGCCGCCGTGATGAACTCCAGATACACGCCCCGCCGCCGCTCCCCGGTCCCCCGATCGGCCTCGTACCGATGCCGCAACCGATCGGCGAGCACGGTCCCCGCCATCGCCAACGCCCCACCACTGACCGCCCCCGCGAGCGTTCCCCAGTCCATGCCGTTCCCCGTCCTAGGCACCGCCCCCCGGGCCCCCCAGGCACGCCCCCGACCTCGGGTTTCGTGCCCTCCGGCCGCTACGGAAAGCCCCGTGCCACCTCCCCCACAGAAGTGACACGGGGTTCCAGTCTGACGCGCCGCGCGCCGTGGCTCCATAGGGGGTGGCGGGTTTCTTACGGAAGAGTCAGGTCGCGTGGGTCACTCCGGGTGGCTCGCGCGGGTCGCCCGATCGGAGCGGACGGGGCGCGCCCGGGCCGTACGGGGGCCACGCAGAGGCCGTACGGGGGGCGTACGGCCGCGCCGCGCATCCCGCGGGGTCACTCCGGCCCCGGCCCCGCCTCGTACAGCTCCTCGATCCGGTCGGCGAAGTGCTGCGTCACCGCCGACCGGCGGAGCTTGTGGGACGGCGTCAGGTGGCCGGATCGCTCGGTGAACTCCACGGGGAGGATCGCGAAGCGTCGGATCGACTCCGGGCGGGAGACGAGGCGGTTGGCGTCGTCGACGGCGCGCTGGAGGGCGGCGCGGAGGTCCGGGTCGTCGACCAAGGCGGCGAGCGGGGCGTCCGCCTTCCGCGTGCGGCGGCGCCAGTGGGCCAGGGCTTCGGGGTCCAGGGTGAGGAGGGCGGTGACGTAGGGGCGGTTGTCGCCGGTGACCAGGCAGTGGGCGATCAGGGGGTGCGCCCGGACGCGGTCCTCCAGGGGCGCCGGGGCGACCCGCTTGCCGCCGGTGGTCACGATCATGTCCGTCTTGCGGCCGGTGAGGGTGAGGTGGCCGTCCGGGTCCAGGGTGCCGAGGTCGCCGGTGGCGAACCAGCCGTCGGTGGTGGCGGGGACGGCCGCGGCGCGGGACGCCTCCCAGTAACCGGCGAAGATCTGGCCGCCGCGCAGCAGCACCTCGCCGTCGTCCGCGATGCGTACGGCACTGCCGGGCAGCGGCTGTCCGACCGTGCCGGGGTGCGGCCGCAGCGGCGGGGTGGCGGTCGCGGCGCCGCAGGTCTCGGCCAGGCCGTACCCCTCCAGGATCTCGACGCCGGCACCGGCGCAGAAGTGCGCGAGGTCGCGGTCGAGCGGGGAGCCGCCGCAGATCACCTGGCGGACGCGGCCGCCCAGGGTGTCGCGGAAGGGGCGGTAGGCCACCGGCTCGTAGAGGCGGCGGGCGGCTTTCAGGCCGGGACCCGGCCCTTTTCCGGTGCCCAGGTCGCGGGCGGCGACGGCCTCCCCGTAGGCGCGGGCGACGCGGACCCCGCGGTCGAAGGCGGCGGCCCGGCCCGCGGTCTCGGCGGCGGAGCGTGCGGTGCGGCAGACCTTCTCCAGGACGTACGGGATGGCGTAGAGGAAGGTCGGGCGGAAGTGCGCCAGGTCGGCGAGGAGGTCTGCGGTGCGGAGGCTGGGCGCGTGGCCGAGGCGCACCCGGGCGCGCAGGCAGACGAGCGCGGCCATCCTGCCGAAGACGTGGGAGAGCGGGAGGAAGAGGAGGGTGGACGCCGGTTCGGCGCCGTCGGGGCGGAGGACGGGGCCCAGCAGCGCCGCCGCGTTGTCGATCTCGGCGTGGACGTTGCCGTGGGTCAGCGCACAGCCCTTGGGGCGACCGGTGGTGCCGGAGGTGTAGACGAGGGTGGCGAGGTCCGACAGGCCGGTGGCGGCGCGCCGCTCGTCCACCATCGCGTCGGGCACCTCCCGTCCGGCGGCGACGAGTTGGGCGACGGCACCGGTGTCGAACTGCCACAGGTGGACGAGGCCGGGCAGTCCGCCGCGGACGCCGGTGATCAGCCGGGTCTCCGTGACGCCCTCCACCACGCAGGCGGCGGCCCCGGAGTCGTACAGGATCCACGCCACCTGGTGGGCGGAGGCGGTGGGGTGCACGGGGACGGTGATCAGTCCGGCGGCCCAGGCGGCGCAGTCGATGAGGGTCCACTCGTAGGTGGTGCGGGCCATGAGGGCCAGCCGGTCGCCGCGGCGCAGCCCGTGGGCGATCAGGCCCTTGGCGACGGCCCGGACCTCGTCCGCGAACGCCGCGCAGGTCAGGTCGGTCCAGCCGCCGTCGGCCTGCCGCCGGGCCAGCGCGACCGCCCCGGGCGCCTGGGCGGCGTTGACGAACGGCAGGTCACCCAGGCAGCCGCGGGCGAGCGGCGCCACCAGCGGGGGCACCGCGACCTCGCGGACGGTGCCGTCGTGGACCGTCAGCGCGGGCGCGGCGGGCGGGGGCGGAGCGGAATCCTGGCTGAACACGAGCGGCTCCTCGTCGGTGGTGGAGTCGCCGCCGGGCACGGACGAACCCGACGGCGGCGGCCACCACCGCGTACGCGGGGACGGACGCGGGATGTGGCCGGGTGCGCTGCGTGGGGAGGGGGTGGGGGTACGGGGAGCGGGCGGTCGGGTGGAGCGGAGGGTGCCTGCGTGGAGCCCGTTCGGCTCACGCGGGAGGGCGGTCGGCTGACTCCAACTCCCCGGTACTGCAAGGCAGTTGATGAGGTCGGCGCCGGTATCGACACAGCCCCCGGGCAGCATCGCACCGATCACCCGCTCGCCGACCGGACGGTAACCTTACTTCTCGGTAAATTTACGTGAGGTCGACGCGTTGGCCAATGCCTGGTGACCGCCTTCGTGTACGGAGATGCGTCGGACCTCCGGCGGATCCCCCGCCGGGCGGGCGACTCTTCAACTCCACGCACGCGACGGGGAGCCGAACCACCGGCACCCCTGCCGCCCCACGCCCCCTACGGGCGCCCCTCAGCCGTCAGCGCCCGGCCGCTCCGCGACCTCGGCCCCGGCTCCGGCCTCGCCTCCGGCCCCCCACCGCTCCCCCGCCATCATCCGACGCAGCCCGGTCCAGGCGAAGTTCATCAACGTGGCGGCCGTCCGCTCCGCCGCCACCTGCGGGTCCACCGGGGATGCGCCGTCCGAACCGGCACCCTCCGGCGGGACGTTGGCCCACTCGGCCAGCGATTCCGCCGCGCCGACCAGCGCATGGGCGAGGCCGGCCACCTCGCGCGCGGGCAGTTCGGCGGTGCACTCCGACTCGCGGGCCGCGGCGCCGATCAGGTCGGTCACGAAGTCGACGAGACCGGCGCGCATCGCGGCCACCTCGTGCGCGAACGGCTCGCCCTGGGTGCGCGCCTGCTGGTGGAGCACCGCCCAGCTGTCGGGGTGCGCCGCGGTGTGCGCGAAGAAGCCGGTCAGCCCGCTCCACAGCTGGCGGTCGGCGGGTGCGTGCGGTTCGACCGCCGCCGTCACCGCGGCGGTCAGCGCCGCCGCCTCCCGCCGGATGACGGCGCTGAACAGCGCTTCCTTGGAGTGCAGATAGAGGTAGACGAGCGGTTTGGAGACGCCGGCCAGCTCCGCGATGCCGTCCATCGAGGCGGCGCGGTAGCCGTGCCGGGCGAAGGTGATCACCGCCGCGTCCAACATCTGCTGCTCGCGGACCGCACGCGGCACCCGCTTCCCCTTCACCGCACCCACGCCGAACGCCCTTCCGTCCCACCCCTCGACCGCACCGAAGTTTACGATCTTCGGCTCGCACACCCATTCCCTTGACGTCGCCTCCACTAAACGAGACGATACGTCTCGTTGCGAAGCGAGACGCCGCGTCTCGCCTGGTGCCGCCGCACCCTGCCCTGCGGACGGGCCCGCACGCCCCTTCCCGTAACCGACCCGGAGGTCCCCCATGCAGCAGTACGTCGAAGCCGCCCCCGGCATCCGCCTGTGGACCGAGCAGCGCGGCCCGGCCGACGCGCCGCCGCTGCTGCTGGTCATGGGCGCGCAGGCGTCCGGCATCGGCTGGCCCGAGCCGTTCGTCGACGCGCTCGCCGAGCACCATCGCGTGATCCGCTACGACCATCGCGACACCGGCCGCTCCACCTGGGCGTACGACACCGATCCCTATCCGATCTCCGTCCTCGCCGAGGACGTCGTCGCCGTGCTCGACGGGCTGGGCATCGCCCGCGCCCACCTCGCCGGGCTCTCCCTCGGCGGGATGCTGAGCCAGCTCGTCCTCGCCGACCACCCCGAGCGGGTCAGCTCCGCCACCCTGATGGGCACCAACGCGCTCAGCACCCGCCCGTACACCGCACCGGACGGCACCGAGACGCCCGTGGAGGAGTTGCCGGGCATCGCGCCGGAGGTCCTGGAGTTCTGGGCGCGGCCGGTCGAGGACCTGGGCGAGGCGGCCGAACTGGACCGGCGCGTCGAACACTGGCGGCTGCTCGCCGGCGGGCAGCTCCCCTTCGACCCGGAGTGGTACCGCGACCTGGAGCGGCGGATCATCGCGCACACCGGGACGTACACCCCGCCGAGCGCCCACTCCCGCGCCGACCCCGACGGGCTGCTGCGCACCGGGGAACTGGCTGCCAACCGCGTCCCGGTGCAGGTCATCGTGGCCCCGGAGGAGCCGGTGTTCCCGCCGCCGCATCCGCAGCACCTCGCGCAGTGCCTCAACGCCGTGCGGATCACGGAGATCGCGGGGATGGGCCATGCGCTGCCGCCGGCCGTCCAGGGGCCGCTCGTGGCGGCGCTTCTGGAGCACACCGGAGCGACCGGCTGAGCGTGCGGACATGACGGCGCCCCCGAAACCGTGGGGTTCCGGGGGCGCCGTCGTGTGCGCGGGCCGGGGGACGGACGGCCTGCGCGGGCGGGTCAGCTCACGGCGGCCGCGGCGGGCACCGGGGCGGGCTGCTCGGCGACGACGTCCACCACGTCCGCCTCCAGCGTGCTCCCGTGTGCGGTGGCGTACGCCTCGCGGTCGAGGATCTTCTCCTTGGCGGCGACGATGATCGGGATCGCCGACTGGCCCGCGACGTTGGTGGCGGTGCGCATCATATCGACGATCGGGTCGATCGCCATCAGCAGGCCGACGCCCTCCAGGGGCAGGCCCAGGGTGGACAGCGTCAGGGTCAGCATGACCGTCGCGCCGGTCAGACCGGCGGTGGCCGCCGAGCCGATGACGGAGACGAAGGCGATCAGGACGTAGTCGCCGATGCCCAGCGGCACATCGAAGATCTGGGCGATGAAGATCGCGGCGATGGCGGGGTAGATGGAGGCGCAGCCGTCCATCTTGGTGGTCGAGCCGAACGGCACCGCGAAGGACGCGTACTCCTTGGGCACACCGAGGCGCTCGGTGACCTTCTGGGTGACCGGCATGGTGCCGACCGAGGAGCGGGAGACGAAGGCCAGCTGGATCGCGGGCCAGGCGCCCTTGAAGAACTGGAGCGGGTTGACCTTGGCGACCGTCGAGAGCAGCAGCGGGTAGACGCCGAAGAGGACCAGGGCGCAGCCGACGTAGATGTCGACGGTGAACGTCGCGTACTTGCCGATGAGGTTCCAGCCGTACGTCGCGATGGCGTTGCCGATGAGGCCGACGGTGCCGATCGGGGCGAGGCGGATGACCCACCACAGGGTCTTCTGGAGCAGCTCCAGGGCGGAGCGGCTGATCTTGAGGACCGGTTCGGCCTTCTCGCCCAGCTGGAGGGCGGCGATACCGGCGACGGCGGCCATGAAGACGATCTGCATGACCTTGAGCTCGGTGAACGGCGTGATGACGTCCGTCGGGACGATGCCGGTCAGGAAGTCGATCCAGGAGCCGGCGTGCTCGGGCGCCTGGCCGTCCTTCGGCGTCAGGCCGGTGCCGGCGCCGGGGTGGGTCAGCAGCCCGATCGCGAGGCCGATGGCGACCGCGATCAGCGAGGTGACCATGAACCACAGCAGGGTGCGGGTGGCGAGCCGGGCGGCGTTGTTGACCTGCCGCAGGTTGGTGATCGACACCAGGATCGCGAAGAAGACCAGCGGCGCGACGGCGAGCTTCAGCAGCTGCACGAAGAGGTCGCCGATGTGCCCCAGCGTCGAGGTCAGCCAGGCGACGTCACCGCTCTTGGCGACCCAGCCGAGCAGGACGCCGAGGACCAGACCGCCCAGGATCTGGGCCCAGAACGGGATCTTCGGTATGCGGGACTTGGGCGCCACGGGCGCGGAGGTCTCGGAGGACGTGGACAACGGACACACTCCTGGGACAGGTCAGGCGTCGGTGAAAAGTGAAGGTGGGGGGCGTCAGGCCGCCCGGAGGTCCGTACGCGGATCTCCGGCCGCTCGGAGAGGTCAGCGGCGGCAACAGGCCGCGGAGACACAGCGGCAAAGATCGACGTGCAGGCGCGCCACGAGCCGGAGGCCCGGCGGGGACGTGTGCGCGGCTGCTGTCTTCATGTCGATTACGTTAACACTCAAGCTTTGAGGAACCCAAAGAAAATCTTTGGTCTCAGCGCCCACGGAACCGGTCACACATACCGAACGCCCCGCCACGGAAAGGAAATTCCGGGGCGGGGCGTCCAAGGCGGTGTGGTGCGGGTGTGAGGTGTCCGACACCCGTGGCGGACGGGCCGGGGCGCGGCCCGGCGGCGTCAGAGGAGGCCGTCCTCCTGGCTGCGGTTGGCGGCCAGTCGCTCGCGCTGCCGGTCGACCTTGTCGACGATCTGCACGGACATCGCGTCCCGCTGCTTGCGCAGCAGCACCAGGCTGAGCGGCGCGGAGACCACGATGGCGACCAGCAGCAGCCAGATCACCTGCGAACCCTTGGTCGCGAGCGGGATGACCCCGAGCCAGGCGAGCCCCCACGCCACCACGAAGCAGGCGAGGAAGAGGCCGAGGCGAAGCGCGGTGTAGCGGAGTGTGGCGTACTTGGGGCTGCTCACGGTGCGGAACCTTCTTCTCAACGGCAACCAAAGGGTCGCCAACCAGTCAAGCACAGCGCCAGGGGCGATCTTCCGTGGCCCCGGCGGCCGTTGCCGCACCCCGGGGCGGACGCCGCTGACCACGGAGAACGCCCCCCGGCCGGGGCCGGGGGGCGTTGTCGGTGAACGGCGTCAGACGCGCATCGCCTGCGGCGTCTCACGGCGGTCCGGGTCCGGGCCCGGGTACTCGCGGATCGCCTCGTAGCGGGTGTTGCGCTCGACGGGGCGGAAGCCGGCGTCGCGGATCAGGTCGAGAAGGTCCTCACGGGTCAGCTTGTTGGGCGTGCCGTAGTTGTCCGCGTCGTGCGTGATCTTGTACTCGACGACCGAGCCGTCCATGTCGTCCGCACCGTGCTGGAGCGCGAGCTGGGTGGTCTGGAGGCCGTGCATCACCCAGAAGCACTTGACGTGCGGGACGTTGTCGAAGAGCAGCCGGGAGACGGCGAAGGTCTTCAGCGCCTCGGCGCCGGTGGCCATCGTCGTCCGCGCCTGGAGCTTGTTACGGACCTTGCCGTCCTGCATGTCGACGAAGTCGTGCTGGTAGCGCAGCGGGATGAAGACCTGGAAGCCGCCGGTCTCGTCCTGGAGTTCGCGCAGCCGCAGCACGTGGTCGACGCGGTGGCGCGGCTCCTCGATGTGGCCGTAGAGCATCGTGCACGGGGTCTTCAGACCCTTCTCGTGCGCGAGGCGGTGGATGCGCGACCAGTCCTCCCAGTGGGTGCGGTGGTCGACGATGTGCTGCCGGACCTCCCAGTCGAAGATCTCCGCGCCGCCGCCGGTCAGCGACTCCAGACCCGCCTCGATCAGCTCGTCGAGGATCTCGGAGGCGGAGAGGCCGGAGATGGTCTCGAAGTGGTGGATCTCGGTGGCGGTGAACGCCTTCAGCGAGACGTTCGGCAGCGCCTTCTTCAGCTCGCTGAGGGAGCGCGGGTAGTAGCGCCACGGCAGGTTCGGGTGGAGCCCGTTGACGATGTGCAGCTCGGTGAGATTGTCGTTCTCCATCGCCTTGGCGAGGCGGACGGCCTCCTCGATGCGCATGGTGTACGCGTCCTTCTCGCCCGGCTTGCGCTGGAACGAGCAGTAGGCGCACGACGCGGTGCACACGTTCGTCATGTTGAGGTGGCGGTTGACGTTGAAGTGGACGACGTCGCCGTTCTTACGGGTGCGCACCTCGTGGGCGAGCCCGCCCAGCCATGCCAGATCGTCGGACTCGTAGAGGGCGATGCCGTCCTCGCGGGTCAGCCGCTCACCGGCGTGGACCTTCGCCTCCAGCTCGCGCTTGAGCCCCGCATCCATCGACGCAGCCATCCGGTCGCCTCCCAGTCCCTGCCGTGTCCGTTCCTGCCCCGTTCCGGCCCCAGGGGCCGAGCCGGACCGAGCCTACTCCCCCGCGCGCGAGGCGGACGGGGGCCCCTGACGGGCCCCCGCCCTCCCCGCGTCTGCTACGCGGGCTCCTCGGGCAGCTCGCCGACGCGGTTCTCCCACTTGGTGGAGAGCACGATCGTGGTGCGCGTACGGGAGACGCCCTTGGTGCCGGAGAGCCGCCGGATCGTGGTCTCCAGGCCGTCGACGTCGCCGACGCGGACCTTGAGCATGTAGGAGTCGTCCCCGGCGATGAACCAGCAGTCCTCGATCTCCTCCAGGTCGCGCAGCCGCTGGGCGACGTCCTCGTGGTCGGCGGCGTCCGAGAGGGAGATGCCGACCAGCGCGGTGACGCCGAGCCCGAGGGACTTGGCGTCGATCGTCGCGCGGTAGCCGGTGATCACTCCGGCCGCCTCCAGACGGTTGATGCGGTCCGTGACGCTGGGCCCGGAGAGGCCGACGAGCCGGCCCAGCTCCGCGTACGAGGCCCGCCCGTTTTCGCGAAGTGCCTGGATGAGCTGCCTATCCACCGCGTCCATGCCCTCTAGCCTTCCAATCTTTATGAATTTTCGAGTCCTGCATGTAGAATCTAAGGCACACAGGGCCCGATGTCCTGCGATTCTCTAAAATGATCAACGACGATCTTCACAGGAGCTGTCACCGTGTACTCGATCGAGATGGCCTACGCCCGCATGCGCGAGCTGCAGGACCGGGCCAATCGTTCCCGTGCTCACCAGCCCGCCGCCCCGCGGGCCCGGCGCCGTACGCTGCGCGCCGCCAAGAAGCGCTGATCCGCGCCCCGCGGACGCCGCGCCACCGGCCGGACCGACCCCCGCGGACCACCACTCACCGACGGGCACCGGGGCCCTCCTCACGGGAGGCCCGCCCCAGTTCCCCCTCCCAGCGCCGGTACAGGCCGTGCGGCACACCCGCCGCATCGAGCACCCGGCCGGCGACGAAATCCACCAGATCCTGGATGTGCGTCGCCCCCGCGTAGAACGCCGGAGAGGCGGGCAGCACCACGGCGCCCGCCTCGTCCAGCGCCACCAGCTGCTTCAGCGTCGGTCCGCTCAGCGGGGTCTCCCGCACCGCGACCACCAGCGGCCGCCGCTCCTTGAGCGTCACGCTCGCCGTCCGCTGCAGCAGATCCTTCGAGAGCCCGAGCGCCACCCCGGCGACGCACGCCGTGCTCGCCGGGACGATCAACATCCCCTTCGCCGGATACGAACCCGACGACGGGCCCGCGGCCAGATCCCCGGCCGGCCAGCACCGCACCTCCGCCAGATCCGCCTCGATCACCGGGAACGTCTCCGGCCCGCCGTCGGCGCCGCGCGTCAGCCACTTCCGCAGGTCCGCCTTCCAGTGCGCGTCACGGAAGGCGATGCCGGTCTCGTCCAGCAGCGTCAGCCGGGACGCCCGGCTCACCACCAGATCCACCGCCTCCCCCGCGGCGAGCAATGCGCGTAGCACCGAGGCGGCGAACGGTGTGCCGGAGGCGCCGGAGACCCCGACGACCCACGGGCGGCGCGGGCCGGGAGCCGGCTCCGGGGCGCCGGATGAACTGGTGTCGCTGGGCGTGAACTCCACGACATCGACCCTATCCGGCGGAACCACCGGCCCCGTCACGGCCGTTCTCCCCCAAGACCCCCGCCGCCCGGGCGGGCGCACCGAGGAGGCCGGACGTGAGCCGAGCGAAGCCCGCGCTCTTCCTGATGCTGGGCTGGACCGCCCTCCTGTGGGTCCTGGAGATCGCCGACACCGTCAGCGGCCACGCCCTCGACACCTTCGGGATCCGGCCGCGGGAGCTGTCCGAGCTGACCGACATCGTGCCCGCCGCCTTCATCCACTTCGGCTTCGACCACCTCGCCGCCAACACCCTGCCGCTCTTCGTCCTCGGCTTCCTCGCCGCACTCCGCCTCGGCGTCCGCCGCTTCCTGTGGGTCGTCGCGCTGATCACCGTCGTCAGCGGACTCGGCGTCTGGCTGACGGCCTTTCCGCACAGCAACACCGCGGGCGCCTCCGGCGTCATCTTCGGCATCCTCGGCTTCCTCCTCGTCCGTGGCTTCACCGACCGCTCGCTGCCCGACGTCCTCATCGGACTCGGCGTGCTGGTCGTCTACGGCTCGCTGCTGTGGGGCGTGCTGCCCGGCGCCGGGGACGTCAGCTGGCAGGGCCACCTCTTCGGACTGGCCGGCGGGGTGCTCGCCGCGTTCGCGCTGCGCGCGCTGCCGCAGCGCACCGCCCGTCCCGCTGTCGGACCCGTCCCGTAATCTCTCGGTAAAGGCAGAGCGCCGGGCGGGGACGACCGTCCGGCCGCAGTTCGACGGGGTGAGCAGATGTCCGACCAGCAGCCCGGTTACGGCTACGGCCCGCAGGGCCAGCCGCAGCAGCCCTACGGCGCCCAGGGATGGCAGCAGCAGTCCGCCCCGCCCGGCGGCTACGGCTACCCCTCCGCCGGGCCGTACCCGAACCCGGGATACGCCCCGCCACCGCCGTCGGCGCCGTCCCACTCCACCGCGATGTGGGCGCATCTGAGCGCACTGCTGACGGTCACCGCCGGATCGGCGATCTGCTGCGGGATCGGCGCGTTCCTCGGCTGGATCGGCCCGATGTCGATGCGCAACGACGCCCGCAACAAGAACGACCCGTACCTGCGCCACCACACCACCGAGGCGCTGAACTTCGGCCTCACCCAGGCGATCATGGCCGTCATCGGCACCGTGCTCTACTTCAGCACGATGATCGTCTACGGCATGGTGGCCACCCCGGAGCAGCTCGAATCCTCCGGGCTCGCCATCCCGATGCTGACGGTCGTCGTGATGATGGCCGGCTACGGCCTCAGCAGCATCGTCTGCGCGATCCTCGCCACCGTGAAGGCCAACCGCGGCGACTGGTGGACCTACCCCCGCCTGATCGCCTGGCCGATGCTCAAGCCGTGAGCCGCCCGCCCCACCGGTGACGGCGGGGCGCCGGACACACGTACGGCCCGGAGCCGAAAAGCTCCGGGCCGTACGCCGTGTCGGTCCCGTTCCGTCACACCGTCAGACCGCGGACCACCAGATCCGCCAGGGCGCAGACGAAGAGCGCGATGCCGATGAAGCTGTTGACGCTGAAGAACGCGCGGTTCAGGCGCGACAGATCGTGCGGCCGGACGATCGTGTGCTCGTAGACGAAGGCACCGGCGACGATCACCAGGCCGATCCAGAAGAACACCCCGGCGCCGGTGGCCAGCGCGTACCAGACCAGCAGCGCGGTGGTGACGGCGTGGCAGGCGCGGGCGCCGTGCAGCGCCGCCGGGATGCCGAAGCGGGCGGGGACGGACTTCACGCCGTGCGCCCGGTCGGCCTGCACGTCCTGGCAGGCGAAGATCAGGTCGAAGCCGCCGATCCACACGCCGACCGCCAGGCCCAGGATGACCGCGTCCCACGACCAGCTGCCGGTGATCGCCAGCCAGGCGCCGATCGGCCCTATGGCCTGCGCCAGCCCGAGGATCGCGTGCGGGAAGTTGGTGAACCGCTTGCCGTACGGATAGACCACCATCGGCACCACCGCCACCGGCGCCAGCACCAGGCACAGCGGGTTGAGCAGCGCCGCGGCGCCCAGGAAGACGACGACGGCGATCAGCGCGCCGGTCCACGCCGAGCGGACCGACACCGCGCCGGTCACCAGCTCACGGCCGGCGGTGCGCGGATTCCGGGCGTCGATCTCGCGGTCGATGATGCGGTTGGCGGCCATCGCGAACGTCCGCAGCCCGACCATCGCCACCGTCACCAGCAGCAGCCGGCCCCAGTGGATGTTCCGGTCCCACTCGTACATCGCGGTCAGCGACGCGATGTAGGCGAAGGGCAGCGCGAAGACCGAGTGCTCGATCATGACCAGGCGCAGGAAGGCCCTGGTCCGGCCGGGGCGCGGGGGCGCGGCGGGCGCCTGCGCGCCGCCGGTGCCGGGGAGGGCTTCGCTGCTCACAGGCCGTACTCCTTCCACCGGCGGTCGACCAGCGCCGCCGTCCGGGCGTCCGACTCGACCATGTCCGGCCAGCCGCCGTCGCGGGTGTAGCCCTCCTCGGGCCACTTCTTCGTCGCGTCGATACCCGCCTTGCCGCCCCAGAACTGCTGGTAGGAGGCGTGGTCGAGGTGGTCGACCGGGCCCTCGACGACGGTCAGGTCGCGGGCGTAGTCGGTGTTGCCCAGCGCCCGCCAGGAGACCTCGTGGAGGTTGTGGACGTCGCAGTCGGCGTCGACGACGACGATCAGCTTGGTCAGCGACATCATGTGGGCGCCCCAGATGGCGTGCATGACCTTCTGCGCGTGCTTGGGGTACTTCTTGTCGATCGAGACGATCGCGCAGTTGTGGAAGCCGCCGGACTCCGGCAGGTGGTAGTCGACGATGTCCGGGACGATGATCTTCAGCAGCGGGAGGAAGAAGCGTTCCGTCGCCCGGCCCAGCGGTCCGTCCTCCGTCGGCGGGCGGCCCACCACGATCGACTGGAGCAGCGGCCGCTTCCGCATCGTCACGCAGTCGATCGTCAGTGCCGGGAACGGCTCCTGCGGCGTGTAGAAGCCCGTGTGGTCGCCGAACGGGCCCTCCGGCAGCATCTCGCCGGGCTCCAGCCAGCCCTCGATGACGACCTCCGCCTGCGCCGGGACCTGGAGCGGGACGGTCTTGCAGTCGACCATCTCGATCCGCTTGCCCTGGAGGAACCCGGCGAAGAGGTACTCGTCGATGTCGCCGGGGAGCGGCGCGGTCGACGCGTACGTGACGGCCGGGGGGCAGCCGAAGGCGATGGCGACCGGCAGCTTCTCGCCGCGGCGGGCGGCGACCTGGTAGTGGTTCCGGCTGTCCTTGTGGATCTGCCAGTGCATCCCGATGGTGCGCTTGTCGTGACGCTGGAGACGGTAGAGACCGAGGTTACGGATGCCGGTCTCGGGGTCCTTGGTGTGCGTCAGGCCCAGGTTGAAGAAGGAGCCGCCGTCCTTCGGCCAGGTGAAGAGCGCCGGGAGCGCGTCCAGATCGACGTCCTCGCCGCGGAGCACGACCTCCTGGACGGGCGCGTCGTCGCCCTTGACCTTCTTCGGCGGGACGTGCGTCATCCCCGCGAGCTTGCCGAACGCCTCGCGCATCCCGACGAAGCCCTGCGGCAGCTCGGGCCGGAGCAGACCGCCGATCTTGTCGCTGATGTCGCCGTACGACGTCAGGCCGAGGGCCTTCAGCAGGCGGCGGTCGGTGCCGTAGACGTTCATGGCCAGCGGCATCGCCGCGCCCTTGACGTTCTCGAAGAGGAGCGCGGGGCCGCCCGCCTTCTGGACCCGGTCAACGATCTCGCCGACCTCCAGATGGGGGTCGACCTCGGCCTTGATGCGCTTGAGGTCGCCCTCCCGGTCGAGCGCGCGCAGAAACGAGCGAAGATCGTCATAAGCCATACGTCCCAGTATCGGGTACGCACTACCCTGGACAGGTCACCGGGCCCCGGAGCGGGCCCGCCGCCGCGTCCAGGGGGCCGCTTCCACCATGCTCAGGTATCTGCCGTTCCTTCTGATCCTGGCACTGTGGATCTACGCCTTCATCGACTGCGTGAACACCCCCGAGTCGCAGATCCGCGGCCTGCCCAAGGTCATCTGGGTGCTCATCATCCTGCTCTTCGGCGAGGTGCTGGTCGGGCCGATCGCCTGGCTCGTCGCGGGCAAGGTCCGCGAGACCGCCGGCGGCGGCGCGCCGCGCGGGCGCGCCACCTGGGTGGCCCCCGACGACAACCCCGAGTTCCTCGACTCCCTCAAGGACGGGAACAAGAAGGACGCTCACGAGCGGGACGAGGCGCTGCTCAAGGACTGGGAGGCCGATCTGCGCCGCCGCGAGGAGGAGCTGCGCCGCCGCGACGACGACGGCACTCCGAACGGCCCCGGCCAGACCCCGCCGCCGTCGAAGGACTGACACCCTTACGGCATGGACGACACCTCGGAGTCCGGCCGTACGGAATGGGCGCGCGACCGTGACGCGCTGATGCGCGACGGCACGGCCGACCACCCCGCCCCCGCACTGCCGGGCGACCCGCGCCACCTCCAGGAGCAGGCCCGGACGATGCTGGCGACCGCGCTGGCCGAGGCGCGCGCCGGGCGGGACGAGGGCGGCGTGCCGATCGGCGCGGCGCTCTACGGGCCCGACGGCACGCTCTGGGGACGCGGCCGCAACCGCCGCGTCCAGGACGGCGATCCGTCCGCCCACGCCGAGACCGCCGCCTTCCGCGCGGCCGGCCGCCGCCCCGGCTACCGCGGCACCACGATGGTCACCACCCTCTCGCCGTGCTGGTACTGCAGCGGTCTGGTGCGGCAGTTCGGCATCTCCCGGCTCGTCGTCGGCGAGGCCCGCACCTTCCACGGCGGCCACGACTGGCTGGCCCGCCACGGCGTCCGCATCGTGGTCCTGGACGACCCGGAGTGCCTGGCGCTGATGCAGGAGTTCACCCGCTCCCGGCCGGAGCTGTGGCGGGAGGACATCGGGGGCACGGGGGCGGAGTGAGCGCGGCGGCCCGGCGGGGCCTGCTCAGCGCAGAGCGAGGAGCCCCGCTTCCGTGGGCCGGAAGCCGCAGGCGCCGGTGTAGAAGGGGCGCAGCCGCTCCTCGAAGTCGACGTGGAGCCAATCGCAGTGCGCGGCGCGGGCGCCCCGGGCGGCGGCGGCCACCAGCGCGGTGCCGACGCCGGCCGCGCGCACGTCCCGGGCGACCATCGTGTCGAGGAGGAAGGCGTGGACGCCGCCGTCCCAGGCGACATTGACGAACCCGACCAGCCGCCCCGCCCGCTGCGCGCAGACCCAGCCGAGGCTGTGGCGGTGCAGCCGCGTATGCCAGTCGGTGGCCGTCGGGGCGTGGCCGAACGCCTCCGCGTGCAGGGCCTCGACGGCCACGTTGGCGACGTCGTCGCGCCATGCGTAAGTGATCGTCATGGGGCGCAGGGTAGGGCGGGCGACGGCCGGCCGGGCCCGTTCCCCGGGGCCGGCCGCTCCGCGTCCGTTCTCGTGCGCACCGGCTCAGGCCCCGAAATCCGGCAACGTCACCGACCCGTCCGCCGCCAGGGGGAAGCCCGGGTTGTGGGCGATTTCCCAGGGGTGGCCGTCCGGGTCGGTGAAGGTGCCGGAGTAGAAGCCGATCGGGTTGACCGCGGCGGGCTTGGTGATCGTGGCGCCGGCCCGTTCCGCCGCTGTCAGCAGGGCGTCGACCTCGGTGTCGGAGCGGACGTTGTGGGCCAGGGCGATGCCGCCGAAGGCGCCGGGCGTCCCGGGGGCCAGGCCGGCGTCCGCGGCCAGCTTCGCCCGGCTCCACAGGACCAGGCCGAGGCCGCCGGCCTGGAAGAACACGGTCTCCTCGACCTCTTGGCCGTGCCAGCCCAGGGCCTCGTAGAACCGTTTGGCGCGGGCGAGATCGGTGACGCCCAGCGTGATCAGGGTGATGCGCTGCTCCATGCGGACACCGTAGGCGGAGTGCCCGGGCCGCGCGCGGCCTTTCGGAAACGCCCGGAGGCGGCCCCGTGCCGGGACCGCCTCCGAAGGTGTGCGTACGGGTGGGTCAGACCCCGGCGTACGAGTGCAGGCCGGTGACGAAGATGTTCACGCCGTAGTAGTTGAAGAGGTAGCAGGCGAAGGCGATCAGGCCCAGCCAGGCGGCCTTGCGGCCCTTCCAGCCGGCGGTGGCGCGGGCGTGCAGGTAGGTGGCGTACGCGACCCAGGTGATGAAGGACCAGACCTCCTTGGGGTCCCAGCCCCAGTAGCGGCCCCAGGCGGCCTCGGCCCAGATGGCGCCCGCGATGATGGTGAACGTCCACAGCGGGAAGACCGTGGCGTTGACCCGGTAGGCGAACTTGTCGAGCGAGGCGGCGGCGGGCAGCCGGGACATCACGTCGTTGCCGGCGATCCGCACCCGCAGCCAGAACGTCGACTGCTCCTTGTCCTTGCCGGAGCGGCGCAGCGTGTCCAGCCGCTCGTGCAGCGCGGCGACCCGGCCGTCGGCGAGCCGGTCCTCGTAGCGGTCGCGGAAGAGGAAGAGCAGGGTGGCGACGGCGCCCATGTAGAGGACGGCGCCGGAGATGATGGCGCAGCTGACGTGGATCCACAGCCAGTACGAGTGGAGCGCCGGGACGAGCTGGTCACTGGCGGTGTAGAGGACGGAGACCGCGAGGCCGAGGTCGAGCAGGACGGTGGTGACCAGCGGCAGGCCGAGCCAGCGGACGTTCTTCTTGAGCACCAGCAGGATCAGGTACACGGAGACCGCGACGGCGGCGAACGTCGTCGAGAACTCGTACATGTTGCCCCAGGGGGCACGCTGCACCGACAGGGCGCGGGTGATCACGCCGCCGACGTGCAGCGCCCAGGCCAGCACCGTCAGGGAGATGGCGATCCGGCCGTAGAGGTCGCCCTGCTCGGTGCCGCCGGCCGCGCCGGGGCCGTCGGGGACGTCCCGGCTGCCGGGCGCGGAGCGGGCGTGGACCACGGGCCGGTCCAGCACCGCGGTGCCGCCCTTGGCCGAGGCGCGGACGGTGACGGTGGCGGGCTGCTCCGCCTCGGCGGTCAGCGCGGCGGCCGTGCGGCCGACCTTGCTGCGGCTGCCGAACACCCACTCGGCCATGTGCGCGAGGAAGGCCAGGGTGTAGACGGCCATCGCACCGTAGACCAGCAGATTGCTGTTGTGCGCCAGTGTCTCGTTGGCTGCGGCCGCGATGTTCACGCGCGCGCTCCTTCGGAGGGATCAGCGGGGTCGGCGGAGTCGGTGGGCTGCGCCGGGTCTTCGGGGCCTCGGGGGGCCTCCTCGTCGGGGGATGCCGGGGCCTTGCCGGGGGCCTCGTCCGCGGCGGGCGCCTCGTCCTCGGCCGGAGCGGCGTCCGGGTCCGGTGCGGCGTCCGGCTCCGCGTCCGGCGCGACCGGTGCGGCCGGGGTCAGGGCGGCGGCCAGGTCGGCCAGCTCCTCCGGGAGCCGGGCCGACTCGCTGCGGCCCAGACCGGCGATCTCGACGACGGTGGTGCCGTCCGGACCCGGCTCGGCGCGGACCCACACCCGGCGGCGCTGGACGAAGAGCGAGGCCGCCAGGCCCAGCAGCGCCGCCACCGCGCCGGTCAGCGCGAGACCGTTGCCCGGCTGGTGGGTGATCTTGAAGCTGGCCCAGGTCTTGACGCCGGTGAAGGTGATGGAGCCGTCGCCGTTCGGCAGCTTCATCGTCTCGCCCGGCAGCATCATCTTCGCGAGCTTGCGGTCCTTGACCGTGTACTGCTTGAGGTGCTTCTGGTCGAGCTGGTAGACGCTCTGCGAGAGCCCGGAGTCCAGCCCGAGGTCACCGTGGTACGCGGTGAGCGTGAGGACCGGGTAGTCCAGCGCCGGGAACGTCGAGAACATCGAGCCGGAGCCCTTGCCGCCGAAGGTCGGCACGAAGAAGCCCTGGAAGCCGAGCTGATTGCGCTTGCCGTCCTTGGTCTGCGCGCCGGGCACCTTCACCACACCGGTGGAGGTGAAGTTCTTCGGGTCCTGCGTCAGGAACGGCACCGCGCCGTCGTAGACGGTCTTGCCGCGGCCGTCCTTGACCTTCACCTGCGGCGCGTAGCCGTGGCTGAGGAGGTAGACCCGCGAGCCGGCGATGTCGAGCGGTTCGTTGACCTCGATCTTGGTGCGGTGCTCGGTGCCCTCCGCGCCGGTGTAGTACGTGACGTTGGCGCGGAAGGTCCGCGGCGTGCCGCGCTCCGGGCCGGTGCGCTCGTACGTCGCGTCGAAGCTGTTGAGGGTGAAGCCGAAGGGCTCCATCGCGTCCGGGTCGTAGAACGGGCCGGACTTGAAGTCGTCGTACTGCGTGAGGTTGTTGGCGAAGCCGTCGCCCTCGGTGACGAGCTTGCCGCCCTCGGACTTCCACAGGCTGCCGACGGCGAACGCCACCAGCATCACGATCAGCGCGACATGGAAGACGAGGTTGCCCAGCTCCCGCAGGTACCCCTTCTCGGACGCCACCGCCGTACCGGCCCGGTGGACCCGGAACCGCCGCTTCTTCAGCAGCCGCTGCGCCGCGTCGAGCACCGCCTCCGGCTCCGCCTCCGTACGCCAGGTCGCGTACGCGGGCAGCCGGGTCAGGCGGCGCGGCGCGGCCGGCGGGCGGCCACGGAGCTGGCCGACGAACTGCCAGGTGCGCGGCACGATGCAGCCGATGAGGGAGATGAAGAGCAGCAGGTAGATCGCGGAGAACCACACCGAGCTGTAGACGTGGAACATCCCGAGCTTGTCGTAGATGCCCGCGAGCGAGGGGTGGTCGGCCTTGAACGCGTCGACCTTGGTGGGGTCGATGGAGGTCTGCGGGATCAGCGAGCCGGGGATGGCGCCGATCGACAGCAGGAAGAGCAGCAGCAGCGCCACCCGCATCGAGGTGAGCTGGCGCCAGAACCACCGCACCCAGCCGATCGGGCCGAGCGAGGGGAAGCTGATCTCCTCCTTGGGGGCGGTGGAGAGCTGCGATCCGGCCGCGCCGAGGTCGGAGCCCGCGTCGCCGTCGCGCGGGGCGCCGGACTCCGCGTCGCGAGAGGTGTCGGTCGTGGTGGACATCGGTTCAGATCCCAACGGTGGAGCTTTGCGTCCAGCTCTGCAGCCCGGACATCATTCCGTCCCAGACGCCGGTGACCAGGAGGATGCCGAGCGCGACCATCATGCCGCCGCCGATCCGCATCACCCACACGTAGTGCCGCTTGACCCAGCCGAACGCGCCGAGCATCCGGCGGAACGCCAGCGCCACGGCGATGAACGGCAAGCCCAGGCCCAGGCAGTAGGCGACGGTGAGCAGCGCGCCGCGCGGGGCGCTCGCCTGGTTGAGCGCCAGGGTGTTGACGGCGGTGAGGGTGGGGCCCAGGCACGGCGTCCAGCCGACGCCGAAGAGCGCACCGAGCAGCGGCGCGCCGGCCAGCCCCATCGCGGGCTTCTTGTGGAAGCGCATCTCGCGCTGGCCGAACCGCTTGAGGACACCGGCGAAGGCCAGCCCGAGCAGGATCATCAGGGCGCCGAGGACCCGGGAGATGATCTCCTTGTTCTCCTGGAGCCGCTGCCCGAAGAAGCCGAAGAGCGCGCCGCCGGAGACGAAGACTGCGGTGAAGCCGAGGACGAAGAGCAGCGCCCCGGCGAACATCCGGCCGCGCTTGGCCTCCGCGAGGTCGGTGCCGGTGACGCCGGTGACGTACGACATGTAGCCCGGTACGAGCGGCAGCACGCAGGGCGAGAAGAAGGAGACCAGCCCGCCGAGGAGGGCGAGGGGGACCGCCGCCAGCAGGGCGCCGGTCATGACGGTGTCGTTGTACGCGGCGGCGAGCGTGATCACGGGATCACTTCTCGGCGATCAGCGGCTTGAGCATCGCGCGCAGATCGTCCTCGGCGAGCGGGCCGAGGGAGCGCGCGGCGATCTTCCCGTGCCGGTCGATGGCGATGGTCGACGGGATGGACTGCGGGTTGAGGCTGCCCTTGGGGAAGCGGAGCATCAGCTTGCCGGTCGGGTCGAAGAGACTCGGGTACGGCATCTTGTGCTGGTCCTCGAAGCTGGTCGCCTGCGTCTTGTTGTCGCGGGTGTTGATCCCGACGAACTGGACGCCCTGCTTCTCGGTGTCCTTGGCGACCTTCGCGAAGTTCGGCGCCTCCGCGATGCACGGGCCGCACCACGAGCCCCAGACGTTGAGGACGACGACCTTGCCCTTGTAGGAGGAGAGGTCGAGCTGCTTGCCGGTGGTGGTCTCGCCGGAGATGTCCGGCACCTTCTGCCGGTCGGCCGCGTCGACCCGGGCGATGCCGTTCTTGCCCTGGACGAACCGGGTCTGCGAGGAGCCGCCCGAGGTGCCCTCACCGCAGGCGCTCAGCGTCAGCGACGCGAGCGCCGTCCCCGCGGCGAGCAGGGTGAGGCGACGGCGGCCGGTGAGGCGGCGTGGGGCGCGGCAGGCACTCATGTGAAAAGTTTCGCATGGGCGGATTCCGGATCTTTGGCGCCCCCCTCACCGGACGGATCCCGCCACGAAAGGGCATGTCACGGCGTGTGCGCGGCCCGTCGGACGGGCCGCGCACGCACCGTTTCGGGCCGGCCGTCAGGCGGCGAGGTAGCTCTTCCAGCCGCCGGTGGGCCGCTGGCCGACCTGGAGCGCCTGGAGCTTGGCGAGGACCGCGGGGTCCTGGGCGTCGAGCCAGTCGGTGAACTGCCGGAAGGAGACCATCCGCACCTCCTTGTTCTGCTCGTTGGCGATGTGCTTGAGCGCCTCCTCGACGGCGTCCATGTAGAGGCCGCCGTTCCACTGCTCGAAGTGGTTGCCGATGAAGAACGGCGCCCGGTTGGTCTCGTACGCCCGCTGGAAGCCGGAGATGTACGAGTCGGTGGCCTGGCGGCGCCAGCCCGGGTAGTTGGCGGACGGGGCCCGGGTGGAGTTCTTCGACTGGTTGGCGAGGATGTTGTAGTCCATCGACAGCACCTCGAAGGTGTGGCCGGGGAACGGGATCTGCTGGAGCGGGTAGTCCCAGATGTTCCCCTTCTTACGGGGCCACATCTGGAGGCCGCCGGGTGAGCTGGCGTCGTAGCGCCAGCCGAGCTTCTCGGCGGTGGGCAGCAGGTTCTCCTGCCCCAGGAGGCAGGGGGTGCGGCCGCCGATCAGCTCCTTGCGGTAGTCGAAGGGGAGCGGCTCCAGGTCGGTGAAGCCGGTGTTCGTCCGCCACTTCGTCACGAAGTCGACGGCCTGGTCGATCTCGGAGCGCCACTGGTCGGGCGTCCACTTCTGCACGGTGCCGGACCCGGTGCAGAAGTGGCCGTTGAAGTGGGTGCCGATCTCGTGGCCGTCGAGCCACGCCTGCCGGACGTTCCGGAGGGTCGCCTTGATGTGCTCGTCGGTGAGGTAGCCGATGTCGGAGGCGCCGGGTGCGTTGTTGGGCGGGAGGTAGAGGTGCTTCTTGCTCTCCGGGAGGAGGTAGAGCCCGGAGAGGAAGAAGGTCATGGCGGCGCCGTGGTCCCGGGCGAGTTGCAGGAAGCGGGGGAAGAGGCCGTTGCCGATCTCGCCCGCGCCGTCCCAGGAGAAGATCACGAACTGTGGTGGTGTCTGGCCCGGTTCCAATCGTTCCGGGGCCTTGGGTTGGTTGGGCTGGCGTCCGTAGTCGGCGGTCGAGCCGTCGCCGATGAGTTTGGGCCGCGCCTGGATCGCGTTCTTCGCCCGTTGTTTGTCGGAGGCGGTGTCCGTGCCGGTCGAGCAGCCGGCGACGCCCAGCGCCGCAGCCGCCCCGATACCCATTCCCAGCAGGTTCCGCCGACTGATTGCGCGCATAACGTCGTCCCCATCCGTGCTCGCTGATTCCGATTTCCATATAAATGGACAATCGGTTAGATGGCCCGACGAACAAGGGGGTTCCGTGCTATTCGGTTATATCTCATGACTTTTGGCACATCCGGCGAGTCATCCTTGACAAGCCGTCAGCCCGTCCGGGGATTCGACCCCAGGAACGGCGACGGGGCGGCCCCCGGCGGGACCGCCCCGAGCACCTCCACTCAGCTCACGCGCCGAACGCCTTGCCCTTCCCCTTGACCGGCTTGGCGCCCGCCAGCAGGTGAGACGGGACGAGGTCCCGCGCCGGTTCGCTGTAACCCACGGAAATCATCTTGTCGCCCTGGAACGTGAAGGACGTCAGGGACGCCAGCGTGCACTGCCGCTTGCGCGGGTCGTGCCACAGCCGCCGCCGCTCCGCGAAGCTGCGCACGATCCAGATCGGCAGCTGATGGCTGACCGCCACCGCCTCGTGCCCGCGCGCCGCGTCCCGCGCCGCACCGAGCGCCGCCATCATCCGGACGACCTGCTCGATGTACGGCTCGCCCCAGGACGGGCGGAACGGGTTCGTCAGGTACTTCCAGTTGCCCGGCTTCTTCAGCGCGCCGTCGCCGACACCGAACGTCTTCCCCTCGAAGACGTTGGCCGCCTCGATCAGCCGCTCGTCGGTCGCCGTCTCCAGCCCCAGCGCCGCCGAGATCGGCGCCGCCGTCTCCTGCGCACGCTCCAGCGGCGAGGCGACGACATGCGTGATGTCGCGGTCCGCCAGATGCTCGGCGACCCGGTCGGCCATCTTCCGGCCCAGATCCGAGAGGTGGTACCCGGGACGCCGCCCGTAGAGCACCCCCTCCGGGTTGTGCACCTCGCCGTGCCGCATCAGATGCACAACGGTGAAGTCTTCGCTGCTCATGTCACCCATTCATTCAATCGTCGGTCCGTGGAGCCGTAGGGCCGTGCATGCAGGGAGGCACAGCCCCGCCGGGGGCGTGCGGCCGACCGGTACGCGCCGGCCGGCCGCACGTCACGCTCCGGCTCAGGCGGTCGCCTCGGCGGCGGCACGGGCCGCGGCGGGCAGCGCGGCGGCGATCCGCTCCACCGCGGCGGCGTCGTGCGCGGTCGACACGAACCAGGACTCGAACGCGGACGGCGGGAGGTAGACGCCCTGGGAGAGCATCGAGTGGAAGAACGCGGTGAAGCGGAACGAGTCCTGCGCCTTCGCCTCGTCGTAGTTGGTCACCTCGGTGTCCGTGAAGAACACCGAGAACATGTTGCCCGCCACCGAGACGTGGTGGGCCACACCCTCCTTGGTCAGCGCCGCACCGACCAGCGCCCGCACCTCGGCGGAGACCGCGTCGACCTTCTCGTACGCCGCATCGTCCAGCAGCCGCAGCTGCGCGACGCCCGCCGCGGTCGCGATCGGGTTACCGGACAGGGTCCCTGCCTGATAGACCGGACCGACCGGTGCCAGGTGCGCCATCACCTCGGCGCGCCCGCCGAACGCCGCCGCCGGGAAGCCGCCGCCCATCACCTTGCCGAACGTCATCAGGTCCGGGGTGACCCCGTCGATGCCGTACCAACCGGCCTTCGAGACGCGGAAGCCGGTCATCACCTCGTCGGAGATGTAGAGCGCGCCGTTGTCCGCGCAGAGGTCCTTCAGACCCTGGTTGAAGCCGGGCAGCGGCGGGACGACGCCCATGTTGCCCGCGGACGCCTCGGTGATCACACAGGCGATCTCGCCCGGGTAGGCCGCGAACGCCGCCCGGACCGCCTCGATGTCGTTGTACGGCAGCACGAGCGTGTCGCCCGCCTGCGCCCCCGTCACGCCCGGGGTGTCCGGCAGACCGAAGGTCGCCACGCCCGAACCGGCCGCGGCCAGCAGCGCGTCCACATGGCCGTGGTAGCAGCCGGCGAACTTCACGACCTTGGCCCGGCCGGTGTAGCCGCGCGCCAGCCGGATCGCGGACATCGTCGCCTCGGTGCCGGACGACACCAGCCGCACCTGCTCGACGGGGGCGATCCGGGCGACGATCTCCTCCGCCAGCTCCACCTCACCGGCGCCGGGCGTACCGAACGACGTACCGCGCGCGACCGCCTCCTGGACCGCCGCGATCACCTCGGGGTGGGAATGTCCGAGGATCATCGGTCCCCACGAGCACACGAGGTCGACGTACTCGCGGCCGTCGGCGTCCGTCAGATACGGGCCGGTACCGGACACCATGAACCGGGGCGTACCGCCCACGGCCCGGAACGCCCGCACCGGCGAATTCACGCCACCGGGCGTCACCTGGGACGCACGGTCGAACAGCGACTGCGAAACAGGGGCTTCATAAGGAAAAGTCACAGCGATCCTGACCTGCCTATACGGGGTGGGGAAGGGCGGCGCCACACGGACACGGCCCGGCTGACAACGGTGCGGGAGACCCTGGCGCACGACCGGTACGGCCCTCGCCGTCCCCTGCCGATCCCTTCGGAATCCTCCCGTTCCCGGCCGGGCGTCAGCCCCCGCGCGTCTGCAAAACTGGGGCATCGTACGAATGGGTCACGCCATCCATGGTCTCAGAGGCGCGCGGGGGCGTGCGGCGGGGCGGTTTCGCGCGCCCGCGACGGGGGAGATTCTGAGACGATGATCGGGTTGCGCGGCTGAGGCCGCGAGTGGTCGGGTGGGAGATATGCATCGCGGTGGCGGACTGGGCGAGGGGACCGATGACCGGGGTCCTGAGCGCGCCCAGCGCGGCCGCCACCGGCGCGACGGGATCAAGGGTGGGGACAGCAGAGGCGGCCGCATGGGGGTGACGTACAAGTACTTCGGCGCGCCCAACGGCGCCACCGCTGCCCGCGTGCCGATCTCGATGCGTCCCGAGGAGCTCGGCGGTGACGAGCTGGGCATGGGCGGCATGTTCACCAAGATCAAGCCGGAGACCATGGCCGCCATGGTCCTCACCGGCATCGAGGGCGTCCCGCTCCACAAGGTCCCGCCGCTCGAACTCGTCGTCCTCCACCCCGACTACGCGGTGGTCAAGCTGCCGATGACGGTCGTCGACCCGCTGCGCGGCATCGGCGAGGAGTCCGTCGGCGCCGCCGCGTTCATATGGTCCACCGTCCCCGACCGCGGCGGCCCGCGCGACGCCTACACCGTCTACCAGCTGCTCCACGAGTGGCAGGACTTCAGCCACCGCCTCCACGAGGCGGGCCACCAGGCGTACTGCCTGGTGTGGCCGTGATCCCGCGGCGGCCGTAGCCGCAGGGCCCGCCCGTCCCGGCCGGTGCGGGGCGGCTTCTACGCTGGTGCGCATGGTGATCGCCCGTTCCGTGCTGCTGTTCGTCCTCGCCGCGTTCTTCGAGATCGGCGGGGCGTGGCTCGTCTGGCAGGGCGTGCGGGAGCACAAGGGCTGGCTGTGGATCGGCGCGGGCGTCATCGCGCTGGGGATCTACGGTTTCGCCGCCACCTTGCAGCCCGATGCCGAGTTCGGCCGGATCCTGGCCGCGTACGGCGGGGTCTTCGTGGCGGGCTCGCTCGCCTGGGGCATGGTCGCCGACGGCTACCGCCCCGACCGCTGGGACGTCACCGGCGCCCTCATCTGCCTGGCCGGCATGGCCGTGATCATGTACGCGCCCCGGGGCCGCTGACCTCGTCGGAAGGCACCGCGCACCCGGGCCCGGACGGAAGCCCGCCGTCGGCCCAACACCCCTCCCCGGCAGGCCCGGTGACCGGCCGCCGGTCGCGTCTCACCCCTCGACCGGGATCCCCGGGCGCAAGATCGCCGTGCCTATCCTGGACCACCCACCGTGCACCCGTCGTCGCCACGGGTGCGGCCGTCCCGTCCCGAGGAGTGCCCATGACCGCCGAGGAGCGCGCCGTCGGCGCCCGTACCGCCGTCGTCACCGGAGCCAGCAGCGGGATCGGCGCCGCGACCGCGCGGCAGCTGGCCGGCGCCGGGTACCGCGTGGTGCTCACCGCGCGCCGCCGGGACCGCATCGAGCAGCTGGCCGCCGCGCTGCCGAACGCCGAGGCGTACGTCCTCGACGTCACCGACCGCGCCGCCGTCGACGCGTTCGCCGCCTCCCTCGACCGCTGCGACGTCCTCGTCAACAACGCCGGGGGCGCGCTCGGCGCCGACCCGGTGGCCACCGGCGATCCGGCCGAGTGGCGCGCCATGTACGAGGTCAACGTCCTCGGCACGCTCCACATCACCCAGGCGCTGCTGCCCGCGCTCACCGCGTCCGGCGACGGCACCGTCGTGGTCGTGTCGTCCACCGCCGGGCACGGTACGTACGAGGGCGGCGGCGGGTACGTCGCCGCCAAGCACGGGGAGCACGTCCTCGCCGAGACGCTCCGGCTGGAGCTGTGCGGTCAGCCCGTCCGGGTCATCGAGATCGCGCCCGGCATGGTGAAGACCGAGGAGTTCGCCACCACCCGGTTCCGCGGGGACGCCGCGAAGGCGGCGAAGGTCTACGAGGGCGTGGCCGAGCCGCTCGACGCCGGCGACATCGCCGAGACGATCGCCTGGGCCGTCTCGCGCCCGCCGCACGTCAACATCGACCTGCTGGTGGTCCGCCCGCGCGCCCAGGCGTCCAACTCGAAGGTCCACCGCACCTCCTGAGGCCACGGCGGGGTGCCGTTCGGCGCACCGCCGGGAGGGCTTCCGGGGCCGCCGCGGCGGCTGCTCACACCGTCCGCACATCACCCACAGAAAGATCACCATGAAGATCAACATCTTGGCCCATCGGGCCACATGGAATGCGCGTCGCGGGGAACGGGGACAGGCGTGAGTACCTTCCGTATCCCCCTCCCCCGTATCCGCCGCTCCGGCCGCGCCCTCAAGCGCGCCGCCGTGCTGACCGTCGCCGCGGGCGCGCTGACCACCGGCCTCTCCGCCGGCCCGGCCTTCGCCGCCATGGGCGACAACCTCGTGGACGGTCCTGCCGCCTGCGCGTTCTACGAAGGCCGCCAGACCACCTCCTTCGGTGATCAGGGCGACCGCGTCTCGCAGATCCAGTGCCTGCTCGCCAACCGCAAGTACCTGGGCTGGAACCGCCTCAGCGGGACGTTCGACGCCCCCACCCTCGTGGCCATCGTCAACTTCCAGCGGAACTACGGTCTGGTGCCGGACGGCGCCGTGACCCCCGAGACCTGGAACGCGCTGTACCACGCCGGTACCGTCGGCGCCTGACCTTCCCCGTCCCACCCGTGAGGGCCGTCCCCGGACGGCCCTCACGGGTGTCCGGGGACGTTCAGTCCAGGCCGCCGATGCCGACCAGCGCCAGGGTGATGTTGTCCGGCCCGCCCGCCTCGATCGCGGCCTTCCACAGCGCGAACGCGGCCTTGCTGTTGTCGTCCGGGTACCGGCGCAGCACGTCGTCGACCTCCTCCTCCGGTACGGGGTCGGTGAGGCCGTCGGTGCAGATCAGGTACCGCGCGTCCGGGGTGTGCGGGACGGTGGTGACATGCGGGACGACGGGGGTGAAGTGCAGCCCGCCGCCCAGGGACTGGGTGAGGAGCGAGGTGGTGCGGCGTCCCTGGGTGAGCGGCGGGTTGTCGTCCACGCTCAGCCGCCGCGCGCCGTCCGGGCCGGCGTCGATCACCCGGCTGTCGCCGACGTTGAAGGTGAGGACGGAGTCGGCCAGGGCGACCACCCCGGCGACGGTGGTGCCCATGGTGGCCAGGGCGCGGTTGCGGTCGGCGGCGTCGTAGACCGCGCGGTTGCAGACGGCGAGCGCGTCGCGCAGCGCCTCCTCGGAATGCAACGAGGCGCCCGCCAGGGAGAGCTGGCGGACGGTCAGCTCGCTGGCGACCTCACCGCCCGGCTGGCCGCCGATCCCGTCGGCGACCGCCACGACCAGCGGGTGGCCGAGCGGGAAGACCAGGGTCTGCGGGTTCTCGGTGACGGTGCCGCAGAGCGTCCAGGGGCCGGCCACCAGGCTGTCCTCGTTCTGCTCGCGGACCAGCCCCGTGTGGCTGAGCGCGGTCACGGTGACGTACCGCATCGGCACACTCCCCGCCGCCCGCCCCCGTCCGGGCCGTCTCGACGTCGGCTGCTGCCCCGAGACGCGCCTGCCGCACGCCTCCCCTCCATTGTGTGCCCGGGTCCGGTGCCCGCGCCCGGTGGGACGGGGCGGGTACAGGGCGGGGCGGGGCTGCGGGAATTCGCCCGGCCGAAAAAGCGTGGAGGATTTCCCGGATGCAGCGGGTCAGGGCGCGGGGCACGGCGCCGGCGTCACCGGCGGAACGGGGTCGAGAAAGAAACGGCCGTCGCTCTTCTCGACGTCCCATGTCAGGCAGAGGTGCGGTGCACTCAGCTGCACCTGCTTCCCGCTCGCCCGGGAAACCGTAATCTTTCCGGATTCCCCGGAATCCTTCACCTTGGCGACCAGGTTTTTCGCGTATGCGTCCGCGCCGTCGCCGTTGACATAGCGGGCCAGGCTTTCCGCATCGCCCTTGTGCAGATTCTCCGCCACGCCGGAGGCGAGTTTCTCGTACGAGGCGGCTCCGGGATCGGGCTCCTTCGCGATACCCACGACCACGACGGCGATCCACGCCGCGAACACGGCGAGGCCGAGCGGGAGGAGGAGGCGGCTGCTTTTTCGCTTGGCCCCTCGGGGCTGCGTCGTCGGCGTCGCGCTCTTCCGGGCTGTCAGCATCTGCCCTCCTCGTGTCACCTGCTCCGGGCGCCTGCGGCGCGTGGGCGGGGTCCGCCCGGCGGTGGCTGCGGCCCACCCACCGCCGGGCAAGACTACCGGATCACATTCCGCCTGGAATCACCGGATTATTTGTGAATCTTGATGCACGCCTTGGTGCCCGGGTACTTGCTCCAGTAACCGCACATCACGGTGTTGTTCGGGAAGCTCTTGTTGATGGTTTTGGTGACTTTCTTGTTCTCGACACGGCGGGCGCTGACGGTCGCACCCGTCCACTTCCATTTCCCCGCGGTGACAACCGGCTTGTCCTTCCAGGCGCGGTTGTTCGACTTCTTGTCGAGGGTGAATGTGTTGACCTTGAGCTTGGTCCCCTTGACGTCGAGGCAGACGGAACCCGAGCCGTCGGTGGAACCGGCATTGCCGGTGCACCCCTTCGCCGAGGCGGCGGCCGGTGAGGTGGCCAGCGCCAGCAGCGAAACACAGCCCACCATGACGCTCGCCGCGTACCGCGTACGCCGTATCCGGTCTGTCATTACTTCTCCCCTGAGTGGTGCGTTCCCTCGTTACGGGCAGCACGACGCCACGTCAGCCGCCGGGAATCCCCCACGGACTGACGTGGCGCCAGTTGCCCTTACCACTCTTCTACTACACAGGCGTAGAGGAACGCCTCCGATTCCCCGCGGAACGCCGCACCCCGGCGCCCCGGGGCGGCGCCCACGGGCGAAGCGGCCGCTCACCCCTTCACACAGACGACCTGCTTCAGCTTCGCGACCACCTGCACCAGATCCCGCTGCTGCTCGATGACCTGGCCGATCGGCTTGTACGCACCCGGGATCTCGTCCACGACGCCGGAGTCCTTACGGCACTCCACGCCCGCCGTCTGCTGCTCCAGGTCCTTCGTCGAGAAGCGCTTCTTCGCGGCGTTCCGGCTCATCCGGCGGCCGGCGCCGTGGGAGGCGGAGTGGAAGGACTTCTCGTTGCCCAGCCCGCGGACGATGTAGGACTCGGTGCCCATGGAGCCGGGGATGATGCCCCACTCCCCGCCCCGGGCGCTGATCGCTCCCTTACGGGTCACCAGCAGGTCAAGACCCTCGTACCGCTCCTCGCTGACGTAGTTGTGGTGGCAGCTGATCACCGGCTCGAAGACCGGGCGGGCCTTGCGGAACTCCTTGCGGATGACGTCCTGGAAGAGGGCCATCATCACGGCGCGGTTGCGCTTGGCGTACTCCTGGGCCCAGAAGAGGTCGTGGCGGTACGCGGCCATCTGCGGGGTGTCGGCGATGAAGACGGCGAGGTCGCGGTCGACGAGGCCGCGGTTGTGCGGGAGCTGCTGGGCCTGGCCGATGTGGAAGTCGGCCAGCTCCTTGCCGATGTTGCGGGAGCCGGAGTGGAGCATCAGCCAGACGGCGCCGTCCTCGTCGAGGCAGCACTCGATGAAGTGGTTGCCGGAGCCGAGGGAGCCCATCTGCTTGGTGGCGCGGTCCTGGCGGAAGTGGACGGCCTCGGCGACGCCGTCGAAGCGGGCCCAGAAGTCGTCCCACCCGGCGGTGGGGTAGCCGTGCAGGGCGCCGGGGTCGACCGGGTCGTCGTGCATCCCGCGGCCGACGGGGATGGCCTGCTCGATCCGGGAGCGCAGGTGGGAGAGGTCGTCGGGCAGGTCGGCGGCGGTGAGGGAGGTCTTGACGGCGGACATGCCGCAGCCGATGTCGACGCCGACGGCGGCGGGGCAGACCGCGCCGTGCATGGCGATCACCGAGCCGACGGTGGCGCCCTTGCCGTAGTGGACGTCGGGCATCACGGCGAGGCCCTTGATCCACGGCAGGGTGGCGACGTTGCGGAGCTGCTGCATCGCGACGTCCTCGACGGTGGACGGGTCCGCCCACATCCGGATCGGCACCTGTGCACCGGGCAGCTCGGTGTACGACATACCTTCCTCATTCCCCCGAAAAGTCATAGAACGCAAAACGCGGACCATCCATGTGATGCTGGACGGTCGACCGGCGTGTGCGGCGAGACGTGCGGTAGACATTGTGTCCATCGCCCGCCTCCCGGCGGCAACCGGATTTCCCGGGTACTCGCAGGAAGGAGCCCCGGACGATGCAGCGCAGGTCGTTCGTCCCCACTGCCGCGTTGGCGGCCGCCGCGGCGCTGACCGTCGGCCTCGCCGGCTGCTCGGGCGGCTCCTCCGCCACGGGCGGCGGCGACGCCAAGGGCGGTGAACCGGCGCTGGCGCAGTCCGGCGAGCCGGGCCGCTACTCCTCGCTCCCGGACGCGTGCCGACTGCCCTCCGGGTCGACCGTGCGCGCCATGCTCCCCGGCGACGGCAAGCACCTCTCCGGCGACGAGGCCGCGCAGGTCTACCGCGGGCAGGCCGACGTCACGTACGACACCGACCGCCGTGTGGGCTGCCGCTGGAAGCGGGAGACCACCGCCGGCACCCGGCATCTGACGCTCGACATCCAGCGGGTCGTCTCGTACGACACGAAGATCAGCGACGACGACCGGGCGCGGGAGATCTACGGGCAGCAGGCGCAGGCCGCGGGCGTGCCGCAGGAGGGTACGGAGTCCGCGCCGCCGAGCGACGGGCCGAGCGCCTCCGCCAAGCCCGGCAAGGACGCGAAGCCCGGCAAGGACGGGAAGGAAGGCAAGGACGCCAAGGGCGGTGCCGGGGACGCCGAGGCGCGGCAGGCGGCGGGCGACGGCGCGGACGCGCTCACCGCGGACGGTGGCAAGGGCAAGAGCGGCGAGGGCAAGGACGGCGGCAAGGGCGGCAAGGCCGGTGCGCCGAGCGGTGCGCCGTCGACCGGGACCAGCGCGCACGCCCTGGACGACCTCGGCGACGCCGGATTCCTCCAGGACGCGCTGGCCACGGCGGACTCCGGGGTGCACCGCGACATCACTGTGGTGTTTCGCACGTCGAACGTGGTCGTGACGGTCACCTACGACCAGTGGTCGACCGACAAGACGCGGGTGCCGGAAAGCCAGGAACTGCAGGACAAGGCGCATGCGCTGGCCGAGGAGCTGGCCGACTCCCTCAGCGAGTAATGCGCTCTTCGTCGCAAATGATCCTTCTGTCGGGTTGTCGGCGAACAGTCCGTTTCAGCCGGTGATCTCCGGGGCGAATCGTCCGCGCGCCGCGTAGGGTCTGACGCCGTACGCCTGGTCCGGGCCCCCGTCGGTGCCGTACGTTCCGGCGCACCGGAACGGCCCTGAGGTGCCGGAACAACGACGAACAGCGAAGGAACCATGCACCGTTCATCCAAGCGACTCGCCAGCATTCTCGCCTGCGCGGCCGTACCGGTGATGCTCGTCGCCGGTTGCTCCGACTCCGGCTCGAAGGACGCCGCCGACGCCTCGGACCCGGCGGCCCCCGCCTCCTCCGCCGCGAAGCCGTCGCCGAGCCTGGCCCCGGCGAAGTACGCGAAGCTGCCCGACCCGTGCACGGTGTTCTCCAACGGCACGCTCAAGCAGCTGCTGCCCAAGCCGAAGAGCGACGCCGGTGAGAAGGGCAAGACCTCCGACCCGAACGCCAGCGCCACCTGCTCCTGGTACAGCTCGAAGTCCGAGGGCGTGGACGGCAGCCAGTTCCGCTGGCTGGACGTCAGCTTCAAGCGGTACGACTCCGAGGCGGCGGTGAACGCCACCGGCGAGAAGCGCGCCGAGGAGTTCTACGCGAAGCAGGTCGACCTGGCGAAGGCCACCAAGGACGCCACGAAGGTGAAGTCCGGCGCGGTCGACGGCGTGGGCGACGCGGCGACCTGGGTCACGTACAACATGAAGAGCAAGGGCAACGACTACCGCAACCAGACGGTCGTGGTCCGGGCCGACAACATCGTGGTGACGCTGAACTACAACGGCGCGGGTCTCGCCGGCGGCGACACCCCCGACAGCAGCGATCTGCTGAAGGACGCCGAGAAGGCCGTGAAGGAGGCCGTCGAGGCGGCCACCGGCAAGCCCGCCGCCCCCGGCGCCTCGCAGAGCGCCTCCGGCAAGGCGACCGACGAGGCCAAGAAGGACGACAAGAAGGACGACAAGTCCGACGCGAAGGACGGCAAGGACGGCAAGGACTCCGACGCCAAGGACTCCAAGAGCTGATGCCGCGCGGCTGATCCCGTACGCGACTGCGCCCGCCACCCCCGAGGGGATGGCGGGCGCAGTCGTGTGCGCTGCCGCGGACGGCCCGGCGTCAGCCGCCCAGCAGGGTGCGGACGCGGTCGGCGCCGACCGCGAGCAGCAGGGTGGGCAGCCGCGGGCCGGTGTCCTTGGAGACCAGCAGGTGGTACAGGAGCGCGAAGAACGTCCGCTGGGCGACCTTGATCTCCGGCGGCAGCTCCTTCGGCGTGGCATCCGCCGGGAACCCGGCCTGGACCTTCGGCACGCCGTACACGAGGTGCGTCAGGCCGTCCAGCGACCAGTGGTCGTCGAGCCCGTCGAGCAGCAGCCGCAGCGAGGCGCGCGCCTCGTCGTCCAGCGAGCCCAGCAGCTCGGTGTCCGGCTCGGCGCGGACGACGGTGCGCTGGTCGGCCGGGACCTGGCTGGTGATCCAGTGCTCGGCGCGGTCGAGGCGCGGCCGGACCTCGTCGAGTGAGGTGACCGGGTTGGCCGGGTCCAGGTCGCTGAGGATGCGGCGGGTCTGCTCGTCGTGCCCGGCGGTGATGTCGGCGACCGAGGCGAGCGTGCGGTACGGCAGCGGGCGCGGCGTCTTCGGCAGCTCACCGGCGGCGGTGCCGACGGCGCGGGCGTAGGCGGCGGCGTCCGCGGGGAGCGCGGAGCCGTCGGCGACCTTCGCGCCGAGGCGGTCCCACTCGTCGTACAGCCGCTGGATCTCCTGGTCGAAGGCGATCTTGAACGACTGGTTGGGACGGCGGCGGGCGTAGAGCCAGCGCAGCAGCTGCGGCTCCATGATCTTCAGCGCGTCGCCCGGGGTCGGCACGCCGCCCTTCGACGACGACATCTTGGCCATGCCGCTGATGCCGACGAAGGCGTACATCGGGCCGATCGGCTGCGCGCCGTCGAAGATCCCGACGATCTGGCCGCCGACCTGGAACGACGAGCCCGGCGAGGAGTGGTCGACGCCGCTCGGCTCGAAGATCACGCCCTCGTAGGCCCAGCGCATCGGCCAGTCGACCTTCCAGACCAGCTTGCCGCGGTTGAACTCGCTGAGCTTGACCGTTTCGCCATGGCCGCAGGCGCAGGTGTAGGTCAGCTCGGTGGTGGCGTCGTCGTAGGCGGTGACGGTGGTGAGGTCCTTGCCGCACGCGCCGCAGTACGGCTTGTACGGGAAGTAGCCCGCGCCGCCGGCGCTGCCGTCGTCCTCACCGGCGGCGCCGGAGCCCTCGGCCGCCTCCAGCTCCGCCTCGTCGACGGGCTTCTGCGACTTCTTGGCGGGCGCCTTCTTGGTGCGGTACTGCGCCAGGATCGCGTCGATGTCGCCGCGGTGCTTCATCGCGTGCAGGATCTGCTCGCGGTAGACGCCCGAGGTGTACTGCGCGGTCTGGCTGATGCCGTCGTACGCCACGCCCAGCTCGGCGAGGGCGGCGGTCATCGCGGCCTTGAAGTGCTCGGCCCAGTTCGGGAACGCCGAGCCCTTCGGCGCCGGGACGGAGGTCAGCGGCTTGCCGATGTGCTCGGCCCAGGACTCGTCGACGCCGTCGACGCCCGCGGGGACCTTGCGGTAGCGGTCGTAGTCGTCCCAGGAGATCAGGTGCCGCACCTGGTGGCCGCGGCGGCGGATCTCGTCGGCGACCAGGTGCGGGGTCATGACCTCGCGGAGGTTGCCGAGGTGGATCGGGCCGGAGGGCGAGAGGCCGGAGGCGACGACGACCGGTTTGCCAGGCGCGCGACGCTCCGACTCGGCGATGACCTCATCCGCGTAACGGGAGACCCAGTCGGCTGTCTCGGTGCTCTGAGCCACGGTCGGCCCTTCCTTTTCTGCGCTCACGGCGCTCTCCGCGCAGTGCACTGCGCTTGATCGCTCACGGTTGCTGAGACGGGCATACGCCCGGCGCTCCCATTCTCCCAGACGAAAAAACCGATGGAACCGTCGTGGAATACTGACGGCAAACCCTTACCTCGCACATCAACTTTTCTGATCGCCTCCAACGGAACGGCAGCACTCCATGGCTTCGGTCCCCTCCCTCGCAGCTACGGTCCACCAGCGCGTCGCGGACGCCCTCTCGGCAGCTCTGCCGGAGGCCGGCGCCGCCGACCCGCTGCTGCGACGAAGCGACCGGGCCGACTTCCAGGCCAACGGCATGCTGGCGCTCGCCAAGAAGCTGAAGGGCAACCCCCGGGAGCTGGCCGGGAAGGTCGTCGCGGGCATCTCCGCGCCCGAGCTGATCCAGGACATCGAGGTCTCCGGCCCCGGCTTCCTCAACATCACCCTCAGCGACGAGGCGATCGTCAAGACGCTGGCCGCCCGCGCCGCCGACGACCGGCTGGGCGTCCCGTACGCCGCGCAGCCCGGCACGACGGTGATCGACTACGCGCAGCCGAACGTCGCCAAGGAGATGCACGTCGGCCACCTGCGCTCCGCGGTGATCGGCGACGCCGTCGTGCAGATCCTGGAGTTCACCGGCGAGAAGGTGGTCCGCCGCCACCACATCGGCGACTGGGGCACCCAGTTCGGCATGCTCATCCAGTACCTCATCGAGCACCCGCAGGAGCTGGACCACCAGAGCGGCGAGAAGCTGGAGGAGGCGTCGCAGCAGGCCGGTGAGGCGGCGATGTCCAACCTCAACCGCCTCTACAAGGCGTCCCGGGCGCTCTTCGACTCCGACGAGGAGTTCAAGGACCGGGCCCGCCGCCGGGTCGTCGACCTCCAGGCGGGCGACGAGGAGACCCTCGCGCTGTGGCAGAAGTTCGTGGACGAGTCGAAGGTCTACTTCTACTCCGTCTTCAACAAGCTCGACATGGAGATCCACGACGCCGACGTGGTCGGTGAGTCGGGCTACAACGCCATGCTCACCGAGACCTGCCGCCTGCTGGAGGAGTCGGGCGTCGCGGTCCGCTCCAACGGCGCGCTCTGCGTCTTCTTCGACGACGTCAAGGGCCCGGACGGCAACCCGACCCCGCTGATCGTCCAGAAGTCCGACGGCGGCTTCGGCTACGCCGCCACCGACCTCTCCGCCATCCGCGACCGCGTCGGCAACCTCGACGCGAACACCCTGCTGTACGTCGTCGACGCCCGGCAGTCGCTGCACTTCAAGATGGTCTTCGAGACGGCGCGCCGGGCGGGCTGGCTGAAGGACGGCACCACCGCCCAGCAGCTGGCGTTCGGCACGGTCCTCGGCGCGGACGGCAAGCCGTTCAAGACCCGTGCGGGCGAGACGGTGCGGCTGGTCGACCTCCTCGACGAGGCGATCGACCGGGCGGCGTCCGTGGTGCGCGAGAAGGCCCAGGACCTGACCGAGGCGGAGATCACCGAGCGCGGTACGCAGGTCGGCATCGGCGCGGTGAAGTACGCGGACCTGTCGACGTCCGCCAACCGCGACTACAAGTTCGACCTGGACCAGATGGTCTCGCTGCACGGCGACACCTCGGTCTACATCCAGTACGCGCACGCCCGGATCAAGTCGATCCTGCGCAAGGCGGGCGACGCGCAGCCGGTCGCCCACCCGGAGCTGGGGCTGGCCCCGGCGGAGCGGGCGCTCGGGCTGCACCTGGACCAGTTCGCGGAGACGGTCGCGGACGCCGCCGCCGAGTACGCGCCGCACAAGGTGACCGCGTACCTCTACCAGCTCGCGTCGCTCTACACGACCTTCTACGACCAGTGCCCGGTCCTGAAGGCCGAGATGCCCGAGCAGGTCGAGAACCGCCTCTTCCTCTGCGATCTGACCGCCCGCACCCTCCACCAGGGCATGGCGCTGCTGGGCATCCGCACCCCCGAGCGCCTCTGATCCCCCCGCGCCCGCCCGGGCGCACCGTACGGCCCCGGCTTCCCGCCGGGGCCGTACGCGTATCGGGGGCCGTGGCCCGTTGATCAGCCCGCCGCCGCCTCCGCCTTCGTACGGGCCGGGCGGCGGGTGCGCCCCTGGGCCGGGCGGCCCCAACTCGACTGGAGGGCGCAGTTGGTGAGGTCGGCGGCGGGGCCGGAGAGCTGGGAGCCGGCGCGCCAGATGGCCCGCAGCCGGCGGCGCAGATCGACGTCCGCGACGGCGACCTCGCGCAGCCGCCCGCCCCGGATGTCGTCGCTGATCGCGAACCGGCTGAGCACGCCGACGCCCTGCCCGGTCAGCACCGCGGTGCGGATCGCGGCGGTCGAGGCCAGTTCGAGGCGGGGCGCGGCGGCACCCTCCGCACCGGCGCGGGCGAGGGCGTGGTCGAGGGTGTCGCGGGTGCCGGAGCCCTTCTCGCGGGCGATGAGCGGAGTGGCGGCGAGTTCGGCGACGGTCAGCGGGCGGCGCCGCCGCGACCAGGGGTGGCCCGGCGCCACCACGATGACGAGGTCGTCGACGGCGACGACCCGGGCGTGCAGCCCGCTCGTGGTCCGCGGGCCCTCGATGAACCCGAGGTCGGCGGCGCCGTGCAGCACGTCCTGGGCCGCCTGCTCGGAGTTGCACATCCGCAGCGCCACGCCCGTCTCCGGCGAGCGCAGCCGCAGATCGGCGAGCCACCGGGGCAGCAGATACTCGGCGACGGTCAGGCTCGCCGACACGCTCAGCTGGGAGTCGTGGTTGCGGCGGAGCGCGGCGACGCCGGTCTCCAACTGGTCCGAGGCGCCGATGACTTCGCGCGCCCAGTCGGCGACCGCGACGCCTTCGTCGGTGAGCCGGCAGCCGCGCGGGGAGCGGACGACCAGGGTCAGGCCGAGATGTCGCTCCAGCCGTTTGATGCGGTTGGTGACCGAGGGCTGCGCGACCTGCAGGGCCCGCGCGGCGCCACCGATGCTGCCCTGGTCGACGACCGCGAGCAGCATCTCCAGCGACCGCAGATCCGTCCTCATAGCGTATTGGCCGTCCATAGCACAAGTCTATGGGTGCATAGGGGGTTGGTGGCTACCGCGAACTGTCCCTCGATCGGACGATCGGGACATGCCCTCCATTGACGGGACCGCCCGCCCCGACCGCCGCAGCGACCCGGAACCGGCCGCCACCCCCCACCTCCGCACCGCCGGGGACGCCCCCGCGCAGCCCCCCGCGGACGCCCCCGGGGAGAGCGCCGCGCCGCCGTCCGCCGGCTCGCCCGCACCCGGCGACGGCGGCACCGGCCCCGGCTGGCTCGCCCACCACGGCCCCGGTCTCGCCGTGGTCGTCGTCGGCGTCGCCGTCTCGTACGGGCTCAACCGCCTCGTCCCGGCGGTCAGCGCCCTGACGATCGCGGTGCTGCTCGGCGCGCTGGCCCGGAACACCGGGCTGCTCGGCGACCGCGTGCTGCCCGGCGCGAAGCTTGCCACGAAGAAGCTGCTGCGCACCGGCGTCGTCCTGCTGGGACTCCAGCTCGCCCTCTCCCAGGTGCTCCACCTCGACCCCGGGGTGCTGCTGGTGGTCGCGGTGACCGTCGCCGGAACGTTCGCCGGGACGATGTGGCTGGGCCGCCGGATGGGCATCCGCCCCGGCACCACCCTCCTCGTCGCCACCGGCTTCTCCATCTGCGGCGCCTCGGCCGCCGCGGCGATGGACGCGGTCAGCGACAGCGACGAGGAGGACCTCGCCACCGGCGTCGCGCTGGTCACGATCTTCGGCAGCCTGGCGATCGTCCTGCTCCCGCTGCTCCAGCACCCGCTGGGCCTGTCCGACACCTCCTTCGGCGTCTGGTCCGGCGCCAGCGTCCACGAGGTCGCGCAGGTCGTCGCCACCGCCTCGGTCGCCGGCCCCGCCGCCCTCGCCGTCGCCACCGTCGTCAAGCTGACCCGCGTCGTCCTGCTGGCCCCGCTCATCGCCGGCTACAGCATCGTCCGCCGCCGCAAGGGCGCCGCCGACGCCACCGGCAAGCGCCCGCCGCTGGTCCCGCTCTTCGTCCTCGGCTTCATCGCGATGGTCGCGGTCCGCAGCTCCGGCGTACTGCCCGCCCCCGTCCTGACCGCCGCCCAGACACTGACCACCCTCCTGCTGGCGGGCGCACTCTTCGGGCTCGGCACGTCGGTGCACCTGATGTCGCTGGTGCGGACGGGGGCACGCCCGGTCGCCCTCGGCGCAGGCTCCACGGTGCTCGCGGGGGCACTTTCTCTGGCAGGGATCCTGGCCTTCACCTGACGTACGCGGACGAGCGCGCCGCCCCGGGACCGTCCGGGGCGGCGCGCCGTCGTCTCACGCGCGGGCCGTCAGCTCCCGCCGCCGCTCCCCGTCGGACGTGCGGAGTGCGGCGAGCACCGCCCGCGCCACCGCGTCCGCGTCGCCGAGGATGACGGAGTCGACGCCGGGGCGGACGCCCGCCGCCGTCGCCCAGTGGACGCCCTCGGTGGGGACGCCGAACGCGTAGAGGTCCGGGTGCGGGGTGCCGGTGGCGTCGACGACGCGGTAGGGCGGGCCGGTGACCTCCAGGGCGCCGGTGGTGTGGACGGCGTCGCCGTGGCGCAGGGTGTGCAGCCGGGCCAGGCCGTCGGTGAGGAGCTGGCCGGCCAGCGGGTCGTCGGTGTGCGCGATACCGGCCGGGGGCAGCCGCGCCTCGATCAGGACGCGGGCCGTGCGGCGGCTGCCGGGCAGGCACGGGGCGTGGCCGGTGAAGTGGCCGTCCGGGTGTGCCTCGACGGTGAAGCCGGGGCCGCCGATGGTGACGATGCCCGCCTTCATCAGCGCGATCAGCTCCTCGATCCGGCGGGCGGGCGGCCCGATGGAGACGAAGGCGTTGAGCGGGGTGTAGTGGCCGTCGAGGGCGTCGCGGTGCGAGTCGGGCAGGATCCCGCCGTGGTCGACGACCTGCCGGACCTCGTTGCGCAGATCCCGCAGCGCGTCCAGCGCCGCCTTGCGCGGATTGCGGACGTTGCCGCCGACGGCGTCCCGGACGTCCTGCGCCAGATGGTCCAGCAGCCAGGCGGAGAACGCGCCGTGGTCGGCGAACGTGACGTCGCGGTACGGGGTGCGGACGTCCTCCCAGTCCCAGTGGTCGTCCGCGCTGAACCCGAGGGCGGCGAGAGCCCGCGCCTTGTCCGCGGGGTCGCCCGCCAGCGCGGCGAGCAGCGCCTCATCGGGGTCGGGCCCGGGGCGCTCCGCCTCGCCCGTGCCCGTCCGCGTCCCGGCCCACCGGGCCCGTTCCTCCCGCAGCGCCCGGTAGTAGACGTACTCGACCTCCTGGCAGACCAGCGGCCACACGTCGCGGTCGAAGTCGAGCCCGCCGTCGGCCGCGCGCCGCCGCAGGCCGGATATCACCCCGGGCGTGAGGAAGCGCGGCAGATGGCGGCCGGTGACGCCCTTCTGGTTGTGGCCGCGGGCGTGGTACGGGATGCCGCGGCGGGAGCCGGCGTGCAGATACGGTTCGGCGCCGGACGGCAGGTACTTCAGGCCGTCACCGGTCGCCACGTAGCGGCCGCCGCGCCCGGTGGTGAGCAGCGCGAGGTAGTCGAAGAAGTTCAGGCCGAGACCGGTGACGAGGACGCCCTCGCCCGGTTCGATGTCCCGCAGGTCGACATCGGCGGGGTTGGCCATCGGGTAGTAACGCAGCCCGTGGCGGGCGGCGAAGTCGCGCAGCTCGCGCTCGCGGGGGCCGGGCGCGCCCGGCAGATGCCCCAGCGTCAGCACGCACTGGTCGGCGCTGATCCGCCCGCTGTCGGAGGTCTCCAGGACCAGCCGCCCGTCCGGTCCGCGGGTGATCGCCCGGACGCGGGTGTGCCGGGGCACCAGGTGGACGGTGGCGGGCAGCCGGGCCGAGACGTGTTCCAGCACCCACTGGAGGTAGCGGCCGTACAGCGCCCGGGTCGGGTAGTCGTCCGGGCCGAGCCGGGCCGCCTCCGCCTCCAGGTGCGGGGCGGTGGTGCGCAGTTGGGCGAGGTGGACGGCGTTGCGGGCCCACTCGTACAGGCTCGGGCCGGGGACGACCGGGCCCGCGCAGCTGACGCTGTCGTCGGTGAAGAGGGTCACCTGGGAGGCGACGGTGTTCATCAGCAGTTCGGGCGACTGTTCCGGCCGCCAGACCCGGCCGGAGCCGAGGGCGTGGGAGTCGATGAGGTGGACGGTGAGGTGCTCGGTGGCGTCGTGCCGGGCGTTCTCCGCGAGTCTCTCCAGGACGGACAGGCCCCGCGGGCCGAGCCCGACGACGGCGACGGTTCGGCTCGTCATTTCCGCTTCTCCGATCGGACGGTTCACATCGGACGGTTCACATCGGACGGATCACACGGTGCGAACGGCCCACGTGGTGGCTGTGAGGACGTGGTACCGGTGGTGCGTGTCGTGCTGTCGTGCCGGTGGTGCGTGCGGTGCCTGTCGTACGAACGGTGCGCCCGGTGGCCCGCGGGCCGGTGGTGCGGCCCGCGGGGCGGGCGAGCGGGGCCGGAGGGGCGGTCAGCGGTCCCGGTGCAGGGCGGCGGAGGCTTCGGCCCACAGCCGCTCGGTCAGCTCCCCGGCCGGAACGCGCTCCGCCTTGCGGTAGTTGACGCCCGCCCACAGGCTCAGACCGTGGGCGTCGCCGGCGGCAGCGGCGGCGGCCCGCAGCGGCTTGGTGAGCTGGTTGACGAGCGGGTAGGCGACCGGCGCGGCGGCGTCGTGCTCCTCGATGAAGCGGTTGCGCAGCCCGCGCGCGTAGCGGCCGGAGAACGCCCGGGTGACGACCGTGGTGTCGAACTCCGGCCGGGTCAGCGCCTCCTGGTACGCCGGGGCGGTACCCGCCTCCGGGGTCCGCAGATACGCGGTGCCCAGCTGCGCGGCCACCGCCCCGGCGTTCAGGACGCCCGCGATGTCCGCGCCGGTCGCCAGTCCGCCGGCGGCGATCAGCGGCAGCCGGGTGCCCGCCGCGACGGCCGCCAGCAGCTCGGCCAGCGGGGTCGGGTCGGGCTCGGCGTACGGGTCGAAGGTGCCGCGGTGCCCGCCCGCCTCCGGGCCCTGCACACAGAGCGCGTCGACGCCCAGCGCCTCGGCCTCGCGCGCCTCGGCGACCGTGGTGGCCGTCGCGACCACCCGGCTGCCCGCCCGCTGCAGCGCCTCGACGGTCTCCGCGGGCGGCGCGCCGAAGGTGAACGACACGACCGGGACCGGGTCCTGGGTCAGCAGCGCGATCTTCTCGTCCCAGGAGTCGGTGTCGCCCTGGTCGGGCTCGGGCAGGGCCACCGCCCGGCGCTCGGCGTCCGCGGTCAGCTCCGCGCGGTAGGGCGCGACGGTGTCGGGGTGCGGGACCTCCTGCGGGACGAAGACGTTCACCCCGAACGGGGCGTCGGTCCCCGCCCGCACCCCGGCGATCTGCTCGGCGAGCTGCGCGGGCGTCTTGTACCCGGCGGCGAGGGTGCCGAGGCCACCGGCCCGGCCGACGGCGACCGCCAGCGCGACGGAGCCCGGGCCCCCGGCCATCGGGGCCTGCACGATCGGGATACGCAGGTGGGAGAGGTCGAACACGGTGGCTCCTTCGGTGCGGGGAGGGTGGGGGACGAGGAGCGGGGAGCCGACGCCTGTGGCGGACGGCGCGCGGGAGGAGCGGATGCGGCGCCGGGCGGCCGGCGGCGGGGCGCCCCGGGGCGGGAGGTCGAGTGGCGGACGGCGGGAAGATCACGCCCGGCGGGCGCACCGGCACCCTACGGGCGGCGCACCGTCCGAGCGGCTCCGGTGCGGCACTCCGGCCCGTCCGTGTGTCCGCGCCGCGGCCCCCACCCCCTGACGTCCTACGTGGCCACGTGGACCGCGCGCCCCACCGCGGAGAAACAACTGCCCGAAAAGTCCCGGTCGTTCGGCAAGCCTACGGAGACCCCGGAGTGCTGAGAAATGCTTCTCGCTGCTGAACTATGCTTCCCGGGCATGGACCTGGAACTGCGGCATTTACGTGCGTTCACCGCGCTCGCCCACCACCGCTCCTACACCCGTGCCGCGGCCGAATTAATGGTCACCCAGCCCGCGCTCTCCCGCACGATTCAACAGCTGGAAGCGACGCTGGGCATTCGCCTCGTCGACCGCTCGTCCCGGCATGTCGCCCTCACCGTGGCCGGGCAGGAATTCCTCTTCCACGCCCGCCGGGTCCTCGGCAACCTCGACCAGGCGGCGCGGGACATGCGCGTCCACCGCACGCTCCGCCTCGGCTTCAGCTGGCTGCTGCCGGACCCGTGGGCGCAGCGCACCATCGCCCGCTTCGAGCGCACCACCGACGCGAAGGTCACCCTCGCCCGCGTCGACAATCCCGTCGCCACCCTGGAAACGGCCCGCATCGACATCGCCGTATTACGCGGCCACCTGGAACTCACCGGGGCGACGGTTCACCCGCTCTTCCACGAACAGCGCATTGCCGCTATATCAACATCTTCTTTTCTCGCGACACGAAAAAGCATCGACTGGTCGGAATTCCACCAGTGGCCGCTCGTGGTGAATACCGTCACCGGCACCACCAACCCCGGCTCCTGGCACCCCGCCGCCGCCCCGCGCACCGTCGTCCCGTGCGCCAATTACGACGAGTGGCTGGAGACCGTCGCCGCCGACCGCGGCGTCGGCGTCGTCCCGGCGCTGGCCGCCCGCCGCGTCGCCCACTCCGGCGTCCGCTTCATCCCGCTCACCAACGCCCCCACCATCCCCGTCCGGCTCGCCCACCTCCCCTCCGGCGGGCGCCGCCCCCTGCTGCGGGAGTTCCTGCACGCCGCCACCGCCCCCGAGTGCACGGCCACCGCCGACGCCGCCCCCGGAAACGACCACGGCGCCCGGTGACCGTGGAGCCGGTCACCGGACGCCGTCCCGGCAGGCGCGCACCGCTCGGCGCGCGCCCCGCTCACAACCCGCGCGCGACCTCCGTCGCCCAGTACGTGAGGATCAGATCGGCACCCGCCCGCTTGATGCCGGTCAGCGTCTCCAGGATCGCCTTGTCCCGGTCGATCCAGCCCTTCTCCGCCGCCGCCTCGACCATCGCCAGCTCACCGGAGATCTGGTACGCCGCGACCGGCACGTCCACCGCGTCCGCGACCTTCGCCAGCACGTCCAGGTAGGGCAGCGCCGGCTTCACCATCACCATGTCGGCGCCCTCGTCGAGGTCGAGCGCCAGCTCCCGCATCGACTCGCGGAGGTTCGCCGGGTCCTGCTGGTACGTCTTGCGGTCGCCCTGGAGCGACGAGCCGACGGCCTCGCGGAACGGCCCGTAGAACGCCGAGGAGTACTTCGCGGTGTACGCGAGGATCGACACCTCTTCGTGGCCGGTCTGGTCCAGCGCGTCCCGGATGACGCCGACCTGGCCGTCCATCATGCCGCTGGGCGCCACCACATGGGCGCCCGCGTCCGCCTGGACCTGCGCCATCTCGGCGTACCGCTCCAGCGTCGCGTCGTTGTCGACCCGGCCGTCCGCGTCCAGCACCCCGCAGTGGCCGTGGTCGGTGAATTCGTCCAGGCACAGGTCCGACATGATCACCAGATCGTCGCCGACCTCGGCCCGCACGTCCCGCAGCGCGACCTGGAGGATGCCGTCCGGGTCCGTGCCGACGGTGCCCGCCGCGTCCTTCTTCGCGTCCTCGGGCACCCCGAACAGCATGATCCCGGAGACACCCGCCTCCACCGCCTCGACCGCGGCCTTACGCAGCGTGTCCCGGGTGTGCTGGACGACCCCGGGCATCGCCGAGATCGGCACCGGCTCCGAGATCCCCTCGCGGACGAACGCCGGGAGGATCAGATCGGCCGGGTGCAAACGGTGTTCGGCAACCATCCGCCGCATGGCGGGGGTGGTCCGCAGCCGCCGGGGCCGCGCGCCGGGGAAGGTTCCGTACTTCGTCATGCCTTCCACGCTACGCCCGCCCCGCCTTTGCCTTTGCCGACGCGGCGTCGGACCCGAGGGCCGCCCCGTCAGGCCACGGCAGCACCGCCGGAGCCCACCGGCCCGCCCCGGCAGTCGGGCCCCTCCCCGCAGTCCCGGCAGCGCCCCGGCCCCCTGGCCCGGAAGGCCCGCTCACAGCCGTCGCAGGTCTGGAACGGCAGCGGACGGGCGCCGGGAGGCTCGCCCGCGGCCGGCTCCGGAAGCGGCGGCGGCAACAACTCCCGCAACCGGTGGGCGACCAGCCCCGCCGGGTGCTTCAGCTCCACCGGAAGATCCGCGGTCAGCGTGCGGTGGACGGCCGCGGCGGTGGCCCCGTTGTCGAGCCAGGCGAGGACGCCCGGAACGAGCCGTCGCACCTCCCGCCCGGGCAGGGTGAGCCGGTCATCGGTACGGCGTAGGCCTACGAGGAGCGCGGTGGCCGTGTCGTGGCGCGCGGTGCGGGGTGGCTCCGCGGGTGGTGGTTGCGGTGGCGCGGAGGGTGGCGGTGGCGGTGGCACGGACCGTACGGGCCGGGGCTCGGCCGGGGCAGGCGGCGGAGGCTTCTCCTCCCGGGTGGGCCGGGGCACTCCCGGCTCCCTGGCCTGCCGGGGCACCCGTGGCTCCCGTACGCGGCCCGGCTCACCCCCGGCCTCCCGCCCCAGGTCAGGCGCATGAAAAGCGTAGGTCCGCGTAACGAAGCGGCCACCCGGCACACGCTCCCGCACCCGCTCGACGTATCCGTGCGCCTCCAACTCCCGCAGCGCGAACGCGATCCGGTCCCGCCCTTCGGGAAAGCGCTCCGCGAGCGTACGGATGTCGACCGCCGCGCCCTCGGGCAACGACAGGATGTGCGTCGCCACCCCTATCGCCACGAGCGACAACTCCCGGTGCTGGGCAAGGTGATTGCCGATGACCGTGTACCGCTCGGGCTGGTGCGCCCGAATGTGCGTGACACCGGTGCGGGTGGCGGTTCGTCGAACAACGTGCTGCGGACGCGCTACGGCGCTAGTCTTCTGTACGGCCATCAGGAGGGTTTGTCCTTGGTGGTCAGCCACCGGGAAGGGGTCTCTTCCTACGGTGGTCGGCCCTCGCACTGGGATGGCAGTCCCGGCGAGGGCCAATGCATTTCTACGGCTATTGGTGTGGGCGAGAGTGCCCGCCCAAGCCGCCCCCGCGCCAGCTGAGTTGGGTCAGTTCACCTTCACGAGTGACATACGCGGGGTTTAGTCGGTTTGGAAGGTTCTTTCCCAGGGTTCTTTGATCTTTTGACCGCCTGCCGCGCCGTCGCCCGGTCCACCGGGACCCGGGTTTCCGGGCTCCGGTCACCCGTAACAGAAGCGGAGTTTCACAGTGCGCCGACACGGTGGGCAAACGCCCGTACGCCGGGGAGGGCGCGGTCGTGGCGCATCAGCCCGGCGGCCATGGTGCGGACCGATCCGCGGCGGACTTCCTGAGGTGCCGCCTGCTCGGCGGACAGGAGCGCTCGGTAGCAGCGGTCGGACTTGCCCCACTGGTCGAAGGCGCGGGCGACATCGATCCAGTAGCGGGCTCGGCGTTCGGCGGTGGGCAGGGCGGCGGCATCGATGCGGCGGGCGTACTCGACGGCTTGGCCCGCGTCGCCGAGCAACTGACTGATCGATACCCGGTGGAGGAGGACCTGACTGGGGCCGAAGATGTTGCCGCGCAGCAAGGCGTCGTGGCCGAGCTGTCCGGCGCTGGCCTGGGCCTCAGCGATCAGGGCGTGTGCGGCGTACCGGTCACCGTGCTTGGCGGCGGTGTAGGCGGCGGTGGCGTACAAGTTGCCCTGGACGGAAAGCCGTTCGGTGGCATCGGCAGTCCGGTCAGCGGCCAGTTGCCGGGCCGCGGTGACGGCGACATCGGTGGCGCGGGCGTAGTGCCCTTGGCGGCGCCATGTGGAGGAGACCATGCGGTGAGCTTCGGCGACGGTGAGGGCATCCGCGCCGCTGAGAGCTGCGGCAAGGGCACGGTCGGCGGTGACCGCGGCCAGGCCGTCTTCGCCGAGCTTGATGCAGAGCCGGGTGGCGATGTTGTAGAGATCGGCGACGTCGGTCGCCGCATGCTCCGGGTGTCCGCCCGAGCCCAGCGCCTGGGCGAGCGCGATGCGCGCCGGAAGGGCACGGGCGAGCGCGTCGTAACGACAGGCGCTGAAGCCCTCCCGGGACGCATCCACCGCCGCGGTGACGGCGGCGGTGGTGGGCTCTTGGGTGAGGACTTGACCGTGCGGCCGGTGAAGCAACATGTCTTCCAGGCCGGACAGATTCGGCTTCACCGCAGCATGCGCGTCGGCCGAAGGCCCGAGGACCGTACCGGCAGTAGCCGCGGCCAGGGTTGCCAGCAGTTCACGGCGTCGCACCGGATCGTCTCCCTCTTCGCCGAACAGGGCCTGCGCGGCCACCCTAGTGGCGCCGGGGTGGTCGGGCGTTGCCCCTCGGTGCTGCGGAGCGAGACCGAGTAGGTGCGGCGGGATGTCCAGACAGGCGGCAAGCTGCCGTAGCAGCAGCACGTCGCGCATGGGCTGCTTGCCGCGTTCCATCCGGGAGAGGGAAGCGGCGGTATAGCCGACCCGCTCGCCCACCTCGGCGAGCGTGATGTCGGCCGCGCGGCGGGCCAACCGGACGATGGCTCCCACGTCTTGGCGGGCGCGGGCGTCACGCATGGCCGCTGAGCGCCAGATCGGATGGGTGTGGTCCACGGCTCACCTCCTGCCGGGCTCATTGTCCCGTCAAATCGCCCTGTACCACGGGAAGTTGTAAGCCGTTTACGCCTGGTGCAAACCGTGTGCGCGCCCAGGCGCCGCACCTCGCCTTGCCGGGCGGCCTGCGGTGTCCTCGTGGCACAGGCGGCCCGCATCCGAGCGGACCGCAGGCACACCCCAAGAGGTGAGCGCGATGGAGGAGAACACCGCCATCCAGGGCGCGCCGGCATCGGTCACCCATGTGACGCCGATGAAGCGGGACGCGACATACGACCACCGTGCCCAGGAGGCCGTCCTGGGCATCGAGATCCACCACACCGACGGCCGGAACACACAGTCGGTGCTCGTCCTCTCCCCGGGCCAGGTGGAGCTGTACGCCATCCAGTTCGAGCAGCTCATCGCCAAGCGCGAGCAGGCCCGCCAGGCAGGCCGGTGACACCGCGCACCTCACCACGGCATGGAGGCACAGTGCACGACACCGTATGGAAAGAACTCACCGGCCGGACCGTGCTGGTCACCGGAGGAGCGGGGCTCATCGGCAGCCGGATCACCGCCTGCCTGCGCCAGGCGGGGGCCCGCCCGCTCGCCCTCTGCACGCTGGACGCCTACCCCCGGCACACCTACCGCGACCTGTTCGGGATCGATCCCACCGGCCCGGATGTCATCGTCGGCAACATCCAGAACCCGGACGTGGTCAGGAAGGCGGTGACCGAATCCGACTACGTGATCCACGCCGCCGCCCTCGCCGACGTCGCCGCCTGCACCCGCAATCCCCTGGCGGCGATCCACACCAACGTCACCGGCACCCAGGTACTGCTCGACGCGGTAGCCGCCTGCGACCGGGTCCGCCGACTCGTCTTCGTCTCCTCGGCCAGCGTCTACGGCAACGGCACCCCCGAGGACTGGGCACGCCCGTGCGAGGAGTACCGGACCGTGCGCAAGCTGCTGGAAGCCGTCTACGGGCGGGTCCCGCCGCAGTTCCACGAGCACACGCCACTGCGGCCTATGTCCGCCTACGGCAACACCAAGGCGTGGGGCGAAACGCAGACCGCTCTCACGCTGGGCGCCGTGGGCACCTCGTACACAGTCGTGCGGTACTTCTCCGTCTACGGGGAGCCGCAGGTCATCAAGGAGAACAGCCACTCGTGGGTCGTGGCCTGGTTCACTACCCGCGCCGCCTTGGGGCTGCCCCTGCACCTCAACGGCGGTGGCCACCAGGTCCGGGACCTCGTACACGTCGAGGACATCGCCGCCGCCACCGTCCGGGCGCTGGTCGCCCCGCGAGCCCACAACGAGACGATCAATATCGGCACCGGCACGCCCACCAGCATCCGCACCGTTGCCGAGCTGGTCGCCGAGCAGTACCCGGGCACGCGGTTCGAGGAGACGCCGATGCCGCCCGGTGACCCGCTCGGCGGCTACGCATCCACCCACCGCATGGAAGCGGTGCTCGGCTGGCGGCCCACGATCACCGTCAAGGACGGAGTGGCCCGCTACACGGACTGGTTGAAGAAGACCCCCGAGGCTGTCCCCTCGTGGCTGCGGGCCGAGTCCGGGACCGCGATCGCCTGATCAGATGACCGGCGGCCGACCCAAGCGGGTCATCTTCCACACCGTGGCCCACCGCATCGGCCGACGCGGCGGGCACGGCGTGCGCAGGCCCTCGGCGAACCCTCCGAACCACGCCTTCAGCCCCGCCGCCGACCGGGTACGGGCCACGGTCAGCACGGTCCAGACGCCCAGGTAAGCAGGGACGAGGAGAGCAGGAAGGTGTCTCTTGGCCAGCCAGACCCGGTTGCGGGCGACCATGCGGTGGAAGACCGCATGCCGGGCCGGCGACGTCCACGGGTGCTGGAGCACCAGCTCCGGCTCGTAGCGCACCTTCCAGCCCGCATCCAGTGCGCGCCAGGCCAGGTCGGTCTCCTCGTGCGCGTAGAAGAACGGCTCGGGCCAGCCGCCGACCTGCTCCAGCATCCGCATGGACAGCCCGTGCCCGCCGCCGAGGAACGTCGTCACCAGCCCGCCCCGCATCGGGTCCGCCGCGCGCAGACGCGGGACGTGACGGCGCTGGGTGCGGCCCCGCTCATCGGCGATACGGAAGCTGACGACACCCAGCCGGGCATCCGCTTCGTACAACTCCACGAGCCGGGTGAAGACGTCCCGGCTGATCAGCAGGCCGTCATCGTCCAGGTCCACGACCACATCGACGTCCCCGAACTCCCGCAGCCGGGCCAGGGCCACGTTCCGGCCACCGGCGACGCCCAGGTTCTCCGGTAGCTCCACACCGGTCACCCACTGCGGCAGCGGCGGCAGCGGCGAGCCGTTGCCGACCACGACCACCCGCGCCGCCGGCGTGTCCTGCCCGGCGACCGACTCCAGCAGCTCGGCCAACTCTGCGGGCCGCGTGCCCATGGTCAAGATGGCGACGCCAATGCGCGGGTGACGCACGGATGAACTCTCCGTTCCTCGGGTCAGGTGCCGGTGATGCTAGCCGCCCGGGGACCGGCCACCGACCACACACAGGAAGGCCACCGATGCCCACCATCCGCCTCGGCGACTACCTCACCGCCCCTACCAGCGGAATGCTGGACGGCACCCCCTACGAGCACCTGGAGCGGACCGAGCTGTCCGACTTCCTCGCGCTCTGGGAGGACGGGCACCGCCAGGCACTCGCCCGGCTCCCGCACCGCATCCACCCCACCGCGCAGATCCGCCCCACCGCGATCATCGGCGACGACGTGATCATCGGCCCCCGCGTACGCGTGTGGGAATTCTCCACCGTCCGCTCCGGGTCCGTGCTGTGCGCCGGCGTCTCGGTCGGCTTCAACTGCGAAGTCACCCGATCGTTCATCGGCGAGCGGGCCGTCCTCGGCCACCGCATCGGCATCAACCGCACCCTCGTCGGTGCCGGCGCCCACCTGTCCGCCAACCTGACCGTCGCGGCCATCAGCATGTGGAGCCCCCACCTGAGCCGACCGGAACGAGAGATCATCCTGCGTACCCCCGACGGCCTCTACCGCTGCGGCACACCGAAGTTCGGCGCCCTGATCGGCGACCGGGTCCAGACCGGCAACAGCATCAGCCTCGGCCCCGGCCTCGCCCTCGGCCGCGACTGCCGGATCGCCAGCGGCGTCACCCTCGCCGCACGCGCCGTCCCCGACCACAGCGTCCTCACCGCGCCGCACACTTCCGACGTCCATGTCCGCCGACGGCCGCCACACCGCCGGAGGGCCGTGCGGGACCATGAAGCCGCGGGGCGGCACGACTCATCCGGGCGATGAAACGCCTCTGCCCCGCACCCGCCGAAGCGGATACGGGGCAGGGCACGGTACGAAGCCGCGTTACGGCGTGGCCCGCCGCCTCCGCGCCCCCGGCCGCCGCTCGCTGGGCCGGGTGACCGAGTCCCCCGCCTCGATCGCGGCGTCGCGCCGCGCGGCGCCGAAGTCCGCGAGGGCCTCCGCCAGCTTGTGCACCGACGGTTCGGGCGAGAGGACGTCCACCCGCAGGCCGTGTTCCTCCGCGGTCTTCGCGGTGGCCGGGCCGATGCAGGCGATCACCGTGACGTTGTGCGGCTTGCCCGCGATGCCGACGAGGTTGCGGACGGTCGAGGACGAGGTGAAGAGCACCGCGTCGAAACCGCCGCCCTTGATCGCCTCGCGGGTCTCGGCCGGCGGCGGCGACGCCCGCACCGTGCGGTACGCGGTGACGTCGTCGACCTCCCAGCCCAGCTCGATCAGGCCCGCCACCAGCGTTTCGGTGGCGATGTCGGCGCGCGGCAGGAAGACCCGGTCGATCGGGTCGAAGACCGCGTCGTAGGGCGGCCAGTCCTCCAGCAGCCCGGCCGCCGACTGCTCGCCGGACGGCACCAGATCGGGCTTCACGCCGAAGGCGATCAGCGCCTTGGCGGTCTGCTCACCGACCGCCGCGACCTTGATCCCGGCGAACGCGCGGGCGTCGAGGCCGTACTCCTCGAACTTCTCCCGGACCGCCTTGACGGCGTTGACCGAGGTGAAGGCGATCCACTCGTACCGGCCGGTGACCAGGCCCTTGACCGCCCGCTCCATCTGCTGCGGGGTGCGCGGCGGCTCGACGGCGATCGTCGGGACCTCATGCGGCACCGCGCCGTACGAGACGAGCTGGTCGGAGAGCGACGCGGCCTGCTCCTTCGTCCGCGGTACGAGGACCTTCCAGCCGAACAGCGGCTTGGACTCGAACCACGACAGCCGGTCGCGCTGCGCCACGGCGCCCCGCTCACCGACCACGGCTATGACCGGCTGCCCGCCGTCCGCCGACGGCAGCACCTTCGCGGCCTTCAGCACCTGCGCGACCGACCCGAGGGTGGCGTTCCAGGTGCGCTGGCGGGTGGTCGTACCGGCGACGGTGACCGTCATCGGGGTGTCGGGCTTGCGGCCCGCCGAGACCAGCTCACCGGCGGCCGCGGCCACCGAGTCGAGGCTGGTGGAGACGACGGCGGTCGCGTCGGAGCCGCCCAGCTCGGCCCAGCAGCGGTCGGTCGCGGTGCGTGCGTCGACGAACCGGACGTCGGCGCCCTCGGCGTCGCGCAGCGGCACACCGGCGTACGCGGGAACGCCCACGGCGGCGGCGATGCCGGGCACGACCTCGAAGACGATGCCCTCGGCCGCGCAGGCCAGCATCTCCTCGGCGACGTTGCCGTCCAGACCGGGGTCGCCGGTCACGGCACGGACGACCCGCTTGCCGGTGCGCGCGGCCGCCATGACAAGATTGGCGGTGTCACGCAGCGAAGAAACTTCTGCGGGCATGACGGGCTTTGACGCCTCGTCAGCTGTCGCCTGCAGCGGTGTGTCCACCTGTGCGCGGGCGTGCACGCGCACGACATCCAGCACCTGCGGGTCGGCGATCAGCACGTCCGCCTGGGCCAGTGCCTCCACGGCACGCAGCGTCAGCAGACCCGGGTCTCCCGGCCCGGCACCGAGGAAGGTGACCTGACCGGAGGCGGAGTGATTCGGGGCGGTGGGGTTCAAAGTGCTCGCTCCCCCATAAGACCGGCCGCACCCTTGGCGAGCATCTCGGCGGCGAGTTCACGGCCCATGCGCAGCGGCGTCGTGGCGTCGTCGGGAGATGCGGGTACGTGCCCGGTGGTGGACAGCTGCACCAGCGCGCTGCCGTCGGTCGTGCCGACGACGCCGCGCAGGCGCATTTCGGTGACAGCCTGTTCGCCGGTCTGGAGGTCGGCCAGTGCACCCACGGGTGCGGAGCAGCCGGCCTCCAGGGCAGCGAGCAGGGAACGCTCGGCGGTCACGGCGGCCCGGGTGAAGGGGTCGTCGAGTCCGGCGAGCTCGGCGGCGAGGTCTGCGTTGACCGCAGCACACTCGACCGCCAGTGCCCCCTGGCCGGGGGCGGGCAGAACCATGTCGGGCGACAGCAGCTGCGTCGCCTCGGAGATACGGCCGAGCCGGGTGAGCCCGGCGGCCGCCAGTACGACGCCGTCCAGCTCGCCCTTCTCGACGAAGGCGATACGGGTGTCGACGTTCCCGCGTATCGGCACCGCCTCGATGCGGCGGCCCAGCTGCCGTGCCCAGGCGTTGAGCTGCGCCATCCGCCGCGGCGAGCCCGTCCCCACCCGGGCGCCGTCCGGCAGCTCCTCGAAGGCGAGTCCGTCCCTGGCTATGAGCGCGTCCCGCGGGTCCGCGCGCCGCGGCACGGCCGCCAGCGTCAGGTCGCCGGGCTGCGTCGTCGGCAGGTCCTTGAGCGAGTGGACCGCGAAGTCGATCTCCCCGGCGAGCAGCGCGTCGCGCAGCGCGGAGACGAAAACGCCGGTGCCGCCGATCCGCGCGAGCTGCTCGCGGGAGGTGTCGCCGTACGTGGTGATCTCCACCAGCTCGACGGGTCGGCCCGTCAGCTCGCGGACCGCGTCGGCGACCTGTCCGGACTGGGCCACGGCGAGCTTGCTCCGCCGTGTGCCCAGCCGAAGGGGCGTGCCCCTCGTTGTGCTGTCAGTCATGCCCGCTCCCGTGCTGCATCGTGCCTGTCGGCCCGCGTGTCGGCCCTGCTGACGGCGGCGACCGTCTCGGGGTCGAGGTCGAAGAGTTCCCGCAGCGCGTCCGCGTACCCGGCACCGCCGGGCTCGCTGGCGAGCTGCTTGACCCGCACGGTGGGCGCGTGCAGGAGTTTGTCGACGACCCGGCGCACGGTCTGGGTGATCTCCGCGCGCTCCTTGTCGTCCAGATCGGGGAGGCGGCCGTCGAGCCGGGCCATCTCGCCCGCCACGACACCGGCGGCCATGGTGCGCAGGGCGACCACGGTCGGCGTGATGTGCGCCGCCCGCTGGGCCGCGCCGAAGGCGGCGACCTCGTCCGCGACCAGGGACCGCACCTTGTCCACATCGGCCGCCATCGGCGCGTCCGCGGAGGCGTCGGCCAGCGATTCGATGTCGACGAGGTGCGCACCCTCGACGCGGTGCACGGCGGCGTCGATGTCCCGCGGCATCGCCAGGTCGAGCAGGGCCAGGTCCGCGGTGCGCCCGGCGCGGGCGGCGGCGACCGCCTCGGCGCCGAGCACCAGGCCGGTCGCCCCCGTACACGAGACGACGACGTCGGCGGCGGCCAGCTCCTCGGCCACGGCGGACATCGCGACGGCGCGGGCCTCCAGGCCGGTGGCGGCGCCCGGGCCGCCCGGCTCGGTGAGGATCTGCGTCAGCCGCTCGGCGCGCTCCACGGTGCGGTTGGCGACGGCCAGCTCACCGATCCCGGCGCGGGCCAGCGTGGTGGCGGCCAGCGACGACATCGAACCGGCGCCGATCACCAGCGCCCGCTTGCCGCGCGCCCAGTCGGCGACGTCCGCGCCGCCCGCCAGCTGCTCCAGGCCGAAGGTGACGAGCGACTGCCCGGCCTTGTCGATACCGGTCTCGCTGTGCGCGCGCTTGCCGACCCGCAGCGACTGCTGGAAGAGGTCGTTCAGCAGGCGGCCCGCGGTGTGCTGCTCCTGCGCGACGGCGAGCGCGTCCTTGATCTGCCCGAGGATCTGCCCCTCGCCGACGACCATCGAGTCCAGGCCGCAGGCCACCGAGAAGAGGTGGTGGACGGCGCGGTCCTCGTAGTGGACGTAGAGGTAGGGCGTCAGCTCGTCCAGCTCGGCGGCGCCGTGGCGGGCCAGCAGCGTGGACAGCTCGGCGACGCCGGCGTGGAACTTGTCCACGTCCGCGTAGAGCTCGATGCGGTTGCAGGTGGAGAGCACGGCGGCCTCGCTGACCGGCTCGGCCGCGACGGCCTCCTGGAGCAGCTTCCCGCGCACCTCGGGCGCGAGCGCGGCCCGCTCCAGCGCGCTGACCGGTGCGGTGCGGTGACTCAGTCCTACGACGAGCAAGCTCATGCCGGCATCACGGCGGGGACGTCCCCGTCCGGTCCCTTGCGGTCGTCGGCCGGCACCACGGGGGCGTCCACGACGGCACGGGCCGCGGCGGCCGGGGCCACCGCGCCCTCGTCGCCCGCCTTGCGCTGCTCGTGGAAGGCGAGGATCTGCAGCTCTATGGAGAGGTCGACCTTACGGACGTCCACGCCGTCCGGGACGGTCAGCACGGTCGGCGCGAAGTTGAGGATCGAGGTGACACCGGCGGCGACGAGACGGTCGCAGACCTGCTGGGCGGCGCCCGCGGGCGTCGCGATCACGCCGATCGAGACGCCGTTGTCCTCGATGATGTGCTCCAGCTCGTCGGTGTGCTGCACCGCGATACCGGCGACGGGCTTCCCGGCCATGGCGGGATCGGCGTCGATCAGCGCGGCCACCCGGAAACCACGCGAGGCGAAGCCGCCGTAGTTGGCGAGCGCGGCGCCGAGATTACCGATGCCGACGATGACAACCGGCCAATCCTGGGTCAGGCCGAGTTCCCGCGAGATCTGGTAGACGAGATACTCCACGTCGTAACCGACCCCACGCGTCCCGTAGGAGCCGAGGTACGAGAAGTCCTTGCGCAGCTTGGCGGAGTTGACCCCCGCCGCGGCGGCCAGTTCCTCGGAGGAGACCGTGGGGACCGAGCGCTCGGAGAGCGCGGTCAGTGCACGCAGATACAGCGGAAGCCGGGCGACGGTGGCCTCGGGAATCCCTCGGCTTCGGGTCGCCGGTCGGTGAGTTCGGCCAGTTGCCACGGTGCTCCTGCGGGTAGAGCGGGGCTGCGGGCGGCCATACGTCACCCGACCGCCCTGTCCTGTGCAGGCTATGTCTTTGTGAACGCGTGCACAAAGATGATGTCCGCTTTGTCTGCCCAAAGTGATCGGTGTCACGCGGGTTTTGACGCGGCTCGTGGAACCAACTTCCCCACCACGCCGTTCGCCCGCTACCCGCAGGTCACACGGGGTAGCCGACGGGAGCACGGGTCCTCACTCCTCACCGCTATGCCCCCGGAAACCTACAAATCGCCCACCGATGGTAGTCGACCTCCGGGCCGCCGCGCGCCGCCGCGCTCCCGGCACAATGGCCCCATGGCCCCCTCGTTCGGCATGTTCCAGCGCGCCCCCCGCAAGAGCCCCGCGGAGCGCACCGTCACCCTCATCGGCAGGCCCGGCTGCCACCTCTGCGACGACGCCCAGGCCGTGATCGAGCAGATCTGCGCCGAGACCGGCGCCTCCTGGGAGAAGAAGGACATCACCGAGGACGCCGAGCTGCACCGCAAATACTGGGAGCAGATTCCGGTCATCCTCGTCGACGGCGCCCAGCACGACTTCTGGCGCGTGGACCCGAAGCGCCTCCGGACGGCACTGGGCGCCTGACCCGGCACCCGCTCGTCGCCGCCTCACCCGTAGCGCGACACCGGGCCGTCACCGGAACCACCGAACCGACTGGCTACGCTGTCCGTATGGCCCGCCCGTCGCCCGACCACCGCCCCGGTAGGACTCCCTCCGGGACGCCCGACACGCCGACGCCCGAGGACCGCCCCGGCGCGACCCCCTCCGACGCGGCCGCTTCCGGCGCATCCGCCACCCCCGGCCACCGCCTCGGCGCCGCGCTCGCCGGGGTGCGCACACCCGCCTGGCTCGGCCGCCGCCGTCGCCCCGCCACCGCCCGCAGCGTGCTGGCCGGCGAGGCCGCCGCCGAGGCCGCCCGCAAGACCTCCCAGGAGGCCGAGGAGGCGGCGGCGGAGCAGGCCGAGGGAGCGGCTCAGGAGCCGGAGTTCCCGGTCGTCGGCGACGACCGCGCCGCGGCCTTCTTCGACCTCGACAACACCGTCATGCAGGGCGCCGCCCTCTTCCACTTCGGCCGCGGTCTCTACAAGCGCCACTTCTTCCACAAGCGGGAACTGGCCCGCTTCGCCTGGCAGCAGATCTACTTCCGGCTGGCCGGCTCGGAGAACCCCGAGCACATGGCCGACGTCCGCAACAGCGCCCTCTCCATCGTCCAGGGCCACCGCGTCTCCGAGCTGATGTCCATCGGCGAGGAGATCTACGACGAGTACATGGCCGAACGCGTCTGGCCCGGCACCCGCGCCCTCGCCCAGGCCCACCTCGACGCCGGGCAGAAGGTCTGGCTGGTCACCGCGGCGCCGGTCGAGACCGCGACGATCATCGCCCGGCGGCTCGGCCTGACCGGCGCGCTCGGCACCGTCGCGGAGTCCGTCGGCGGCGTCTACACCGGCAAGCTCGTCGGCGAACCGCTGCACGGCCCCGCCAAGGCCGAGGCCGTCCGCGCGCTCGCCGCCGCCGAGGGCCTCCAGCTCGCCCGCTGCGCCGCGTACAGCGACTCCGCCAACGACATCCCGATGCTCTCGCTCGTCGGCCACCCCTACGCCATCAACCCCGACGGGCGGCTGCGCAAGCACGCCCGGGAGCACGGCTGGCGGCTGCGCGACTACCGCACGGGCCGCAAGGCCGTCCGCATCGGCATCCCGGCCGCCGCCGGGGTCGGCGCGCTCGCGGGCGGGGCGGCCGCCGCCGTGGCCCTCCAGCGGCGCCGCCGCTGACCAGGATTGATCACCGGCAGGCGGGCGCGTCCGTTCACTCCGGAGCCCCGCCCCGCCTCACCTGCGGTCCGGTTGCTGGCGCTCCACCACAACACGCCCTCCAACCTGGCAGATTGCATCACCTTTCGATCAAAAGCTGCTCAGTAATCGATACTACTTCCGCCACCAACCAGGCACGGATCGTAAGTAATCGATGATTTGAACAACTGGGTGTAGCGCTGCCTATACGAAGCGTTATTCTCCTCAGACGCATTCCGGAACCCACACGTCCCTACGACGAGTGAACGGTCCCGCACTGCACGTGATGGAAGCTCTGCCTCTGGGAGTCCCGTGTACCCACACGTCGGGGTTGACGCCTCGGGCCTGGCTACGCTGCGTACGACACTCGTCGACCACCTGCGCAGTTTTGTCCCCACCGCGTACGCCGTCCCCGCATTCGCCACAGCCGTCCCCGCCGGCCCCTGCTACGCCCTGGCCGACGGGAGCGCGGCGGTCGGCAAGCCCGCGACCGCCGGCAGATCCCGCCGCTCCGGCACCGGCACGACCACCGCCCGACGCCCCGTCGACAGCGACAGCCGTCGCATGATGGACCTCGTCGAACGCGCCCAGTCCGGAGAGGCCGAAGCCTTCGGCCGCCTCTACGACCAGTACGCCGACACCGTCTACCGCTACATCTATTACCGCGTCGGCGGCCGGGCCACCGCCGAGGACCTCACCAGCGAGACGTTCCTGCGGGCCCTGCGCCGGATCGGCACCTTCACCTGGCAGGGCCGCGACTTCGGCGCCTGGCTGGTGACGATCGCCCGCAACCTCGTCGCCGACCACTTCAAGTCCTCCCGGTTCCGCCTGGAGGTCACCACCGGCGAGATGCTCGACGCCAACGAGGTCGAGCGCAGCCCCGAGGACTCCGTCCTCGAATCGCTCTCCAACGCCGCCCTGCTGGAGGCGGTCCGCAAGCTCAACCCCCAACAGCAGGAGTGCGTGACCCTGCGCTTCCTGCAAGGTCTCTCGGTCGCCGAGACCGCCCGCGTGATGGGCAAGAACGAAGGCGCGATCAAGACCCTCCAGTACCGCGCGGTGCGCACCCTCGCCCGGCTGCTGCCCGAAGACGCCCGCTGACCGACCACCCACCCCCGCCCCCTCGTTCGCCTTCCGGTCACCCGTACGCCCACATCCGGTGACGTACGGTGAGCGGTCGTGCCCCCTCGGTCAGATCATCGTGTGTGCGTAACCCGTGTGCCGCGCCGCTCGTTGTCCGGGATGCAGGCTCCATACGGTCACGCCCTGTCCGCTGCCTCTCACTCCTACGAGTGGCCGCGGAAAGGGGCGTACAACCGTCCGGCCCGTCTGGATGGTCCAAGTCCAGTCAGGGGAGTCGAGCGGGATACGAGAGGAGGTGCCGCCCGTGATCGCGAACATCTCGGTGCACCGGCGGGCCAACGCCTTCGCCCAGGCCCTGGAGGACCAGACCTCCCGGGGCGCGGCCGAGGACCAGGACGACACCGCGGCCCAGACGCCGGGTGAAGCACGACTGTTGGCTGTGGCGGACGGCCTCGGGGAACTCCCGAAGCCGGAGATGGCCACCGAGGTCAAGACCGTCCAGCGCGCCCAGCTGATGGCCGCGATGGAGGCCGCCTTCACCGAAGGCAGCCCCTCCGACGGCGCCCGGGTGCCCGAACAGCGCACCCACCGCCCCGCCGAGCAGCTCGGGAGGCTGCGCCCACGCTCCCGGCTGACGAAGCGGCTGGCGGCCGGCGGGCTGACGGTCGGGGTCGCCGCCGGGGCGCTCAGCGGCGTCGCCGCCGCCAGCTCCGACGCCCTCCCCGGCGACTCCCTCTACGGCCTCAAGCGGGGCATGGAGGACTTCAAGCTCGGCCTGAGCGACGACGACGCCGACCGCGGCCGGATCTACCTCGACCAGGCCGCCACCCGGATGCTGGAGGCCCGCCGCCTGATGGAGCGCGGCCGGGTCGCCGACCTCGACCACGAATCGCTCGCCGAGGTCCGCCGGACGCTCGCCGGGATCACCCACGACGCCGGCGAGGGCCACCGCCTGCTGTACGCCGCGTACGAGCGGGACGGCTCCCTCGGCCCCATCGAGACCCTGGACTCCTTCGCCACGTCCCACCGCGCCACCTGGTCGCAGCTGCGCGACCGGCTCCCGGTGCAGCTCACCGACGCGCGCGACGAGGTCAGCTCGGTCTTCGACGCGATGGACAAGCAGGTCAAGCCGTTGCGCGGGCTGCTGCCCACCCCGGAGAAGGCGGCGCGGCAGGGCGCCTCCCCGGCCTCGCCGGACCACACCTCCGGGCGGCCGCACCCGTCACCGACCGTGGAGCACGGCCCGTCCGGTACACCCGGCGAGGCGGGCCGCCCGGCCCGGCCCTCGTCCAGCCCCTCCGAGGAGCACGGGCTGCTCGGCGGTGACACCGGCGGACTGCTCGGCGGCCCCCACCACGACGACACCCCGACGCCCTCGCACGGCGGCAAGGGCCTCACCGACCACCCCGACATCACCGTGCCGCCGCTCATCCCGGGCCTGCTGCCCCGGCTGGGCATCGACGGCGAGAACGACTGACAGCACGCGGCCCGCTCCCCCTCGGCACTGCGCCGGGCGGGGAGCGGGCCGCGTTGCGGTCAGAAGAAGACCGACCGGCGCTGCACCAGCAGCTTGTACAGCGTGTGCTGAATCGTTTCCCGGACCTGGTCGGTGAGGTTGAACATCAGCATCGGGTCGTCGGCCGCCTCCGGCGGATAGCCGTCCGTCGCGATCGGCTCGCCGAACTGGATCGTCCACTTCGTCGGCAGCGGCAGCGCGCCCACCGGCCCGAGCCACGGGAACGTCGGCGTCAGCGGAAAGTACGGCAGCCCCAGCACCCGCGCCAGCGTCCGGGCGTTGCCGATCATCGGATAGATCTCCTCGGCGCCCACGATCGAGCACGGCACGATCGGCACCCCGGCCCGCAGCGCCGTCGAGACGAAACCGCCCCGCCCGAAGCGCTGGAGCTTGTAGCGGTCCGCGAACGGCTTGCCGATGCCCTTGAACCCCTCCGGCATCACCCCGACGACCTCACCGCGCTCCAGCAGCTGCTGCGCGTCCTCCGCGCACGCCAGGGTGTGCCCGGCCTTCCGCGCCAGCGCGCTGACCACCGGCAGCACGAAGACCAGATCGGCCGCGAGGAACCGCAGATGCCGATCGGCCGGATGGTGGTCGTGGATCGCGGTCTGCAGCATCAGACCGTCCAGCGGCAGCGTCCCGGAGTGGTTCGCGACGACCAGCGCGCCGCCGTCCGCCGGGATGTTCTCCACACCCCGGACGTCGACCCGGAAGTACTTCTCGGCCAGCGGGCGCAGCAGCGACATCAGGACCTGGTCGGTCAGCTCCTCGTCGTAGCCGAAGTCGTCGACCTCGTACTCGCCGGTCAGCCGCCGCCGCAGGAAGCGCAGGCCGCCGGCGAGCCGTTCGTCCAGCGAGCGGCCGCCGCGCGCCGCCGGGGGCGCCGGGCGCGGCCGGTCGCCCGTACGGGCCTCCGGTACGGGCGTGAGCGGGACCGCGGTGCCGTTCACCGGCCGCCGGGCCGTGCGGCGCGCCCAGGGCTCCTCGCCGAACGGAATGACCTTGGCGTCCGCCATCTCGCGTGCACTCCTCACTGGGCCGGGCGCGCGCTGAGCGCGTCGGCGAACCGGTCGACGGTACGGGCGAGGGACTCCGGAGGCAGCAGCCCCGGACCGCGGCTGCGGGCGAACTCCGCGAACGTCTCCGCCGTCGTGTACTGCGGGTCGAAGCCCAACGTCTCGCGCATCTGCGTGGTGCGGACCACCCGGCCGTGGGTCAGCAGCCGGATCTGCTCCGGCGAGAACTCCGTGACGCCGACGGCGCGGAGCGCGGCGCCCGCCCAGGTGACGGTGGGCAGCAGCAGCGGCAGCGTCGGCCGCCCGAGCCGGCGGGCGGTCTGCGACAGCAGCAGCACACCGTCGCCCGCGATGTTGAACGTCCCGCTGTTGAGCGTCCCGGGGCGCGGTGCGGACGCCGCGATCTCCAGCGCCGCCAGCGCGTCCTCCTCGTGCACGAACTGCAGCCGCGGGTCGTACCCGAGGACCGTCGGCAGCACCGGCAGCGAGAAGTACTCGGCGAGCGGGGAGTCGGCGCACGGCCCCAGGACGTTGGCGAAGCGCAGCACGCAGACCGCGACGTCCGGGCGGCGGCGCGCGAAGCCGCGGACGTACCCCTCGGCCTCGACGACGTCCTTGGCGAACCCGCCGGACGGCAGCGACTTCGGCGGGGTGTCCTCCCCGAAGACCGCCGGGTCGCGGGGGGCCGAACCGTAGACGCCGGTACTGGACTTGACGACCAGCCGCTGCACCCGGGGCGCCTTCTGGCACGCGCCGAGCAGCTGCATGGTGCCGATGACGTTGGTCTCCTTGACCGCGGCGCGGCTGCCGCGGCGGCCCGGCGGGGTGCTGTTGACGTCCATGTGGACGACGGTGTCGACGCCGGTCTCGGCCAGCACGCGGGCGATGGCCGGGTGCCGGATGTCGGCCTGGAGGAACTCCGCACCGGCCGGCAGATGCGCGGGGGCCACCGCGTCGACGCCGATCACCCGCTCGACGGACGGATCGCGGAGGATGCGCCGGACCAACCGGCCGGCGAGCTGCCGGGCGACTCCCGTGACGAGCACGACCCTGCCCACGACCGGCCCTCCTTCCGCCCTCGGCCGCCGCCTGCGCCGAGCTGTGACCCACGCTATCGGGTCGTCCCGGCACCACGGCGACCTCACGCTGCCCGCGGTCGCATTTCCGCCCCACCGGCCCCAGGGACGGCTCCGACGGCGGGCCGAGCCACCCCCGGAACGCACCGTGGCCCCCCACCGCACAAGGCGGTGAGGGGCCACGAAAACGCGATCCGCGTCGCTTACTTCTTGTTGCGACGCTGCACGCGGGTGCGCTTGAGCAGCTTGCGGTGCTTCTTCTTGGCCATCCGCTTGCGCCGCTTCTTGATAACAGAGCCCACGACTACCCTCGCTCACTTCGAATCACTCGGTGCGGGGCGTCCGAGCCCACACTACCTACATCGGGCCAGCCTACCCGGCGCCGAGCGTACGGCGTAATCGAGGGCGCGGAAGCCTCCGTCAGGCCGATTCGACGCCTACGTAGGACTCCCGGAGGTAGTCGTGAACCGCCTGCTCCGGGACGCGGAACGACCGGCCCACCCGGATCGCGGGCAGATGACCGCTGTGCACCAGGCGGTACACGGTCATCTTCGACACTCGCATCACGGTGGCGACCTCCGCCACCGTCAGAAAAACGACCTCGTTCAGAGGCTTCTGGTCCGCAGCCATGCCACACCTGCACCTTCCGCATGTGACGGGTACCGGCTTCCCCTCCGGTCACTCTTCGTCGCTATGCGCTCACTCCCCAATTTAGGGGCGGGTGATGCGAGTGGGGAAGAGGAGCCACCCGGACCGCAAAACCCCCCACTACTAGGGCAGTTCAGCTCTATTGAGGACATAACGCCACAGCGGCCCGTAGTGCTCCTCGGCCACCGCATCGTCCAGGGGCACCACGGCGCACACCCGGCCCTCGGCCTCCCCGACGAACGGCCCCGGATCGTCCGCATCCGCCAGCCCGATCGCCTCAAACCCCAGCTGACCTGCACCGCAGATCCAGCCGTGATCACCGACCACCAATTCCGGCAACGGCCCGCCGCCCTCCGCGGCGGCATCCAGGGCCAGCCGCACGGGGAGGGGCGAATGGGTATGCACGCGCCCCTTTGCGGATGCGCCCCCCACGCCGGTCCCGCGCATCAGCGCGACTCCCCGTACGTAGTCGAGTACGTACGTGCGTACGCCGAACGAGGTCGTCATCCGGGCCGGGAAACCCCGCCCAGGAGTGAGTACGGCACACCCCGCGGCCGCGAGTCCGCCCGCGAGCGCGGCATAGAACCCCAGCAGACGGTCCGGGTGGCCGGTGCCGAGCAGCACCGGGGCGCGCCGCGCCGCCGCCGCCCCGATCCGGTCGGCGAACCGGTCCAGGGCGGCGAGCGTACGGTCCGGGTCGATCACGTTCGGACCCCCGGTCCGCGCCGGGTCCGCCGGCATCCCACAGCGCCGCGCCATCAGCCGCAGCACCTCCGCGACCGGCCACTCCCCCACGGGGTCGAGCCCCAGCAGCGCCCGGGGATCGCGCGCCGCGAAGAGGCGGTAGCGCGCCAGGCTTTTCTCCCGCGGCGTCGCGAGGGTCCCCGCGAGCCGCGCCTCGATCAGATGGGCGCGCAACGCACCGGTCCCCGACACGGCGCCCATGCTGACCCGCCGGCCTCGCCCCTCGGGCCGGAACCGCCCGGTAGTCACACATCCGGACGCACCGGCCCGTACGGGGCCCCTTTACGCACTCACCTCACGGCAGCAGCCCGTGCGCCGGGAAGACCGCCCGGCGGGTGGCGAGAATCGCCTGGTCGAGCCGGTCGGCCGGGTCGTAGCCACCCTCGGCGAAGTCGCGCCACCGCGGTTCGACGCCATCGGTCATCCGGTGCGGCGCGGGCTGCCGGGTGCGGCGGTACGCCTCGTGCCGCCACTCCTCCGGCACCGGCGTCTCCGGGGCGATCGGGCGTCCGGCGGCGATGGCCGTCAGATGGGTCCAGGCCCGCGGCACCACGTCCACCACCGCATATCCACCACCGCCCAGCGCGATCCACCGCCCGCCCGTGTGCTCATGGGCCAGCGTGTGACAGGCGAGCGCCACCGCCCGCTGCGCATCGAGACTCACCCCGAGGTGCGCCAGCGGGTCCTCGATGTGGGTGTCCGCGCCGTGCTGGGTCACCAGGACCTGCGGCCGGAACGCGCCGAGCAGTTCGGGCACCACCGCGTGGAACGCCCGCAGCCAGCCCGCGTCACCGGTCCCCGCGGGCAGCGCCAGGTTGGCCGCACCGCCCTCCGCGCCCGGCCCACCGATCTCCTGCGGCCAGCCGGTCCCCGGGAACAGTGTCCGCGGATGCTCGTGCAGCGAGACCGTCAGCACCCGCGGGTCCTCCCAGAACGCCGCCTGGACACCGTCCCCGTGGTGCACATCGGTGTCGACGTACGCGACCCGCTCCACGCCCAGCTCCAGCAGCCGCGCGATGGCCAGCGCCGCGTCGTTGTAGACGCAGAAGCCCGCCGCCCCGCCCGGCATCGCATGGTGCAGCCCGCCCGCGAAGTTCACCGCGTGCAGCACGTCCCCGCGCGCCACCGCCTCGGCGGCGCCCACCGACTGACCGGCGATCAGCGCCGCCACCTCGTGCATCCCGCGGAACGCCGGATCGTCCTCGGTGCCCAGCCCGTACCGGGCGTCCGCGGCCGCCGGATCGGCGGAAGCAGCCCGAACCGCGTCCAGGTAGTCGGCGCGGTGCACCAGCCGCAGCGTCGACTCGCCCGCGGGCCGCGCCGCGACCACCTCCACGGGCGCCCGGTCCAGCCCGAACGCCTCCACCAGCCGCATGGTCAGCGCCAGCCGTACGGGGTCCATGGGGTGCCCGCGGCCGAAGTCGTAGCCCGTTACTGCCTCATCCCACATCAGCTGTGCGCGGCCGCTCATGCACGTCACCGTATCGGGCACCGGACACCCCGAACGAGCGGGCGTACACCAGCGTCACCAACACCAGCAGCATCGGTACGAGCATCGCGCCCCGGTAGCTCCAGGCGTCCCCGAGCGCCCCGACCAGCGGCGAACCCACCAGAAAACCCACATAGTTGAAAATGTTCAGCCGCGCGATCGCGCCGTCCGACGCCCCGCCGCCGTCCCGCTCGTACGCCAGCCGCCCGGCCGCCGCGAACGTCTGCGGCACGATCACGCAGAGCCCGAGGCCCAGCAGGGTGAACCCGGCCATCCCCGCCCACGCCTCCGGCGCCGCCGCGACCACCGCGAACCCTCCGGCCGCGACGACCGCCCCGGCCCGCACCACCGCGACGGCTCCGAACCGCCGCACCCCCAGATCCCCGACGGCCCGCCCCAGCAGCGTGGTGATCATGTAGACGTTGTACGGCACGGTCGCCAGCTGCTCGGAGCTGCCCAGCACATCCTGGAGGTACTTCGCGCTCCAGTTGGAAACCGTAGAGTCCCCGATGTACGCACACGCCATCACCAGGCACAACGGCAACAGCAGCCGCATCGAGACACCGGCAGCGCCGCCCGCCGGCCCGCCGCTCTTCGCCCCCGAGCCGTCCTGCCCGGTGGCGGCGGATCCGTCGACGAACCACCGCCCGGCGACCACCGCCACCGGGACGAGCACCGCGACCACCGGTCCGTACAGCACCGCGAGCGACAGCTCCCAGTGCGCCCCGGCCCACGCCAGCGAGGCCCCGACGATCCCGCCCAGGCTGTACGCGGCGTGGAAGCCGAGCATGATGCTGCGGCCGTACGCCCGCTGGAGGCTGACCCCGAGCATGTTCATGGCGGCGTCCAGCGCGCCGACCGCCAGCCCGAACACGGCCAGCGCCGCCGCCACCTGACCCATCGAACGGCCCGAACCGGCCGCCAGCAGCGCCAGACAGACCACCGGCTGCACCACACGGAGCACCCGGCTCGGCCGCACCCTCCGCACCAGCCGCTCGGTCACGACGCTGCCGACGCCGGCCAGCACCGGCACCGCCGCGAGGAAGACGGGCAGCAGGGCGTCGGAGATCCCGTACCGGTCCTGGATCGCCGGAATCCGCGTCACCAGGAGCGCGAACACCGTGCCCTGAACGAAGAAGCTGAGGGCCAACGCGACCCTGCCGTACCGCGCTTGCATGCCTGGAACCAGGGGCGCCGTCATGGCCGCACAGCCTAGAACTCGCCGCTACCAAGGGGTAGACGGATCACCACGGCAATTCCGCAGGCGCCGCCCGGCCGACGGCGAGTGGCCGCTCGACCGGCGCACCGTCGCCGCGTGCTCTACGCCGCCAGCAGCGCGGGAAGCTCCGCCATCTCCGCGAAGAGCCCGGTGGCGTCGCCCAGGCGCGCGGCGGGCGTCATCGCCGTGTAGCCGTACACGTCCATCCCCGCCGCCCGCGCGGCCGCCACCCCCAGCGGACTGTCCTCGACGACCGCACACCGCTCCGGTGCCACACCCATCCGCTCCGCCGCGTGCAGAAAGAGATCCGGCGCCGGCTTCCCCCGCCCGACATCCTGCGCGGAGAAGATCCGCTCCTCCTCGAAGTGCCCGAACAGCCCGGTGGTCCGCAGCGCCACCCGAATCCGCTCATGGCTGCCGGACGACCCGACGCAGTACGGCACCCCCGCCACAGCCAATCCGTCCAGTACGGAGCCGACGCCCCGCACCGGCTCCAGTTCCGTACGGAATGCGGCGAAGACCCGCGCATGGAATTCCTCGTCGAACCCGTCGGGCAGCTGCTTCCCGGACCGCTCCCGCACGATGTCGTGAATACGGGACATGGCGGAGCCCATGTAATCCCGTATCGATTCCTCGTACGTGGTGGGGTGGCCCAGCTCGGTGAGATGACCGGCGAGAATCCGATTCGAGATCGGCTCGCTGTCCACCAGCACCCCGTCATTGTCAAAAATGATCAGGTCGTAGCGCATCCGCCGAGCGTAACGGCCCTGAAACGCAAAAATGCTCCGGCCCCCAGAAACCATCACTGATTTCCGGGGGCCGGAGCTGAATAATTGTTCGGCGGCGTCCTACTCTCCCACAGAGTCCCCTCTGCAGTACCATCGGCGCTGAAAGGCTTAGCTTCCGGGTTCGGAATGTAACCGGGCGT
>NZ_JBVHWT010000005.1:0-155457 GCF_055564055.1 Streptomyces sp. NPDC029159
GGCGTAGACCGCCACACTCCCGATTCCGGCATCCCGGCATGCACGGGCTACGCGGACAGCGATTTCGCCACGGTTGGCGATGAGCACCTTGCGCAGCATGAATCTGATACCTCCGCGGCCGGTCAGGAGCCGACGCTCCGGTATAGGTGGTAGCGCCGGTATCCGATAGGACGGACTCCCGGCATGTCGTTGGTGATCCGCAGCGAGCTGTGGCGCGTGGCTCCGTCGAGGAACACGACATGGGCCTCGTCGCTCGTCCACTCCGCGAAGTTGATCACGCGGGTGCCGTCGACGCTGAGGTGGAAGTGTGAGGCGATCAGGCCCGTGTACTCGTCCGCGGGCGCCTTCTCCAGGTTCTCGGCGACCGACGCGACGATGCGCTGTTGTCGCTCCGCGCCGTCCACGTCGAAGAGGGCGGTGACCAAGGCGTTCGGCGGGCCCGCCGTGGGATCGAGCACCACGCTGCGATGCAGGCGGAACTCGATCGGTTCAACGCGGGCCGCGGCGACGGGCAGGCCACCGGCGAAGGGGCGGTAGACCGTGCCGTCCGAGCACTGCGCGTAGGTCATCACGGTGGTGCCGTCGGTGCTCAGGTAGCAGAAGAACGCAAGGATCTCCTTGGGCCGTTCGGCCTTCTCCCAGGCATCTGCGATCTCGTCGAGCAGGGCCCGTCCCTGGCCGGCGTCGGCCACGTACCGGTAGGTCACGAAGGCCGCGTGTGCGTCGGGGCGTGCGAGGTGCGGTACGGCCGACGGCGATTGGGTCACGGTGTCCCCCTGAGGGCTTGTCGTGGTGGATGAGGCAGGCGATCAGTCGAGAGGAGCGCCGAAATGGCGGTGCAGGGCTTCGGAGAGGCCGTCGTCCCCGCCGTTTTCCTCGCTCACCCATGCCACGTATCCGTCCGGTCGCACCAGGACGGCCTGGGATTCGGAGAGCTGGAACGGCGGGAGGGCCTGTGCCGGGGGCATGTGACGGAGCCGCGAAAGGACGATGTCCACCCGGTCGGCCCAGTTCCGGGCGACGCGGCGTGGCTCCGGGCCCGCGCCCAGGGTCAGCAGCAGTCCCCGCGCGGGGTGCAGGAGTTCGGTAGTGGTGGTCGTGTGGCCGTCGTCCAGGAGCAGTTCCGTCTTCGGCATCCGCCGCCCGATCAGCGGGTGGGTGCCCGGCCCGACGTCGTAGCGGATGTCCAGCCCGCTGACCAGACCGGCTAGGTGGTGGGCGGCGCCCTCGGTACGGAACACCGCGGCGAGGACGTCGCGCAGCGGCTGTATCTCGCTGCCGCCGAGGAACAGCACCGCTTGGGCACGGGTGTTCCGCAGCAACTCGGCGCCGATCGGATGGCGTTCCGCGTGGTAGGTGTCGAGGAGCGCGGAGTCCGAGCGGCCTGTCACCACGGCGCCGAGCTTCCAGCCAAGGTTCACGGCGTCCTGGATGCTGACGTTCATACCTTGGCCACTGGCCGGCAGGTGGATGTGCGCGGCATCCCCGGCCAGGAACACCCGGCCTCTGCGGTACTCGCTCGCCTGCCGTGCGGCGTCCCCGAACGAGCTGACCCAGACCGGGGTGGCGGCGGAGATGTCGTCCCCGCTGACCCGCTTCCAGGCATCGGCCACTTCGGAGAACAGTGGCGGCTCGGTGCGGGATCGTGGCGTGCGGCCGTGCTCCGAGACGACGACGCGCATGACGCCTTCACCCAGCGGCGCGGCCAGCAGCATGCCGCCCGGGCGCCGCTCACCCGACCACAGCGCGGAGAGTTCCAGGCCCTTCACGTCGGCCAGCAGCAGTTCCGCCGTCGCGTCGGTGCCGGGGAAGGCGAACCCGCCCGACGTGCGCACCACGCTGCGGCTGCCGTCGCAGCCCACCAGATACGACGCCGACAACCGCAGCTCACCGGCAGGCCCCTGCACATGCACCTCGACGGACTCGCCGGCGTCGGTGAATCCGGTGAGCCGATGTCCGTACCGCACATCGGCTCCCGCCTCCTCGGCCCACTCACCGAGCATGGCCACGGTCCGTGCCTGCGAGACGCCCGTGACGCTGGCGTGAGATCCGTCGCCGACGGCGAAGTCGACCGGCACGCTTCCGAAGTGGCCGCCGGGCGACCGGTTGAGTTCCCCAAGTCTCGGCAGCAGCCCACGCTGGTCGAACACCTCCAGCGTGCGGGCGGTGAATCCCATGCCACGGGATTCCTTGGTGGGGGTGTTCTCCTTCTCCAGGACGATGACCCGGGCGCCGGCCAGCCTCAGTTCGGCGGCGAGCATCAGCCCCGCTGGCCCGGCTCCGATGACGACGACGTCCGTGTCCGTCCGGAGGCCGGTGGCGGTGGTGGAGTCCGTGTGCATCTGTTTCTGCTCCTCCTTACTCTTCGTCGGTCGTGGTGATGGTGATGGCTCCGGTAGGGCAGCAGTCCGCGATGTCCTGGAGCTGTTCGAGGAGGGCTTCCGGGGCGTGGCCCGGTCCGAGGGGACGGGCGAGGGCGGTGCCGTCGTCGCTCAGCGAGAACAGACGGGAATCCATCACCTCGCACAGTCCCGTGCCACGGCAGAGCGTCCGGTCGACCCGCGCGGTTGCTCGCATCGCGTCAGGCCCCGGACTTCCCCGACCGGGCGACCGGCAGGGCGGTCAGTCGCCGGATGGCCCAGTTGTCGATGTACCGCAGCTCATCTCGCGGTACGGCCAGGGAGAGTTGCGGAAACCGCTGGAACAGGGCGGGAATCGCGATCGCGCCTTCGAGCCGAGCCAGTGCCGCGCCGATACAGTTGTGCAGCCCGTGTCCGAACCCCACGTGCCGAGGTCCGCTGCGGGTGATGTCGAGACGCTCGGGGTGGTCGAACCGGCGCGGATCCCGGTTGGCCGCCAGCAGCGCAGCGATGATCGGTGCTCCGGCGGGCAGCCGGGTACCCGAGAGGTGGATCTCCTCAGTCGTGATGCGGAACAGAGCTGTGCTCAATGCCCCTTCGTATCGGAGCAGTTCCTCGACGGCGCCGTCCGCCAGTTCGGGGTTTTCCAGAAGCAGCTTGCTCTGGTCCGGGTGATCGAGGAGCGCGAGGGCCGCATTGCCGATGAATCCGCGGACGGTGTCGCTGCCGCCCATGATCATGGCGGCTACCAGCCCGGTCAACTCGTCCGCGGACAGCCGCTCGCCCTCGTTGCTGGTCTGGATCAGTGCGGAGGTCAGGTCGTCGGAGGGGGCGTGACGTTTCTCTGCAACGAGTTCGGCGGCGTACTCGCAGATCCGGCCGAAGGCCGCGGGAGCCCGGTCTATCAGCGCGGGGTCGGACGGGAACGCTTCGTTGAGGGCCGTGACCAGTTCCCGGTGCCGTTCGATGCGGAACCCGAGGATCACCCCGAGCACTCCGGCGGACACCTCGCCCGCGTAGTCATCCATGACATCGAAGTCCCCCTGTCGTGCACAGGCAGCAAGGGTCCGGTCGACGACGTGGTGCACGGTCTGGCGCCACTGTTCCACCCGGCGGGTGGTGAAGGCGCTCATCGCCAGTCGGCGCAACCGGGTGTGCGCGGGCGGATCCACCACGGTGATGCCTCGCTCCAGAATGGTGCCCTCCGCAATCACCAGACCCGCGGCACGGAACTCGTCGTTTCCCCAGGTGACGCTTTCCGTGCTGCACCGGGGATCGGCCAGTACGGTCTTGACGTCGTCGAAACGTGTCACCATCCATGTGCGGACGTCACCGACGGGGAACGTGAATTCATGTACCGGTGAGTTCTCCTGAAGCCACGTCAGCGTGGGGTGTGGATTCTGGTAGTACTCGGGAGAAAAGAGAGCGATCGGCGGTACGGCCGGTGCGGACAAGTCCATGGATGGTCCTTCCTCTGGTCGGTCCTCAGGAATCGGTACGAGTGGCAGTGCAGGGTGTGGGCGGCGGTCGGGCCGCTCAGAGAAGGTTCCACTGGCGCGTGTCGGGGGCGAAAAAGGTCCGCAGGGGCGCGGGGAAAACATGGGACCCGGCTGCCGTGCGGACCCATCCGTGGACGAGTTCGGCCAGCTTCCTGACGCCGGAATCACCCAGGAGTTCATAAGGTCGACGGTCGAGTCGTCCGGTCTCGTGCTCGACTTCGTCCCGCAGCGCGGCGCCGCATGTGGTCAGTGTTCCTTCGCGGTTCACCAGACCGCGCTCCCGCAGCCTTTCCTGCGCGAGTGCCCAATCAGTTTCGGTCCACCCGCGCATGGGCCTGACGATCTCCTTGGGCATGCCGTGCTCACTCGCGCAGTCGATGACGAGTGCTTCGACTCCGGTGAGTTCTGCGTGGCTGAGGATCGCGACATGACCGTCCCCGCGGTACTCGCGGAGCATGGTCGCGGCGTGCCACAGCGCGATATGGGGTTCCTCGGGCTGGTCGAGAGCAGCATTGGCCGCGTGGAGAGGGCGCCCGGGAAGCGGGCATCCCGTGGCGGCCGCGCCGGCGAGCTGCGCCGCTTCCGCCATCGCGGCCGACCGTATGACATCGGTGCCGAGAAGCCGTTCCAGCGCCGCTCCGGCAGCCGCCTCACGTGAGGCAATGGCTTGTTCGGGAGATACGCACCGCCAGATGGCAGGTACGCGCTCCGCAACGAAGCCGGGCGCGAACGCGTGGAAGAGCGCGGTCACCATCGGGGCGTCGACCGCGCCGAGAGGTGACGCGCGCCCGGCCATGTAGACGCTGGACTGATCGGTGACACCGAACGGGGCCAGCCGGTCCGCGAGATCGGTCGTGAAGTAGGGAATGGAGTGCAGTGCGTTGACGGCTTGTGCGCAGCGACGCGCGGCGGAACGAACGCTGGGTGGCGAGGCGTTCATGGCACCCCTAAAACATGTCGGGGAGAGGGATCGGGCCAAGGCGGAGCGCAGCGCCGGACCTTCGCGGTCGGGCGGAGAAGGGGAAACTGCTCACACCGGGGGCGTACGAAAGGCCGCGTTGAATTCGGTGAGAGCTTTTGCATTCCCGGCGTATATCGCGGGTGCGGGTGATCCGTGATGGGTCACAGAAGGGGAAGCGGCTGCCGTGAGCTTCTCCCGCGAAGGGAAGTGGACCCTGGAAAGCGGCATGCGTGTGCCGCCAGATAAGTGTGACAGTGTACTCCCCCCGCTGTCAACGTTTGCTCTTCTCCCAGGTCAACAGCGTTATGTGGAGTTGGGCTCATTCGAGATATGCGACTGCCGGGTCGGTTTTTGCTCGCTTCTCGACCTGATGCTTTCGCGAAGGGTTCACCGTACGGCGGCATGGGTAGTGCCACCTCGCGAATCTCGGCAAACATCACCAAGTCGTGACTCAGGTCACCTGGCCTGCTGTTGACGGGCTGCGTCGTCGTTTCACAGGATGTGCTTGCGAATTCTGCCTGCTGATACTGGCGCATCCCGGACTTGCGTCAGAGGGTTCTCCGAGGTAGGGCGTCAGTGAATATGGGGGATGGTTTTGGGCGCGACAGGGCGGCTAGATTTCAATCCTCATTGAATTCTCGTTGAGCTTGGTGCTTGGATTCTCGCGGGCGACCCGGTGAAGGCGTGTGGTCACGCGTACGCACCAAGCGATCTCCTCTCCACGCGAAATGGAATGAAAGGGATTGCTGTGTCTCCGCTCAAACAACGCCCTTCGGCGCTCGACAGTCACGGCATTGATCTGGGTCGCATGCGCGTCGTGCGGGATTGCGCATCTCCTCAGTGCGTCAAGTCGCGAAGGGGCGGCGGCGAACAGAGTGAGGGAAGAGGGCCCTCGCGGCTGTGCTGCCCCTGCTACGACCGCCTCCGTGTCGGTCTGTGTGATGTGGTGGAGGCGTACAGGGAAAGCGACGAGGAGCTGACGCGGCCCCAAGGCTGGTTACGGGAGCGGGTCAGCGGCAGCAGGGCGGTCGGTATCGCCCTCGACGACTCCGTGCTGACGCTGCGGTCGGAGATCATCGAACTGCTGGCCTCCTGGGCGCGCCTGGTCGTCGAGGAACGAAACCTCCCTGCCCCCGGGGACTGCAGCGTCATGGGGTTGGCCAGTTTCCTCGACAGCCATGTGCCCTGGCTGGCGGAACATCCGGCAGCCCCCGATTTCGACTACGAGATCGCCGCGCTGCTCGACGCCTGTCGCTCGCTTCATGGGCTCGCGCGAGTGGTACGCAGAATGCCGCTGGGTAGCTGTTCCCAGCCTCACTGCACCGGGCAGCTGTACGCAGTGATCACGGAGGCGGGCCCCGGCGCGGTGCCTTCGGAGGTGGTCTGCGAGAGCGGTCATGCCCCGCCTCCCGAGGACTGGTTGCTGCTGGCCCTCCGCCGGAGCCCGGCGGTTTCGGGGAAGCAGAGATGAGTGCTGCCGACGGGAGGCGGCGCATGGTGCCGACCGACCTGGCTGCTCTGGCCTTGGGGGTTTCCCCGGCCACCATCCGCAAATGGGCTAGCCGTGGGAAGATCACCCGCTACGGCAGCCCGCAGCGCGCTGCGTACGACCTGGATGAACTTTACGAGCTGGCCGCCACGGCAGTGCGAGATCGGCGCACGACGGGACCTTGACCTGACCTGTGCGGATTCCCTCAACGTCGCCGCCGCAGCGGTCGCCTTCTACGCCGTCACGACGGGCCGCCCCACCGCCCGAAAAGCCGTCAGCCGTACGCCCCGGAGCCTGACAGGCCCCCGGGCGTACGGCTGCGATGCAAACCTGGTGCGGCTCAGCTTGCCGCGTCGTCGGACGGCCGGCCGTCGTCGGGGGAGTGCCCCCGCGGCATCTCCACGGCGCTCTGCCCGATCGGTACGGACCGTTCGCCGCCCAGCCCGCGCGTCGGCCCCTGGCAGCCCTGTGCCGCCGCGATTCCCAGGGCCACCAGCAGCGTCACCGTGACGAACACCAGGATCCGCTGCCGCATCAGCCGCCGGTCGGGCCCCGGCCGGCGGCCGCCCGAGGTCGGGCGCGGCTGCGTACGCGGCGTCTTGCGGCCGCCGCCGGGCCGGGCGGTGGGGACCCGTCCCGCGGGCCGCCCGCCGGTCGGCCGACGGCCGGGTGACGAGGCGGGCCCGGCGCCGCGCGCCGCCGCCTCACGCTGCGAGGGCCGGGGCGCGCTCCCGGACGACGGACGCGGCGCGGGCGTCCCGGCCGCGCCCCGCTCGGTGCGTTGACGCGCGTAGGCATCGGCGCGCCGCCCGGTGGGCCGCTCGCCGGTCCGCCGCTCACCGCGGGCGGGACCGGCCGCCGCACCGCCGAGCGCACCGTCCTGCGGGGCGCCCGACAGCCCGTGTGCCTCCCGGGCGGCGATCTCCTTCAGCCGCAGCGACAGTGACAGCGTGCTGGGCCGGTCCGCCGGATCCTTCGCCAGACAGGCCGCGAGCAGCGGCGCCAGCGCGTCCGGGACGCCGGCGAGCTGCGCCTCCTCGTGCACCACGCGGTACAGCATCACCTCCGAACTTCCCTGCCCGAAGGGGGAGTCGGCGGTGCAGGCGTACGCGAGGGTGGCGCCGAGCGCGAAGATGTCGGTCGCCGGGGCCACCGCGGCGCCCCGTACCTGCTCGGGCGCGAGGAAACCGGGGGAGCCGACGGCCGTCCCGACGTGCGTGAGCGTGCTGGCGCCGGTCGCCCAGGCGATGCCGAAGTCGATGATCCGCGGCCCCTTGGGGGACAGCAGGATGTTGGACGGCTTGAGGTCGCGGTGGACCACACCCGCGTCATGGACGGCCAGCAGTCCCTCGGACAGCGCCGCCCCGATCGAGGCGACCTGCGCGGGGTCGAGCGGCCCCTCCTCGTTCACCTTGTCGTGCAGCGACGGGCCCGGTACGTACTGGGTGGCGAACCACGGGCGGTCCGCGTCGAGATCGGCGGCGACCAGCCGTGCCGTGCAGCCGCCGCGGATCCGCCGGGCCGCCGACACCTCCCGCGCGAACCGGGAACGGAACTCCTGGTCCTCCGCGAGATCCGGGCGGATCACCTTCAGCGCCACCCGCTGCCCGCGTTTGTCCGAGCCGAGATAGACGACGCCCATCCCGCCCGCGCCGAGCCGCCGGTGCAGCCGGAAAGTCCCGACGACACGCGGGTCCTCGCGCCGGAGCCGCATCATCGCCATGTCCGTCCCCATACCTGCGGTGGGCAAGACCCACTCCGTGCCAACCGTCTGACGTGGCACAGCTTACGGATTGACGGCGCGGCGCGCTGAGAGGCCGCGCATGAGCCCGCAACGGGCACCGGAGGCGGCCGCCGACGGGCCCGCGCCCACGGTGATTTCCGGCCGGTCCCCGCCCTCGCCCGCCGCCGGCCCCCAACCCCCTCCCTCAGCAGGGACATTGGCCCGCAGGGCCGCCTGCGGACGGCGACTCCGGCGTGCGGCCGGAAACGGCGTCCCCGCGGCCAAGTCGCGGCGTACCGGGCGGAATCCGCTCCGCGCCCGGTCCCCGGCGGGCGGCACGGGCCGCTCGGGGAGTGAGAGAAGTCACCCGTTGGGGTATCTGTCCATCCGCGACCGGGATGCACGCGCCCGCCCCGTCCCGGACAACTCGCCCCGCCCCGGAGCGCCGGGCACCTCAGGGTCACCCCGGGGTCGGTTCTGCAACCAGCGGAGTACGCATCCCGGCCCGCTCTCCTCCTCCTGGAGGCCGTTCATCGGTACGACGGGCTGACGTCCACCCCCGGGCGGTTGCCTACTGTGGAGACCGAGCGGCGGGCGCCGTACTCGTCCCCCGAGGTCCTGTGCTCGCCGCCACCACCAGACGACAGGAGCCGGGATGACGGATCCACAGGGGCGCACGGCGCTGCGGGTGCGGTGGCGCGAACGCGTCGCCCCGCTCGGCGTCCGCCGCCCTTCGGGCACCCGTCATCCGCTGATCGCGGTCGCCATGGCGCTGCCGCTCGCGGTCCTGCTCTGTGTGGTCTTCGGCGGCTGGGAAGCCGTCATGACGCAGGCGTCGTCCGTGGCCGTGTTGCTGGGGCGCTGAAACGGCGTCCCGGTCCCGGGAGAGCGGCCCGGGACGGGGGAAGCGTGGCCCAGCCCCGTGGGGACGGGGGTGTCACGGACGGCACGCGTGGCCGGGCATCTGGGGAGATGCCCGGCCACGCGGGTTTTTCCGGCACGACCGACCCGTCCACGGATCCGTACGCCAACTCCCCACCCTCGTACGGGGGATGAGGGCTTCCGGCATTTCCGGGAACGCCGAAGGGCCGGAGCAACTGACGCTGCTCCGGCCCTCCGGTCTGCGGTGTGGACGATACTGGGATTGAACCAGTGACCTCTTCCGTGTCAGGGAAGCGCTCTCCCGCTGAGCTAATCGTCCTCGGGACCGCGGAGAACCGAAGTCCTCTGCGGGTGCTGCGTGCGCGATACTGGGATTGAACCAGTGACCTCTTCCGTGTCAGGGAAGCGCTCTCCCGCTGAGCTAATCGCGCGGGGCCCGTACATGTTACCGAGCAGTGGACGATACTGGGATTGAACCAGTGACCTCTTCCGTGTCAGGGAAGCGCTCTCCCGCTGAGCTAATCGTCCTTGGAGGTGGAGACGGGATTTGAACCCGTGTAGACGGCTTTGCAGGCCGTTGCCTCGCCTCTCGGCCACTCCACCTAGAGCGTAGGGGTTCGGGATGATCCCCCACATCGAGCGGACGACGAGACTCGAACTCGCGACATCCACCTTGGCAAGGTGGTGCTCTACCAACTGAGCTACGTCCGCAGGTGACTCTCCCGGACGGTGTCCGGGAAGCTACCGGGCCTCCGGGGCGCTTGCGCTTCCCGGCGACGTGTTGAACTCTAGCGGATTCCTGGGCCAGTACAAAAACGCGTTTGTGCAGGTGCCGCGCTTCTGGCTCGGCCACGGCGCCGGAGAGGCCCGCGACCTAGACTCGCTGACGTGCACGACCTCCCTCCTGTGGCCCGCTTCGGCGGCCTCATCGCGACCGATCTCCGCGACGTCACCACCGACCCCGCAGCCCTGGACTCCACGGGCTGGTGGGCGGTGGTGGCCGGATTCGAGGGGGAGGTGATCTGCGCCCGCTTCGCCGACGTCCGGCCCGCCACACCGGCCGACGCTCCCGACCCCCGCGCCTGGCACGGCCCCGCCCCCGGCGACTGGCGCAGCTCCCTGGACCGCGCCGCCTATATGGACGGGGTGCGCCGCGTACGCGCCTACATCGGGACGGGCGACGTCTATCAGGTGAACCTCTGCCGGGTCCTGAGCGCGCCGTTGCCCGACCCCGGGCGCAGCGACATCGACGCGCTCACCGCCGTACTGGCCCTCGGCAACCCCGCGCCGTACGCGGGCACCATCCGGCTCCCGGCGCACGGCGTCGAGGTCGCCACCGCCTCGCCCGAGCTGTATCTGCGCCGCGACGGGCGGACCGTCGAGTCCGGCCCCATCAAGGGGACCGGGCGCAGCGCCGCGGATCTGACGGACAAGGACCGCGCGGAGAACGTGATGATCGTCGACCTGGTCCGCAACGACCTCGGCCGGGTCTGCGCCACCGGTAGCGTCACCGTCCCCGCGCTCTGCGCCGTCGAGGAACACCCCGGCCTCGTCCACCTCGTCTCCACCGTGCGCGGGGAGATCGACGAGCAGTACGCCAAGAGCGCCTGGGCCGATCTCCTCACCGCCACCTTCCCGCCCGGTTCGATCACCGGCGCGCCCAAGGGGAGGGCGCTGCGGATCATCGACGAACTGGAGGCGGCGCCCCGCGGCCCGTACTGCGGCGGCATCGGCTGGGTCGACGCCGACCGCGGCACCGGTGAGCTGGCCGTCGGCATCCGTACCTTCTGGATCGACCGCATCGCGGCGGACGGGCCCGAGCTGCGGTTCGGTGCGGGCGCCGGGATCATCTGGGACTCCGACCCGGAGCGCGAGTGGGCGGAGACCGAACTGAAGGCGCGCCGGCTGCTCGCGGTAGCGTCGGGTCAGCTCGACGTGAACGGAAGGACGGCACCATGAGGATCTGGCTGGACGGGGCACTGCAGGAGGCCGGCCGGGCCCGGGTGTCCGTCTTCGACCACGGACTGACGGTCGGCGACGGCGTCTTCGAGACGGTCAAGGCCGAGGGCGGCCGCGCCTTCGCCCTCACCCGCCACCTGGAGCGGCTCGCCCACTCCGCCCGCGGTCTGGGGCTGCCCGAGCCGGACCTCGACGAGGTACGCCGCGGCTGCGCCGCCGTCCTCGACGCCAACGCGATGGCGCTCGGCCGGCTGCGGATCACCTACACCGGCGGCGAGTCGCCCCTCGGCTCCGACCGCGGCGACGCCCCCGCGACCCTGCTCATCGCCGTCGGCGAGGCGACCCGCCGCCCCGACACCACCGCCGCCGTCACCGTCCCCTGGACGCGTAACGAACGGGGCGCGCTCACGGGCCTGAAGACCACCTCGTACGGCGAGAACGTCGTCGCGCTCGCCCGGGCCCGGGAACGCGGTGCCTCCGAGGCGCTGTTCGGCAACACCGTCGGCGCGCTCTGCGAGGGCACCGGCTCGAACGTCTTCGTCGTCCTCGACGGGGAACTGCACACCCCGCCGCTGACCTCCGGCTGCCTGGCCGGGATCACCCGCGCGCTGACCGTCGCCTGGGCCGGTGCCAAGGAGACCGATCTGCCGCTGGACGCACTGGAGAGCGCCGAGGAGATCTTCCTGACGTCGACGCTCCGCGACGTCCAGGCGGTGACGCGGGTCGACGACCGCCAACTCGGGGGCGTACCAGGCCCGGTGACGCGCGCCGCGATGCGCGCCTTCGATGCGGGCGCCGCCGCCGACTTCGACCCGCGGTGAGGTGAAGGGCCGCGGCGGCGGGTAGAAGGTCCCCGTGACCACCACGCTGCGTCCCGCGGGACCGGAGGACCGAGACGGCGCGGGCCACCGCGCCCGCCGTTACGACATCTGCGTCAACAGCCGCCGGGTGGGCGGCGTCCGGCTCACCACCGACCCGCTCACCGGGCCCGCCACGGGCCACATCGAGGAGCTGGCGGTCGACGCCGCCGACCGCCGCCGCGGCCGGGCCACCGTCGCCGCCCTCGCCGCCGAGGAGGTCCTGCGCGGCTGGGGCTGCCGCCGGATCGCGGTGACCGCCCCGGCCGGCGGGGAGGCCGCGCTGCGCCTCGCGGCGGCCCTGGGGTACACCGAACGCGCCCACCACCTGGCCAAGGTGATCGTCGCCGTCCCGCAGTTGCCGACCGGCTTCGAGGACCGTCCGCTGACCGCCGACGGGTACCCGTCCTGGCGCACCACCGCGGTCGCGGACCGCGCCCACCTCCTCGCCGCACTGGGGCCGACCCCGGAGGAAGCCACCCGTGCGGCGGAGGCCGAACACCGCGCGCTGCTCCCGGAGGGCGCCGCCACCGAGCACCACGCGGTGCGGCTCCTCACCGCCCGCGGCACCGACGTCGGCCATGTCTGGACCGCTCTGCGGCCGCCGGACCTGCCCGGTGGCCGCGTCCTCGACGTCCGCGTCGCCCCGGAACACCGCGGCCACGGCCACGGTCGGGCCCTGCTGGGCGTCGCGGAGCGGGAGTGCCTGGCCGCCGGGGCGCCCCTGATCGCTCTGACCGTCCGCGCGGACGACGCCGCCGCACGCGGCCTCTGCGCGGCCCTGGGCTACCGCCCCACCGGGCTGCTGCTGGCCAAGCCGCTCCTCTGAGCGCGGCTCAGTCCTCGGCGAGCAGCCGGTCCGCGATCTCCTCGACCCGGGCCCGCAGCCCCTCCTGGTTCGCGCTGCCGTCCAGCAGCTCCCCGCCGATGACGTACGTGGGGGTGCCCCGTACGCCGATCGCCTTGCCCTCGGCGTGGTCGGCGTCGACGATCAGCAGATGGCGGCCGTCGATCAGCGCGGTGTCCAGCTCGTCGGAGTCCAGGCCCAGCGCGTCCGCGACCTCCAGCAGCAGCCGTTCGCCGGAGCGGCCCAGCTCCTCGGTGCGGGCCAGCACCGCCTCGGTGAACTCCTGGCCCTTGCCCTGCTCGGCGGCCTCTTCGGCGGCCTGCGCCGCCGCGTAGGAGTGCTTGTGCTTCTCCAGGGGGAAGTGGCGCAGCCGGATGTCCAGCCGGTCGCCGTAGCGCTCGCGCAGGGCGCGTAGATCGTCCTGGGCGGTGTGGCAGTCCGGGCACTGCAGCTCGCACCAGACGTCCAGGACGACGGGGGCGGAGGACGGTGCGCCGGAGGCGGGGGAGTCGTTCATGGGGCCAGTCTTCCAGCCCGCCGGGCGGTAGGGGCACCTGGACCTCGGGAGGAGTCCGACCCGGAGATCTCCCTGATCACCACGGCCGGGCATGGCCGCGAGGACGCCGGACAGGGCAGGATGGAGGAAGGGGGACGCAGGGTGCGCTCCCTCCCACCTAGGACAGGAGGACCCGATGCTGACATCGACCGTATGCGCCGCGGTGTCGGCGGCGGGCCTGGCCGTCGCCGCCCTGACGGCCTACCGCAAGCGTTTCCTCGCCGCGATGCGCATCGCGGCGTTCGCCCTGATCCCGATCGGCCTGGCGATGACCGGCATCATCGACTGGATCACCGGGCTCGTCCTCAAGCCGACGGTCTGGGCCGGGTTCGGCCTGCTGGCGCTCTCGGTCGTACTGCTCATGATCGGCCGCGCCGTGGAGCGCCGCCGGGGCGGTGTCGGCAGCCGCAAGGAGCGCCGGGCCGCGGCCTCCGCCCGTGGTGCGGCGGTGTCCCCGGGCGCCTCCGCCCCGTCCCTCGGAGCGGGGCGTACGGCCTCCGGTTCCGCGGGCGCAGCCAAGGGGAAAGCCGCTGCTCCTGAGGATGACTTCTCGGACATCGAAGCGATCCTCAAAAAACACGGGATCTGATGAACTACCGCCACTGAGGGGGTAATTGGGCATTCGCGACCGATCGGCTGCGCCATGATCGTCGCGAAATGAACGATGAGTGCGCCCTGGCCCGGGATGAAGCCCCGGCCCCCGAACCGCGCGGATGTCTTTTCGCGCTGTCCCAGCCACCCCTGATGCTCTTCCTCGCCTTCATCGGCCTGCTGCTGTTGCTGGGCGCCGTCCACGACCTGTACCTCCAGTGAGGGCCGGGACGTGGCCGGTGCGGCTCAGTCCGCGGCCTCCCGCTGCCGTGCCCGGTAGGCGGCGACGTGCAACCGGTTGCCGCAGGTCCGGCTGGAGCAGTAGCGCCGGGAGCGGTTCCGGGAGAGATCGACGAACGTGTGCCGGCAGCCCGGCGCCTCACAGCGCCGCAGCCGCTCCCGCTCACCTGCCACCACCAGGAACGCCAGCCCCATACCGCAGTCGGCCGCCAGACGGTGCGCGACCGAGGCGCCCGGCGCGAAGTAGTGGACGTGCCAGTCGTAGCCGTCGTGATCGGTCAGCTGCGGGGTGGTGCCCGCCGAGGCGATCAGCGTGTTCAGCAGTGCGGCGGCCCTGCGGTCGTCGGGCGCGGCGAAAACCTCCGCGAAGCGGGCGCGCAGCGCTCTTACGGCGCCCAGATCGGTGTCGTCGAGGGCGCCGACGCTGCTGATGCCGTGCCGCGCGATGAATTCCTGCAGTGCGGCCGTGTCGGTCAGGGTGTCCGGACCGCCGGCCGCCTCGCCCTCCGGGGCGGTGTTCAGCAGGTCGACGACCGCGTCCAGGGCGCACCGGGTGTCGTGCGTGATCATCACGGTTTCGCTCCCAGGCAGGGTGGGGCGGCGCGGGAGCCGCCCCCGAGTCCTTGCGGAATGGTCGTCGACTCTAGCGTGTCGCCCATGCCGCGGCGCCGTCGCCGCGGTGGGTCCGCGGCGACGGCGCCGGAGCGTGCCGTATGAACTTGTCGGTCCCGCGGCGTCTCCCCGAGTCGGACGCCGCGGACGGGTGCGGGTTGGTTGCGGTGGGTGGCTGTGGTGCGTCTCAGCTCTCCGCGAGGATGTGGGAGAGCTCTGTGTCGAGATCGAAATGCCGATGCTCGGTGCCGGGAGGCACCGCGGCGTCGGTCCTTTTGAGGAACGATTCGAGGGCCCGTGCGGGGGCCTCCAGGAGGGCCTCGCCTTCCGGGGAACTCAGGGCGATGCAGACCACGCCCTGTCCGTGGCTCCGGGACGGCCAGACGCGGACGTCGCCGGTGCCGGTGGGCCGGTGCAGGCCCTCGGCGAGGAGATCGCGGGCGAAAACCCACTCGACGGTCTCCTCGGCTCCGGTATGGAAGGTGGCATGCACGGCGTAAGGATCGGCCGTGTCATACCGCAGGCCCGCCGGTACAGGCAGTGAGGACTCGCTCGACACAACGAGGCGCAGGTGCAGCTCGCAGCTGACCGTGGTGTTCATAAGCGCCAGGGCCTTTCGCTCAGTGTGCGCTCGGGGATTCGCACGTCGGCGAAATCGACATGCCACCTACGGTGCCGTTGTAAACCCCTCTGAGCGTTTTGGGTGGCTTCGGGTACCTCTGACGGCGGATTGAAAGATCGTCCCCCATGGATATTCGGGTGGACGGGACACTTCGGCATTGATGGCGCGAATACGGAGGGTTACGGAGGGGTGCTGCTCGGTGGGGCGGTGCGGCACTCCTCGGAACCGGTCCGGTCTCGGTCGGAACCGGTCCGGTGCTCGGGGCGGAGTCGTGGTCGCCGCTCCCGCCCCGGCCGGCCGGTGATCTTCGCCGGCGCGGCGCTTCGTGCGACCGGGCGAGGCCGGGCGGGGGCGGGTGCCGGACGGGACGGACGGACCCGTCGGATGCGGCGCGGGCGGCGATGACCTGCGTCGGTGGCCGTCCGGGTGGTCACGGAGCCCCGTCCGCGTGGGGTAATGTGTGCCGTGCGCCGGGCGATTAGCTCAGTGGGAGAGCGCTTCGTTCACACCGAAGAGGTCACTGGTTCGAACCCAGTATCGCCCACCCTGGCCGAAGGTCCGGAGGCTCCAAGCCTCCGGACCTTCGCGGTTGTTGGGTCCCCTCCGCCCCGGAGCGGCACACTGAACCCATGCCCTCCTGGTCGCGCGCACTCCACCGCTACCGCTTCCGCAGCGTGTGGCTGCTGCCCGACGCCCCGCCCGCGGTCGTCTACGCCATCCTCGAACGCGTCGAGAGCTATCCGCTGTGGTGGCCCCAGGTGCGCGCCGTCGATCGCACCGACGAGTCCGGCGGGACGGCGCGCTTCCGCTCGTTCCTCCCGTACGACCTGGACGTCGTCGCAGGTGAAGGCGGGCGGGACCCGCGTGCCGGAGTGCTGGAGGTGACGCTTCGCGGCGATCTTGAGGGCTGGGTGCGGTGGACGGTCACGGCGCGCGGCGGCGGGACGCGGGTCGTGTTCGAACAGGCGGTGGAGGTGCACAAGCCGCTGCTGCGGTGGCTGGCGCTGCCCGGCCGGCCGCTGTTCGTGCTCAACCACGCGCTGATGATGCGCTCCGGGCGGCGCGGTCTGGCGGCGTGGCTGGCCCGCTGACGGCGTCCGGCCGTCGCACCGCGTGACCGGTACGGGGGTGCCGCAGGGCTCGGGGGAAGGAATTTGTTGGAAAGCCGTGGCGGCCTGTATTGTTCAGGTCGTTCGCGAGGGAAACCCCGCCGACACCCGGGCGATTAGCTCAGTGGGAGAGCGCTTCGTTCACACCGAAGAGGTCACTGGTTCGAACCCAGTATCGCCCACCGGGATCAAGGTCCGGGCCGTCAACTGACGGCCCGGACCTTTTCGTTGGGGCGGCAATTCCGAACTCCCCGCGCATTTCCGCGCGGTGCGCCCTACGCGTCCTACTTCTCCGGGGCCGCGGGCCGCATCGGCCACTGATCGTCGACCGCGCCGCCGCGCGGGAACCACGTCTGCCGATCGCGGACCTGCGACCCGAACCACGTCGTCTGGAGGGTGTGGAGTTCGTCGGGGCGCAGCCGGGCGAGGCGGGCGGCGAAGCGGCGGCCCAGCGCGCGGACCACCTCCAGGACGGTGAGCGTCTCGTCGGCGGTGCGTCCGGTGCCGTGCCCGCCGACGGACGGCTTGACGTCGTACTGCGCACAGAGGTCGGGAAGGGCGCGGTCGCCCTTGCGGTAGCGGTCCAGGTGGGCGTCGAGGACCAGCGGGTCGAGGACGTACAGCGGATGGCTGCCGAGATAGCCGGTCAGGGACGTGGCGCGGTGGCGGGTCGCCTCGCGGTCCATGAGCGTCAGGGTGAACGGGGCGTCCAGCACGGCCACCGGGCGGCCGGACGCCGCCTGCGAGGCCAGCGCCCGGGCGATCTCGTCGACCGCGGGCGCCGGCCAGCGGCCGCGGCGGGCGAGGTGCCCGGCGGTCAGACCGTGCGCCGCCGTCGCCGCCTCGGGGATCTCCACGCCGGGACTGATCAGCCAGCGGGTGAGCGCCGGGGAGGCGCCGGGGGTCTCCTGGACCGCCAGCGCCGCCGCGACGACGCGGTCGGTCTCGGGATCGTCTCCGGTCGTCCCGACGCCGAACGCCGCCAGCGGACCGTCGTACCAACTCGGCACCATCGCCCCTCCTCGCACTCCGACACCACGGCGCGGGCGCCCGCCGCCGGCCGGCCGACGCCGTGCGCCGAGCTGCCGGGGACGACGCGACGGCCCGCGGCCCGAGCAGGTGATACCCGCCTCGTGGTGTCGCCGAACCGCATTTGTTTGCGGGTCACTTGACGGGGAGACAACCAGAAGGACGGGTGCGGCACCTGTCCGGCCGCGGACTCGTCGGACGGAGCCTCGCGCAAGGGGCCCCGCCCGCACCGGCACGGCCGCCCGAACGCCCGAGCCCGGCGGGCCGTCCCCGCGCACCGCCCCCGCCCCGCCGCTCGCCCGGCGGCCCGGCCGCCCCGTACGGCCGCCACCGGACGTCCCGGCCGGCCCCTCCCGGTGACCGGCCGCGGCTCTTCGACCACCGTGCCCGGCCGCCCGGCACGGACCGGGCCGGGAGGAGACCGTGATGCACCGGCCGATCGACGACACCGCCGCGCCGGGCCCGCAGCTGCCGGGCGCCGGTATCCCGCTGCCCGACCCGGCGGCCATCGACCCCGCGATCCTCGGCGCGCTGCTGGCCCGGCACGGCTGGCACCGCACGGGCGGCCCCGGCGGGCGGTACGCGCGCTGGACCCCGCCGGGCGGCGGCGCCGGGCTGGTGGTGCCGCAGGACCCGCGCTTCCCGGAGTGCGCCGATCTGCTCGCCGAGGCGCTGGCCACCCTCAGCGTCAGCCCGGCGCCGTACGCCCGGGAGGTGCTGCTCGGGATGGCGGCGCTCAGCGACGAGGTGCGCTGGGAGCGGCTGGCGCCGGGGACGGGGTCGATGGTGGCGCGCTGGGTGGCGCAGGAGCAGCTGCGCGGTGCGGCGCGCGCGACGCTGGGCGCCGCGGCGCTGGCCGGCTGCGCCCGCGCCGGGTACTACGGGTCGCGCTACCGCGGTCACGTCGAGCGCTATCTGACGGAGGCGCTGCTGGGACCGGCGCCGGAAGGTCTCCGGGTCGCCGCCTTCATCCCGGTGTCGGCCGGCCGGGGCCCGGTGATCACCCTGCACCGGGCGCTGCGCGCCGCCCGGGACGCCACCGACCACCGGCGCGCGACCGGGGGCACCGAGGCGTTCGACGCGGCGGTGGCGTTCGGCGTCTGCCATGAGCTGGTCCAGGCGCTGATCGCGCTGGTCCACGAGGGCGGCGGTATCCGGATCACGGTGGACTGGTCGCCCGGCGCGGGCCCGCCGCCCGGCTGCCCGGTCCGCCCCGGGCCGGTGGAGTTCACCACGGGCGACCTGCCGGCCCTGGCGGACGCAGCCCAGCGCTACGTCCGCGGCGAGCCGTCGCTGCCGGTCCGGGTGACCGGTGCGGTGGTGCGGCTGCACCGGGAGCGGCCGGGCGGGGGAGTGGTGCGGCTGCGGGTGATCACCGGGGCGGATGTGGAGCAGGTGCGGGTCGCGCTCGGCGACGACGACTACCGCGTCGCGGGCCAGGCCCATCTGATGAATCTGCCGGTCCGGATCAGCGGCCGCCTGGAGAGCCGCGGCGGCTTCCGGCGGCTGACCGGGGCGCGGGGCGTCGTACCGCTGCCGACGGGCGAGCCGGAGCCGGGGGAGCCGTCGTAAGGGGCACGGAGGAACCACCGGGCCCCGGGGCGCCCGGGCCCCCGCCCCAGGGGCGCCCCGGAGAACCGGCGCTCCTGAAGGCGGCCCGCGGCCCGGCCCGCCCCGGGTGAGCCGGTCCCCGGCAAACCGTTTCGCACTCCGGTCCGCGGCATCGGTACGATTTCCCTGCGCAGCAATCGCTGACGCGCAGCAGACATGACAGGAGAGACCGGTGTCAGACGTCCGTGTGACCGTCCAACGCGATTCCGAGCGGGAAGAACGCGTGGTGACCACGGGCACTACGGCCGCCGACCTCTTCCAGGGCGAGCGCGCCGTCGTCGCCGCGCGGGTGGCCGGGGAGCTGAAGGACCTGGCGTACGAGGTGGCCGACGGCGAGACCGTCGAGCCCGTCGAGATCACCTCCGAGGACGGCCTGAACATCCTGCGGCACTCCACCGCGCATGTGATGGCGCAGGCCGTGCAGGAGCTGTTCCCGCAGGCCAAGCTCGGCATCGGCCCGCCCATCAAGGACGGCTTCTACTACGACTTCGACGTCGAGACCCCGTTCCAGCCGGACGATCTCAAGCGCATCGAGAAGAAGATGCAGGAGATCCAGAAGCGCGGCCAGAAGTTCGCCCGCCGGGTCACCACCGACGAGGACGCCCGCGTCGAGCTGGCCGACGAGCCGTACAAGCTGGAGCTGATCGGCCTCAAGGGCAACGCCGCGGAGGCCGCCGAGGGCGCCGACGCCGAGGTGGGCGGCGGCGAGCTGACCATCTACGACAACCTCGACGCCAAGACCGGCGAGCTGTGCTGGAAGGACCTCTGCCGTGGTCCGCACCTGCCCAGCACCCGCGTCATCCCCGCCTTCAAGCTGATGCGCTCGGCCGCCGCCTACTGGCGCGGCAGCGAGAAGAACAAGCAGCTCCAGCGGATCTACGGCACCGCTTGGCCGACCAAGGACGAGCTCAAGGCCCACCTGGAGTTCCTCGCCGAGGCCGAGAAGCGCGACCACCGCAAGCTCGGCGCCGAGCTGGACCTCTTCTCCTTCCCGGAGGAGCTGGGCCCGGGCCTCGCGGTCTTCCACCCCAAGGGCGGCGTCATCCGCAAGGAGATGGAGACCTACTCCCGCAAGCGCCACGAGGTCTCCGGCTACGAATTCGTCAACACCCCGCACCTCTCCAAGGAGCGGCTCTTCGAGATCTCGGGTCACCTCCCGCACTACGCGGAGGGCATGTTCCCCGCCATCGAATTCGACGAGCAGAACTACCGCCTCAAGGCGATGAACTGCCCGATGCACAACCTGATCTTCAAGTCGCGCGGCCGTTCCTACCGTGAACTGCCCCTGCGCCTCTTCGAGTTCGGCACGGTCTACCGCTACGAGAAGTCCGGCGTCGTCCACGGCCTGACCCGCTCGCGCGGCTTCACCCAGGACGACTCGCACATCTACTGCACCAAGGACCAGATGCCGCAGGAGCTGGACACGCTCCTGACCTTCGTGCTGGACCTGCTGCGCGACTACGGCCTGACCGAGTTCGAGCTGGAGCTGTCCACCCGCGACGACTCCGACAAGTTCATCGGCACCGACGAGGACTGGGCCGAGGCCACCGAGGCGCTGCGGCTGGCCGCCGAGAAGCAGGGCCTGCCGCTCGTCCCCGACCCGGGCGGCGCCGCGTACTACGGCCCGAAGATCTCCGTGCAGGCGAAGGACGCCATCGGCCGCTCCTGGCAGATGTCGACGATCCAGGTCGACTTCAACCAGCCCAAGCGGTTCAGCCTGGAGTACACCGCGGCGGACGGCTCCAAGCAGCAGCCGGTCATGATCCACCGCGCGCTGTTCGGCTCCATCGAGCGGTTCTTCGGTGTGCTCCTGGAGCACTACGCGGGCGCCTTCCCGGTCTGGCTCGCCCCCGTCCAGGCCACCGGCATCCCGATCGGCGACACCCACGTCCCCTACCTCCAGGAGTTCGCCGACGAGGCGCGCGCCCAGGGGCTGCGGATCGACGTCGACGCCTCGTCCGACCGGATGCAGAAGAAGATCCGCAACGCCCAGAAGAGCAAGGTGCCCTTCATGATCATCGCCGGTGACGAGGACGTCGCCAATGGCGCGGTCTCCTTCCGCTACCGCGACGGTTCGCAGAAGAACGGCATCCCGCGCGCCGAGGCGATCGCCGAGATCGTGGACGCCGTGGAGCGCCGCATCCAGGTGTGACCCCGCGCTGAAACACCCGCCCGGGCCCCGGTGAGCAACCGCTCGCCGGGGCCCGGACGTTTTCGTATGCCGTGCCCGGGCCCGGCGTACGCCGTCGGTCCGGCCCGGCATCGGGGAGGGTGCGCCCCGGCGACACGCCGTCGACGGCGGACGCCATATGCTGGCCGGTATGACGAGCGAGCCGGAGCAGCAGATCGGAGTCGGGACACAGGACGCCTTCCAGCGCCTGTGGACGCCCCACCGGATGGCGTACATCCAGGGGGAGAACAAGCCGAGCGGCCCGGGGGCCGACGACGGCTGCCCGTTCTGCGCGATCCCCGCCAAGTCCGACGAGGACGGCCTGGTCATCGCCCGCGGCGCACATGTCTACGCGGTGCTGAACCTCTACCCGTACAACGGCGGGCATCTGATGGTGGTGCCGTTCCGGCACGTCGCGGACTACACCGAGCTGGACGCCGCGGAGACCGCGGAGCTGGCGGAGCTGACCAAGCACGCGATGACCGCGCTGCGCACCGCGTCCGGGGCGCACGGCTTCAACATCGGCATGAACCAGGGCGCGGTGGCCGGCGCGGGCATCGCCGCCCACCTCCACCAGCACGTCGTCCCGCGCTGGGGCGGCGACACCAACTTCATGCCGGTGGTCGGCCACACCAAGGTCCTGCCGCAGCTCCTCGCCGACACCCGGCGGATGCTCGCCGACGCCTGGCCCGCCTAGGGCGTGTCCGCAAGTCCCGCCTGGCTCGCGACGCCCGGCACGCACCCTAGCGACACCGCCGCCCCGGGGACCGCACGCCTCCCCGGGGCGCACCGCTCCTCCGAAGAGCCGAACAAAACACCTCCTTCCGGTCCGTCCCGCTCTGTAATGGAGTGGTGACTCCACCGCACCGCCGTTCCGTGCTCCGCGCTGCCGCCGCGGTGGCCGCCGGGGCCGCCGCGACTGCCTGCTCCCGGGCCGGCGCGGACCCCGCGGCCACCCGCGCCACCGCCCCGGCCACCCCGCGCCCGGCCTCGCCCCGCCCGGCGCACGCCGCCCGGCCGCCCACCCGCGCGCCGGGCCTGCCCGCGCAGATCGCGCACGGCCCCCGGCGGGGCGACGCGGTCGCCCTCACCTTCCACGGCCAGGGCGACCCGAAGACCGCGACCGCGCTGCTGAGCGAGGCCGAGCGGGCCGGCGCCCGCCTCACCGTGCTGGCCGTCGGCGTCTGGCTCGACGAACAGCCCGCGATGGCCCGCCGCATCCTCGACGGCGGCCACGAACTGGGCAACCACACCCTCCACCACCGCACCATCTGCGCGATGCCCGAGGACGAGGCGTACGCCGAGATCACCGGCTGCGCCGACCGGCTGCGGACCCTCACCGGCACCATCGGCAGCTGGTTCCGCCCCTCGCGGACGCAGTACGCCACCGACCAGGTGGTCCGGCTGGCCCGCCGGGCCGGCTACCCGCACGTCCTCTCGTACGACCTCGACTCCCTCGACGCCGACGACCCCGGCGCGTCCGCCGTTCAGCGCACGGTGCTGGACGGCGTCCGGCCCGGCTCGGTCGTCAGCCTCCACCTCGGGCACCCCGGCACCGTCGCCGCGCTGCCCCCGATCCTCGACGGCCTGCACCGGCGCGGTCTGCGCGCGGTGACGACTACGGAGCTGGTGACCTGATGGCTGACCGGACCTCTGCCCTCCGCCGCACTCCGGGGAAGGCCGCCCTGTTGGCAGCCGCGTGCGCGCTGCTCGCCGCCGGCTGCGGGAAGGGCGACACGGCCGCCCGCGCCGGGCACTCCCCGCGCCCCGCGAGCCCGTCCCCGGCGGCGGCCGCCCGCTCCGGACTGCCCGGTATGCCGCCGCTCCTCGACCCGCACGACATCTACGCCGCCGACCGGCCCGGCAAGCTCGTCCCGCAGGTCAAGGACTATCCCTCGATGGTGTACGTCCCCAACACCATCTCCAACACCGTCAGCGTCATCGACCCGCGGACGTACAAGGTCGTACGGACCATGCCGGTGGGCGTGCAGCCGCAGCACGTCGTGCCGTCCTGGGACCTGAAGACGCTCTGGGTCAACAACGACCGCGGCAACAGCCTCACGCCGCTCGACCCGCGCACCGGCAAGACCGGGAAGACCGTCTCGGTGCACGACCCGTACAACCTCTACTTCACGCCCGACGGCAAGTACGCGATCGTCATGGCGTCGATGGACAAGCAGCTGGTCTTCCGCGATCCGCACACCATGGAGGTCCGCAAGACCGTGCCGGTGACCTGCGCCGGGGTCAACCACGCGGACTTCTCCGCCGACGGCCGGTACTTCATCGTCTCCTGCGAGTTCTCCGGCGAACTGCTCAAGGTCGACACCGCGAAGATGGCGGTGACCGGCCAGCAGAAGCTGCCGCAGCACGGCGCGATGCCGCAGGACGTCAAGCTCTCCCCGGACGGGAAGACCTGGTACATCGCCGATATGACGTCCGACGGGGTGTGGGTCCTCGACGGCGACCACTTCACCCGGCCCAAGCTGCTGCGCACCGGCAAGGGCGCCCACGGCCTCTACGTCAGCCGTGACTCGAAGCAGATGTACATCTCCAACCGCGGCGAGGGCACCGTCTCGCTGCTGGACTTCGCCACCGGCCGCCTCTCCGGAAAATGGCACATCCGCGGCGGCGGCAGCCCCGACATGGGCGGTGTCTCCGCCGACGGCAAGGTCCTGTGGCTCTCCGGCCGCTACAACTCGGAGGTCTACGCCCTCGACACCCGTACGGGGAAGACCCTGGCGAAGATCCCGGTCGGCAACGGCCCGCACGGCCTCGCGGTCTACCCGCAGCCCGGCCGCTACTCCCTCGGCCACACCGGCATCTTCCGCTGACCGCACACACCCCGCACAACGGACGACTCCCGTACGGGGCGGGCCCGTACGGGAGTCGGAAGCGGGGGAGCGGACGGCCGCCGCGGGTCAGGCGCTGTACTCGTCGGCCTTCCTCGGCTCGACGCCCTGGACCAGACCGCTGAGCACCATCGAGCGGTTCTCGAAGCGCTCGGTGTCCACGCCGTTCTCCTTGAGCACGGCCACCGCCGCGGTGTGGACCGCGCGCAGCACCGGCGTCGCCGCCCGCAGCGCGTCATCGGCCATGAAGCGGTGCCGCCAGGGCTTGTCCGCCCAGACGTGCCGCAGCCCGAACGGCTCGGGCAGCCCCAGCTTGCCGCCGAGGAAGTCCAGCACCGGCGGGAACCACGTCAGCGGGGCGCGGGCGGCGAGCCGGACGACCTCGGAGGCGTCGATCAGCGGCAGCGTCTGCTTCCGCGTCTCCCAGAACTTGACGACCTTCGCGACCTCTTTGGTCTTGGGCGACGGCTTGCCGGTGAACAGGGAGTTGACCGGGCCGAGGGCGTGACCGGTGACCTCGATGCGCAGCGTCTCGTGCAGCACCGTGACCGTGATCAGCAGCGTCAGCACCAACTGGCCGTCCCACAGCACGAACTGCACGCCCAGGTAGTGGCGGTTGCCGCTGCCGAACTGCTGCTCGTTGCAGATCCGCTCGACCTCGTGGCCACGGATCTGGAAGGCGTCGGTGTCGGTGCCGTCCGGACGGCTGACCTCCTTGGCCTTCTCCCCGACCGGTACGACGATCCAGTGGTTGACCTGCGGCGCCTGCCGGAACCCGCCGGTGTGCAGCGGGCTGCGCTCCAGCATCCGCAGCTTGTCGTGGATCGCCCGGACGACGTCCCAGCTGCGGAACGGATGGAACTCCGTGCCCTCCTTCGCCGGCTTCAGCTCCTCGGCCAGATGCCAGCTGCCCCAGCGCGTGCCCATGCCGAGGATGCCGCGCGGACCGGCGTAGAAGACGACGTTGCTGCGCTGCTCCGCGGAGAGTTTGGCGAGATTGTGCCGCAGCGTCTCGGCCGCGATCTCGCCGGGATCGCCCGGCACCGCCTCGGGGATCTTCGCGCCGACCCCGCCGCCGTCCAGCAGCCCCTGCCACGCCTCGCGCAGCTGCACCGCCGTCCGCTCACAGATCTGCTTGGCGAACCACCAGCCGATGATCGGGACGACGACCGCGGCCCGTGCGTACAGCGGCCAGAAACCCGTCGTCGGCAGCTTGATCAGGAGGACCACCCCGGCCACCGCGAGCACGGCGAGCAGCGCCGAGCCGCCGAGGGACGTCTTGCCGTCCTTGGCGAGGTACTTCTTCAGCTGGAAGCCGCCCAGCCACAGCAGTACGCCGGGCAGGAACACCAGCCCGCACAGCACCATGAGGACCGTCAGCTTGGCGTCCCGCTGCTTGCGGATACGGGTGGCCGCCAGACAGTGCTCGACGATGACCTGCGGCTCGATGCCGAAGGACTGGATGAGCGCCTTGCGGCCGCCGCCGAGCATCCGCGTCTGGATCGCCCGCGAGAACGCCTCGCCGAGATTCGGCTCGAAGAGCGAGATCTTGGGCTTCTTGACGTCGGAGGCACCGGAGTCCGAATCCGCCTTGGAGATATCGGCCAACGGACTGTCCCGATACGCGGCGGAGGCCAACGCCTGGGTCGCCGCGGTCTGTCCCGCGCCCCCCAGGAGCGGCACCTGCGCCCCGGGACTGAAGTCGAAGCCGTCTGCTGCCACTGCCCGCCCCCAACGCCGCACCATCACTGCCGCGGCTCTTTACCCGTCCACCGCTCCTGGCACACCTGCCGAGCCCGTCCGGTCAGCGTACAGGCGGCGCCGGGCCCAAGGGAGTTGACCGGACGGGCCGCCGGTCAATCGTTGACTATGCGCCGTTTTCCGGGCCCCGCCGCACCGCCTCGGCCAGCTGCTGCGGCATCGGTTCATGGCGCAGATAGGTCCGGGTGAAGCGGCCCGTGCCGTGGGTGAGCGAGCGCAGATCGACGGCGTAGCGGGCGATCTCCGCCTCCGGCACCTCGGCCCGCACCCAGGTGCGGTCGCCGGCCTCCTCCTGCTCGGTGCCGACCACCCGGCCGCGCCGTCCGGACAGATCGCTCATCACCGCACCGACGAACTCGTCCGGAATCGACACCGCGACCTCCGCGACCGGTTCGAGCAGGTCGATCCGGACCTGCCCGGCCGCATCCCGCAGCGCCAGCGCCCCGGCCGCCTGGAACGCCGCGTCCGACGAGTCCACCGAGTGCGCCTTGCCGTCCCGCAGCGTGACCCGGACGTCGACGAGCGGATACCCGGCCGCCACGCCCTGCGCCGCCTGGGCGCGTACCCCTTTCTCCACCGACGCGATGAACTGCCGCGGCACCGCGCCGCCCACCACCGTGTCCACGAACTCGACGCCGGAGCCCGCGGGCAGCGGCGCCACATCGATCTCGCAGATCGCGAACTGCCCGTGCCCGCCGGACTGTTTGACCTGCCGCCCCCGCCCGGACGCCGCACCGCCGAACGTCTCCCGCAGCGGTACGCGGTACGCCACGGTGTCGACCCGGACGCCGTACCGCGTCCGCAGCCGCTCCAGCGCGACCTCCGCATGCGCCTCGCCCAGACACCACAACACCACCTGGCCGGTGTGCGGATGCTGCTCCAGACGCATCGTCGGATCCTCCGCGACCAGCCGCGCCAGCCCGTGCGAGAGCTTGTCCTCGTCCGCCTTGCCGTGCGCCTCGATCGCGACCGGCAGTTGCGGGTCGGGCATCGTCCACGGCGCCATCAGCAGCGGCTGCCCGCACGACGACAGCGTGTCGCCGGTCTCCGCGTGGCCGAGCTTCGCCACGTACGCCAACTCCCCGGCCACCGCCTGCGCCAGCGGCCGCTGCTGCTTCCCGGACGGCACGGACAGCGCGCCCACCCGCTCCTGCACGTCGTGGTCGGCGTGGCCGCGGTCCGCCAGACCGTGCCCCGAGACGTGCACCGTCTCGTCCGGCCGCAGCGTGCCGGAGAACACCCGCACCAGCGACAGCCGCCCGACGTACGGGTCGGAGGTGGTCTTGACGACCTCCGCCGCCAGCGGACCGGCCGGATCGCAGGCCAGGGGCGGCCGCGGCGCGCCGGCGGGCGTCGTGACCTCCGGCGCGGTCCGCTCGCCCGGCGCCGGGAAACCCCGTACGAGGAGGTCCAGCAGCTCCACGGTGCCCAGGCCCTGGCGGGCGGCGCCGGTGGGCGGGGCGGCGGCGAGCACCGGGTGGAAGGTGCCGCGGGCGACCGCCGTCTCCAGGTCGGCGACGAGCGAGGCGACGTCCAGCTCCTCGCCGCCCACGTAGCGGTCCATCAGCGTCTCGTCCTCGCTCTCCGCGATGATCCCCTCGATCAGCCGGCCGCGCGCCTCTTCCAGCAGCCCCGGCTCCGCGCCGGCCGGTTCCCGCTCGGTGCGTTCGCCCGACGCGTATTCCGCGACCTGCCGCGTCAACAGCCCGAGCAGGCCCGTCACCGGCGCGTGGCCGTCCGCGCCCGCCGGGCCGTACAGCGGCAGGTACAGGGGCAGCACGGCGTCCGGGTCGCCGTCGCCCAGGGCCTCGCCGCAGCCGCGCAGGACGGTGGTGACATCGGCGCGGGCGGCGTCGAGATGGGTGAGGACCAGCGCCCGCGGCATGCCGACCGCCGCGCACTCGTCCCACACCGTGCGGGTCGCCCCGGCCACCTCCTCCGCGGCGGAGACCACGAAGAGGGCCGCGTCCGCCGCCCGCAGCCCGGCCCGCAGCTCCCCGACGAAATCGGCGTAGCCGGGGGTGTCCAGCAGGTTGATCCGGCAGCCGCGCCACTCCACGGGCACCAGCGACAGCTGCACCGAGCGCTGCCGCCGCTGCTCGATCGGGTCCTGGTCGGAGAGGGTGTCGCCGTCCTCGACCCGCCCGGCGCGGCCGGTGGCCCCGGCGGCCAGGGCCAGCGCCTCCACGAGGGTGGTCTTGCCCGCGCCGCTGTGGCCGACCAGGACCACGTTGCGGACGGCGGCGGGGCCGTCGGCCGCCCCCGCATCCGGCTTCTCGTTCATACCCTCGCCTCCAGGTCGTCACCTTTGCGGTGATTCGAGCTTTCCACCGTGGTGGGGGCCCGTCCACAGGGGGCGGCGGGGGAGTGGCGGCCCGCGCGGGCCGCCGGCCGTCCCCGGGCGGCGCGGTGGGTGCACGGCGCCCGGGGAGCGCCTGGCTACGATGGGCCAGCCGGTGGCCCCTTGACCGCACGGCCCGTATCAACCTCCGGGAAGGCCATGCTGAACAAGTACGCGCGTGCGTTCTTCACGCGTGTTCTCACGCCGTTCGCCGCCCTGCTCATCCGCCTCGGCATCAGCCCGGACGCGGTCACCCTCGTCGGCACGGGGGGCGTGGTCGCCGGCGCGCTGGCCTTCTACCCCCGCGGTGAATTCTTCTGGGGCACCGTCGTCATCACCCTCTTCGTCTTCTCGGACCTGGTCGACGGCAACATGGCGCGGCAGCTGGGACGCTCCAGCCGCTGGGGCGCCTTCCTGGACTCCACCCTCGACCGGGTCGCCGACTCCGCGATCTTCGGCGGGCTCGCCCTCTGGTACGCCGGGGGCGGCGACAGCATGATGCTCTGCGCCATCGCGATCTTCTGCCTCGCCAGCGGCCAGGTCGTCTCGTACACCAAGGCGCGCGGTGAGGCCATCGGGCTGCCGGTGAACGTCAACGGTCTGGTCGAACGCGCCGAGCGGCTGGTCATCTCGCTCGTCGCCTGCGGCCTGTCCGGGCTGCACGCCTTCGGGGTGCCCGGCGTCCAGGTCCTGCTGCCGATCGCGCTGTGGATCGTCGCCGTCGGCAGCGCCGTCACCCTCGCCCAGCGCGTGGTGACGGTCCGCCGGGAGTCCGCCGAGGCGGACGCCGTCACGCGCGGAGGGAACGGCGGATGAGCCGCATCGACACCGACAAGCTCACCGACGCCCTCTACGGGCTGGGCTGGAGCACCGTCAAGAAGCTGCCCGAGGGCGCGGCGGTACGCCTCGGCCGCACCATCGCCGACGCCGCCTGGCGCCGCCGTGGCAAGGGCGTGCTGCGCCTGGAGGCCAACCTCGCCCGCGTCGTCCCGGACGCCACCGAGCAGCGGCTGACCGAGCTGTCCCGCGCCGGGATGCGTTCGTACATGCGCTACTGGATGGAGTCCTTCCGGCTGCCGTCCTGGAGCCGCGAGCGGATAACGGCGGGCTTCGCCGCGCAGGACGTCGACCGTCTCAAGGACGCCCTGGCGGACGACCGCGGGGTGGTCCTCGCCCTGCCGCACATGGGCAACTACGACCTGGCGGGCGTCTGGGTGACCACCGCGCTCGGCGTCCCCTTCACCACCGTCGCCGAACGCCTCAAGCCGGAGTCGCTCTACGACCGCTTCGTCGCCTACCGCGAGGGCCTGGGCATGGAGGTGCTGCCGCACACCGGCGGCGCCGCCTTCGGCATCCTCGCCCGGCGGCTGCGCGCCGGCGGTCTGGTCTGCCTCGTCGCCGACCGCGACCTCTCCAGCTCCGGCGTCGAGGTCGACTTCTTCGGACACGCCGCGAAGATGCCCGCAGGCCCCGCGATGCTCGCCGCCCGCACCGGCGCGATCCTGCTGCCGGTCACCCTCTGGTACGACCGCACGCCGGTCATGCGCGGCCGGATCCACCCCGAGATCGAGGTCCCGGCGGAGGGCACCGACGCGGAGAAGACCGCCGTCATGACCCAGGCGCTCGCCGACGCCTTCGCCTCCGGCATCGCCGACCACCCCGAGGACTGGCACATGCTGCAACGCCTCTGGCTCGACGACCTGGAGCCGCGCGACGCGGCCCGCGGAACGGAGAAGCCGTGAGAATCGGCATCGTCTGCCCCTACGCCTGGGACGTCCCCGGCGGCGTCCAGTTCCACATCCGCGACCTCGCCGAACACCTCCTCTCCCGCGGCCACCACGTCTCCGTCCTGGCCCCCGCCGACGAGGGGACGCCGCTGCCGCCGTACGTCGTCTCCGCGGGCCGCGCGGTGCCGGTGCCCTACAACGGCTCCGTCGCCCGGCTGAACTTCGGCTTCCTCTCCGCCGCGCGGGTGCGCCGCTGGCTCCAGAACGGCGCCTTCGACGTCATCCACATCCACGAACCGGCCTCGCCCTCCCTCGGCCTGCTCTCCTGCTGGGCGGCGCGCGGCCCGATCGTCGCGACGTTCCACACCTCCAACCCGCGCTCGCGCGCGATGATCGCCGCGTACCCGATCCTCCAGCCCGCGCTGGAGAAGATCAGCGCGCGCATCGCGGTCAGCGAGTACGCCCGCCGCACCCTCGTCGAACACCTCGGCGGCGACGCGGTGGTCATCCCCAACGGCGTGGACGTCGACTTCTTCGCCCGCGCCGAACCCAAGGCGGCCTGGCAGTCCGGGCCCGCGGGGGACGAGAGCGACGGGCGGTCCGGTGCCACCATCGGCTTCATCGGCCGGATCGACGAGCCCCGCAAGGGCCTGCCGGTCCTGATGCGCGCCCTGCCCGCGATCCTCGCCGAGGTCCCCGACGCCCGGCTGCTGGTCGCCGGGCGCGGTGACGAGGAGGAGGCGGTCGCCGCGCTGCCGCCCGAACTCCGCTCGCACGTCGAATTCCTCGGCATGGTCAGCGACGAGGACAAGGCCCGCCTGCTGCGCAGCGTCGACCTGTACGTCGCCCCGAACACCGGCGGCGAGTCCTTCGGCATCATCCTCGTCGAGGCGCTGTCGGCCGGTGCGCCGGTCCTCGCCAGCGACCTCGACGCGTTCGCCCAGGTCCTCGACCAGGGCGAGGCCGGGGAGCTGTTCGCCAACGAGGACGCCGACGCCCTCGCCGCCGCCGCCGTCCGCCTGCTGCGCGACCCCGCGCGCCGGGCCGAACTGCGCAACCGCGGCTCCCGGCACGTACGCCGCTTCGACTGGTCCACGGTCGGCGCCGACATCCTCGCGGTGTACGAGACGGTCACCGAGGGCGCGGAGGGCGGCCGGGCCGTCGCCGCCGACGAGCCCGCCACCCAGGACTGACCGGTTCGCCACGGCCGGTGCTCCCGGCGGCGGCCCGCGCCCCCGGGGGCCCGCCGCCCGGGCCGGTAGGGTGACGCCGCGTGACCACCTTCATCTGGATCGCGGCCGTCGCCGTCCTCATCGGCATCTACCTGAGCTGGACCGCGGGCCGCCTCGACCGGCTGCACGCCCGGATCGACGCGGCGCGCGCCGCCCTCGACGCGCAACTGCTGCGGCGCGCCTCGGTGGCCCAGGAGATCGGCACCTCCGGCGTCCTCGACCCCGCCGCCTCGATCGTCCTCTACCAGGCGGCACACGCCGCCCGGCAGGCGCCGGAGGACGGCCGGGAGGTTGCCGAGAGCGAGCTGACCCAGGCGCTCCGCGCCACCCTCGGTGAGCGCGAGCAGGTGGACGCGGTCCGCGCGGCGCCCGCCGGGGAACAGACCCTCGCGGAGCTGACCGCCGCCGTCCGCCGCGTCCCCATGGCCCGCCGCTTCCACAACGACGCCGTCCGGGCCGCCCGCGCGGTCCGCCGCCACCGGCTCGTGCGGTACTTCCGCCTCGCCGGCCACGCGCCGTTCCCGCTCGCCTTCGAGATGGACGACGAGCCGCCGGCCGTCCTCGGGGACCCGCACACGGCCGCCTGACCTGCGGTGGTCGCCGGGGCCGTACGAGCCACCGGCCACCAATTGGCCCTTTTCGCGGGCCCCTCACCAACGGTTGTGTGGGTGAAGCAGCGCAACCACCCCCATCGAGTGAGGTCAACCGTGTCCAGCACGCCCACCACGCCCCAGACCCCCGAGACCGGAACCGCCCGGGTCAAGCGCGGCATGGCCGAGCAGCTCAAGGGCGGCGTGATCATGGATGTCGTCACGCCCGAAGAGGCCAAGATCGCCGAGGACGCCGGCGCCGTCGCCGTCATGGCCCTGGAGCGCGTGCCCGCCGACATCCGCAAGGACGGCGGCGTCGCCCGGATGTCCGACCCGGACATGATCGACGGCATCATCGACGCCGTCTCCATCCCCGTCATGGCCAAGTCCCGCATCGGCCACTTCGTCGAGGCCCAGGTCCTGCAGTCGCTCGGCGTCGACTACATCGACGAGTCCGAGGTCCTCACCCCGGCCGACGAGGTCAACCACTCCGACAAGTGGGCCTTCACCACCCCCTTCGTCTGCGGCGCCACCAACCTCGGCGAGGCCCTGCGCCGGATCGCCGAGGGCGCGGCCATGATCCGCTCCAAGGGCGAGGCCGGCACCGGCAACGTCGTCGAGGCGGTCCGCCACCTCCGCCAGATCAAGGGCGAGATCGCCAAGCTGCGCGGCTGCGACAACAACGAGCTGTACGCCGCCGCCAAGGAGCTGCGCGCCCCGTTCGAGCTGGTCAAGGAGGTCGCCGAGCTGGGCAAGCTGCCCGTCGTCCTCTTCTCCGCCGGTGGCGTCGCCACCCCCGCCGACGCCGCGCTGATGCGCCAGCTCGGCGCCGAGGGCGTCTTCGTCGGCTCCGGCATCTTCAAGTCCGGCGACCCGGCCAAGCGCGCCGCCGCCATCGTGAAGGCCACCACCTTCTACGACGACCCGAAGGTCGTCGCGGACGTCTCCCGCAACCTGGGCGAGGCCATGGTCGGCATCAACTGCGACACCCTCCCCGAGGCCGAGCGGTACGCCAACCGCGGCTGGTGAACACGGACATGACCACCCCCACCATCGGAGTCCTGGCCCTCCAGGGCGACGTCCGCGAGCACCTGGTGGCGCTCGCCGCGGCGGACGCCCTGGCCCGGCCGGTGCGCCGCCCCGAGGAGTTGGCCGACCTCGACGGCCTCGTCATCCCGGGCGGCGAGTCCACCACGATGTCCAAGCTCGCCGTCGTCTTCGGGATGCTGGAGCCGCTGCGCGACTTCGTCCGCTCCGGCCGCCCGGTCTACGGCACCTGCGCCGGCATGATCATGGTCGCCGACAAACTCCTGGACGCCCGCGCGGACCAGGAGACGCTCGGCGGCGTCGACATGATCGTCCGCCGCAACGCCTTCGGACGGCAGAACGAGTCCTTCGAGGCGGCCGTCGACATGACGGGCATCCCCGGCGGGCCCGTCCACGGCGTCTTCATCCGCGCGCCCTGGGTCGAGTCCACCGGCGCCGCCGCCGAGGTCCTCGCGAGGTACGACGGGCACACGGTGGCCGTCCGGCAAGGTAACGTCCTCGCCACGTCGTTCCACCCCGAGCTGACCGGCGACCACCGTGTGCACGCCTTTTTCGTGGACATGGTGCGTACGGCGGTCTGACGCGCTCCCGGTAGGATCGACGCGTTGGTTTCTCAATGGGTTACGCGAAGGAGACAGGCGGATGTCCGGCCACTCTAAATGGGCTACGACGAAGCACAAGAAGGCCGTGATCGATGCCAAGCGCGGCAAGCTCTTCGCGAAGCTGATCAAGAACATCGAGGTCGCGGCCCGGACCGGCGGCGCCGACCCGGAGGGCAACCCGACCCTCTTCGACGCCATCCAGAAGGCGAAGAAGCAGTCGGTTCCCAACAAGAACATCGACTCCGCGCTCAAGCGCGGCGCCGGTCTCGAAGCCGGTGGCGCCGACTACGAGACGATCATGTACGAGGGTTACGGCCCCAACGGCGTCGCGGTGCTCATCGAGTGCCTCACCGACAACCGCAACCGTGCCGCCTCCGACGTCCGCGTCGCGATGACCCGCAACGGCGGTTCGATGGCCGACCCGGGCTCGGTGTCGTACCTCTTCAACCGCAAGGGTGTCGTGATCGTCCCCAAGGGCGAGCTGTCCGAGGACGACGTCCTGGGCGCGGTCCTGGACGCGGGCGCCGAGGAGGTCAACGACCTCGGTGACACCTTCGAGGTGCTCAGCGAGGCCACCGACCTGGTCGCGGTCCGCACCGCGCTCCAGGAAGCCGGTATCGACTACGACTCGGCCGAGGCCAACTTCGTCCCGACCATGCAGGTCGAGCTGGAGGAAGAGGGCGCGCGCAAGATCTTCAAGCTGATCGACGCGCTGGAGGACAGCGACGACGTGCAGAACGTCTTCGCCAACTTCGACGTCTCCGACGAGACGATGGCCAAGATCGACGCCTGACGGGGCGTTCCTCCCGTACGACCGACAGCGGCCCGCCGGTGCGAACCGGCGGGCCGCTGCGGCTGACCGGCACCGGGCGGGCCCGCGAACGGCGGCGCCGCGGCCCTGACCCGACGCGTTGTCAGTGGCAGCCGATAGCCTGCACGAACAGGCCGGCGCTCCCGCGTGTGGCCTGCCGGCCGACCGAGGAGAAGCCATCGTGCGCGTACTGGGCGTGGACCCCGGGCTCACCCGCTGCGGCGTCGGCGTCGTGGACGGCGCCGTCGGCCGCCCGCTGACGATGGCGGGCGTCGGCGTGATCCGCACCCCCGCCGACGCCGACATCGCCGACCGCCTCGTCCTCGTCGAGCGCGGCATCGAGCAGTGGCTGGACGAACACCGCCCCCAATACGTCGCCGTGGAGCGGGTGTTCAGCCAGCACAACGTCCGTACGGTCATGGGCACCGCCCAGGCCAGCGCGGTCGCCATGCTCTGCGCCGCCCGCCGCGGGCTCCCGGTCGCCCTGCACACCCCCAGCGAGGTCAAGGCCGCGGTCACCGGCTCCGGCCGGGCCGGGAAGGAACAGGTCGGCGCGATGGTGACCCGGCTGCTGCGGCTCGACGCCCCGCCCAAACCGGCCGACGCCGCCGACGCGCTGGCGCTGGCGATATGCCACATCTGGCGCGCCCCCGCGGCCGGCCGCCTCCAGCAGGCGCACGCCGCGGCCCGCCGCACCGCACCCTCCGCCCGTACCCCCGGCGTCCGCCGGGCCGCTCCCCAGAAGGGCATCCGATGATCGCCTTCGTCTCCGGGCCGGTCGCGGCCCTCGGACCGGACACCGCCGTCGTCGAGGTCGGCGGCGTCGGCATGGCCGTCCAGTGCACCCCGGACACCCTCTCCGGCCTGCGCATCGGCAAGCCCGCCCGGCTCGCCACCTCCCTCGTCGTCCGCGAGGACTCCCTGACCCTCTACGGCTTCGCCGACGACGACGAGCGGGCCACCTTCGAGCTGCTGCAGACCGCCAGCGGCGTCGGCCCGCGCCTGGCGCAGGCGATGCTCGCCGTGCACTCTCCCGACGCGCTGCGCCGCGCGGTCGCCACCGCCGACGAGAAGGCGCTCACCGCCGTCCCCGGCATCGGCAAGAAGGGCGCCCAGAAGCTGCTGCTGGAGCTGAAGGACCGCCTCGGCGCACCGCTCGGCACCGGCGGCGCGCCCGCCCCGGTCACCACGGGCTGGAGCGATCAGCTGCACGCCGCGCTGATCGGCCTCGGCTACGCCACCCGCGAGGCCGACGAGGCGGTCGCCGCCGTCACCCCGCAGGCCGACGCCGCCGTCGCCGAGGGCGGCACCCCGCAGATCCCGCAGCTCCTCAAGGCGGCGCTGCAGACCCTCAACCGCACCCGCTGAGACGCCCGGCCCGGCCCCCGCCGGACCGTGCCCGCATCCCCACACCCCGGCGGCCCCGCCGCCCCGACCCCGCGAGGCAATCCGCAGTGAACTGGGACGACACCGCACCGTCCGCCGCAACCGACCCGGCCCCGGCCGCCGACCGGCTGGTCGGCGCCGCCGCCGACGGCGAGGACACCGCGGTCGAGGCCGCGCTGCGCCCCAAGGACCTCGGGGAGTTCGTCGGCCAGGAGCGGGTGCGCGAACAGCTCGACCTGGTGCTGCGCGCCGCCCGCGCCCGCGGCGCCACCGCCGACCACGTCCTGCTCTCCGGCGCCCCCGGCCTCGGCAAGACCACCCTCTCGATGATCATCGCCGCCGAGATGGGCGCCCCGATCCGCATCACCTCGGGCCCCGCCATCCAGCACGCCGGCGACCTCGCGGCGATCCTCTCCTCCCTCCAGGAGGGCGAGGTCCTCTTCCTCGACGAGATCCACCGGATGTCGCGCCCCGCCGAGGAGATGCTCTACATGGCGATGGAGGACTTCCGCGTCGACGTCGTCGTCGGCAAGGGCCCCGGCGCCACCGCCATCCCCCTCGAACTCCCGCCGTTCACCCTGGTCGGCGCCACCACCCGGGCCGGTCTGCTGCCGCCCCCGCTCCGCGACCGCTTCGGATTCACCGGCCACATGGAGTTCTACGCCCCGCCGGAGCTGGAGCGCGTCATCCACCGCTCCGCCGGGCTGCTCGACGTCGAGATCGACGCCGAGGGCGCCGCCGAGATCGCCGGCCGCTCCCGCGGCACGCCCCGTATCGCCAACCGCCTGCTGCGCCGCGTCCGCGACTACGCCCAGGTCAAGGCGGACGGCGTGATCACCCGCGCCACCGCCTCGCGCGCCCTGGACGTCTACGAGGTCGACGCCCGCGGCCTGGACCGCCTCGACCGCGGTGTCCTCACCGCCCTGCTGAAGCTCTTCGGCGGCGGCCCCGTCGGCCTGTCCACCCTCGCGGTCGCCGTGGGGGAGGAGCGTGAGACCGTCGAGGAGGTCGCCGAGCCGTTCCTGGTCCGCGAGGGTCTGCTGGCCCGCACTCCCCGTGGCCGGATCGCGACGCCCGCGGCCTGGTCCCACCTCGGCCTGGTCCCGCCCCAGCAGCAACCGGGCGCATCGGGACAGCAGGGCCTGTTCGGGGCGTGACGGCGCGGAGACTCGCCCGGTCAGGAACTGCGGTGCGATGCTGGGCGTTGTTCCACTGGTGCGGACTGACTTAGACTCCGCCGATGCCGTCCCGGTAGGGGCCGGCATTCCCACCCCCGCTATATGAGACCGCGGCTCAGCGGTCGTGCGAAGGATTTCTGTCCCGTGAGTACCGTGACTCTCCTCCCCTTCATCGTCCTCATCGGGGCCATGTTCCTGATGACCCGGTCCGCCAAGAAGAAGCAGCAGGCGGCCGAGCAGATGCGCAACGAGATGCAGCCGGGCACCGGTGTCCGGACGATCGGGGGCATGTACGCGACCGTCAAGGAGATCCACGACGAGACGGTCCTCCTCGAGGTGGCCCCCGGCGTGCACGCCGTGTACGCGAAGAACGCCGTCGGCGCGGTCCTCGCGGACGAGGAGTACAACCGGATCATCGACGGCGCCGACCCGGTCGTGCCCGACGACATCTCCTCGCTGACCGGTGATGACAGCGCCACCGGTTCGGGTGAGAAGTCCGACAAGATCGACCTCGGCAAGGGTGACGCCGCGGCCTCCGACAAGCCCGAGGCCGACGAGAAGCCCGCCGACGAGGCCCCGGCCGCCACCGAGGGCAAGGACGCGTCCGCCGAGGAGAAGAAGTCCGGCGACGCCGACGCGAAGTAGCCCCGTTACACGGAACCGCGATGCGCCCCGCTGCGGGCGCCGCGGTTCCGTGACCGTCTAGGCTCCGGCGGGGGCACGTCCCCACAACACTTCGTGGCCGCTCGGCAGCACTCCCGGCCGAGCGGTTGGACAGGGAGAAACGAGAAGGTGGCAGCACCGAAGAAGGGCCGCAGGGCGCCGGCCGGCCAGGGCAAGCCGGGGCGCACCCTGGTCCTCATCCTGATCGCCATGGTGGCGCTCGTCGGAGGCATGTTCTACTCCGGCACGATGACGCCCCGGCTGGGCATCGACCTGGCGGGCGGCACCAGCTTCACGCTCCAGGCCCAGAACCAGCCGGGCAAGCCCAACGCGATCAACGAGACCAACATGAAGACCGCCGCCGACATCATGGAGCGGCGCGTCAACGGTCTGGGCGTGACCGAGTCCGAGGTCCAGACCCAGGGCACCAACCACATCATCGTGAACATCCCCAAGGGGACGGACGCGAAGCAGTCCCGCCAGCAGGTCGGCACCACCGCCCAGCTCGGCTTCCGCCCGGTGCTCACCACCACCGCGGGCGGCAAGACCCCCGAGCAGCCGTCCGGTACCCCCTCGGCGGGCGGCAAGCAGGGTGGCAAGGACACCGGCGGCAAGGACGCGAAGCCCGGTGACAAGGCCGCGGACGGCAAGGCGGGCGACGACCCGAAGCCCACCGCGAGCGCCACCACCCAGGGCCGCGCCGCCACGGACGCCCTGAAGAAGGACCCCACGCCCGGCGGGTCCGCCACGCAGAAGCCCCAGACGCCCGCGACGCCGCCCGTCCCGGGCGGGGCCGGCATCCCCGCGGCGCTCCAGAAGCAGCTCGCCGCGCTGGACTGCTCCAGCAAGCAGAGCCGTGCGCTCGCCGGTGAGAAGGCCGCCGGTGCCAAGCCGAGCGACCCGGTCGTGGCCTGCAAGGACGACGGCTCGCAGAAGTACGTGCTCGGCCCGGTCGGCGTCGAGGGCACCGACGTCAAGAGCGCCAAGGCGGTCTTCGACGGTCAGACCGGCCAGGGCTGGATCGTCCAGATGGACTTCACCTCCAACGGCGGCAAGAAGTTCGCGGACATCACCGGCCAGCTGGCCACCAAGGCCCAGCCGCAGAACCAGTTCGCGATCGTCCTGGACGGTGCGGTCGTCTCCGACCCGCGCGTCAGCCAGCGGCTCAACGGCGGCAGCGCCACCATCTCCGGCGGCTTCACCCAGCAGACCGCCGAGGACCTCGGCAACATGCTGTCCTACGGCGCCCTGCCGCTCTCCTTCAAGATCGCCGACGAGACGACGGTCACCGCGGCGCTCGGCGGTGAGCAGCTGCACGCCGGTCTGATCGCCGGTGCGATCGGCCTCGCCCTCGTCATCATCTACCTCGTCGCCTACTACCGCGGCCTGGCGCTGGTCGCCCTGGCCAGCCTCGGCGTCTCGGCGGTCCTGACGTACACGATCATGACGCTGCTCGGCCCCACCATCGGGTTCGCGCTGAACCTTCCGGCGGTCTGCGGCGCCATCGTCGCCATCGGTATCACCGCCGACTCGTTCATCGTCTACTTCGAGCGCATCCGGGACGAGATCCGCGAGGGCCGTTCGCTGCGACCGGCCGTCGAGCGCGGCTGGCCGCGTGCCCGCCGGACGATCCTGGTCTCCGACTTCGTGTCGTTCCTGGCCGCCGCGGTGCTCTTCATCGTCACCGTCGGCAAGGTCCAGGGCTTCGCGTTCACCCTCGGTCTGACCACGCTCCTCGACGTCGTCGTGGTGTTCTTCTTCACCAAGCCGCTGATGACGCTGCTGGCCCGCCGCAAGTTCTTCGCCGACGGCCATCCCTGGTCCGGTCTCGACCCGCGGCGCCTGGGCGCCAGGCCGCCGCTGCGCCGCCGTCGCACCGCCGCCCCCACCCAGACGAAGGAGGCGTGAGATGTCCAAGCTCGGCAACCTCGGCGCCCGGCTCTACCGCGGTGAGGTCGGCTACGACTTCATCGGCAAGCGGAAGATCTGGTACGGCATCTCGATCCTCATCACCATCACGGCCCTCGTCGGCCTGGCGGTGCGCGGTCTGAACATGGGCATCGAGTTCTCCGGCGGCGCGGTCCTCACGACGCCGAAGACCTCCGTCTCCTCCTCCGAGGCGCAGCACATGGCCGAGTCCGCCTCCGGCGGCCACCAGGCCATGGTGCAGAAGCTCGGCGGCGGCGCCCTGCGCATCCAGATCAGCGAGCTGGACACCAAGCAGGCCGTCCCGGTCCAGGAGAAGCTGGCCGAGGACCTGAAGGTCCCGGTCAAGGAGATCAACACCCAGCTCGTCGGCCCGAGCTGGGGCGAGGAGATCGCCAACAAGGCGTGGCTGGGCCTGGGGATCTTCATGGTCCTCGTGGTCATCTACCTCGCCATCGCCTTCGAGTGGCGGATGGCACTCGCCGCCCTGATCGCGCTGATCCACGACCTGACGATCACCGTCGGCGTCTACGCGCTGGTCGGCTTCGAGGTCACCCCGGGCACCGTGATCGGTCTGCTCACCATCCTCGGATACTCCCTCTACGACACGGTCGTCGTCTTCGACAGCCTCAAGGAAGCGTCCAAGGACATCACCAAGCAGACCCGCTTCACCTACAGCGAGGTCGCCAACCGCTCGATCAACGGCACACTGGTCCGCTCGATCAACACCACCGTCGTCGCGCTGCTGCCGGTCGCCGGTCTGCTCTTCGTCGGCGGCGGTGTGCTGGGCGCCGGGATGCTCAACGACATCTCCCTCGCCCTCTTCGTCGGCCTCGCCGCCGGTGCGTACTCCTCGATCTTCATCGCGACCCCGCTGGTCGCCGACCTGAAGAGCAGCGAGCCGCAGATGAAGGCGCTGGCCAAGCGGGTCAAGGCCAAGCGCGCCTCCGCCGCCAAGGAGGCGGAGCGGGCGCAGCAGGACGGCGACCCCGAGCCGGCCGGTGACGACCCGGCCGCGGCCGGTCTCGTCGGCCCCCGCTCGCAGCCCGCCGCCCGTAACCGAGGCCGCGGCCGTACGTCGGGCAAGCGCCGATGACCGCCCCCGCGGCCCTGCGCGAGCTGCTGCTCAGCCGGATCACCGATGTGCCGGACTACCCGCAGCCGGGTGTGGTGTTCAAGGACATCACCCCGCTGCTGGCGGACCCCGACGCGTTCGGGGCGCTCACCGACGCCCTGGCCGAGCTGTGCGTACGCCACCGCGCGGACAAGATCGCCGGTCTGGAGGCGCGCGGCTTCATACTGGCCGCCCCCGCCGCCGTCCGCGCCGGCGTCGGCTTCGTCCCGGTCCGCAAGGCCGGCAAGCTGCCCGGCACCACCCTGGGCCAGACGTACGACCTGGAGTACGGCCGGGCCGAGATCGAGATCCACGCCGATGCGCTGGAGCCCGGCGACCGGGTCCTGGTCATCGACGACGTACTCGCCACCGGCGGCACCGCCGACGCCTCGCTCCAGCTGGTGCGGCGCGCGGGCGCCGAGGTCGCGGGCCTGGCGGTCCTGATGGAGCTGGGCTTCCTGGAAGGCCGCAAGCGGCTGGAGTCCACGCTGAAGGGCGCTCCGCTGGAGGCCCTGGTCACGGTCTGAGCCGGTCCGGCACCACCACGGCGCCGGGGCCGTCCGGGAGCACCTCCCCGGGCGCCCCGGCGCCGTTGCCGTGTCCCCTGTGGTGACCGTGGTCACCGTCGCAGGAGAGGACAGGCGGCCGGGCCGATACGATGGCATCCCGGCCCGGTCGTGGCGCGATCGTGGCCTTGTGGTCCGGAACCACTTGAGGAGTGCTCTTGCCAGACGAGGCCCAGCCGCTCTCCCCCCGGCCGCGTCCGGCGGGGTCCCCCGACACGTCGGGGAACGAGCCGAAGCCGCGGGCCGCAGGCCCCGCGGGTGCGCAGCCCGAACACCGGGACGCCACCCGCGACGGAGCCGCGCCCGGGCCCGGTACGTCCCCCGCCGGTGGCGGAGCACGGCCGGACGCCCCCGAGCAGCAGCCGTCCACCGGGCCCGCCGCCCGGCCGCAAGCCCCCGAACCGGCCACGCCGCGGCCCCCGGCCGTCCGGCCCACGCCGACCTCGGTCGCCAAACCGGCGCCGCCCGCGGCCGCCGGGCGCTCCGGCTCCTCCAGCCGTGTCCGCGCCCGCCTCGCCCGCCTCGGCGTGCAGCGCTCCAGCCCGTACAACCCGGTCCTGGAGCCGCTGCTGCGCGTGGTGCGGAGCAACGACCCCAAGATCGAGGCGGCCACGCTCCGGCAGATCGAGCGGGCCTACCAGGTCGCCGAGCGCTGGCACCGCGGCCAGAAGCGCAAGAGCGGCGATCCGTACATCACCCACCCGCTCGCGGTGACCACGATCCTCGCCGAGCTGGGCATGGATCCGGCCACCCTCATGGCCGGGCTGCTGCACGACACCGTCGAGGACACCGAGTACGGCCTCGACACCCTGCGCCGCGACTTCGGCGACCAGGTCGCGCTGCTCGTCGACGGCGTCACCAAGCTCGACCGCGTGAAATTCGGCGAGGCGGCGCAGGCCGAGACCGTCCGCAAGATGGTCGTGGCGATGGCCAAGGACCCGCGCGTCCTCGTCATCAAGCTCGCCGACCGCCTGCACAACATGCGCACCATGCGCTACCTCAAGCGGGAGAAGCAGGAGAAGAAGGCCCGCGAGACGCTGGAGATCTACGCCCCGCTGGCGCACCGGCTGGGCATGAACACCATCAAGTGGGAGCTGGAGGACCTCGCCTTCGCGATCCTCTACCCCAAGATGTACGACGAGATCGTCCGCCTCGTCGCCGAGCGGGCCCCCAAGCGCGACGAGTACCTGGCCATAGTGACCGACGAGGTCCAGGCCGATCTGCGCGCCGCCCGCATCAAGGCCACCGTCACCGGCCGCCCCAAGCACTACTACAGCGTCTACCAGAAGATGATCGTCCGCGGCCGGGACTTCGCGGAGATCTACGACCTGGTGGGCATCCGCGTCCTCGTGGACACCGTCCGCGACTGCTACGCGGCGCTCGGCACCGTCCACGCGCGATGGAATCCGGTCCCCGGCCGGTTCAAGGACTACATCGCGATGCCGAAGTTCAACATGTACCAGTCGCTGCACACGACGGTCATCGGCCCCGCGGGCAAGCCCGTCGAGCTGCAGATCCGCACCTTCGACATGCACCGCCGCGCCGAGTACGGCATCGCCGCGCACTGGAAGTACAAGCAGGAGGCCGTCGCGGGCGCCTCCAAGGTCCGCACCGACGTGCCCAAGGGCGCGGGCGGCAAGGGCGACACCGTCAACGACATGGCCTGGCTGCGGCAGCTGCTCGACTGGCAGAAGGAGACCGAGGACCCGGGCGAGTTCCTGGAGTCGCTCCGTTTCGACCTCTCCCGCAACGAGGTCTTCGTCTTCACCCCGAAGGGCGACGTCATAGCGCTGCCCGCCGGTGCCACCCCCGTCGACTTCGCGTACGCCGTCCACACCGAGGTCGGCCACCGCACGATAGGGGCCCGCGTCAACGGGCGGCTCGTACCGCTCGAATCGACGCTGGACAACGGCGATCTGGTGGAGGTCTTCACCTCCAAGGCGACCGGCGCCGGTCCGTCGCGGGACTGGCTGGGCTTCGTCAAGTCCCCGCGCGCCCGCAACAAGATCCGCGCGTGGTTCTCCAAGGAGCGCCGCGACGAGGCGATCGAGCAGGGCAAGGACTCCATCGCCCGCGCCATGCGCAAGCAGAACCTCCCGATCCAGCGCATCCTGACCGGCGACTCGCTGGTCACCCTCGCGCACGAGATGCGCTACCCGGACATCTCCTCGCTCTACGCGGCGATCGGCGAGGGCCATGTCGCCGCCCAGAGCGTCGTCCAGAAGCTGGTGCAGGCGCTCGGCGGGCAGGACGAGGCGACCGAGGACATCGCCGAGTCCACCCCGATCCGGCGCTCCAAGCGGCGCTCCAGCGCGGATCCCGGTGTGGTGGTCAAGGGCGTCGACGACGTCTGGGTGAAGCTGGCGCGCTGCTGCACGCCGGTGCCGGGCGACCCGATCATCGGGTTCGTCACGCGCGGCAGTGGCGTATCGGTTCACCGCGCCGACTGCGTCAACGTCGACTCCCTCTCCCGGCAGCCGGAGCGGATCCTGGAGGTCGAGTGGGCGCCCACCCAGTCCTCCGTCTTCCTCGTCGCGATCCAGGTGGAGGCGCTGGACCGCTCCCGGCTGCTGTCGGACGTCACCCGCGTCCTGTCCGACCAGCACGTCAACATCCTCTCCGCGGCCGTCCAGACCTCCCGCGACCGCGTCGCCACCTCCCGCTTCACCTTCGAGATGGGCGACCCCAAGCATCTGGGCCACGTCCTGAAGGCGGTCCGCGGTGTGGAGGGCGTCTACGACGTGTACCGCGTGACCTCCGCACGACGGCCCTGAGCCGGACGCCGACACAGAAGAACCCCCGCCCGGTCCCGAAGGTCCGAGCGGGGGTTCTTGCCTCACCTGGCCGGGGCTCAGCCGCCGAACTCCTCCAGGCCCTTCAGTGCCTGGTCGAGCAGTGCCTTGCGGCCCGCCAGCTCCCGGCCGAGCTTGTCGGCCTTGGCGGTGTTACCGGCCGCGCGCGCGGTCTCGATCTGCTTCTCCAGCTTGTCGACCGCGTCCTGCAGCTGACCCGTCAGGCCCGCGGCCCGGGCCCGCGCCTCCGGGTTCGTCCGCCGCCACTCGGCCTCCTCGGCGTCCTGGATGGCGCGCTCGACGGCGTGCATCCGGCCCTCGATCTTCGGGCGGGCGTCCCGTGGGACGTGCCCGATGGCCTCCCATCGCTCGTTGACCGAACGGAACGCGGCCCGCGCCGCCTTGAGGTCGGTGACCGGCAGCAGCTTCTCCGCCTCGGCGGCCAGCTCCTCCTTGCGGGTCAGGTTCTCCCGCTGCTCGGCGTCGCGCTCGGCGAACACCTCACTGCGCGCCTGGAAGAAGACGTCCTGCGCACCGCGGAAGCGGTTCCACAGGTCGTCCTCGTGCTCGCGCTGGGCGCGGCCCGCGGCCTTCCAGTCCGTCATCAGCTCGCGGTACCGGGCGGCGGTCGCCCCCCAGTCCGTCGAGTTCGACAGCGCCTGCGCCTCGGCGACCAGCTTCTCCTTGACCTTGCGGGCCTCCTCGCGCTGCGCGTCCAGCGACGCGAAGTGCGCCTTGCGCCGCTTGGAGAACGCCGAGCGGGCGTGCGAGAAGCGGTGCCACAGCTCGTCGTCGGCCTTGCGGTCCAGCCGCGGCAGGCCCTTCCAGGTGTCGACCAGCGCGCGCAGCCGCTCACCCGCCGCCCGCCACTGCTCGCTGGCGGCCAGCTCCTCGGCCTCGGCGACCAGCTTCTCCTTGGCCTGGCGGGCCTCGTCGCTCTGCTTCGCCTTCTGCGCCTTGCGCTCCTCGCGCCGCGCGTCGACGGTGGCGACCAGCGCGTCGAGCCGCTTCCTCAGCGCTTCCAGGTCACCCACCGCGTGGTGCTCGTCGACCTGCCGGCGCAGATGGTCGATCGCGGCCGTCGCGTCCTTCGCCGACAGGTCGGTGGTCTTGACCCGGCGTTCCAGGAGGCCGATCTCGACGACCAGGCCCTCGTACTTGCGCTCGAAGTAGGCGAGAGCCTCCTCGGGGGTTCCCGCCTGCCACGATCCGACGACCTGCTCGCCATCGGCGGTACGCACGTACACGGTCCCCGTCTCATCGACGCGGCCCCATGGGTCGCTGCTCACAGCGCCTCCTCCACATGACACCGACGAGGGCGTGCGGCCCCCCGGCGTCGTCCACAGTTTCTGTCCGCCGGGGCTGCGCCCCGGCCGGTCCGACGGGCTGTCTTGCGGGAGAGGGGCCGGCCGTCGGAGCAGGCACCCTCCACATACGCCAATCTAGGCGACCCGGCGGTCGGCTGTCCGCATCCAGCACGACCGAATTCCACCGGCCCGCGGTCTTCCTAGGAGGCGGTGACCGTCGCGCGGTTGATGACGACGGTGGCGTTCGGCGCGGTGTCGCCGGTCTGGGGATCGGGCGAAGAACCGGCGTCGGTGATCTTCTTCAGCACGTCGGTGCCGCCGGTGATCTTGCCGAACGGCGTGTAGTTGGGCGGCAGTTTGCTGTCCTGGTAGACGAGGAAGAACTGACTGCCGCCGGTGTTGCGGGTCTTGTCGTCCTTGCCGTTGTAGCGGTTGGCCATCGCGACCGTGCCCGCCGGGTAGACGTCGTCCTTGATCCGCGGGTCCTTCAGATTCTCGTCCGGGATCGTGTAGCCGGGGGTGCCGCGGCCGGTGCCCGACGGGTCGCCGCACTGCAGGACGTAGATGCCGGAGTCCACGAGTCGGTGGCAGCGGCTGTGGTCGAAGTAGCCCTGCTTCGCGAGGAAGGCGAAGGAGTTCACCGTGTGCGGCGCCTTCGCGGCGTCCAGCTGCAGATCGATCTCACCGCAGGTGGTCCGCAGCTTCGCGGTGTACTTCGCGGAGGTGTCCACGGACATCTCCGGCTCCTTCTTCCACGTCTTCTTCGACGCCGCGCCCTTCTCCGGACGCGCGCACGGGTCGGCCGGCTTCGTGGGAGCGGCGGCGGCCGCCGCGTCGTCCTGATCGCCGGCGGCCAGCCCGGCGGTGGCGTACGCGGCACCGCCCGCGGCGAGGACCACGGCGAGCACACCCGCGATGATGACGTTGCGGCGTTTGGCCTTGTGCCGGGCCTCGGCACGCCGCTGCTGCTGGCGCGCGTACTTCTCCCTGGCGAGCTGCCGCCGTCGCTGATCGCTGCTGACCACCGGTCGTCTCCTGTCCTGCACTGCGTGCCGCGCTCGGTCGCTCGGGTGACGAGCTGGGGCGAAGGTCTCGGCACCCCAGGTCGTGGGCCGTGGCCGTACCGTATACGGGTTCGCCGCCGCCACAGGTGCGCCGGTAGGCTCTGGAGCTGCCGAGTTGTTCCGGGAGCGGCCGCCTGCGCGAGCCCGACCCCACGACCTTTAAGGACGAACGTGCTGATTGCCGGGTTCCCCGCCGGGGCCTGGGGGACCAACTGCTATCTGGTCGCCCCCGCCGCCGGCGAGGAGTGCGTGATCATCGACCCGGGCCACCGCGCCGCACAGGGCGTCGAGGAGGCGGTCGCCAAGCACCGCCTCAAGCCCGTCGCTGTCGTCCTCACCCACGGCCACATCGACCACGTCGCCTCGGTCGTCCCGGTGTGCGGTGCGCATGACGTACCCGCCTGGATCCACCCCGAGGACCGCTACATGATGAGCGATCCGGAGAAGGCCCTCGGCCGGGCCATCGGTGCCCCGCTCATGGGCGAACTGACGGTGGGGGAGCCGGACGACGTCAAGGAGCTGACGGATGGCAGCACCCTTCAGCTGGCCGGGATGGACTTCTCCGTCGCCCACGCACCGGGCCATACCAAGGGGTCGGTGACCTTCCGGATGCCCGAGCAGGCGGACATCCCGCCGGTCTTCTTCTCGGGCGACCTGCTGTTCGCCGGCTCCATCGGACGCACCGATCTGCCGGGCGGCGACCACGCCGAGATCCTGCGGTCGCTGGCGCGCGTGTGCCTGCCGCTGGAGGACTCGACCGTCGTCCTGTCCGGCCACGGCCCCCAGACCACCATCGGCCGCGAGCGCGCCGGCAACCCCTATCTGCGGGAGCTGGCCGCCGGCCTCGGAGAGGGCACCACCGCCCCTCCGCGACGAGGAATGTGACGAGACTTTCCGTGAGCACCTTTCAGGCCCCCAAGGGCACGTACGACCTGCTTCCCCCCAATTCCGCGACCTACCTCGCGGTCCGCGAGGCGATCTCCGCGCCGCTGCGCAACTCCGGCTACGGCTACATCGAGACGCCCGGCTTCGAGAACGTCGAGCTGTTCGCCCGCGGCGTCGGTGAGTCCACCGACATCGTGACCAAGGAGATGTACGCCTTCGAGACCAAGGGCGGCGACCGGCTCGCGCTGCGCCCCGAGGGCACCGCCTCCGTACTGCGCGCGGCCCTGGAGGCCAACCTCCACAAGGGCGGCAACCTCCCCGTCAAGCTCTGGTACTCCGGTTCGTACTACCGCTACGAGCGTCCGCAGAAGGGCCGCTACCGCCACTTCTCACAGGTCGGCGCGGAGGCCATCGGCGCGGAGGACCCGGCGCTCGACGCCGAGCTGATCATCCTTGCCGACCAGGCGTACCGCTCACTGGGGCTGCGCAACTTCCGCATCCTGCTCAACTCGCTCGGCGACAAGGAGTGCCGCCCGGTCTACCGCGCCGCCCTCCAGGAGTTCCTGCGCGGCCTCGATCTGGACGACGACACCCGCCGCCGCGTCGACATCAACCCGCTGCGCGTCCTCGACGACAAGCGGGAGTCCGTCCGCAAGCAGCTGACCGGCGCCCCGGCGCTCGGCGACTACCTCTGCGAGGCGTGCAAGGCGTACCACGAGCAGGTCCGCGAGCTGCTGACGACGGCGGGCGTCGCCTTCGAGGACGACGCCAACCTGGTGCGCGGTCTTGACTACTACACCCGCACCACCTTCGAGTTCGTCCACGACGGCCTCGGCTCGCAGTCCGCGGTGGGCGGCGGCGGCCGCTACGACGGTCTCTCCGAGATGATCGGCGGCCCGGCGCTGCCGTCCGTCGGCTGGGCCCTCGGCGTCGACCGTACGGTGCTGGCGCTGGAGGCGGAGGGCGTCACGCTCGACATCCCGGCGGCCACCGCGGTCTACGCCGTCCCGCTCGGCGAGGAGGCCCGCCGGGTGCTGTTCGGCCAGGTCACCGCGTTGCGCAAGGCCGGGATCGCGACGGACTTCGCCTTCGGCGGCAAGGGCCTGAAGAACGCCATGAAGTCGGCGAACCGCTCCGGCGCCCGGCTGGCGCTGGTCGCCGGTGAGCGCGATCTGGCCGAGGGCGTCGTCCAGCTGAAGAACCTGGAGAGCGGCGAGCAGACCGCCGTGCCGCTGGACGCGGTGGTCGACGAGGTCCGGCGCACGCTGGGCTGACCCTCCGCGACGGGACGGCCGGACGGGGCCGGGGCGGGCACCTTCGGGCGGCCCGGCTCCGGCCCCGTTCCGTTTCCGGGGCGGCCGCCCGCGTCAAGGCCGCTCCCGGCCGTTCACCCTCCTGATCGGTGCGTACCGTGCCCACGGCGGGAAGGCGCGGCGCGCAGGGCGGCGACAGTGCTGTTGGGGGCCGTTCGGTGCGGTGACGCGGGCGGTGCCGGGGCCCGTGGGGACCGGTCGGTACGGCCTCGCAGACGTTCCTCTTTATGTCCTTCGAACGGTGGCACGCACGGTCGGTGGGGCAGAATGTGGACGCGGCCGCTGCCCGCGGGCCCGCTTGTCCACCCCACCCCACAAGGGATCGACGGAACCGCGATATGACGACGACAGCGCTTGACGACGTGTCCACCGATGACGACCGCGACGGCGACGGCGGCACCATCGGGGCGGGCCGCGGACTCTCCTGGCTGCTGGTGATCACCGGTGCGCTGGGCATCCTGGCGTCGTGGGTCATCACGACCGACAAGATCGAGCTGCTGAAGGACCCCAACTTCAAGCCCGCGTGCAGCTTCAACCCGATCATCTCCTGCGGCAGCGTGATGCAGAGCGCCCAGGCCGAGGTCTTCGGATTCCCGAACCCGATGGCCGGGATGCTCGCGTTCCCCGTGGTCGTCGCGATCGGCGTCGGTCTCCTGGCGGGCGCGCGCTACCGCCGCTTCTACTGGGTCGGCCTCAACATCGGCACCCTGCTGGGCACGGTGTTCTGCATGTGGCTGATGACGCAGTCGCTGTACCACATCAACGCCCTGTGCCTGTGGTGCACGCTCACCTGGTGCGCCACGCTCCTGATGTTCTGGTACACCACCGTCCACAACATCAAGCACCGCATCATCCCGGTGCCCGCCGGACTGCGCAGCGTGGTGCTGGAGTTCCACTGGGTCGTCCCGGTGCTCTGGTACGGCACCATCGGGCTGCTGATCCTCACCCGCTGGTGGTCGTACTGGTCGTCGCTGCTCTGACCACCTCCGTGCCCGGGGCCGCCCGGCCGCCGATCCCGCGTGGACCGGTGGCCGGGCGGCGTTGTCAGTGGGGTGACATAGGCTCGTGAGCGTGGAGCCCGACCTGTTCACCGCCGCCGCCGAAGACCGTCAGGAGAAGGACCCCGCGGGGTCCCCGCTCGCCGTACGGATGCGCCCGCGCACCCTCGACGAGGTCGTGGGCCAGCAGCATCTGCTCAATCCGGGGTCGCCGCTGCGGCGGCTCGTAGGAGAAGGCAGCGGCGGGCCCGCGGGCCCGTCCTCGGTCTTTCTCTGGGGCCCGCCCGGCATCGGCAAGACCACCCTCGCGTACGTCGTCAGCCAGGCGACCAACAAGCGGTTCGTGGAGCTGTCGGCGATCACCGCGGGCGTCAAGGAGGTGCGGGCGGTCATCGACGGTGCGCGCCGCGCCTCGGGCGGCTTCGGCAAGGAGACCGTCCTCTTCCTCGACGAGATCCACCGCTTCAGCAAGGCCCAGCAGGACTCCCTGCTCCCCGCGGTGGAGAACCGCTGGGTCACCCTGATCGCCGCCACCACCGAGAATCCGTACTTCTCGGTGATCTCCCCGCTGCTCTCCCGCTCGCTGCTGCTCACCCTGGAGCCGCTGACCGACGACGATCTGCGCGGCCTGCTGAGCCGGGCGCTGACCTCGGGGCGCGGGTTGGGCGGTGCGGTGACGCTGCCCGAGGACACCGAGGCGCATCTGCTGCGGATCGCCGGCGGCGACGCCCGGCGCGCGCTGACGGCGCTGGAGGCGGGCGCGGGCTCGGCGCTGGCCAAGGGCGAGGCGGAGATCACCCTCCGGACGCTGGAGGAGTCGGTCGACCGCGCCGCGGTGAAGTACGACCGGGACGGCGATCAGCACTACGACGTCGCCAGCGCGCTCATCAAATCCATCCGCGGCTCCGACGTCGATGCCGCGCTGCACTATCTGGCGCGCATGATCGAGGCGGGGGAGGACCCGCGGTTCATCGCGCGGCGGCTGATGATCTCGGCGAGCGAGGACATCGGGCTGGCCGATCCGTCCGCGCTGCAGACGGCGGTGGCCGCGGCGCAGGCGGTCGCCCTGATCGGCTTCCCGGAGGCCCGGATCACGCTGAGCCAGGCCACCATCGCGCTCGCCCTGGCCCCCAAGTCCAACGCCGCCTACCTGGCGATAGACGCCGCGCTCGCCGACGTCCGCGCAGGTCAGGCCGGTCCCGTCCCGCCGCATCTGCGCGACGGCCACTACAAGGGCGCCGAGAAGCTGGGCCACGGCAAGGGCTATCAGTACCCGCACGATCTTCCCGGCGGCATCGCGGCCCAGCAGTACGCCCCGGACGCGGTGCACGGCAAGCGGTACTACTCCCCGACCCGGCACGGCGCCGAGGCGCGGTACGCCGATGTCGCCGACCGGGTCCGCGCGCGGCTGCACGGCGGCTCCGCGGAGAGCTGAGGGCGGGGCGGTCCGGCCGCGGCGTCAGCCGGCGGCGCCGGGCCCCCGGCCGTCACCCCTCCGCGGCCTCGAAGAGCGTGTGCATCGCGCGCCGCAGCTCGGCGACGTCGCGGACGGGCTCGGGGAAGTCGAAGCGCGCATCGAACGGCGCCTTCCCGGCGCCGGTGAAGCGCACCCGCAGCCCGAAGCGGTCCAGGGCCACCGGCGTGGCCTCGTCGCGGGCGCCGCACACCGTGGCGCTCCGCTCGCCGAGCAGCCCGCACAACCCGCGGACCTGCGGTCCGTGCGCGGCGTGCAGATGCTGCAGCAGCTCGGCCTCGTGGGCGACGAGCGGATCGGGCGCGGCCGCGGCGAACTCCTCCGGCTCGACGGCCTCGGCGCCCCACAGGTCGTCCACCGCGCATTCGCCGACCTCCAGCCGGAGCATCAGCCATCCGGCCCGCCCGGGGATGCCAGGCGCCGGCTCCGGCTGGACGGCCTCACCGATCCCGAGCAGCTCACCGACGGGGTGGCGCTCGGCGAGCAGCGCCGCACAGCGGGCGCGGTCGTCGTTGCGTACGGGAGTGAGCCAGCCCGCCACCCAGGCGCGGCCGCGGACCCGGTGGGGTACGGAAACCGGCGCGACATCGGTGATCTCCATCACGGCTGCCAGGTCGTCGTCCTGGGCGTATGCGGCGGCGCGGGCGGCCGCGGAGTCGCCAGGAGCCAGCAACAGCAGGTCTCCCTCGGGGTGCACGGTCCGGCAGACCGGTGCCGAGAGTCCGCTGGGGTCGGGGTCCTCGACTCCGGGAATGCTCAGCGAACCCATACCATTGGATTCGACGAGGGTGCGTACGCGCTCGGCCGCCGATGGCCGGGCGTCTTCCACGGGACGCGGCTGACCCGCCTCGGTGCCCTGAGCGGCATCGGGCAGGGGGATCCCAGGTCGAAACATGCGTTCTCCTCGCGCTAAGGTAAGCCTCACCTAACTTACATGGAGGTCCGTTCCACGTGAACCAGTCGCGTCCCAAGGTCAAGAAGTCCCGCGCGCTCGGTATCGCCCTGACGCCGAAGGCCGTCAAGTACTTCGAGGCCCGTCCCTACCCGCCCGGCGAGCACGGCCGTGGCCGCAAGCAGAACAGTGACTACAAGGTCCGTCTGCTCGAGAAGCAGCGTCTGCGTGCGCAGTACGACATCAGCGAGCGCCAGATGGCGCGTGCCTACGACCGCGCTCGGAAGGTCGAAGGCAAGACGGGCGAAGCCCTCATCGTCGAGCTGGAGCGCCGTCTGGACGCGCTCGTCCTGCGTTCGGGCATCGCCCGCACGATCTACCAGGCGCGCCAGATGGTCGTCCACGGCCACATCGCCGTGAACGACCGCAAGGTCGACAAGCCCTCCTTCCGCGTCCGCCCCGGCGACGTCGTGATGGTCCGCGAGCGCAGCCGCGAGAAGCACCCCTTCCAGGTGGCGCGCGAGGGCGGCTACGCCCCCGACGGCGAGACCCCCCGCTACCTGGAGGTCAACCTCCAGGCGCTGGCGTTCCGCCTCGACCGGGACCCCAACCGCAAGGAGATCCCGGTGATCTGCGACGAGCAGCTCGTCGTCGAGTACTACGCCCGCTGAGCCAGGCGTAGCCACCGGCACCTTCCGGCCCGCCGACCCTCCCCGCAGCTCGCGGGGGCGGTGCGGCGGGCCGTTGCCGTTCCCGGCGGCGGGGCCGGGGCGGTGGCCGTCCGGACCGTACAATCGGCCGGTCACCCTGCCTTCGGCCCCGTCCGCCGACCGCAAATCCGGTCGGCCGGGCCGTCCCGGCGCGATAGGGTCAAGGGTGCCGTTCGAGCAGGACGGAAGCCGGAGCGGGACAGTGCGGACGCCCCTCGCGGCGGCGGTGTCGGAGAGTGTCGGAGAGTGGTGCCAGCGTGACCGGTGGAGAGGTGGCGGGGATCCTGGTCGCCGTCTTCTGGGCGATTCTCGTGTCGTTCCTCGCCCTCGTACTGGTGAGGCTCGCGCAGACGCTCAAGGCGACGACGAAGATGGTGGCCGAGGTCTCCGACCAGGCCGTTCCGCTGCTCGCCGACGCGTCCGCGACGGTCCGCTCGGCGCACACCCAGCTCGCCCGCGTCGACGCCATCGCCTCCGACGTGCAGGAGGTCACCGCCAACGCCTCCGCGCTCTCCTCGACCGTCTCCTCCGCCTTCGGCGGACCGCTGGTCAAGGTCGCCGCCTTCGGCTACGGCGTACGCCGCGCGATCGGGAAGAAGGGCGCGCCGGAGCCCGAGCGCACCGTCGTCGTCGGCCGTACCCTCCCCGGCGCCCGCCGCGGCGCGCGCCGCAACCGTCGCTCCAAGGACTGATCACCGCGATGTTCCGCCGCGCATTCTGGTTCACCACCGGCGCCGCCGCCGGCGTCTGGGCCACCACCAAGGTCAACCGCAAGCTGCGCCGGCTGCAGCCCGACAGCCTCGCCGCGCAGGCCGGGGAGAAGGCCGTCGAGACCGGCCACCGGCTGCGCCGCTTCGCGCTGGACGTCCGCACGGGAATGGCGGACCGTGAGGAACAGTTGCACGAAGCGCTGGGCCTGACCGCGCCCGGTGACGCCCGCGAACTGCCCGTACCGCGCTCCCGCGCGGTGCTCGAAACGCCCCACCCCACCACGAGAGCGACCGGACCGTCCGGGATCGCCGGACCGACTGGAAATGAGGACCACTGATGGAGTCGGCTGAAATCCGCCGCCGCTGGCTGCGCTTCTTCGAGGAGCGCGGGCACACCGTCGTGCCGTCGGCGTCGCTCATCGCGGACGACCCGACGCTGCTGCTGGTCCCCGCGGGCATGGTGCCGTTCAAGCCGTACTTCCTCGGCGAGGTCAAGCCGCCGTGGCCGCGCGCCACCAGCGTGCAGAAGTGCGTGCGCACCCCCGACATCGAAGAGGTCGGCAAGACCACCCGCCACGGCACGTTCTTCCAGATGTGCGGCAACTTCTCCTTCGGCGACTACTTCAAGGAAGGCGCCATCAAGAACGCCTGGGAGCTGCTGACCAGCTCCCAGGAGGACGGCGGCTACGGCCTCGACCCGGAGAAGCTCTGGATCACCGTCTACCTCGACGACGACGAGGCCGAGCGCATCTGGCACGAGGTCGTCGGCGTGCCCAAGGAGCGCATCCAGCGCCTGGGCAAGAAGGAGAACTACTGGTCCATGGGCGTCCCCGGCCCCTGCGGACCGTGCTCCGAGATCAACTACGACCGCGGCCCGGAGTTCGGCGTCGAGGGCGGCCCGGCCGTCAACGACGAGCGGTACGTCGAGATCTGGAACCTCGTCTTCATGCAGTACGAGCGGGGCGCGGGCATCGGCAAGGAGGACTTCGAGATCCTCGGCGAGCTGCCCAGCAAGAACATCGACACCGGCCTCGGCCTGGAACGCCTGGCGATGATCCTCCAGGACGTCCGCAACATGTACGAGACCGACACCCTGCGTGTCGTCATCGACAAGGCCACCGAGCTGACCGGCGTCCGCTACGGCGCCTCCGACGACACCGATGTCTCGCTCCGCGTCGTCGCCGACCACATGCGCACCTCCACGATGCTCATCGGGGACGGCGTCACCCCGGGCAACGAGGGCCGCGGCTACGTCCTGCGCCGCATCATGCGCCGCGCCATCCGCAACATGCGCCTGCTCGGCGCCACCGGCCCGGTCGTCGCCGAGCTGCTGGACACCGTCATCAAGACGATGGGCCAGCAGTACCCGGAGCTGCTGGAGGACCGTCGCCGCATCGAGACCGTCGCCCTCGCCGAGGAGGCCGCCTTCCTCAAGACGCTGAAGGCCGGCACCAACATCCTCGACACCGCCGTCACCGACACCAAGGCCGCCGGCGGCACCGTCCTCGCCGGCGACAAGGCGTTCCTGCTCCACGACACCTGGGGCTTCCCGATCGACCTCACCCTGGAGATGGCCGCCGAGCAGGGCCTGACCGTGGACGAGGACGGCTTCCGCCGCCTGATGAAGGAGCAGCGGGAGCGCGCCAAGGCCGACGCCCAGGCCAAGAAGCACGGCCACGCCGACCTCTCCGCCTACCGCGCCGTCGCGGACGCCTCCGGCGCCACCGAGTTCACCGGCTACCGCGCCACCGAGGGCGAGTCCACCATCGTCGGTCTGCTGGTGGGCGGCGTCTCGTCGCCCGTCGCCCACGAGGGCGACGAGGTCGAGATCGTCCTGGACCGCACCCCCTTCTACGCCGAGGGCGGCGGCCAGCTCGCCGACACCGGCCGGATCAAGCTGGAGTCCGGCGCCGTCGTCGAGGTCCGCGACGTCCAGAAGCCGGTCCCCGGTGTCGTGGTCCACAAGGGCGTCGTCCAGGTCGGCGAGGTCGTGGTCGGCTCCGGCGCCTACGCCGCGATCGATGTGACCCGCCGCCGTGCCATCGCCCGCGCCCACAGCGCCACCCACCTCACCCACCAGGCGCTGCGTGACGCCCTGGGCCCGACCGCCGCCCAGGCCGGTTCGGAGAACTCCCCGGGCCGCTTCCGCTTCGACTTCGGCTCGCCGGCCGCCGTGCCCGGCGCCGTGCTCACCGACGTCGAGCAGAAGATCAACGAAGTGCTCTCGCGTGAGCTGGATGTGCACGCCGAGGTCATGAGCATGGAGGACGCCAAGAAGCAGGGCGCCATCGCGGAGTTCGGCGAGAAGTACGGCGACCGCGTGCGCGTCGTCACCATCGGTGACTTCTCCAAGGAGCTGTGCGGCGGTACGCACGTCCACAACACCGCCCAGCTGGGCCTGGTGAAGCTGCTGGGCGAGTCGTCGATCGGCTCCGGTGTGCGCCGGGTCGAGGCCCTCGTCGGCGTCGACGCGTACAAGTTCCTCGCCCGCGAGCACACCGTCGTCTCGCAGCTGACGGAGCTGGTCAAGGGCCGTCCGGACGAGCTGCCCGAGAAGATCTCCGGTGTTCTCGCCAAGCTGAAGGACGCCGAGAAGGAGATCGAGAAGTACCGCGCGGAGAAGGTCCTCCAGGCCGCCGCCGGTCTCGCCGCCGAGGCCAAGGACATCCGCGGGGTGGCCCTCGCCGCCGCCCAGGTCCCCGACGGCACCTCCGCCGACGATCTGCGCAAGCTCGTCCTGGACGTCCGTGGCCGGATCCCCGGCGACCGCGCCGCCGTCGTGGCGCTGTTCTCGGTGGCCAATGGCCGCCCGGTCACGGTCATCGCCACCAACGACGCCGCCCGCGAGCGCGGCATCAAGGCCGGTGACCTGGTCCGTACCGCCGCCAAGACCCTCGGTGGTGGCGGCGGCGGCAAGCCGGACGTCGCCCAGGGCGGTGGCCAGAACGCCGCGGCCGTGCCCGAGGCGCTGGAAGCCGTCGAGCGGCTTGTCGCCGAGGTGGCCTGAGCGCGTGAGTGAGATTCGACGCGGTCGGCGCATCGCCGTGGACGTCGGGGACGCCCGGATCGGGGTCGCCTCGTGCGACCCCGACGGGGTCCTCGCCACCCCGGTCGAGACGGTTCCCGGGCGGGACGTCCCGGCGGCGCACCGTCGCCTCAAGGCGATCGTCGAGGAGTACGAGCCGCTGGAGGTCGTCGTCGGGCTCCCGCGTTCCCTGAATGGGGGAGAGGGGCCCGCCGCGGCGAAGGTCCGGGCCTTCGCCCAGGTACTGGCCGGGAACATCGCCCCGATCGAGGTACGCCTGGTCGACGAGCGGATGTCCACGGTGACCGCCGCACAAGGGCTGCGGGCCTCCGGGGTGCGCAGCAAGAAGGGCCGCTCGGTCGTCGATCAGGCGGCCGCGGTGGTGATCCTGCAGAGCGCGCTGGAGACGGAACGGACCTCGGGCCGGGCTCCGGGGGAATGCATCCGAGTGGTCATCTGATGGCAGTACGGTAACGTTCCGCGATGCGACGCGGCTGAGGAAAGCCGCGCAGGTAGAGGCGGGTCGGTACCACATCAGCGCTGGACAGGAGCGCGCCCGCCTCTCGGCTCAAGGGGATCGATGACCGAGTATGGCCGGGGCTACCGCTCCGAACCGTGGCATCCCGAGGACCCGCTCTACGGAGACCAGGGGTCCTACGGAGGGCACGCGCAGCGCCCTTCGTGGGGTGGCCGGGGCACCGCCCCGGCCCCTCCGCGGTACGACGGCGGCTGGGACGGCGCCGCATCCGGCGGTGCGCCGTACGACCCGTACGGCACCCAGCAGCCGCACGACCCGTTGACCGGCCCCTACGCCGATCCGTACGCCGCACCCGCCGGTTATCCGTCCCCGTACGAGCCGCAGGGGTACGCCCAGAACCCGGGCGGCCCCTACGACCAGGGGCCGTACGAGCAGTACCCGCAGGACCGGCGCTACCCCGCAGAACCGCAGTACCCGCACGACCCGGGATACCCGCAGGGCCAGGGATACCCAGGTCAGCCGGGGTATCCGCAGGAGCAGCAGTACCCGTACGAGCCGGGCTACCCGCAGGATCCGGCGTACGGTGAGCCGCACCAGCAGCCGTATCCGCCGCACGACCAGGGACCGGTCCCGCAGGCGGCGCCCCGTACGGACGGGCCGGAGGACGACTGGCAGCGGGACGGCGGGCGGGAGCCCGACCCCGACCATGCGTTCTTCGCCGACGACCCGGCGGACGACCGGCCGGACACGGACGACGAGGACGACCGCGCGGCCGACGACCGCTCCGGTCACGAGGGCCGCGGCAAGAAGACCAAGCGCCGGGGCGGCTGTGCCCGCTTCCTCATTGCCGTGGTGGTCGCCGCCGGTGTCGGCGGCGCCGGATACGTCGGCTACCGCTTCTACGAGAGCCGTATCGCCAGCCCCCCGGATTTCGCGGGCGAGGGCTCCGGCGCGCTCCAGGTGGAGATTCCGGACGGTGCGCCGCTCCAGCAAATGGGGCAGATCCTCAAGAAGGAAGGCGTCGTCAAGAGCGTGGACGCCTTCACCGCCGCGGCGGGGGAGAATCCGAAGGGCTCCGGGCTCCAGCCCGGCAGTTATTCGATGCGCCACCACATGTCGGCGGCGTCCGCCGTGGAGCTGATGCTGGACCCGAAGAGCCGTAACGGCCTGACGGTTCAGGAGGGTCTGCGGGCCGGTGCGGTCTACGACCTCATAGACAAGAAGCTCCGGGTGAAATCCGGCACCACGAAGGACGCCGCCGAGAAGAATCTCAAGAGTCTCGGACTGCCTTCCTGGGCCAACGACTCCTCGGAGATAAAAGACCCGCTCGAAGGGTTCCTCTACCCCTCGACGTACAACGTGGGCGGCCATGCCACCCCCACTGACGTGCTGAAACAGATGGTGGCGCGGGCCGATCAGGAGTACGCCCGCTACAACATGGTGGCGAATGCGAAGAAGTATCACCTCGAATCCCCGCTCCAGTTGCTGAGTGTCGCCAGCCTCACGCAGGCGGAGGGTATGACCCACGAGGACTTCCGCAAGATGGCCGCGGTCATCTACAACCGGCTCGATCCGAGCAATGCGGGCGTCACCCCGAAGCTCGAATTCGACTCGACGTACAACTACTTGAAGAACCAGAGCAAGATCAATATCGGGATCGGCGAGATCCGGAGTTACAACGATCCCTACAACACGTACTTCTACCGTGGTCTCCCGCCGGGGCCGATCGGTAATCCGGGCGCCGATGCGCTGAAGGCGGCGATCAACCCGGACAACTCCCAGAAGTGGCTCTTCTTCATCTCCGTCGACGGAAAGAAGACCGACTTCACCACCAATCTCACGGACCACAACAAGCTCGTGCAGAAGTTCAACGAACGGCAGCAGGCAGCGAAGCAGAATGGCTGAGGGCAAGGCAGTGTCGGACAGCAAGCAGGCGGCGGTTCTGGGATCGCCGATCGCCCACTCCCTCTCCCCGGCCCTGCACCGGGCCGCCTACCGGGAACTCGGCCTGGACGGCTGGGAGTACGGCCGCTTCGACATCGACGAGGCGGCGCTGCCCGCCTTCATGGAGAAGCTGGACGCGAGCTGGGCCGGACTCTCGCTGACCATGCCGCTCAAGCGCGCGATCATCCCGCTGCTGGACGGCATCAGCGCCACCGCCGCCTCGGTCGAGGCCGTCAACACCGTCGTCCTCACCGACGACGGGCGCCGCACCGGCGACAACACCGACATCCCCGGCATGGTCGCGGCGCTGCGCGAACGCGGGGTGACCCGGGTCGAACGCGCCGCCGTCCTCGGCGCCGGTGCCACCGCCTCCTCGGCGCTCGCCGCGCTCGCCCAGATCTGCACCGGCGAGGTCACCGCGTACGTCCGCAGCGCCGCGCGCGCCGCCGAGATGCGCGGCTGGGGCGAGCGTCTGGGCGTCGCGGTCACCACCGTGCCCTGGGAGGAGGCGGCCGAGGCGTTCGACGCCCCGCTGGTCGTCGCCACGACCCCGGCGGGCACCACCGACGCGCTGGCCATCGCCGTCCCCGAGACGCCCGGCACCCTCTTCGACGTGCTGTACGAGCCCTGGCCCACCGCGCTGGCGGCCGCCTGGTCGGCCCGTGGCGGCGCGGTCGTCGGCGGCCTCGACCTGCTGGTGCACCAGGCGGTCCTCCAGGTCGAGTTGATGACCGGGTGCGCCCCCGCGCCGCTGGCCGCGATGCGTGCGGCGGGCGAGCGGGCCCTCGGCGCCCGCTGACCCGTCGCGGCCACCCGGTCCGTTCCCTGGACGCGGCGCCGTCGGCCCGCCGTGACGTGGGAGGATCGGGGGAGTAGACGTAGGCGCAGGAGCAGGACAAAAGGAGCACCGTTGAGCAGGTTGCGCTGGCTGACGGCGGGGGAGTCGCACGGCCCCGCACTGGTGGCGACGTTGGAGGGCCTCCCGGCCGGCGTCCCGATCACCACCGATCTGGTGGCGGACGCGCTGGCCAGGCGTCGGCTCGGCTACGGCCGCGGTGCCCGGATGAAGTTCGAACGGGACGAGGTCACCTTCCTCGGCGGCGTCCGCCACGGCCTCTCGCTCGGCTCGCCCGTCGCCGTGATGGTCGGCAACACCGAGTGGCCCAAGTGGGAGCAGGTCATGGCGGCCGACCCGGTGGACGAGGCGGTCCTGGCCGACCTGGCCCGCAACGCCCCGCTGACCCGGCCGCGCCCCGGCCACGCCGACCTCGCCGGGATGCAGAAGTACGGCTTCGACGAGGCCCGCCCGGTCCTGGAGCGCGCCTCGGCGCGGGAGACCGCCGCCCGGGTCGCGCTCGGCGCGGTGGCCCGCTCCTTCCTCAAGGAGACCGCCGGGATCGAGATCGTCTCGCACGTGGTGGAGCTGGCGGCGGCGAAGGCCCCGTACGGCGTCGTGCCGACCCCCGCCGACGTCGAGAAGCTGGACGCGGACCCGGTGCGCTGCCTGGACGCGGACGCGAGCAAGGCGATGGTCGCGGAGATCGACCAGGCCCACAAGGACGGCGACACCCTCGGCGGCGTCGTCGAGGTCCTGGCGTACGGCGTGCCGGTCGGCCTCGGCTCGCACGTCCACTGGGACCGGCGGCTGGACGCCCGGCTGGCCGGTGCGCTCATGGGCATCCAGGCGATCAAGGGCGTCGAGGTCGGCGACGGCTTCGACCTGGCGCGGGTGCCCGGCTCCCAGGCGCATGACGAGATCGTCGCCACCGAGGACGGCATCCGCCGCTCCTCCGGCCGCTCCGGCGGCACCGAGGGCGGTCTGACCACCGGTGAACTGCTGCGGGTGCGGGCCGCGATGAAGCCCATCGCGACGGTCCCGCGGGCGCTGGCCACGGTCGACGTCACCACCGGCGAGGCGACCAAGGCGCACCACCAGCGCTCGGACGTCTGCGCGGTGCCGGCCGCCGGCATCGTCGCCGAGGCGATGGTGGCGCTGGTCCTGGCGGACGCGGTGGTCGAGAAGTTCGGCGGCGACAGCGTGCCGGAGACCCGCCGCAACGTCCGCGCGTACCTCGACAACCTGGCGATCAAGTGACGCCGCGCGCCGTCCTCGTCGGCCCGCCCGGCGCGGGCAAGTCGACGGTGGGCGCACTCCTCGCCGAACGGCTCGGCGTCGGCTACCGCGACACCGACGCCGACATCGTCGCCACGGCCGGCAAGCCGATCGCGGAGATCTTCATCGACGAGGGCGAACCGCACTTCCGCGAGCTGGAGCGGGCGGCGGTCCGTGCCGCCGTCGCCGAGCACGCGGGGGTGCTCTCCCTCGGCGGCGGCGCGATCATGGACGACTCGACGCGGGCGCTGCTGCGCGGGTTGCCGGTGGTCTTCCTGGACGTCGCGCTGGCCGACGCGGTCAAGCGGGTCGGCCTGGACGCCCCGCGGCCGCTGCTCGCGGTCAACCCGCGCCAGCGCTGGCGCGAGCTGATGGAGGCCCGCCGCCCGCTGTACACCGAGGTCGCGTCCGCCGTGGTCAGCACCGGCGGCCGTACCCCCGAGGACGTCGCCGAGGCGGTCCTCGACGCACTGGAGCCGGGGCGGGCCGCGGGCGAGGACCCGCGCGCCGCCCGCAGGAAGGAAGAGGCATGACGGAGCAGGCCACCCGTATCCACGTCGGCGGTACGGCGGGCAGCGAACCGTATGACGTGCTCGTCGGACGGCAGCTGCTGGGCGAGCTGCCCGGCCTGATCGGTGAGGGAGTGAAGCGGGTCGCCGTGCTGCACCCCGAGGCGCTGGCCGCCACCGGTGAGGCGCTGCGCGAGGACCTGGCGGCCCAGGGCTTCGAGGCCATCGCGGTCCAGCTGCCGAACGCGGAGGAGTCCAAGACCGTCGAGGTCGCCGCGTACTGCTGGAAGGCGCTCGGCCAGACCGGCTTCACCCGCAGCGACGTCATCGTCGGCGTCGGCGGCGGCGCCACCACCGACCTCGCGGGCTTCGTCGCGGCCACCTGGCTGCGCGGGGTGCGCTGGATCGCGGTGCCGACCACCGTCCTGGGCATGGTGGACGCGGCCGTCGGCGGCAAGACCGGCATCAACACCGCCGAGGGCAAGAACCTCGTCGGCGCGTTCCACCCGCCGGCCGGGGTCCTCTGCGACCTCGCGGCGCTCGACTCGCTGCCGGTCCACGACTACGTCTCCGGGCTCGCCGAGGTCATCAAGGCCGGGTTCATCGCGGACCCCGGCATCCTCGACCTGATCGAGAGCGACCCGGAGGCCGCCAAGCGCCCCGACGGGCCGCACACCCAGGAGCTGATCGAGCGGGCGATCCGGGTCAAGGCCGAGGTGGTCTCCGCCGACCTCAAGGAATCCGGTCTGCGGGAGATCCTCAACTACGGCCACACCCTGGCCCACGCCATCGAGAAGAACGAGCGGTACAACTGGCGCCACGGCGCGGCCGTCTCCGTCGGCATGGTCTTCGCCGCCGAACTCGGCCGGATCGCCGGGCGGTTGGACGACGCGACCGCCGACCGCCACCGCGCGGTGCTGGCCGCCGTCGGCCTGCCGCTGACCTACCGCGGCGACCAGTGGCCCAAGCTGCTGGAGACCATGAAGGTCGACAAGAAGTCCCGCGGCGACCGGCTCCGCTTCATCGTCCTCGACGGTCTGGCCCGGCCCACCGTCCTGGAGGGCCCGGACCCGGCCATGCTGCTCGCCGCGCACGCGGAGATCGCCGCATGAACGAGCGGAGCGAGAAGACCGTCAAGAGGTGCGTCCCCGGCGTAGGCCGGGCCGAGCAGAGCGAGGGATGGGCATGAGCCGCCGGGTGCTGGTCCTCAACGGCCCCAACCTCGGCCGCCTCGGCTCCCGCGAGCCGGACGTCTACGGCGCCACCTCCTACGCGGGGCTGGTCGCGGAGTGCGCCCGGCTCGGCAAAGAGCTGGGCCTGGACCCCGAGGTGCGGGAGACCAACGACGAGGGCGAACTGGTCCGCTGGCTGCACGAGGCCGCGGACGGCGCGATCCCGGTGGTCATCAACCCCGGCGCGTTCACGCACTACTCGTACGCCATGCGGGACGCGGCGGCGCAGCGCACCGCCCCGCTGGTCGAGGTGCACATCTCGAACCCGTACGCCCGCGAGGAGTTCCGCCACAACTCGGTCCTCGCGGCGGTGGCCAGCGGTACGGTCGCCGGTTTCGGCATCGGCTCGTACCGGCTGGCGCTGCGCGCGGTCGCCGAGGAACTGAACGGCTGACTGTTGCCCGGACCGGGTCCGCGCCGCCGCGGACCCGGTCCGGGCCGGGGCGTGTCCGGAAAGCCCCGGCCCGACCCGACGAGGCACTTCCCGCCGCCCCCTAGCCGTTCACACCGTGACCGCCGGGGGCGGTACCGTTCGTCAGCAGTACCGCACGGACCGCGGCCACGGCGCCGCACCGGCCCGCCCGGCGGGCGCCCGGTGTGCCGGACCGGCCGCCCGGCATCCGCGCACCGCACCCAGGCCATCCCACGAGACGGAGACCACCGGATGCAGTACGCAGTGGGGGCTCCGCTGCCGCCCCGTCACCAGACGCCGGAGCAGGGAGCGACCCAGAGCTGGACCCCCGGCCCCGGTCACCCCGTCCCGCCGGGCCCGCCGCCGTCCCCGTCCGCACCGCCGGGCGGCCCGCACCCGGGCGCCGTACCTCCCGGGTCAGGGCATCCGGGAGCGGGCCAGCCGGGCACCGCGTCCCCCGGCGCCGGACACCCGGGCGCCGCGCAGCCGGGCTGGAGCGCCCCGCCGCCGCAGCAGCCCGCACCGCCCGTCGGGGACACCACGGGCACCGCCGGGTCCACCGGTCACATCCAGCTGCCGCCCGGCGCCCCCGTCGCGCTGCCCAGCCCCCCGGTCGGCACCGCCGCCCCCGACGCCGCGCACACCGCCGTCGCCGTGCTGCTCATAGGCCCGGCCGGGGCGGGCAAGACCAGCGTGGCCCGCCACTGGGCCGACTGCCGCCGGGTGCCCACCGCACACATCAGCCTCGACGACGTCCGTGAATGGGTACGCTCCGGCTTCGCCGACCCGCAGCAGGGGTGGAACGACCACTCCGAGGCGCAGTACCGCCTGGCCCGCCGCACCTGCGGTTTCGCCGCCCGCAACTTCCTCGCCAACGGCATCTCCTGCATCCTCGACGACGCCGTCTTTCCCGACCGCCCGGTCGTCGGCCTCGGCGGCTGGAAGCGCCATGTGGGCCCGGGGCTGCTGCCGATCGTGCTGCTGCCCGGCCTGGAGATCGTCCTGGAGCGCAACGCCCGCCGCACCGGCAACCGCCGCCTCTCCGACGAGGAAGTGGCCCGGATACACGGCCGGATGGCGGGCTGGTACGGCTCCGGTCTGCCGATCATCGACAACTCCCAGCACGACGTCGCGACCACCGCGCGGATGCTCGACGACGTCCTCGCCCGCAGCCTCGCCTCGCCGCCCAGCTGGTGACCGTCCGGCGGCGCCGGTGGGCGGAGGCGGCCGGTCCGGCTCGGGTACCCCGCCCGGCGGCTCCCGACCGGCCCGTAGGGTGATTCGCCCGTAAGCTCGGGATATGTCCGAGCTGTACGCGGCCCGGCGCACGCGGCTGCGGGACCGCTGCGCGGCGACCGGATCCACCGCCGCCCTGATCTCGCGCCCCGCCAACGTCCGCTATCTCACCGGCTGCGCGCCCGCCGGCGCCGCACTTCTCCTGGGACCGGCCGCGGACGTGCTGCTCTGCGGCGCCCCGCTGACCGGCGACCCGTCCGAGGGGCGCCCCGCCGAGGACGTCCGCGTCACGGTGCTGCCCGCCCGCGACGGCGACCCCGTGGTGGCCGGCGCCGATCTCGCGGCGACGGCCGGGGCCACCACTCTCGCCGTCGAGGAACACCATCTGACCGTCGCCCGGCACCGGGCGCTCGGCCGTATCGCCCCGCAGCTGCGCCTGGCCGATGTGGCCTGCGCGGTCGAGGCGCAGCGGCTGATCAAGGACGACGACGAGATCTCCTGTCTGCGCATCGCCGCGGAGATCACCGATCAGGCCCTCGGGGAACTCCTGGAGTCGATCCTGGTGGGCCGCACCGAGCGGCATCTCGCCCTGGAGCTGGAGCGCCGTCTCGTCGACCACGGTGCGGACGGCCCGGCGTTCGCGACCTCGGTGGCGACCGGCCCGCACTCCGGCCGTCCGGGGCATCTGCCCACCGATCGCCGGGTCGAGGAGGGCGACTTCCTCAGCGTCGGCCTCGGTGCGAACTACCGCGGCTACCGCTGCGAGATCGGCCGGACCTTCGTCATCGGCACCACGCCCGCGGACTGGCAGATCGAGCTGTACGACCTTGTTTTCGCAGCCCAGCGGGCCGGCCGGGAGGCGCTGGCGCCGGGGGTGGAGTGCCGTGAAGTGGACCGGGTGACCCGCCATCTGCTGGAATCCGCAGGGCACGGGGAGCGTCTTGGGCCGTGGACCGGACACGGCGTGGGGCTCGAAATCGATGAGGACCCTCAGTTGTCACCTGCGGCCATGGGTAAACTGGACGCTTGCGTGCCGGTCACCGTCGAGCCAGGGGTCCACATCCCGGGCCGTGGGGGTGTCCGGATCGACGACACCCTCGTCGTCCGCCCCGAGGCGGACGGCGGACCCGAGCTACTCACGATCACTACCAAGGAGCTGCTCGCCCTGTGAGCCACCGGGCTCGCTGCGGGCGGTTTCTCGGTACCCACCACCTGCAGTCCAGGAGATTCCGCAACCGTGGCTTCCACGAACGACCTCAAGAACGGCATGGTGCTCAAGCTCGAAGGCGGCCAGCTCTGGTCCGTCGTCGAGTTCCAGCACGTCAAGCCCGGTAAGGGCCCGGCCTTCGTCCGCACCAAGCTCAAGAACGTGCTCTCCGGCAAGGTCGTGGACAAGACCTTCAACGCCGGCGTCAAGGTCGAGACGGCCACCGTCGACAAGCGCGGCATGCAGTTCTCGTACATGGACGGCGACTACTTCGTCTTCATGGACATGGACACCTACGACCAGCTGCACGTCGACCGCAAGGCCGTCGGCGAGGCCGCGAACTTCCTCCTCGAGGGCTTCGAGGCCGTGGTGGCGCAGCACGAGGGCGAGGTGCTCTACGTCGAGCTGCCGGCCGCCGTCGAGCTGACCATCAAGCACACCGAGCCGGGCGTCCAGGGCGACCGCTCCACCGGCGGCTCCAAGCCCGCCGAGCTGGAGACCGGCTACTCGATCCAGGTGCCGCTCTTCATCACCGAGGGCGAGAAGATCAAGGTCGACACCCGCTCCGGTGAGTACCTCGGCCGGGTGAACAGCTAACCGTGGCCGCCCGTAACAAGGCCCGTAAGCGCGCCTTCCAGATCCTCTTCGAGGCCGATCAGCGCGGGGCCGACGTGCAGTCCGTGCTCGCGGACTGGATGCGGCACGCCCGGACCGACCCGCGGCAGCCGCCGGTCAACGAGTTCACCCTGGAGCTGGTCGAGGGGTATGCGGACCACGTCGCCCGCATCGACGAACTGCTCGACACCTACTCCGTCGACTGGCCGCTGGACCGGATGCCGGTCGTCGACCGCAACATCCTCCGGCTCGCCTCGTACGAGCTGATCTGGGTGGACGCGACGCCCGACGCGGTGGTCATCGACGAAGCGGTGCAGCTGGCCAAGGAGTTCTCCACGGACGACTCCCCGGCCTTCGTCAACGGCCTGCTGGGCCGGCTGAAGGACCTGAAGCCGAGCCTGCGGCGCGAGACGCGATAACCGCAGAAGCCGGGGCTCACCCGGTGGCACCCGTGAAAGGGCCCGGAGCGCGCAGCACAGGCGCTCCGGGCCCTTCGCGTACCCCCGGGCCCTTCGTGCGCGAGCCCCGGTCCCGGCCGCCGTACGGGCCGTGTGGGGGCCGGGAAAACGCGAACCGCCGCCCCGGTGCTCCGGGACGGCGGATCGTCGGTCTGCTGCTGTTGCGGGACGGCTCAGAGGTCGTCGTGGGCGACCGCGCGGCGCGCGTCGGCGTCCAGCACACCCCAGCTGATCAGCTGCTCGGTCAGCACCGAGGGGGACTGGTCGTAGATCACCGCGAGGGTGCGCAGGTCGTCCTGGCGGATCGAGAGGACCTTGCCGTTGTAGTCGCCGCGCTGGCTCTGGATCGTGGCGGCGTAGCGCTGCAGCGGGCCGGCCTTCTCCTGCGGGACGTGGGCGAGGCGCTCCAGGTCCAGCACCAGCTTCGGCGGGGGCTCGGCGGCGCCGCCGGGCGTGGTGCCGGGCAGCAGCTCCTGCACCGGCACGCCGTAGAAGTCCGCCAGCTCGGCGAGGCGCTGCACCGTCACGGCGCGGTCACCGCGCTCGTACGAGCCGACCACCACGGCCTTCCAGCGGCCCTGCGACTTCTCCTCGACACCGTGGAGCGAGAGGCCCTGCTGGGTGCGGATGGCGCGGAGCTTGGCCCCGAGCTGTTTGGCGTATTCGCTGGACATAAAGCTCCCCAGACACCTGAATCGAATCGATATGCGGCACCGCCGCGCGGCTGGTAACTCACTGTGAGGTTACGCAGCGTAATCCTTGTTCGTCAAGCCGGGGAGTCCGCAGGGGCCTCCAGGGGGTGGTGCCCGGAGATTCTCGAACGGCCCTGCTAACCTGTGCAGCGGTAAACCCGACGTCCTTTAAGGTCCGTCCCGTGAGGCGGAGAAGGAGGTCCGTTTCGCATGGACGCAAGCAGTTCCGACGTACGCGTATCCGCTCACTCATCCGACGCCCGCTCCCAGGTGCCCGCGCGCCCGGTGCTCGAAGGCCCGGACATCGCGCGGATGCTGACCCGTATCGCCCACGAGATCGTCGAACGCGCCAAGGGCGCCGACGACGTGGTGCTCCTGGGGATCCCGACCCGCGGTGTCTTCCTCGCCCGGCGGCTCGCCGCCAAGCTGGCGGAGATCACCGGCCGCGCCATCCCGGTCGGCTCGCTCGACATCACCATGTACCGCGACGACCTGCGCCTGGGCCCCGCCCGTGCGCTCGCCCGCACCGAGATCCCCGGTGACGGCATCGAGGGCCGTGTCGTCCTCCTCGTCGACGACGTGCTCTTCTCCGGCCGCACCATCCGCGCCGCCCTGGACGCCCTGAACGACATCGGCCGGCCTCGCGCCGTCCAGCTCGCCGTTCTCGTCGACCGCGGCCACCGCGAGCTGCCGATCCGCGCCGACTACGTCGGCAAGAACCTCCCCACGTCGCTGCGGGAGACCGTCAAGGTCCAGCTCGCCGAGGAGGACGGCCGCGACGCCGTACTGCTCGGCACGCGCGCCGACGACGACGCGGCGACCGAGCGGCCCACCCGGACCGGCGAGCGCTAGCGCAGCCGCCCCACGGACCCGGCATGCCCGGGGCCGTACCGCTGCCTGCCCTCCCGACGGACATACCCGTACGCCTTTCCCACCCACGGAGAAACCGGATGAAGCGTCACCTCATCTCGGCCGCCGACCTCACACGCGACGACGCCGTCCTGATCCTCGACACCGCCGAGGAGATGGCCCGGGTCGCCGACCGGCCGATCAAGAAACTCCCCACCCTGCGCGGGCGCACCGTCGTGAACCTCTTCTTCGAGGACTCGACCCGGACGCGGATCTCCTTCGAGGCCGCCGCCAAGCGCCTCTCCGCGGACGTCATCAACTTCTCCGCCAAGGGCTCGTCGGTCTCCAAGGGCGAATCCCTCAAGGACACCGCCCTCACCCTGGAGGCGATGGGCGCCGACGCCGTCGTCATCCGCCACCACGACTCCGGCGCCCCGCACCGCCTGGCCACCTCCGGCTGGATCGGCGGCTCCGTCGTCAACGCCGGTGACGGCACCCACGAGCACCCCACCCAGGCGCTGCTGGACGCCTTCACCATGCGCCGCCGCCTGGTCGGCGCGGACGCCGGGCTCGGCAAGGACCTCTCCGGCCGCCGCATCACGGTCGTCGGCGACATCCTGCACAGCCGCGTCGCCCGCTCCAACGTCCATCTGCTCACCACGCTCGGCGCCGAGGTCACCCTCGTCGCACCGCCCACGCTGGTGCCGATCGGCGTGGAGAACTGGCCCTGCAAGGTCTCCTACGACCTCGACGCGGTCCTCGCCACCTCCGACGCCGTGATGATGCTCCGGGTGCAGCGCGAGCGGATGAACGCCGCCTTCTTCCCGACCGAGCGCGAGTACGCCCGCCGCTACGGGCTGGACGGCGAGCGCATGGCCCGGATGCCCGAGGACGCGATCGTGATGCACCCCGGCCCGATGAACCGCGGCATGGAGATCACCGCCGAGGTCGCCGACTCGCCGCGCTGCACCGCCGTGGAGCAGGTCACCAACGGTGTCAGCATCCGGATGGCCGTCCTCTACCTGCTCCTGGGCGGCAACGAACCCGCCCTCACCACCACCGCCCGCACCGAGGAGAGCAAGTAACCATGAGCAAGACCCTGATCCGCGGGGCGAAGATCCTCGGTGGCGAGCCGCAGGACGTGCTGATCGACGGCGAGACCATCGCCGAGATCGGTACGGGCCTGAGCGCCGAAGGCGCCCGTGTCGTCGAGGCCGGCGGCCAGATCCTGCTGCCGGGCCTCGTCGACCTCCACACCCATCTGCGCGAGCCGGGCCGTGAGGACTCCGAGACCGTGCTGACCGGCACCAAGGCGGCCGCGGCCGGTGGCTTCACCGCCGTCCACGCCATGGCCAACACCTTCCCTGTCGCCGACACCGCGGGCGTCGTCGAGCAGGTCTGGCGCCTGGGCCAGGAGTCCGGCTACTGCGACGTCCAGCCGATCGGCGCCGTCACCGTCGGCCTGGAGGGCAAGAAGCTCGCCGAGCTGGGCGCGATGCACGAGTCCCGCGCCGGGGTGCGGGTCTTCTCCGACGACGGCAAGTGCGTCGACGACGCGGTGATCATGCGCCGCGCCCTGGAGTACGTGAAGGCGTTCGACGGCGTCGTCGCCCAGCACGCCCAGGAGCCGCGGCTCACCGAGGGCGCCCAGATGAACGAGGGCCTGGTCTCCGCCGAGCTGGGCCTGGGCGGCTGGCCCGCCGTCGCCGAGGAGTCGATCATCGCCCGCGATGTGCTGCTCGCCGCGCACGTCGGCTCCCGCGTCCACATCTGCCACCTCTCCACCGCCGGCAGCGTCGAGATCGTCCGCTGGGCCAAGTCCAAGGGCTGGAACGTCACCGCCGAGGTCACCCCGCACCACCTCCTCCTCACCGACGAGCTGGTCCGCAGCTACAACCCGGTGTACAAGGTCAACCCGCCGCTGCGCACCGAGGCCGATGTGCTGGCGCTGCGCGAGGCGCTGGCCGACGGCACCATCGACTGCGTCGCCACCGACCACGCCCCGCACCCGCACGAGGACAAGGACTGCGAGTGGGGCGCGGCCGCCATGGGCATGGTCGGCCTGGAGACCGCGCTCTCCGTCGTCCAGCAGACGATGGTCGACAGCGGGCTGCTGGACTGGGCGGGCGTCGCCGACCGGATGTCGTTCCGCCCGGCGCACATCGGCCGCCTGACCGGACACGGTCGTCCCGTCTCGGTCGGTGAGCCCGCCAACCTCACCCTGCACGATTCCGCTTACCGTGGAGTCGTGGACCCCGCGGGCTTCGCCTCCCGCAGCCGCAACACCCCCTACGAGGGCCGTGAGCTGCCGGGTCGCGTCACCCACACCTTCCTGCGGGGCCGGGCAACGGTCGTCGACGGGAAGCTGGCGTGACTCCTCACCTCCTCACCACCGCAGCGGCACAGAAGTCCGCCGAGGTCACCGACTGGGCCGCGCGGATCGGCTGGGTCGTCGGACTTCTGCTCTTCATCGCGCTCGTCTACTGGCTGATGCGCCAGGGCTGGAAGTGGCGCAGCACGCTCCAAAGCGGCCTGCCCGCGCTTCCCACCAGCCCTGATGAGCCGGGCGAGGCCCTGCTGACGGCATCCGGCCGCTACCACGGCTCGACCACCGCCGGGCAGTGGCTCGACCGGATCGTCGCCCAGGGCCTCGGCACCCGCAGCCGCGTCGAGCTGACCCTGACCGAGCAGGGCCTGGACGTCGTCCGCCCCGGCGCCACCGACTTCTTCGTCCCGGCGGACGCCCTGCGCGGCGCCCGGCTCGACAAGGGCATCGCCGGGAAGGTCCTCCCCGAGGGCGGTCTGCTGATCGTCACCTGGACGCACGGCGACACGGAGATCGATTCCGGTTTCCGCTCCGACCGGGCCGCCGACCACCCCGCATGGGTCGAGGCGCTCAACCGCCTCAGCCCCCACCACTCCACCAGCACCACCGAGCACAACGGAACGGAAGGCGCACGATGACGACCTCCACCAGGGGGACCAAAATCCCCGCCGTACTCGTCCTGGAGGACGGCCGCAGCTTCCGCGGTCGCGCCTACGGGGCCGTGGGGGAGACCTTCGGCGAAGCGGTGTTCTCCACCGGCATGACCGGCTACCAGGAGACGCTGACCGACCCCTCGTACCACCGCCAGGTCGTCGTCATGACCGCCCCGCACGTCGGCAACACCGGCGTCAACGACGAGGACGACGAGTCGCAGCGCATCTGGGTGGCGGGCTACGTCGTCCGCGACCCCGCCCGCACGCCGTCCAACTGGCGCGCCAAGCGCTCCCTGGACGAGCAGCTCGTCGCCCAGGGCGTCGTCGGCATCAGCGGCATCGACACCCGCGCCCTCACCCGCCACCTGCGCGAGCGCGGCGCGATGCGGGTCGGCATCTTCTCCGGCGACGCGCTGCCCGACGAGGGCACCATGCTCGCCAAGGTCCGCCAGGCGCCCGAGATGGCCGGCGCCGACCTGAGCGCCCAGGTCGCCACCAAGGAGACGTACGTCGTCCCGGCCGTCGGCGAGAAGCGCTTCACGGTCGCCGCCGTCGACCTCGGCATCAAGGGCATGACCCCGCAGCGGATGGCCGAGCGCGGCATCGAGGTGCACGTCCTGCCCGCCACCTCCACCGCCGAGGACGTCTACGCGGTCGCCCCCGACGGCGTGTTCTTCTCCAACGGCCCGGGCGACCCGGCCACCGCCGACGGCCCCGTCGCGGTCATGCAGGAGGTCCTGAAGCGGAAGACGCCGCTGTTCGGCATCTGCTTCGGCAACCAGATCCTCGGCCGCGCCCTCGGCTTCGGCACCTTCAAGCTGAAGTACGGCCACCGCGGCATCAACCAGCCCGTCCAGGACCGTACGACGGGCAAGGTCGAGGTCACCGCGCACAACCACGGCTTCGCCGTCGACGCGCCGCTCGACAAGGTCTCCGACACGCCCTACGGCCGCGCCGAGGTCACCCACGTCTGCCTGAACGACAACGTCGTGGAGGGCCTGCACCTCCTCGACCAGCCGGCGTTCTCCGTCCAGTACCACCCCGAAGCCGCCGCGGGCCCGCACGACGCGGCGTACCTGTTCGACCGCTTCGTTACGCTCATGGAGGGCCAGCGTGCCTAAGCGCACCGATATCCAGTCCGTCCTGGTCATCGGCTCCGGTCCGATCGTGATCGGTCAGGCAGCCGAGTTCGACTACTCCGGCACCCAGGCGTGCCGGGTCCTCAAGTCCGAGGGCCTGCGCGTCATCCTCGTCAACTCCAACCCCGCCACGATCATGACGGACCCGGAGATCGCCGACGCCACCTACGTCGAGCCGATCACCCCGGAGTTCGTCGAGAAGATCATCGCGAAGGAGCGCCCGGACGCCCTGCTGCCGACCCTCGGCGGCCAGACGGCCCTCAACACCGCGATCTCCCTCCACGAGGCCGGCACGCTCGACACGTACGGCGTCGAGCTGATCGGCGCCAACGTCGAGGCGATCAACAAGGGCGAGGACCGCGACCTCTTCAAGGAGGTCGTGGAGGAGGTCCGCAAGAAGATCGGCCACGGCGAGTCCGCGCGCTCGTACATCTGCCACTCCATGGACGACGTCCTGAAGGGCGTCGACGAGCTGGGCGGCTACCCCGTCGTCGTCCGCCCCTCCTTCACCATGGGCGGCGCCGGCTCCGGCTTCGCCCACGACGAGGAGGAGCTGCGCCGCATCGCCGGCCAGGGCCTCACGCTCTCCCCGACCACCGAGGTGCTCCTGGAGGAGTCCATCCTCGGCTGGAAGGAGTACGAGCTGGAGCTGATGCGCGACAAGAACGACAACGTCGTGGTCGTCTGCTCCATCGAGAACTTCGACCCGATGGGCGTGCACACCGGCGACTCGATCACCGTCGCCCCGGCGATGACGCTGACCGACCGCGAGTACCAGATCCTGCGGGACATCGGCATCGCCGTGATCCGCGAGGTCGGCGTGGACACCGGCGGCTGCAACATCCAGTTCGCGGTCAACCCCGAGGACGGCCGGGTCATCGTCATCGAGATGAACCCGCGTGTCTCGCGCTCCTCGGCGCTCGCCTCCAAGGCCACCGGCTTCCCGATCGCGAAGATCGCCGCGCGCCTCGCCGTCGGCTACACGCTCGACGAGATCCCCAACGACATCACCGAGGAGACCCCGGCGTCCTTCGAGCCCACGCTCGACTACGTCGTCGTCAAGGTCCCCCGCTTCGCGTTCGAGAAGTTCCCCGCCGCGGACGCCACCCTCACCACCACCATGAAGTCGGTGGGCGAGGCCATGGCGCTGGGCCGCAACTTCACCGAGGCGCTCCAGAAGGCGCTGCGCTCGCTGGAGAAGAAGGGCTCGCAGTTCACCTTCACCGGCGAGCCGGGCGACAAGGGTGAGCTGCTGGTCAAGGCGCAGGTTCCGACCGACGGCCGGATCAACACCGTCATGCAGGCGATCCGCGCGGGCGCCACGCCCGAGGAGGTCTTCGACGCCACGAAGATCGACCCGTGGTTCGTCGACCAGCTCTTCCTGCTCAAGGAGGTCGCCGACGAGATCGCCGCCGCCGACCAGCTGGACGCCGACACGCTCGCCGAGGCCAAGCGCCACGGCTTCTCCGACGCCCAGATCGCCGGCATCCGCGATCTGCGGGAGGACGTCGTCCGCGAGGTCCGCCACGCCCTCGGCATCCGCCCGGTCTACAAGACGGTCGACACCTGCGCCGCCGAGTTCGCCGCGAAGACCCCGTACTTCTACTCCTCCTACGACGAGGAGAGCGAGGTCGCCCCGCGCGAGAAGCCCGCGGTGATCATCCTGGGCTCCGGCCCGAACCGCATCGGCCAGGGCATCGAGTTCGACTACTCCTGCGTCCACGCCTCCTTCGCGCTCAGCGACGCGGGCTACGAGACCGTGATGGTCAACTGCAACCCGGAGACCGTCTCCACCGACTACGACACCTCCGACCGGCTCTACTTCGAGCCGCTCACCCTGGAGGACGTGCTGGAGATCGTCCACGCCGAGCAGCAGGCCGGACCGGTCGCCGGCGTCGTCGTCCAGCTCGGCGGCCAGACGCCGCTGGGCCTGGCCCAGGCGCTCAAGGACAACGGCGTGCCGATCGTCGGCACCTCCCCGGAGGCCATCGACCTCGCGGAGGAGCGCGGCGCGTTCGGCCGGGTCCTCGCCGAGGCCGGGCTGCCCGCCCCCAAGTACGGCACCGCCTTCTCCTTCGACGAGGCGAAGACCATCGCCGCGGAGATCGGCTACCCGGTCATGGTCCGCCCCTCCTACGTGCTGGGCGGCCGCGGCATGGAGATCGTCTACGACGAGCCGTCGCTGGGCGAGTACCTCACCCGCCACGCCGGTCTCATCGACCAGCACCCGGTCCTGATCGACCGGTTCCTGGACGACGCCATAGAGATCGACGTCGACGCCCTCTACGACGGCACCGAGCTGTACCTCGGCGGCGTCATGGAGCACATCGAGGAGGCCGGTATCCACTCCGGCGACTCGGCCTGCGCCCTGCCGCCCATCACCCTCGGCGGCCACGACATCAAGCGGCTGCGCGCCTCCACCGAGGCCATCGCCAAGGGCGTCGGGGTCCGCGGACTGATCAACATCCAGTTCGCGATGGCCGGCGACATCCTCTACGTCCTGGAGGCCAACCCCCGCGCCTCGCGCACCGTGCCCTTCACCTCGAAGGCCACCGCGGTGCCGCTGGCGAAGGCCGCCGCCCGGATCTCCCTCGGCGCCACCGTCGCCGAACTGCGGGCCGAGGGCATGCTGCCGAAGACCGGCGACGGCGGCACGCTGCCGCTCGACTCGCCGATCTCCGTCAAGGAAGCCGTCATGCCCTGGTCCCGCTTCCGGGACGCCTCCGGGCGCGGCGTGGACACCGTCCTCGGCCCGGAGATGCGCTCCACCGGCGAGGTCATGGGCATCGACTCGGTCTTCGGCACCGCCTACGCCAAGTCGCAGTCGGGTGCGTACGGCGCGCTGCCCACCAAGGGCCGGGCGTTCGTCTCCGTCGCCAACCGCGACAAGCGGTCGATGATCTTCCCCGCCCGGGAGCTCGTCGCCCACGGCTTCGAACTGCTCGCCACCTCCGGCACCGCCGAGGTGCTGCGCCGCAACGGCATCAGCGCCACCGTGGTCCGCAAGCACTCCGAGGGCGAGGGCCCGAACGGTGAGAAGACGATCGTCCAGCTGATCCACGACGGCGGCGTCGACCTCATCGTCAACACCCCCTACGGGACCGGTGGCCGCCTCGACGGCTACGACATCCGCACCGCGGCGGTCTCCCGGGGCGTGCCTTGCCTCACCACCGTCCAGGCGCTCGCCGCCGCCGTCCAGGGCATCGAGGCGATGTCCCGCGGCGACGTCGGGGTCCGCTCCCTCCAGGAGCACGCGGAGCACCTGACCGCCGCCCGCGACTGACACCAGGCCCACGAGGGGGACACCGCACACCGGTGTCCCCCTAAGGCCTGTCCCGCAATCCCTGGCGGGCGCACGACGCCAGCTACTTCCCCAAGCTCTCGACTGCGCTCAAGCAGGGGAGGCCCCATCCTCGCCGCGTTGTCGGAACGTCCACATACACCCGGTATGCGGACGCTCCTCCGCCTTGCGATGCACCGCATCTGACGCCGCGCGCTGATCCGCCAGGGATTGCGGGACAGGCCTTGGTCATGAGCACCGCCGCTCCGGAGCCCCACGAGGACACCACCATGTACAAGACGTTCTTCCGCCTGATCTTCCAGCGCATGGATCCCGAGAAGGCCCACCACCTGGCCTTCGGCTGGATCCGGGCCGCCGCCCGCACGCCCGTCCTGCGGACCTTCGCCGCGGCGGCGCTCGCGCCCCGCTACAAGGAGCTGCGCACCGAGGCGCTCGGCCGCCGGATGCACGGCCCGTTCGGCCTCGCCGCCGGCTTCGACAAGAACGCCACCGCCATCGACGGCATGGCGATGCTCGGCTTCGACCACGTCGAGATCGGCACCGTCACCGCACAGCCGCAGCCCGGCAACCCCAAGAAGCGCCTCTTCCGGCTCGTCCCGGATCGCGCGCTGATCAACCGCATGGGCTTCAACAACGACGGTTCGGCCGCCGTCGCGGACCGCCTCGCCGCCCGCACCCCGGTCTTCCGCACCACCCTCGGCGTCAACATCGGCAAGACCAAGGTGGTCCCCGAGGAGGAGGCGGTCGGCGACTACGTCACCTCCACCGAGCGCCTCGCCGCGCACGCCGACTACCTCGTCGTCAACGTCTCGTCCCCGAACACCCCGGGGCTGCGCAACCTCCAGGCGGTCGATCACCTCCGCCCGCTGCTGACCGCCGTCCGCGAGGCCGCCGACCGTACGGTCACCGACCGCCGCGTCCCGCTGCTGGTCAAGATCGCCCCGGACCTCGCCGACGCGGACATCGACGCCGTCGCCGACCTCGCCCTCGAACTGGGCCTGGACGGCATCATCGCCACCAACACCACCATCGCCCGCGACCCGGCCCTCAAGTCCGACCCGGCGCTGGTCAACGAGGCCGGCGGGCTGTCCGGCGCACCCGTCAAGGACCGCTCCCTGGAGGTGCTGCGCCGCCTCTACGCCCGCGTCGGCGACCGGATCACCCTCGTCGGCGTCGGCGGCATCACCACCGCCGAGGACGCCTGGCAGCGCATCCTCGCCGGCGCCACCCTGATCCAGGGCTACAGCGCCTTCATCTACGAGGGTCCCTTCTGGTGCCGCGCGCTCCACAAGGGGCTCGCCGCCCGGCTGCGCAACAGCCCTTACGCCACCCTCGCCGACGCGGTCGGCGCCGAGCGCGAGCAGGTGACCGCATGACGATCCAGGACACCACCCCGGCACCCTTCGGCGCGCGCCTGCGCCGCGCCATGGACGAGCGCGGCCCGCTCTGCGTCGGGATCGACCCGCACGCCTCCCTCCTCGCCGACTGGGGGCTGAACGACGACGTCGCCGGGCTGGCCCGCTTCACCCGTACCGTCGTCGAGGCGCTCGGCGACCGCGTCGCGGTCCTCAAGCCGCAGTCCGCGTTCTTCGAGCGCTTCGGCTCCCGCGGCCTCGCCGTCCTGGAGACCGCCGTCGCCGAGGCGCGCGAACGCGGTGCGCTCGTCCTGATGGACGCCAAGCGCGGCGACATCGGTTCCACCATGGCCGCCTACGCCGCCACCCACCTCGACCCGGCCTCGCCGCTCTTCTCGGACGCGGTGACGGTCAGCCCGTACCTCGGCTACGGCTCGCTGCGCCCGGCCCTGGACCTGGCCGCCACCCACGGCTGCGGCGTCTTCGCACTCGCGCTGACCTCCAACCCGGAGGGTGCGGAGTTCCAGCGGGCGGTGCGCGAGGACGGCCGGAGTGTCGCGGCCACCGTGTTGGGCCACCTCGCCGAGGAGAACGCCACGGCCGAGGGCCTGGGCTCGTACGGCGCGGTGGTCGGTGCGACCCTCGGCGATCTCTCCGCCTTCGATCTGGCGATCAACGGTCCGCTGCTGGCGCCCGGCATCGGCGCCCAGGGCGCGACCCCCGCCGACCTGCCCACCGTCTTCGGGGACGCGGTCCGCAACGTGCTGCCGAGCGTCAGCCGGGGGGTGCTGCGGCAGGGTCCGGACACCGGCGCGCTGCGGGACGCGGCGGCCCGGTGTGCCGACGAGGTGCGGGCGGCAATCGATCAGCAGGAGGCTCGGCGGTAGATTTCATCCCGATTTGTCCTGGTCAGCAGAGTCTGACCAGGACTTTTCGTCTGTTCTCGCTGACTCAGGCGCTGTCGGCCGCTAGTCTCCGACGAGAGCACCGCACGTAAGAGCGTTGCTCGTTGCTCCGCCCGTGCGGGGCGACTAGGTTCCACACCGGTCCGTATCCGACAGTTCTACATCCGAGGTGACGTAGGCGTGGCTCTTCCGCCCCTTACCCCTGAACAGCGCGCAGCTGCGCTTGAGAAGGCCGCCGCGGCTCGCCGGGAGCGCGCAGAGGTCAAGAATCGGCTCAAAAACTCCGGCGTCACCCTCCACGAGGTCATCGAGGCGGGCCAGGGCAACGAGGTCATCGGCAAGATGAAGGTCTCCGCGCTCCTCGAATCGCTGCCCGGCGTGGGCAAGGTCCGCGCCAAGCAGCTCATGGAGCGCCTGGGTATTTCCGAGAGCCGCCGCGTGCGCGGTCTGGGTTCCAACCAGATCGCCGCTCTGGAGCGGGAGTTCAGCGGCTCGGCTTCCTGAGTTTTCCGGCACAGCCCGGAAGCTGGAATAATCGCTGCATGGCTGCAACATCCCGGGGGACGACCCCCGTGCCCCCGGACGCTCGTCCGCGACTGACCGTGCTCTCCGGCCCCTCGGGGGTCGGCAAGAGCACGGTCGTCGCCCATCTGCGCAAGGTGCATCCCGAGATCTGGCTCTCGGTTTCGGCGACGACCCGTAAGCCCCGTCCCGGAGAACAGCACGGCGTTCAGTACTTCTTCGTCGACGACGAGGAATTCGACAAGATGATCGCCAACGGTGAACTCCTGGAATGGGCGGAATTCGCGGGTAATCGCTACGGCACCCCGCGCCGCGCGGTGCTCGACCGGCTGGAGTCGGGCGAGCCCGTCCTGCTGGAAATCGATCTGCAGGGCGCCCGCCAGGTGCGCGAATCGATGGCGGAGGCGCAGCTCGTCTTTCTCGCCCCGCCGAGCTGGGACGAGCTGGTCCGCCGCCTCACCGGCCGCGGCACCGAGGCTCCCGACGTGATCGAACGCCGGCTGGACGCCGCGCGTATCGAGCTGGCCGCGGAGAAGGAATTCGATGTGACGCTCGTCAACACCTCCGTCGAGGGCGTCAGCCGTGAGCTGCTAGCCTTGATGCTGCGGCGTAATGGGGACGGAAAGACCGCAGGCTGACGCCGCGGATCTCCCCGACCCCCGCCAGAGTTTTTGCTTCACCACCGGCTTCACACCCCTTCGGAAGGCAGAGAGTGTCCTCTTCCATCACCGCGCCCGAGGGCATCATCAACCCGCCGATTGATGAGCTCCTTGAGGCCACCGACTCGAAGTACAGCCTCGTGATCTACGCGGCGAAGCGTGCGCGTCAGATCAACGCGTACTACTCGCAGCTCGGCGAGGGCCTGCTCGAGTACGTCGGCCCGCTCGTCGACACCCACGTCCACGAGAAGCCCCTGTCGATCGCGCTCCGCGAGATCAACGCGGGTCTGCTGACCTCCGAGGCCATCGAGGGCCCCGCGCAGTAAGCACCGCACCACCATGAAGGGCCCGGCAGCGCGACTGCCGGGCCCTTGGTGTGTCATAGGGGCACACCCGCCGCGGGCGGACGGCATCCGGCCGCCGCCACGGGGCGATCCGGACCTAGCTCGGGGAGCAGCGAAGCGATGGACAAGCAGGAGCGTGCGACGCCCAGGGTCGTACTGGGCGTCAGCGGTGGCATCGCCGCGTACAAGGCCTGTGAGCTGCTGCGGCGGCTGACCGAGTCGGGGCACGACGTCCGGGTGGTGCCGACCGCCGCCAGTCTGCACTTCATCGGCGAGGCCACCTGGTCGGCGCTGTCCGGCAACCCGGCCACCACCGAGGTGTGGGAGTCCGTCCACGAGGTGCCGCACGTCCGCATCGGACAGGGTGCCGACCTCGTGGTGGTCGCGCCCGCCACCGCCGACATGCTGGCCAAGGCGGCCCACGGCATCGCCGACGACCTGCTGACCAACACTTTGCTCACCGCGCGCTGCCCGGTGGTCTTCGCGCCCGCGATGCACACCGAGATGTGGGAGAACCCCGCGACCCAGGAGAACGTCGCCACGCTGCGGCGCCGCGGCGCGCTGGTCATCGAGCCCGCGGTCGGCCGCCTCACCGGCGTCGACACCGGCAAGGGCCGCTTCCCGGACCCCGCCCAGATCTTCGAGCTCTGCCGCCGGGTGCTGGCCCGCGGCCCGCGGGCAGCCACCGCGGATCTGGCCGGGCGGCATGTCGTCGTCAGCGCGGGCGGCACCCGCGAGCCGCTGGACCCGGTCCGCTATCTGGGCAACCGCTCCTCGGGGCGGCAGGGCTACGCGCTCGCCGCGACGGCGGCCGCGCGCGGGGCGCGGGTCACCCTGGTCGCGGGCAACACCGAGCTGCCGGACCCGGCGGGCGTGGACGTCGTCCGGATCGGCACCGCCGTCCAGTTGCGGGAGGCGGTGCTGGCGGCGGCGGGCGACGCCGACGCGGTCGTGATGGCGGCGGCGGTGGCCGATTTCCGGCCGGCGGAGTACGCCACCGGGAAGATCAAGAAGAAGGACGGACAGGAGCCGGAACCGGTCACGCTGGTCCGCAATCCGGACATCCTCGCCGAGCTGTCCGCCGACCGGCCCAACCCTGGCCAGATTGTTGTCGGATTCGCCGCCGAGACCGACGACGTTCTCGCCAACGGCCGCACCAAGCTCGCCCGCAAGGGCTGTGACCTGCTGGTTGTCAACGAGGTGGGGGAGCACAAGACCTTCGGGGCGGCGGATAACGAAGCCGTGATCCTCGCCACGGACGGTTCCGAGACACCGGTGCCGCACGGACCGAAGGAAGCGCTGGCAGACACGGTGTGGGACCTCGTCGCGGGCCGGTTCACGGCCGCCGCCGACGGCTCCTGAGGCGCCCGCCGCACCGGCCCCGCGGGCCCGCGCCACCGCGTCGGGCCCTCTTGACCAGCGGGGCCGGACGGCTGATCGTCCCTCTGTGGGCCGTGGTGTGCCAGGTCGCGACGGATCCACAAATCGAGACTGAGTGTCCGAACCTCGCACACGACCGATAAACTGGCCAGCGGATCGGGCCGAGCGCAGCTCTCGAGCCCCTCCGCCAAATGATCAGCCAGCAGCCGCTGCAACCCCAGGGAGCGATGTGTCCCGCCGCCTCTTCACCTCGGAGTCCGTCACCGAGGGCCACCCCGACAAGATCGCTGACCAGATCAGCGACACGATTCTCGACGCCCTCCTCAAGGAGGACCCCACCTCCCGGGTCGCCGTCGAGACGTTGATCACCACCGGCCTGGTCCATGTGGCCGGCGAGGTGACGACGAAGGCGTACGCCGACATCCCCAGCCTTGTGCGCAACAAGATCCTCGACATCGGCTACGACTCGTCGAAGAAGGGCTTCGACGGCGCCTCCTGCGGCGTCTCGGTCTCCATCGGCGCGCAGTCCCCGGACATCGCGCAGGGTGTCGACACCGCGTACGAGACGCGTGTGGAGGGCGATGAGGACGAGCTGGACAAGCAGGGCGCGGGCGACCAGGGCCTGATGTTCGGCTACGCGTGCGACGAGACGCCGGAGCTGCTCCCGCTGCCGATCTTCCTCGCGCACCGGCTCTCCCGCCGCCTGTCCGAGGTCCGCAAGAACGGCACCATCCCCTACCTGCGCCCCGACGGGAAGACCCAGGTCACCATCGAGTACGACGGCCACAAGGCCGTCCGCCTCGACACCGTCGTGGTCTCCTCGCAGCACGCCAGCGACATCGACCTCGACTCGCTGCTCGCGCCCGACATCCGCGAGTTCGTCGTCGAGCACGTCCTCAAGGAGCTGGTCGAGGACGGCATCAAGCTGGACACCGACGGCTACCGGCTGCTGGTGAATCCGACCGGCCGCTTCGAGATCGGCGGTCCGATGGGTGACGCCGGTCTGACCGGCCGCAAGATCATCATCGACACCTACGGCGGCATGGCCCGTCACGGTGGTGGCGCGTTCTCCGGGAAGGACCCGTCGAAGGTCGACCGGTCCGCCGCGTACGCGATGCGCTGGGTGGCCAAGAACGTCGTCGCGGCCGGTCTCGCGGCCCGTTGCGAGGTTCAGGTGGCGTACGCCATCGGCAAGGCCGAGCCGGTCGGTCTCTTCGTCGAGACCTTCGGTACCGCCACCGTCGACACCGACAAGATCGAGCAGGCCATCGGCGAGGTCTTCGACCTCCGCCCGGCCGCGATCATCCGCGATCTCGACCTGCTCCGCCCGATCTACGCGGAGACCGCGGCGTACGGCCACTTCGGCCGCGCGGACGCCGACTTCACCTGGGAGCGCACCGACCGCGTCGACGCCCTCCGCAAGGCGGTGGGTCTCTAGGACCCCTCGTCCGGGGCGCCTCGGACACCGAAGCGGCCCCGCACCGGATTCTCCCGGTGCGGGGCCGTTCGGCGTCTTGGCGCCCGCTCAGACCGCGGCGGCGACCAGTTCGCGGGCGATCAGCTCCGCCCGGACGTTGATCATGTACATGGATCCGGCGTAGAAGAGGTCGCCGGAGGTCAGGTCGCCCAGCGCGTACAGCCGGCCCGGGGTCTGCCCGGCGGCCGGGCGCAGGGCGTTCGTCGCCGGGTCGATCAGCAGCCCGCCGTGCGGATTGTTGACCACCAGGCCCGCCTCGGCCAGCGAGCGCAGCAGCGGGGCGGCGCGCGGTCCGGTGGTGGCGAGCCCGGTGCGGGTGGCGTCGACCACGACGTCGGCGCGTCCGGCCCGGCCCTCGTGCACCACCTCGAAGCCGCCGCCCGCCCGCGCGCGGACCCCGGCCGTTCCGTGGCGGACCGTCAGCTGACCGCTGTCCATCGCCGCCAGCAGCCGCCGGCCGGTCGGCGGCGGCATCGGGTTGTAGAGCGGTTTGGCGAGCGGGTGGAAGCGGCGCAGGAACACCCGCTTCTCGCGGTCGCCCCACGCCGTCCACACGCTCTCGCGGACGTCGCGCAGCGCCGTCGTGGCGATCGTCTGGTACGGATTGCCGTCCAGCCGGGCCAGTTCGGAGCGGAGCCGGTCGTGCGCCGGGCGGGGCGCGGTCTCGGCGGCCAGATCGGTGCCCGCCGCGGTCAGTTCGTCCCGCAGGAGCGCGAAGGTCTCGCGCAGCCCGAGGGAGCCGGAGCGCTCCAGATGGCGGGAGATCGCCTCCGGCGTCAGATGGGTGAGGGTGAACGGGCGGTGCCGGGCGCGGACGCCGGGCAGCAGACCGTGCCGTGAGGTCATGGTGATCCGGCCGCGGTGGCCCCGGTGCAGCAGCCCCAGTGCGACGTCCACCCCGGAAAGACCGGTGCCGAGGACCATGACATGGGCGTCCTCGGCGATCTCGGGCAGCACCGCGGAGAGCGGGTACGGGTCGGGGTGGAAGCCGGGGGCGCCGGCCAGCCCGTAGGGGTCGGCCGGCGGGCCGCTGCCCGGGCAGAGCACCACCCGGTCGGCGTGGGTGAGGGCGGCGGCGCCGCGGATCATGACCTCCGCGGCGGACGCCTTGGCGACGGTGGCGAACTCCGGCACCACCGTCACCGTCCAGCCCCGGCGCCGGGCCTCGCGCAAAGACGCGGCCCAGTGGTCCACCAGGTACTCGCCGTAGACCCGCCGCGGGACGTACGCGTCGGGCGGCAGGGTCGCCAACGGCGTTCCCGCGTACCGGGGTTGGCGGTGCAGCCAGCGCAGGAAGTGATCCCGCTCGGCGCACCGCACCGACATGAATCCGGCCTCGCGGTTGACCAGTGCGCAGTCCAGATCGGGGCGGTAGGCGCGGCCGGTGGCCAGTTGCCGCGCCCCTTCGTGGACCGTGATGTCGAACGCGGCGTCTCTCCCGGCGTGGCGCAGCATGCTGTCGAGCAGGCTGACCGCCGCGGCGCCGCCGCCTATGACCGCCAGGCGCATGAGCGGGCTCCCTCCCGGAGCGTGCTATCGGTCCGTATCGGGTGCGATGACGGGCAGTCCCAGCGTGGTGTCGAGCTGCCGGGTGAGTGCGGTGGGGTACGCGGTGACGAAGACCTCCAGAGCCGGGTGGGCGACGGCCTGTTGGAGGTGGCCGCCGACCGTGGTGCCGTCGCGGCGGCCCAGCACCACATGGGCGTGGACGTGCGGCCGGCCGTCCTTGAGCGCGATGTTGCCGGTCAGGCCCAGGACCTCGGTGTGTTCGGTCACCGGGATCGGGACGTGGACCTTGGCGACCGGGTCGAAGAGGGACAGCCCGGCGGAGCGGAACGCACCGATCCCGGTCAGGGAGCCCGCGGTCACCTGCTGTTCGGCGGCGAACTCCGTCAGCGCGGGCACGACGTCGTCGCCCGCTTCCAGAACGACGGCGAACTGGCGGGGCGCCTTGGCGTCGTCGTGCAGCAGCCGGATGTGCATCGGTGTCAACTCGCTTTCGTGGCATCGGCGGGCTTCTCGCCGCCGGGGACTGCGCTCGGCACGGGCCCGGGGTGGCGCAGGGCCCACCGGGCGCGCACCTTGCCGATCACATCGAACTGGTTGAGGACCAGCCCGAGGATCACCAGTGTGATGGCCGTCGCCTTCGTCGCGCCCAGGGGCTCACCGAGGAGCAGCATCGACGACGCCATGCCGAAGATCGGCACCAGCAGCGTCAACGGCGCGACCCGGGAGGTGCGGTAGGTCCGCATCAGATGGCCCCAGAGCGCGAAGCCGAAGAGGATCGTCGGGTAGACCATGTAGAGCAGCGAGCCGAGGCCGGTCCAGCCCATGGTGGTGAAGGAGTGCTCGACGGTGCCCCAGCCGCCGAGCCCCAGCGACAGCAGGAACATCGGGATCGGCGGCACCAGGCTCGCCCAGACGGTGAACGCCAGCGCGTTCTCCGGCCGGGCCTTCTTGATGATCAGGTTGGCGACGGCCCAGGACAGCGAGGCGCCGACGACCATGACCGTACCGGCCGCGGTGACCGATCCGTCGGTGACGGCGGCGACCAGCCCCATGCCGACCGCCGCCACCACGAACCCCACCAGATAGCGGGGGCTGACGCGTTCGCCCATCAGCCCCGCCGCCAGGCCGATCGTCCAGAACGCCTGGAGCTGCATCACGACCGAGGCCAGACCCGCCGAGAAGCCCAGGTCCATCCCGGCGAAGAGCAGCCCGAACTGGCCGATGCCGAAGAACACCCCGTACAGCAGGAGATAGCGCCACGGCACGTTCGGCCGCTTGAAGAAGAAGACCGCGGGGACGGCCGCGAGGAGGAAGCGGAGCGACGCCAGGAGATAGGGGTCGAACGAGCGCAGCCCGATGTCGATGATGGCGAAGTTCACTCCCCAGATGACCATCACCAGGACGGCACCCAGGAATTTGGACAGTGGCAAGAACGCTCCTCTTTCAGGGGGGTGCGGGGGCCGCTTTCAGGGTTGTGATCCAGGCGCGGCCGCGTCGGTCCGGACGACCTGGAACGCCTCGGCGAGCCGGCCGGCGGCGAGCCCGCCGAGGGCCGCCTGCCCGGCCAGCTTCGCGCGGACGTCCTCGCGGAGCCGGTTGCGGTGGGCGGTCTGCGAGACATGGGCGCGCAGCGCGGCGAGCTTCTGCTCGAACGTCTCCGTCACATCGATCCGGGTGTCCGGGCGCGGCCCGGTCGTCACCCAGATCTCCGGGACGCTCCAGGGCGCCAGGCCCTCCTCCAGCAGCAGCTCGGGGAAGGCCCGCGGATTGCGCGCGTCCGGGTAGAGCGCCGCCAGCGACGCCTCCCCGGCCGCGCGGTGATCGGGGTGGAGATCGGGCAGGAACGCCCAGTTGATCTCCGGGCTCTGGATCACCGCGCGGTGCGGCCGGGTCTGCCGGATCACCCGGACGATCTGCCGCCGCAGCGCGACATCGGCCGTCAGCGTCCCGTCCTGGTGGCCGAGGAACCGTACGTCCTCGACCCCGAGGACGGCGGCGGCGTCGCGCTGCTCCCGCTCCCGCCGCGCCGCGAGTTCGGCGCGGGGGACGGCCGGGTCCTCGCCGCCGCCCGAGCCGTCCGTCAGGACCAGATACGTCACCTCGGCGCCCGCGGCCGTCCAGGACGCGATGGTGCCGCCGGCGGTGAAGTCCGTGTCGTCGGGGTGGGCGGCGACGGCCAGCACCCGCAGCGTCCCGTCCGGGGAATCCGCGCCGCTCACGCCGGGCGCACCTCGGCGGTGAAGAGGAACGACCGGGGTACGCCGGTCATCGTGCGGGGCGGCACCGGGTGCGGCCAGCGCCCGAAGTCGGCGCCGTCCTCGCCCGGTTGCTTGAGGTCGGTGACCGACCAGCCGCAGTCGGGCAGGAACTCCTCGGGGGAGTCGGTGCCGAAGAGCCAGGGGTTGCCGTCGTCGGCGAGGATCTTGAGGAAGCCCCGGGCCAGCGGGTTGGTGAGCGTGGTGCGGCTCGTCATGTCGCCGAGGAGGACGGAGCCGGGCGCGGACAGCTCCCGCAGCGTGCCCAGCAGCCGCCGTACGACGTCCTCGGGGAGGAAGAAGAAGAGGCCCTCGGCCACCCATAAGGTGGGCTGCTGCGGGTCGAACCCGGCGGCGTGCAGCTCGTCCTGCCACTGCTCGGCGAGGTCGACCGCGACGGCGCGGCGGTGCGGCCCGCCGGAGGTGTCGACGCCGTGCTCGGCGAGGAGTTCGGCCTTGGCGTCGAGCAGCGCCGGCCGGTCGAGTTCGTAGAGGGTGACGCCGTCGGGCCAGGTCAGCCGGGCGGAGCGCATGTCCATGCCGGCGGCCACGGAGACCACCTGGCGCAGCCCGCGCTCGCGCACGGCGCGGACGAGGGCGTCGTCGAGGTACCGGGTGCGGACCAGGACGAAGGGGGCGACGGCCGAGCCGCGGTACCGCTCCAGCAGCGCGAAGCCGGTGTCCCCGGCGACGGCGCGGGCCAGCGGGTCGTCGAAGATCCGGTCCGGGCGCTCGGACTCCAGGGCACGTGCGGCGGCCGTCCACTGTGCGGTCCGGGACACCGGCTCCATCTGCATTTCCGCGCTCGTCATGAGCGGTTACTCCTCTCGGGGCGGCGGCTGACCGGCGCGGGGTGCCCGCCGGTGCCGGAGGTCCGGTTCATGTGTCCTGCCCGGCGGGCCTGCGGCGGAAGATGCTGTGCAGCACCATGCTGAAGACCACCGTGCCCTCCTCGTCGAGGAGTTCGCACCGCGGGCGCAGTATTCCGGATTGCTTGCTGTGCAGTACGGGAGCCACGCCCAGCACCGTCAGGCGCGCCCGTAGGACGTCGCCGGGGCGCACCGGCCGGTGGAAGCGCAGCTCGTCCACGCCCGGCGAGCCCTCACCGGCGGAGTCGGCGAGGATCTCCTCGACGTAGCGGCGCATGAAGAGCGAGGCGGTCAGCCAGCCGCTGGCGACGAGGCCGCCGAAGTGCGACTCACGGGCGCGCTCGGGATCGGTGTGGAACGGCTGCGGGTCGTAGGCGCGTCCGAAGGACAGCACCTCTTCCTCCGTCACCTTCACCTCGCCGAGGTCGTAGACCGTTCCGACGGGGAAGTCCTCCAGATACCGGGTGCTCACGGTCACCTCACCATTCCGCGCTGACGAGTTCTTCGGGGGTGGCGCCGGACAGCCGGTAGCGGTCCGGGTCCACCGGGCGTCCGGTGTAGAGCCGCAGGACGTCCGGGACGTCCGCGGTCAGCTGCGCCGTGGGCCGCCCGGGCACGGCGGTGCCCAGGGTGAGCCGCCGGGTGGGCAGCTGGATCTCCACCAGGGGGGTGCGCACCACGCGGTCACAGCGGCCGAGCAGGGTGAGCGCCGCCTGGTGGCCACGGCTGTGGTACGGGTCGTCCAGGCCGATTGCCTCGCGGACGTCGCCGCCGTGGATCCAGGTGCCGAGCGCCGCCAGGTCCTTGGCGCCGCCCGCGGCCCGGATCGCCGGGCCCGCGTCCGCAAGGCCCTGCTCGAACTCGTCGATGACCTGCTTGAGCGGCCAGGAGCGGCGCTCCTCGACGTCCCGTTGGTTCTGCTCGTGGCTGGCGCGGTACGCGGGTCCCGCGGCGAGGCCGGTGAGGGCGGCGCCGCAGTGCGCGACGATGTCGCGGACCGTCCAGGCGGAGCAGACCGTGGGCCGCTTCAGGTCGGCCTCGGGCAGGGTGCGCAGCCGTGGGACGAGGGTGTCGCGTTCGGCGCGGAGCACCACATCGGTGGCGGCGGGGTGCTGCGGGCCCGTCATCGCACCCCCGCCCCGAAGTAGCGCGCCTCGATGCGGCGCAGGGTGCGGAAGTCGTCGATGTCGATGCTCTCCATGTCGATGTCCTCACCGCTGAGGCGGGAGACCAGGACCATGAACTCGACGAACGCGAGGGAGTCGATCAGACGGCTCTCCAGCAGGTCGAAGTCCGGCTCGATGTCGCTGACCTCGGCGTGCCGGTCGAGGATCCACTGTTTGATCTGGTCGGTGGCGGACTGCATGGCGGACTCCTTCGAAGGGTGGGGCGGGGGAGGGGAGGACGAGCGGACGCGGCGGGCGCAGGGCCCGCGCGGCGGATCAGGCCACGGCGGCCTTGTCGAGGGCCGTGGCGACGGCCGCCCAGTCGCCGTGCTTGTCGTGCAGCACGGCGAGCCAGCGCTCCAGGCCGAAGGCGACACAGCTGGTGAACACCGGTCGGCCGGTGCCGGCGATGCGGATGTCGCAGCGCTCGCCGAAGAAGTTGCGGTGCTTGTTCACGGACCCGATGGCGAGATCGCCGACGAGGAATTCGTACTTCACCGGCGACAGCATCTGGAGCTTGGCGCGCGGCCCCTCGCCGTCGAAGAACGGGTCGGACGCGGGCTCCTTGCGCATCTCCAGACCGAGCGCCTCGGCGAACGCGAGGATGCGCCGCGAGGAGCGTTCCAGATGGTCCTCGACGAACTCCTGGCTGCCCAGCGCGACGATCTCGCGCATGTGGAAGCCGAGCAGCCGGCGCAGCCCGGTGTACTTCTCCTCGCGGCGGAAGCACCGGCCGACGAGGGTGACCAGGGTGTCCCGCTCCAGCTCCGTACCCTCCAGGCCGAGGTAGACGGCGTAGCAGGTGGCGGGCGGCGGGGCGACCTCGGCGGGCAGCAGCTGGTCGGGCGGGAAGGCGGTGGTCGCCGTCGCCGTCCCGCCCTGGGGGCGCCGCTCCAGGTCCAGGCTGCTGACGGTCAGCGCCTGGTGGGGGAAGTTCTGGTAGTAGTCGAGCTTGGCCAGACCGGCGACCGGGAGCAGGGCCGGCCCGACGACGGGCTCGGCGCCGCGGGCGGTGCCCCATTCGGCGAAGGTGCGGTCGAGGCGGTGGAGCGCGGCGGCTTCGTCGGCGCGCAGGAACAGCAGACCGTTGGGTTCCACGAAAAGACCTCCCGCCCGCTCAGATGCCGGGCAGGACGTCGTCGGCGAAGATGCCGGTCTTGCACATGAATGCCAGCGGCTTACGTACGGCGCGGCGTTCGGCATCCCGGCGGGAGGGCTCGGCGAGCAGCCTTTCCCGGAATCCGAGCGGGTCGGGAATTCCGGCGTCGCGGTAGATCTGCGGGTTGTAGAAAGCGCGCAGACTGAAGGCGATGTAGCGCTTGAGGTACTGCTCGATCTCCTCGCGCTGCCCGGGGGTGAGATCTGGGACGAGGTCGGCGTGGAGCAGCGAGACCAACTCCCGGCCGAAGGCGATGTGCCGGGACTCGTCCTCGTGGTGCACGCGGTTGACCTGGCGGATCGTCTCGTGGAGCGAGGCGTCGCCGGCCATGCGCATGTTGTAGTGGTCGACGATCTCCTCGAAGAGGAGCACCCGGCAGAACACCAGAAGGTTCTCGACGCGGGGGTCCTCGTGGGCGATGGAGTTCAGCTTCGGGCCCGAGTAGATCTTCCCGCCGTAGCGCAGGCAGAATTCGGCGAAGAACCACATGTGTTCGTTCTCTTCGCCGACGAAGTGGTGGAAGAAGTCCGACGGGACCTCGAACCCGCGGGTGTGGATGCGGCGCACCACCTCCACCAGGAGTTCCCGGATGCCTTCGACGTTCAAACTGTAGAAATTGATACTTTCCCAGCGCGAGAGTTGCTGCCGCTGCGCCTCGGTGAGTTCCTTCACGATTTCCGTGCCGTAGGTGGAGGTGAGGTCCTCACTCATCCACATCATTTCGGACGGCAGTGTCTCGGGCCAGTCGAACTCGCGGTACGGGTTGTAGTACTCGTCGACCGACTTGTCGACGAGCCGCTGGAGTATCTCGACGAAACGCTGTTCCCGCTCCGGTCTGGGTGTGGTGGTCGACAGCATTCAATTCCCTTTCGACGATCGATGAAAGCGGGACCGCGGCGGACAGGAGGCCGCCCGGTGTGATCGGTCGGCGCGGTGGCCGTAATGGGGAAGTGGGGGTGGGAATGCGTACGGGGAGGTGACGGCGGTCGGACGGCGGGGAGTCAGTGGCGTCGAATGCCCGCCGGAGACTTTAGCGCTCTTTCTCGCTTTTGGGCCAGATCCCCTGGTGAAAAGAAGGGGAGGAGCGCATTCCGTTTGTGCCGATGCTGCTGAGGGAGTTACCTCCTTACAAGCCGCGACGAATATTGCAGCAGTATTTCGGCAGTATGAAGCGGCTGTCTGTGCGGTAAGTCTCCCCAGGGATGCGTTGCGTCATTTCCGGCCGACTTCCCGGGAGCGCCGCACGGCTTCTGCCTGGTGATTTCGGCGCGCGGGGGCGGCCAGCTCGCGTTTCCGGCGTCGAGGGAACGTCTCGAATTCGCTCCTGTGTGTGAACCGCCGTCGCGGGCGCCCGCGCGCGAGGGCCCGCGGCCGGGCACGGAACCGGCGGCGCCCGCCCCGCCGCCCGGCCGCCGGGGCGGGGCGCACGCACCCGCCGTTGTCGGTGGTGTCTGCTAAGACTGGATGCCGTGAGCAGGGAAGACGGGCGCCAGGGGGCAGGGGCGGATGCGGGCGAGCAGCTGGCCCTCATCCGGGCGAGCGTGCGGGAGACGAAGGCGACCCGCGCCAAGCCGCGCACCTGGCGCGGCGCCGAGCCCGCCGCCGAGCTGCCCGTCGCCCGCGTCCTCGTCGACAAGGGCCTCGTCCACCTCGACCGCTACTTCGACTACGTCGTCCCCGCCGCCATGGACGCCGAGGCGCGCCCCGGGGTGCGGGTGCGCGTCCGCTTCGGGGCGGGCGAGAAGGGCGGGCGGCGCGAGGGCGGCAAGCTGGTCAGCGGCTTCATCGTCGACCGCGTCGCGGAGAGCGACTTCCGCGGCGTCCTCGCCCCGCTCGCCCAGGTCCTCTCCCCGGAGCCGGTGCTCACCCCCGGGCTGCTCGCCCTGTGCCGCGCCGTCGCCGACCGCTACGCCGGCAGCCTCGCCGACGTCGTCCAGCTCGCCGTCCCGCCCCGCCGCGCCCGCGCCGAGGCCAAGGAGTCCCCGCCCCCGCTGCCGCCCAACGCCCCGCCCGAGCCCGGCAGTTGGCAGCGGTACGCGGCCGGCCCCGCCTTCCTCGCCGCGCTGACGCGGGGGGACGCACCGCGCGCGGTGTGGACGGCGCTGCCCGGCGCCACCTGGCCCGACGAACTGGCCCGCGCCGCCGCCGCCACGCTCGCCGCGGGCCGCGGCGCACTGATCGTCGTGCCCGACGGCCGGGCCGCCGCCCGCGTGGACGCCGCACTCACCGCCCTCGTCGGTGCCGGCCGCCACGTCCTGCTCACCGCCGACGCCGGGCCCGAGGAGCGCTACCGCCGCTGGCTCGCCGTCAGCCGCGGCTCGGTGCGCGCCGTGATCGGCACCCGCGCCGCGATGTTCGCCCCCGTCGACCGCCTCGGCCTGGTCGCCCTCTGGGACGACGGCGACGCCGCACTCAGCGACCCGCACGCCCCGCAGCCGCACGCCCGCGAGGTGCTGATCCAGCGCGCCGTGGGGGAGCGGGCCGGGTTCCTGCTCGGCGGCGTGAGCTGCACGGTCGAGGCGGCGCAGCTGGTCGAGACGGGCTGGGCGCGCCCGCTGGCCGCCGACCGCGAGCGGATCCGCGCCGCCGCCCCTCGCATCCGTACCGTCGGCGAGGGCGACGAGGCGCGCGACGAGGCGGCCCGCGCGGCCCGGTTGCCGACGATGGCCTGGCAGGTGGTGCGCGAAGGACTCAAGCACGGCCCGGTCCTCGTCCAGGTGCCCCGGCGCGGCTACGCCCCCCGGCTGGCCTGCGCCCGCTGCCGGACCCCGGCCCGCTGCCGTGCCTGCGCGGGCCCGCTGGAATCGCCCGGCGCCGACGACCTGGTGTGCGCCTGGTGCGGACGGGCGGAGCCGGACTGGCACTGCGCGGAGTGCGGCGGCGCCCGGCTCCGCGCCCAGGTGGTCGGCGCCCGGCGCACGGCCGAGGAGCTGGGCCGGGCCTTCCCCGCCGTCCCCGTGCGCACCTCGGGCCGCGACCACGTGCTGGCGACGGTGCCGGACACCCCCGCGCTGGTGGTCTCCACCCCGGGCGCCGAGCCGGTCGCCGAGGGCCCCGGGTACGCCGCCGGGCTGCTGCTGGACGGCTGGGCGCTGCTCGGCCGCCCGGATCTGCGCGCCGGGGAGGAGGCGCTGCGCCGCTGGCTGACGGCCGCCTCGCTGGTCCGCGGTCAGGAGGTGGGCGGCACGGTCGCGGTGATCGCGGAGCCGACGCTGCGGCCGGTGCAGGCGCTGGTGCGCTGGGATCCGGTGGGCCACGCCGTCCGCGAGCTGGCGGAGCGGGCCGAGCTGGGCTTCCCGCCGGTCTCCCGGATGGCGGCGGTCGCCGGCCGCCCCGACGACGTCGCCGCACTGCTGGCGTCCGCCGAACTCCCGGACGGCGCCGAGGTGTTGGGTCCGGTGCCGCTGCCGGTCGCCGACCCCGGGCGGCCGCGCCGCCCCGGCGATCCGCCGCCGGGCGAGAGCTGGGAGCGGGCGCTGGTCCGCGTACGGCCCGGTCAGGGCGCGGCGCTGGCGGCGGCCCTGAAGGCGGCCCGCGCGGCCCGTCTGGTCAAGCGGGAGGGGGAGGCGGTCCGGGTCCGGATCGACCCGCCCGACCTGGGGTGACCGCGGGCCGCCGGCCGCCGCGGCGCCGGCCGCGGGCGCGTGGCGCCCCGCCGTCGGCCGGTCTCGTACACCCCGGCCCGCGGGCGCGTGGCGCTCCAGGTCACACCGGGCGCCCGTCGGCCGGGAGCGGGCGGCGTCAGCCGTTGCGCGGTGCGGGGAACGCGCCGGTCCGGGGCTCCTCGCGGGGGGCGGCGGCGGACTGCGCGGGCATCTGGCGGGCCGCGGGCACCGACGGCGTGCCGGACGGCAGGCCCGCGGCGACGGCCACCGCGCGGGAGGTGGTCGCCTCGGGGGAGCGGTGCGCGGCGTCGGCGCCCTCGGCGGTGTGCTGTGCGGCCCGGCGGCCGCCGTAACGGCGGTGCACCGCCTGCTTGGTGACACCGAGCGCGGAGCCCACCGCGTCCCAGGAGAAGCCCAGCGAACGGTCGAAGTCGACGGCGGCCGTGACGAGCGTCTCGACGCTGTCCCGCAGCTCCTGGGCGAGGCGGACCGTGGGGGCGGGCGCGCGGCCGTAGACGACGAATCCGGCGGAGGGGCCGGTGCGACGCGGCCGGTAGACGTTGCCGAGCTGAGCGGTCAGGGTGCGCAACGCGTCCACCTGCCGGCGTACCCGCTCGATGTCGCGTACCAGGAGATGCAGGCTGGCGCGCGCCTGGGCGTCGTGGGTTGCGTGGTCGGCCATGTGAAAGCCTCTCGAACCGGCGTGGAAAGGGAAGATGACAAGGGTGGGCCGCGCCTGCGACCCGGGTGGGGATGGTCAATGCTGTTTGACCAACGCGACAGCGGCGCCTCTGGTCACGGTGTGGGGGCGTAACGGCTCGTCAGGACGGCGCGGCGCGCCCCGCACGCCCCCGGACGGACCAGCGTGGCACCGCTCCGCCGCCCGGCGGTGCACGGACGGGGCGCCCGGCGCCGGTCCGGGCCCCGTGCACCCGGGGGAGGCGGTGCCCGGCCGTAGACTGGTGCGCCGTTCCGCAGCGTGTGAGAGGTAGTGCGCCACCCATGAGGCTCGTCTTCGCCGGTACCCCCGAGGTCGCCGTACCTGCCCTGGATGCCCTGATCGCCTCCGACCGGCATGAGGTGGTGGCCGTGGTGACCCGGCCGGACGCCCCGGCCGGCCGCGGCCGGCGGCTGGTCGCGAGTCCCGTCGCCGAGCGGGCCGAGGAGGCCGGCATCGAGGTGCTCAAGCCCGAGAAGCCCGGCGACCCCGAATTCCTGGCCCGGCTGCGGGAGATCGCCCCCGACTGCTGCCCGGTCGTCGCCTACGGCGCGCTGCTGCCGCAGCCCGCGCTGAACGTCCCCGCCAAGGGCTGGGTCAACCTCCACTTCTCCCTGCTCCCGGCCTGGCGCGGCGCCGCCCCCGTGCAGCACGCGGTGCTCGCCGGGGACGAGGTCACCGGCGCCTCCACCTTCCAGATCGAGAAGGGGCTCGACTCCGGCCCGGTCTTCGGCGTGCTCACCGAGGAGATCCGCCCCACCGACACCGCCGGTGACCTGCTGACCCGGCTCGCCTTCGCCGGTGCCGGGCTGCTCGCCGCGACGATGGACGGCATCGAGGACGGCACCCTGCACGCCGTCCCGCAGCCCGCCGAGGGCGTCTCGCTCGCCCCGAAGATCGAGGTCGAGGACGCCCGGGTGGACTGGTCGGCGCCGGCGCTGCGGGTGGAGCGGGTGGTCCGCGGCTGCGCGCCGTCCCCCGGCGCCTGGACGCTCTTCCGCGGCGAGCGCCTGAAGCTGATGGCCACCGCGTCGGCCGGCCCGGACGCCGATCTGCACCTCGCCCCCGGTGAGCTGGCCGTCACCAAGAAGGCGGTGTACGTCGGCACCGGCAGCCACGCCGTCGAGCTGCTGTGGGTCCAGCCGCAGGGCAAGAAGCCGATGAAGGGCGCCGACTGGGCGCGCGGCGTCCGCATCGAGGCGGGCGAGGTCATCGGGGACTAGGCCCTGTCGTCACACTCCCGCCTGCCTCGCGACGCCTGGCACGCCCTCCCCCAAGCTCTCGGCTCCGCTCGAGCAGGGAGGTGCCCCCTTGCCGCGTTGTCGGGCTCATCCCGGTACGCCCAGTACCGGGACGACCCTCCGCCTTGCGATCGCACGCACCAGACGCCGCGCGGCCGCACTTCGGGCGACGACGGGAGTGTGACGACAGGACCTGGCGCGGCCACGCCCGGGGGCGGCACCCGGCATCCGGTGGCCTTCCGCTGGCCGCCGGCCGCCGCCGCCCCGGGCTCCCCGCACCGCGCGTACGCTGGTCACACACCTTTTCCGCTCGCTTATCCCTCTTACCCGGAGCACCTTTTCGTGAGCCAGCAGCCGCGTCGCCGTCCCAGCAAGCCCTACCGCCGTCCGCAGAAGGACCCGGTCCGGATCCTCGCGTTCGAGGCGCTGCGGGCCGTCGACGAGCGGGACGCCTACGCCAACCTCGTCCTGCCGCCGCTGCTGCGCAAGGCACGGGAGAACCCGGACTTCGACAGCCGGGACGCGGCGCTCGCCACCGAGCTGGTCTACGGCACGCTCCGCCGCCAGGGCACCTACGACGCGATCGTCGCGCAGTGCGTGGACCGCCCGCTGCGCGAGGTCGACCCGCCGGTCCTCGACGTCCTCACCCTCGGCGCCCACCAGCTGCTCGGCACCCGTATCCCCACCCACGCGGCGGTCAGCGCCAGCGTGGAACTGGCCCGGGTGGTGCTCGGCGACGGCCGTGCGAAGTTCGTCAACGCGGTGCTGCGCAAGGTCGCGGCGCACGACATGGACACCTGGCTGGAGCGGGTCGCCCCCGATTACGACGAGGACGCCGAGGAGCACCTCGGCCTGGTCCACGCCCACCCCCGCTGGATCGTCTCCGCCCTGTGGGACGCGCTCGGCGGCGGCCGCGCGGGCATCGAGGACCTGCTGGAGGCCGACAACGAACGGCCCGAGGTCACGCTGGTCGCCCGCCCCGGCCGGTCCACCGCCGAGGAGCTGCTGACCGCCGCGGGCGAGGACAGTGCGCTGCCCGGCCGCTGGTCGCCGTACGCGGTCCGGCTGGCCGAGGGCGGCGAGCCGGGGGCGCTGGACGCGGTGCGCGAGGGGCGTGCCGGGGTGCAGGACGAGGGCAGCCAGCTGGTCGCGCTGGCGCTGGCCAACGCGCCCGTCGAGGGCGACGACCGGCGTTGGTTGGACGGCTGCGCCGGTCCCGGCGGCAAGGCCGCGCTGCTGGCGGCGCTGGCGGCGGAGCGCGGGGCGGCGCTGCTCGCCTCCGAGAAGCAGCCGCACCGCGCCGGTCTGGTGGCCCGCGCCCTGGCCGGCAACCCTGGCCCGTACACCGTGATCGCCGCCGACGGCACCCGCCCCGCCTGGCGGCCCGGCGCCTTCGACCGGGTGCTGGTCGACGTGCCGTGCACCGGTCTGGGCGCGCTGCGCCGCCGCCCCGAGGCCCGCTGGCGCCGCCGCCCCGAGGACCTGGACGGCTTCGCGCCGCTCCAGCGGGAGCTGCTGCGCCAGGCGCTGGCCGCCGTCCGGGTCGGCGGCGTCGTCGGCTATGCGACCTGCTCGCCGCACCTCGCCGAGACCCGCGCCGTCGTCGACGACGTCCTCAAGGGACGCGGCGGCGCCCCGGTCGGCGCCGAGTGGATCGACGCCCGCCCGCTGATGCCCGGCGTCCCGGCGCTGGGCGACGGCCCCGACGTCCAGCTGTGGCCGCATCTGCACGGTACGGACGCGATGTATCTGGCGCTGCTGCGCCGTACCGCCTGAGGGGGCGCCCCGCGAACGCCCGCGGCCGGCGGCCGCCGTGGCCGGTATCCGATCCCGTAAGGGGTCAGGTACCGGCCACGGTCGCTCGCCGGCCGCTTCGCCGTGCGCAGGCGGTGGGTGCTCAGACCGCCGGGGCCGGGTACGTCGGGTACTCGACGCCGGAGACGTACTGCACGACGCGGATGACCTGGCAGGAGTAGCCGAACTCGTTGTCGTACCAGAGGTAGAGGATGGCGTTGTCGCCCTCGACCTTGGTGGCGCCGGCGTCGACGATCGAGGCGTGGCGCGAGCCGATGAAGTCGTTCGAGACGGCGTCGGGGGCGCTGGTGAAGTCGATCTGACGCTTCAGCGGGGAGGTCAGCGAGACCTCGCGGAGGTGGTCGAGGACCTCCTCGCGGGTGGTCTCGCGGGCCAGCTGGAGGTTGAGGATCGCGATGGAGACGTCCGGCACGGGCACCCGGATCGAGCTGCCGGTGATCTTCGCCTTCAGGTCGGGCAGCGCCTTGGCGACGGCGGAGGCGGCGCCGGTCTCCGTGATCACCATGTTGAGCGGCGCCGAACGGCCGCGCCGCTCCGACTTGTGGTAGTTGTCCAGCAGGTTCTGGTCGTTGGTGAACGAGTGGACGGTCTCGACGTGGCCGCGCACGACGCCGTACTCGTCCTCCATCGCCTTCAGCGGCGGGACGATCGCGTTGGTGGTGCAGGAGGCGCAGGACAGGATCTGCTCGTCCGGCTTGATCATGTCGTGGTTGACGCCGTGGACGATGTTCGGGACGTCGCCCTTGCCCGGGGCGGTCAGGACGACCTTGTCGACACCGGGGCGCAGGTGCTTCGAGAGCCCCTCGCGGTCGCGCCACTTGCCGGTGTTGTCGATGAGGATGGCGTCCTTGATGCCGTAGTCGGTGTAGTCGATCTCGGACGGGTCGTTGGCGTAGATCACCTTGATCTCGTTGCCGTTGGCGACGATGGTGCCGTTCGCCTCGTCCACGGTGATCGTGCCCTGGAACTGACCGTGGATGGAGTCGCGCCGCAGCAGCGAGGCGCGCTTGACCAGGTCGTCGGCGCCGCCGCCGCGCACGACGATGGCGCGCAGCCGCAGACCGTTGCCGGAGCCGGCCTTCTCGATGAGCAGGCGGGCCACGAGGCGGCCGATGCGGCCGAAGCCGTACAGGACGACGTCCCGGCCCTCGCGGCACTCGATCTTGTTGGCGCCGGTGGCGCCGGCGACCGCCTCGGCGGTGAACTCCTCGACGCTCAGGCCGCGCTCGTCGGCCTTGTACGTCGCGGCGAGCATGCCGAGGTCGATCTGGGAGGGGCCGAGGTCGAGCGTGGTGAGCGCCTGGAGGAACGGCAGGGTGTCGGTGACCGACAGCTCCTCACCGGCGATCTGCCGGGCGAAGCGGTGGGTCTTGAGGATGCTGACCACCGACTTGTTCACCAAGGAGCGGCTGTGCAGCAGGACGGTCACGTCCCGCTCGCGGTGCAGCTTCCCGATGATCGGGATCATCGACTCCGCGATCTCCTCGCGGTTCTTCCAGTTGGTGAACGAGTCGTCGTTGACAGTCACAGGCTTATCTCTCGATCGAGCTAGGCGGTGCTCATATGCTAACCCGACGCAAATTCGATACTCCGGCCGGTGTCCGAGGGGGAGCGCGGGGCGCGGACCCGGCGCGTCCGGGGCCGCGCCCCGCGCCGGAGCGGCTCCGGGGCACCCCGCGAAGGCTCCGGGGCGGCAGGCCATACTGGTCACATGGCCTTGATCAACCCCAGCATCCTGTCCGCGGACTTCTCCCGGCTCGCCGAGGAGGCGCGGGCCGTCGAGGGCGCCGACTGGCTCCATGTCGACGTGATGGACAACCACTTCGTGCCCAATCTCACGCTCGGGGTGCCGGTTGTCGAGTCGCTGAGCCGCGCGACGGACACCCCGCTCGACCTCCATCTGATGATCGAGGACCCGGACCGGTGGGCCCCGCAGTACGTCGAGGCGGGCGCGGGCTCGGTGACCTTCCACGCGGAGGCGGCGGCCGCCCCCGTCCGGCTGGCACGGGAGATCCGGGCGCAGGGCGCGCGGGCGTCGATGGCCCTCAAGCCGGCCACGCCGATCGAGCCGTACGAGGACCTGCTGCCCGAGCTGGACATGGTGCTGATCATGACCGTGGAGCCGGGCTTCGGCGGTCAGGCGTTCCTCGACATCATGCTGCCGAAGATCCGCCGCACCCGTGAGCTGATCTCCCGGCACGGGCTCCAGATGTGGCTCCAGGTGGACGGCGGGGTGTCGGCGTCCACCATCGAGCGGTGCGCCGAGGCCGGCGCCGACGTCTTCGTCGCCGGATCCGCCGTCTACGGCGCCGACGACCCGGCCAAGGCCGTCCGCGAGCTGCGGGAGCAGGCGGTGGCGGCGACCCCGGCGGGTTGGGGCTGCGCCCACTGATCCCGGGCGGCGGGGCGAACTCCGGCCCGCCGCCGCTCCTTTCATCCTCGCCCCGCCCGTGGTTGTCCGTGCCGCCACCGGCCGTTCACGGCCCCGGGGCGGTCGTGGTCCCCGTCCGCCGCGGGTTTCTGCAAGGATGAGCAAAGACTCGATCAGATGCGCACAGGGGAGATTTTCGTGGTAGCCAGCCGCCCGCAGTCCGGTATGGGCCCCGCCGAGCTGGTGCAGGCCGCGGCCATGGCCCGCCGTTTCTATCTGGAGGGCAAGTCCAAAATCCAGATCGCCGAGGAGTTCGGCGTCAGCCGCTTCAAGGTCGCCCGGGTGCTGGAGACGGCGCTGGAGCGGGATCTCGTACGGATCGAGATCCGGGTGCCGTCCGAGCTGGACGCCGAGCGCTCCGACGCGCTGCGCGCCCGCTACGGCCTGCGGCACGCCGTCGTCGTCGAGTCCCCGGCCGATGCCTCCGAGGACGCCGCCGACCCGGAGAACCTCGGCGAGGTCGCCGCCGACCTCCTCGGCGAGCTGGTCACCGAGGGCGATGTGCTCGGCCTCGCCTGGGGCCGCTCCACCATCCACATGGCGGCGGCGCTGCACCGCCTCCCGCCGTGCACCGTCGTCCAGCTCACCGGCGTCTACGACGCGGGGACCGCCGACCGCGGCTCCGTCGAGGCGGTCCGCCGGGCCGCCGAGGTCTCCGGCGGCGAGGCGCACCCGATCTACGCGCCGATGCTGCTGCCGGACCCGGCGACCGCCGCCGCACTGCGCGGCCAGACCGGTATCGCCCGCGCCTTCGAGCACTTCGACAAGGTCACCGTCGCCTGTGTCTCCATCGGTTCCTGGGAGCCCGGCGTCTCGACCGTCTACGACATGCTGAGCGACGACGAGCGCGCGCACTACGCCTCGCTGGGCGCCGCCGCCGAGATGTCCGCGCACCTCTTCGACGCCGAGGGCCGCCGCATCGGCCGGGATCTGGGCGAGCGGTGCATCACCGTCGAGGCGGACCGGCTGCGCCGGATCCCCGAGGTCGTCGCCATCGCGGGCGGCCGCCGCAAGGCCGCCGCGATCGGCGCGGTGCTCCGCTCCGGCCTGGTGACCAGCCTGGTCACGGACACCGCTGCCGCCGACCACCTGCTGCTGGAGACCGGCCCGGGCCCGCGCCCGGCCCTGGAGCGCACCGACCCGGACGGCGCCTGAGGGCCGGCGCCCGGCGGCGGAGTCCGCCGGGCGCCGCCGCCCTACCGCAGCGGGGGAACCGGCACGGCGGCCCGGCCCCCGCTGTGACAGCATCGGCGCCATGAAGATCCGCTTCTCCGTCCGCCCGGCCGCCACCGCCCTCGCGGCCCTGCTCTCCGGGCTGCTGCTGGTCCTGACCGGCTGCGGTCCGGGCCACGGCTCCGCCGCCTCCCCGGGCCCGTCCGCCACCCGCACCACCGCCTCCCGTCCGGCCGGTGCCCCCGGCTGGGCGCACGGCATGGCGACGGTCACGGAGCGGGAGCTGCCGAACGAGGCCCGCGAGACGCTGCGGCTGATCGACGCCGGCGGCCCGTACCCGTACCCGCACAAGGACGGCACCGTCTTCGGGAACTACGAGAAGCGGCTGCCGGGGCAGGCGCGGGGCTACTACCACGAGTTCACCGTGCCCACCCCGGGCGCCCGGGACCGCGGGGCGCGGCGGCTGATCACCGGCGGGCACCACGAGACCTACTACACCGCCGACCACTACCGGACCTTCAAGGCGGTGCTGCGGTGACCGCCCCCGTGCCCCGGCCGCTGGCGAACGTGCTCGGCGGCTCCACCCCGCCCGGTGTGCTGTCCTGGCCCGCCGGGCGCCCGGTGGCCGATGCGCTCACCGCGGCCGCCGCGGCCGGCTGGCAGGGCGCGGACCTCGACCTCACCGGCGTCCGGGACAAGGCCGCCTTCCTCGACCGCTGCGCCCGTGCGCTGCGCTTTCCCGACTGGTTCGGGCACAACTGGGACGCACTCGCCGACTGCCTGACCGATCTGTCGTGGTGCCCGGCCGCCCGGGGACGGCTGCTGGTGATCACCGGCTGGCAGGAGTTCGCCGCGGCCGCACCCGAGGACTGGCACGTCGTCGAGAACGTCATCGCCGATGCGGTCGCCTACTGGCGCGACACCGGCACCGGCCTCGCCGTGATCCTCGCCCGGGGCCCGGCCCGGCCCGCCTGAGACGCCCGCCGGGCGCCCGGTTCGTCGCTTCCCACAGCCCGTCGCAGCGGCTCGTCGGATGATCGCATCACCGCAGGTGGTGGCCCGTATCCTGGCGGGTATGCGATTCCTGAACCCGAAGAACGGCGCCCTCGAAGAGTGTTCTTCGGTGCCGTACGACCTGACGTACGACGATGTGTTCATGGTGCCCGGCCGCTCGGCCGTCGGCTCCCGGCAGGGCGTGGATCTCTCCTCGCCGGACGGCAGCGGCACCACGATCCCGCTGGTCGTCGCCAACATGACCGCCATCGCCGGCCGCCGGATGGCCGAGACCGTGGCCCGCCGCGGCGGGCTCGTCGTCATCCCGCAGGACATCCCGATCGAGATCGTCACCGACGTCGTCACCTGGATAAAGCGCCGCCACCTGGTGCTGGACACCCCGATCGTGCTGTCGCCCGTCGCGACCGTCGCCGATGCGCTGGCGCTGCTGCCCAAGCGGGCGCACGGTGCGGGCATCGTCGTCGAGGGCGGCCGCCCGCTCGGTGTGGTCACCGAGCACGACCTCGCCGGGGTCGACCGCTTCACGCAGGTCTCCGAGGTCATGTCCAAGGACCTGCTGGTCCTGGACGCCGACATCGACCCGCGCGAGGCGTTCAACCGCCTGGACGCCGCCAACCGCAAGCTGGCGCCCGCGGTCGACGAGGACGGCATGCTGGTCGGCATCCTCACCCGCAAGGGCGCGCTCCGCGCCACCCTCTACACGCCCGCCACCGACGCCGAGGGGCGGCTGCGGATCGCCGCCGCGGTCGGTATCAACGGCGATGTGGCCGGTAAGGCGAAGGCGCTGCTCGACGCCGGGGTGGACACCCTCGTCGTGGACACCGCCCACGGCCACCAGGAGTCCATGATCAGCGCGGTCCGGGCCGTCCGGGCGCTGGACCCGCAGGTCCCGATCGTGGCCGGCAACATCGTCGCCGCCGCGGGCGTCCGCGATCTGATCGAGGCCGGGGCGGACATCATCAAGGTCGGCGTCGGACCGGGCGCGATGTGCACCACCCGGATGATGACCGGCGTGGGCCGCCCGCAGTTCTCCGCGGTTCTGGAGTGCGCCGCCGAGGCGAAGAAGTACGGCAAGCACGTCTGGGCCGACGGCGGCGTCCGCCACCCCCGCGATGTGGCGATGGCGCTGGCCGCCGGTGCCTCCAACGTCATGGTCGGCTCGTGGTTCGCCGGCACCCTGGAGTCGCCCGGCGACCTCCAGCACACCGCCGACGGCCGGCCGTACAAGGAGAGCTTCGGCATGGCCTCGGCCCGTGCGGTGCGCAACCGCACCAGCGAGGAGTCGGCGTACGACCGGGCCCGCAAGGCGCTCTTCGAGGAGGGCATCTCCACCTCGCGGATGTTCGTCGACCAGGCGCGCCCCGGCGTCGAGGACCTGATCGACTCGATCATCGCGGGCGTCCGCAGCTCCTGCACCTACGCGGGCGCCGCCTCGCTCGCCGAGTTCGCCGAGAAGGCCGTGGTCGGGGTGCAGAGCGCCGCCGGTTACGCCGAGGGCAAGCCGCTCCACGACAGCTGGAGCTGACGTCCGGACCACCCGCAGGGGCCCGCGCCGAAACGCTTCGGCGCGCGGCCCCTGCGGCGTTTTCGCAGCTCGGGCCGGTGCGGGGCGCCCGTACGATCGGGTGGTGGGCGCGCAACGAACGACCGGTGCCCGGCGCGGCGCGCAACGTTCCGCCGCGGTTGCGCAAGGAACCTGCATTACGGCAGGTCAGGAGCGGCCCGTAAGGTCATGCGCTGTACGTGGAGTGGCGGGGACCGTCAGCTCGGCGGTCTCCTGCTGCGGGTGCGTTCCGCCTGCCCGCACGCCGACCGCCGCCGGTCGCCGTCGCCCGTCCCCGACCGGCAGCGATGAAGGAGCCACCCCAGTGTTGGAGCACGGCGCGTCCCCCGGGGGCAGCGATCCCCGGCCCCCGTCCACGGGTGGCCTCGGCACCCGGCTGATGCGGCGCAAGCCCGTCGAACGGCTCGTCGCCGAGGGCGGTCGGGGCGAGGGCGGCTCACTGCGCCGCTCGATGGGCATGTGGCAGCTGACGATGATCAGCATCGGTGCCACCCTCGGCACCGGCATCTTCGTCGTCCTCGGCGAGGCGGTGCCCAAAGCCGGACCGGCCGTGGTCCTCTCCTTCGTCATCGCCGGTATCACCGCCCTCTTCTCGGCCCTCTCCTACGCGGAGCTGGCCGGCACCATCCCGGTCTCCGGCTCCTCCTACTCCTACGCCTACGCCACCCTCGGCGAACTGGTCGCCTGGGTCTGCGGCTGGTGTCTGATCCTGGAGTACGGCGTCTCCGTCGCGGCGGTCGCGGTCGGCTGGGGGCAGTACCTCAACGAGCTGCTGTCCGGGACGATCGGCGTCACCATCCCCGCCGCGCTCTCCCAACCGCCCGGCAGCGGCGGGATCTTCAACCTCCCGGCACTGCTCGTCGTGATGCTCGCCATGGTCTTCCTGCTGGGCGGCGCCAAGGAGAGCGCCCGGGCCAACACGATCATGGTCTCCATCAAGATCGTCGCGCTGCTGCTCTTCTGCGGTGTCGCGCTCCAAGGCGTGAAGTCCGGCAACTACGCGAACTTCATGCCGATGGGCATGGCGGGCGTCAGCGCCGCCGGGGCCACCCTCTTCTTCTCCTACATCGGCTTCGACGCCGCCTCCACCGCGGGCGAGGAGGCCCGTAACCCGCAGCGCGACCTGCCACGCGCGATCATGCTGTCGCTGCTCATCGTCACCACGCTGTACTGCCTCGTTGCCGCCGTCGCGGTGGGCGCACTGCCCTGGCAGCGGTTCCAGGGGTCGGAGGCGGCGCTCGCCGGGATCCTCAAGGAGGTCACCGGACAGGACATCTGGGCCGTGCTGCTGGCCGCCGGCGCCGTCGTCGCCATCGCCAGCGTCGTCCTGACCGTGCTCTACGGCCAGACCCGCATCCTCTTCGCGATGTCCCGCGACGGGCTGGTGCCCCGGGTCTTCTCCAAGGTGCACCCCAGGTCCGGTGCGCCGCGCGCCAACACCGTCATCGTCTCGCTCTTCTGCGGGGTGCTGGCCGCCGCCGTACCGCTCGGCCAGCTCGCCGACGCCACCAGCATCGGTACGCTCTTCGCCTTCGCGCTGGTCAATGTCGCGGTGATCGTGCTGCGCCGGACCCGCCCCGACATGCACCGCACCTTCCGCACCCCGCTCGCCCCGCTCTTCCCGGCGGTCGGCTTCGTGCTGTGCCTCTACATGATGGGCAGCCTCTCCCCGGTGACCTGGGCGGTCTTCGGAATCTGGATGGCCGTCGGCCTTGTGGTCTACTTCGGGTACGGCATGCGCCGCTCCCGGCTGGCCCCGTCAGAGAAGTGATCCACCCGCAGTGCGACTGAACGACCTCGACGAACGCATCGTCCACGCCCTCGCCGAGGACGCCCGGCGCAGCTATGCCGACATCGGCCAGGAGGTCGGGCTCTCCGCGCCGGCCGTCAAACGCCGGGTGGACCGGCTGCGCGCCGAGGGCGCCATCACCGGCTTCACCGTGCGGGTCGACCCGGCGGCGCTGGGCTGGGAGACCGAGGGCTACATCGAGCTGTACTGCAGCCGCAACACCTCGCCCGAGGCGATCCACCGCGGTCTGTCGCGCTATCCGGAAGTGGCGTCCGCCTCCACCGTCACCGGTGAGGCGGACGCCCTCGTCCAGGTCTTCGCCGCCGACATGCGCCACTTCGAGCGGGTCCTGGAACGCATCGCGGGCGAACCGTTCGTGGAGCGCACCAAGTCCGTCCTCGTCCTCTCCCCGCTGCTGCGCCGCTTCAGCTCGGGCTCACCGGGCTGAGGACGGCCGGGCCGGGCGGCGGCGCCCGCCGCGGAGCCCCGGCGCGCACCGCCCCTCCGCGCGCCCCTTCGCGCAGCCTCCGCAGACCCCCGCGCACCCCGGAAACCGCCCCCGCAACGAATCGCCGCACCGCCCCCGATACGCGCAACAAATCGCTCATCGGGACGCAACGGAGGCGCCTTGTCGCAGGTCAGCGCGGGCCCGTACGGTCATGGCGTCCACCGCGAACCGTCCGCCGAGGGGTCCCATGTCGTCGCTGCGCACCGCCCTGTTCCAGAGTTCGGGCAGGCCCGGCGACCCGGCGCACAACCTGGCGCTCCTGGCGGCGGCCGCCCGTGAGGCGGCGGCCGCCGGCGCCGGACTGCTGGTCACCTCCGAGCTGTTCCTCACCGGCTACGCCATCGGCGACGACCTCCACCGCCTCGCCGAGACCGCCCACGGGCCCGCCGCCCGCCGGGTCTCCGAGATCGCCGCCGAACACCGCATCGCGATCGCCCACGGCTACCCGGAGCGCGCCCCCGAGGGCCCCGAGGTCTACAACTCCGTGCAGCTCACCGGCCCCGACGGCGCCCGGCTCGCCACGTACCGCAAGACCCACCTCTTCGGCGACTTCGAGCACGCGCACTTCACGCCGGGCGCCGAACCGGTCGTCCAGGCGGAGCTGGCCGGTCTCCGGATCGGCCTGCTGATCTGCTACGACGTGGAGTTCCCGGAGAACGTCCGGGCGCATGCGCTGGCCGGCACCGATCTGCTGCTGGTGCCCACCGCCCAGATGCACCCCTTCCAGTTCGTCGCCGAATCCGTCATCCCGGTGCGTGCCTTCGAGAGCCAGCTCTACGTCGCGTACGTCAACCGCACCGGCCCCGAGGGCGCGTTCGAGTTCGTCGGGCTGAGCTGTCTGGCCGGGCCCGACGGCGTCGTCCGCACCCGCGCCGGACGCGGCGAGCAGCTGGTCACCGCCGAGGTGGACGCCGCCTTCCTGCGGGCGTCCCGGGACGGCAACCCCTACCTCGCCGACCGGCGCCCGGGGCTCTACGGCGCCCTCGGCTGACGCCCGATCAGAGCGCCCGCGCCCGCCCCTCCCGCACCCCGTTCCCCCCGCCCTGCAAGGAGCCGTACCCGATGACGTCCACGGTGCCCACCGCCGCCCACCACGCGGACGCCCAGCCGCCGATCACCATGTTCGGCCCGGACTTCCCGTACGCGTACGACGACTTCCTCGCGCACCCGGCGGGCCTCGGCCAGGTCCCGGCGACCGAGCACGGCAAGGAGGTCGCGGTCATCGGCGGCGGTCTCTCCGGCATCGTCACCGCCTACGAGCTGATGAAGATGGGCCTGCGGCCCGTCGTCTACGAGGCGGACGAGATCGGCGGGCGGCTGCGGACCGTCGGCTTCGAGGGCTGCGACCCCTCGCTGACCGCCGAGATGGGCGCGATGCGGTTCCCGCCGTCGTCCACCGCGCTCCAGCACTACATCGACCTGGTGGGCCTGGAGACCCGGCCGTTCCCCAACCCGCTGGCGCCGGACACCCCCTCCACCGTCGTCGACCTCAAGGGCGAGTCGCACTACGCCCGCACCGTCGAGGAGCTGCCCGAGGTCTACCACCAGGTCATGGACGCCTGGAACGCCTGCCTGGAGGAGGGCGCGGACTTCTCCGACATGAACCGCGCCATCCGGGAGCGGGACGTGCCCCGCATCCGCGAGATCTGGTCCCGCCTCGTCGCCAAGCTCGACAACCAGACCTTCTACGGCTACCTCTGCGACTCCGAGGCGTTCAAGTCCTTCCGCCACCGGGAGATCTTCGGCCAGGTCGGCTTCGGCACCGGCGGCTGGGACACCGACTTCCCCAACTCCATCCTGGAGATCCTCCGCGTCGTCTACACCGAGGCGGACGACCACCACCGCGGCATCGTCGGCGGCAGCCAGCAGCTCCCGCTGCGCCTGTGGGAGCGCGAGCCGGGCAAGATCCTCCACTGGGCGCCGGGCACCTCGCTCGCCTCGCTGCACGGCGGCGCGCCCCGCCCGGCCGTGACCCGGCTGCACCGCACCGCCGGCAACCGCATCACCGTCACCGACGCCACCGGCGACATCCGCACCTACGAGGCGGCGGTCTTCACCGCGCAGTCCTGGATGCTGCTGTCGAAGATCGACTGCGATGACGCGCTGCTCCCCATCGACCACTGGACGGCGGTGGAGCGCACCCACTACATGGAGTCGTCCAAGCTCTTCGTCCCCGTGGACCGGCCGTTCTGGCTGGACAAGGACGAGGAGACGGGCCGGGACGTCATGTCGATGACGCTCACCGACCGGATGACCCGCGGCACCTACCTCCTCGACAACGGGCCGGACGCGCCCGCCGTCATCTGCCTCTCGTACACCTGGTGCGACGACAGCCTGAAGTGGCTGCCGCTGGACGCCAACGAGCGGATGGAGGTCATGCTGAAGTCGCTGGCCGAGATCTATCCGAAGGTCGACATCCGCAAGCACATCATCGGCAACCCGGTCACCGTCTCCTGGGAGAACGAGCCCTACTTCATGGGCGCGTTCAAGGCCAACCTGCCCGGCCACTACCGCTACCAGCGGCGCCTGTTCACCCACTTCATGCAGGACCGCCTGCCCGAGGACAAGCGCGGCCTCTTCCTCGCCGGCGACGACATCTCGTGGACGGCGGGCTGGGCCGAGGGCGCCGTGCAGACCGCGCTGAACGCGGTGTGGGGCGTCATGCACCACTTCGGCGGCGCCACCGACGCCACCAACCCCGGCCCCGGCGACCTCTACGACACGATCGCGCCGGTGGAACTCCCGGAGGACTGACCCCCGGCCCGCCACCGCCGGTGCCGTCGGGGAATGGTCAGGAACCCACCCTGACAATTCCCGGCAGCCCCCGAACCACCCCGCCCGGACCGTCTGCCCAGCGGTCCGGGCGGTGGTGCGTCAGCCCAGCGGCGTCAGGAGGCAGCGGCCCACCAGACCGGTGCCGGCGTCCAGCCGCTCGGCGCACTCCCGCGCGAACTCCGGCGTCCGCCGCGCACCCCACAGCATCCGCGCCGCGGCCCAGGCGCCCTCCCGGGCCCGCTCCAGACTCCACGCCCCGGCCAGATGCGCCAGCGGATCGGTGACGTCCAGCGCCTCGGGGCCGGGCGCGAGACTCTCGCGGAGCTGCTCCTCCAGCCCGGCGAGCGCCACGCCCAGCCGGTCGAAGTCGCCCTCCAGCCGGGCCGGTTCGCAGCCCAGTGCCCGGCAGGCGTCGACCACCGCCCGCACCAGATCGTGCCCGACCTGCGCGTTCAGCCCGGCCAGCGCGAACTGCAGCGGACGGATGCCCGGATGGTGGCGCAGCTGGAAGAGCGGCCGCCAGCAGGCCGGGACCGGCAGTCCGGCGGCCGCCGCCTCCACCGCCGCCGCCAGCCGCCGGGCCAGCCGCAGCTCCAGCTCGCCCGCGCCCGCCGTTCCCGGGAAGAGCCCGCGGCCCGCCCCGTCCGCCGGGTCCGGCCGCCGCGCCGCCGTCAGGCAGGCGCGGGCGAAGAGGGCGACGCCGTCGCCGTCCGGCAGCGCCCGCACCGACGCCCGTAGCCGCGCCCGGGCGCTCGCCGGACCGCGGGGCGCACGTGCGGACGGGAGGGCCGTGGCGTGGCGCTGAGTGGTCGTCATCGGCTCAGCGTGGCACCGTCCGGGGGAACTATGCACGAAGCTGTGTGGCTTTGACCGGAACGGGGTAATTACCGGCGCGCCCTCTTGTGACCGCAGCCGCTGCGGCGGGGAGGGCAACGGCCCTTGAGAACCGCATACTTCCGGCGTGCGCGGACGCACCCGTGCCGACGCGGCGCCGGACACCGGAGGTTGGCATGTTCCGACGGCGCACCGCCGCCCTGACCGCCCCGCTTCTGGCCCTGGCCGCGACGATGGTCGCGGCGGCCCCCGCACAGGCCGTACCGGCCGACAAACCGCAGATCCTCACGCGCTGGACGCAGACCGCCCCGGCCAGCTACACGCAGTGGGCCGACGCCCGCGCGCACCGGGCGAAGTGGTCCGCGTACGGCTTCGACTGGTCCACCGACTACTGCACCTCCTCGCCCGACAACCCCTTCGGCTTCCCGTTCCGGATGTCCTGCGCCCACCACGACTTCGGCTACCGCAACTACAAGGCGGCCGGCACCTTCGCGGCGAACAAGCCCCGGCTCGACTCCATGTTCCACGCCGACCTCCGCCGGGCCTGCACCCGCTACACCGGCACCAAGAAGAAGTCCTGCGACGCGCTCGCGTGGACGTACTACGAGGCCGTGAAGCGGTTCGGCCACTGATCCGCCCCGGGCGGTCCGGGAGCACCCGGGCCGCCCGCCGTGCGCGGTACCACCGAGTGGGGGCCCGGACACTTTCCGCATTCAGTTTGTCCAGAAGCGATCGTTCGACTATGAATCACCTCGGCTCTGTGACGTGCAGGGCGTCGCAGAGTGGAGAGTGATCATGGCTGGTTTCGGGTGGAAGCTGCACGGAGACGGGCGTCACCTGGAGCCGGGGGAGGTGGTCAAACCCGGGGAGCGCCTCACCTGGGGGCGGACGATCGGGCTCGGCGCCCAGCACGTCGTGTCGATGATCGGGGCGTGCTTCGTCGCGCCGGTGCTGATGGGCCTGGACCCGGGCCTCGCGCTGATGGCGTCCGGCGTCGCCACCATGCTCTTCATGCTGATGACCCGCGGCCGGATCCCCAGCTACCTCGGCTCCTCCCTCTCCTTCGTCGGCGTCTCCGCGGTCATCGCGGGCCAGGGCGGTGACGCGGGCACCCTCACCGGCGCGATGCTGGTGGTCGGCGCCTGCCTGGCCGGGTGCGGTCTCGCCATCCACATCCTCGGCGCCCGTGTCATCCACGCGGTGCTGCCGCCGCCGGTGACCGGCGCGGTCGTCATGCTCATCGGCTTCAACCTCGCGCCCGTCACCGCGCAGACGTACTGGCCGCAGGACCAGTGGACGGCGCTCGCCACGATGCTCTTCACCGGCCTTGCGCTGGTCGCGCTCCGCGGGTTCTGGTCGCGGATCGCGATCTTCCTCGGGCTGCTCTTCGGCTATGTGCTCTCCTGGGTCCTGGACCGCACCGCCGGACAGATCCACTCCGCCGACGGCTCCGGCAAGATCACCGACCATTTCCGCATCGACTTCTCCGGCGTCGCCCATGCCGACTGGATCGGCCTGCCGACCTTCCACGCCCCGAACTTCTCCGCCTCCGCGATCCTCGTCGCCCTGCCCGTCCTGGTGGCGCTGGTCGCCGAGAACGCCGGGCACGTCAAGGCGGTCGGGGAGATGACCGGCGACCCGCTGGACGACAAGATGGGCATGGCGATCGTCGCCGACGGCACCGCCACCGTCCTCTCCACGGCGGTCGGCGGCCCCGCCACCACCACCTACGCGGAGAACATCGGAGTGATGGCCGCGACCCGCGTCTACTCCACCGCCGCGTACACGGCGGCGGCGGTGTTCGCCCTGCTCTTCGGCCTGTGCCCGAAGTTCGGCGCGGTGGTCGCCGCGATCCCCGGCGGCGTCCTCGGCGGGATCACCGTCATCCTCTACGGCATGATCGGCCTGCTCGGCGCGCAGATCTGGATCCGTAACCAGGTGGACTTCACCGTCCCGCTGAACCTCATCCCGGCGGCCGCGGGCATCGTCATCGCCATCGGCGGCGTCTCGCTGAAGATCAGCGACAACTTCGAGCTGGGCGGCATCGCCCTGGGCACGCTCATCGTCCTCACCGGCTACCACAGCCTGCGCTGGCTCTCCCGCGCGGCCGGTCGGCGCGGTGCACCGCTCCTCGACGCGGGGACCACGGCGTACGACGACGGGGCCGAGGGCAAGGGCGACTGACGGCGCGGACCCCGACAGACAGGGCGGGGCGGGCCCGGGCGAGAGCCCGGCGCCCGCCCCGCCCTTTTCCGTGTCCGGACCCCGCCCCGCCCCGAGCCGCGACCCCCGTCCAGACGTTTACGCCGCCCTAACCCGCACCGCACCGGCCCCTGGCCTGCCGCTCCGTAGCCTGGGCAACGTCAAGGGATTCCGGACCGGGTCCGGTGCCCGGGCCCGGCCGACGGGCCGACGGGCGGCGGTCCGGTGTCCGCAGCCGCCGCGCAGGAGGGAACCCCATGTCGGTGTCCACCGCCCACACGACCTCCACCGCGACGGGCACACCGCACCGCACCCCGGCCCGGACCGAGGAGCCCACCCCGCCGCCGCCCCCCGGCGGCCCGCAGCCCCCCGGCTCCGGCGGACCGGACGCCTTCTTCACCCGCTCCTGCGACCGCAACCCCTCCCACATCGCCGTCGAGTGCGGCGCCGAGACCCTCACCTACGAAGAGCTGGACCGGCGCGCCAACCGCCTCGCCCACCTGCTGCGCAACCGCGGCGCCGGCCCCGGCCGCCGCGTCGGCATCCTGCTGGAGCGCTCCCCGGCCACCTACGTCACCCTGCTCGCGATCCTCAAGAGCGGCGCCTCCTACGTCCCGCTCGACGTGTCGTTCCCCGCCGACCGGCTGGCCTTCATCGCCGCCGACTGCGGACTGCACGACCTGGTCACCACCGCCTCGCTCGACGACCGCACCCGCGAGCTGCCCTGCCGGATACTGGCGCTGGACCGCGCGGCCGACGCCCTCGCCCGCGCCCCGGAGACCCGCCCCGAAGCCGCCGGCGACCCCTCCGGCGAGTGCTACGTCATCTACACCTCCGGCACCACCGGCCGCCCCAAGGGCGTCGCCGTCTCCCGGGCGAACATCGTCGCCTTCCTGCGCGCCGCCGCCCCGCTCTACGGCGTCACCGACCACGACCGCGTCCACCAGGGCCTCTCCCTCGCCTTCGACTTCGCGCTGGAGGAGATCTGGCCCGCCTGGATGGCCGGCGCCACCCTCGTCGCCGGACCGGACGAGGCCCGCCGCGCCGGACCGGAACTCACCGCCTTCCTCACCGAACGCGCGATCACCGTGCTCTGCTGCGTCCCCACGCTGCTCACCACCCTCGACCCGGACCTCCCGGCGCTGCGCACCCTCCTCGTCAGCGGGGAGGCATGCCCGCCCGGACTCGTCCGCAGCTGGTCGCGGCCCGGCCGCCGCATCCTCAACGCGTACGGCCCCACCGAGACGACGGTGACGGCCACCTGCGCCGAACTCACCCCGGACCGGCCGGTCACCATCGGCACCCCGCTGCCCGGCTACCTCGTCTACCTCCTCGACGAGGAGCTGCGGCCCGTCGCGCGCGGCGAGAGCGGCGAGATCTGCATCGGCGGGCCGGGCGTCGCCCTCGGCTACGTCCGCCGCGCCGACCTCACCGAGGACCGCTTCCGGCCCAACCCGGTGGCCCGCGACCGCGCCGCGGCACCGCGCATCTACCGCACCGGCGACCGCGGCCGCCACACCCCCTCCGGGGAGATCGAATACCTCGGCCGGATCGACAACCAGGTCAAGATCCGCGGCTACCGCATCGAACTCGGCGAGATCGAGGAGGTGCTGCGGGAGGACGCCGCCGTCGAGAACGCCGTCGTCGTCCCGCGCGCCCGCGACGGCACCGCCCAGGACCTGACCGGCTACGTCACCCGCAAGCCGCCGGTGGCCGCCGAGGACGACGACACCTTGCGCGAGCGGCTGCACACGGCGCTCCGCCGCAAACTGCCCGCGTACATGATCCCGACCTTCGTCGAGGTGCTGGCCGCGTTCCCGCTGCTCACCGCCGACAAGGTCGACCGCGCCGCCCTCCCGCCGCCGGTCTCCCCGCCGCTGGGCCGCCGCGCCCGGCCGCCGACGCCGCCCCGCACCCCGCTGGAGCGCCGGATGGCCGCACTGTGGCAGGACGTCCTGGGCGGCGGCCCGGTCTCCACCGACGACGACTTCTTCACCGACCTGGGCGGCCACTCCATGACCGCCGCCCGGCTGATCTCCCGGCTGCGGCGCGACGCGGACCTGCGCCACCTCGCCATGGGCGACCTCTACGCCCACCCCACCGTCCGCGACTTCGCCGCGTACGCCACCGCGACGGCCACCGCACCCGAGGAGGAGCCGGGGGAGACCGGCGCCCCGCCGCCCGCCCCGCTGCGCCACTCCACGCTCCGGGTGCTGGCCTGCGGCGTCGCCCAGGTGGCCGGGCTCTACGTCTGGCTGCTGCTGCCCGCGCTCGCCGCGCTCGTCGCGCTGTACCGGCTCGGCGAGATCTGGGACCTGCCGGTCCACTCGATCACCGCGGGCAGCGCCCTGGACACCGTCGCCGGGCTGCCGCTGGCCGCGCTGATCCCGATGGAGGCCGGCTGGCTGGTCCTGAGTCTGCTGGTGGTGCCGATGATCCTCAGCAGACTGCTGATGGCGGGCGTCCGACCGGGCCGCTACCCGCTGTGGGGCGTGGTCTATCTGCGGTTCTGGCTGGCCCACAAGCTGCTCATCGTCTCGCCGCTGATCCTGCTGACCGGCTCGCCGCTGCTGCCGCCGGTGCTGCGGCTGCTCGGCGCCCGCATCGGCCGCCACTGCCACCTGGGGACCATCACCGCCCCGCCGTCCCTGGTGACGATCGGCGCGGGCACCACCCTCGGCTACGGCGCCCGCGTCGAGGTGCACACCGTCGAGGGCGGCCGGCTGCGGCTCGCCCCCGTCCGTATCGGCGCGGGCTGCGGCGTCGGCACCAACAGCGTGGTGCTGCCCGGCGCGGTCCTCGGCGACGGCGCCACGGTGGGGGAGCAGTCCCTCGTCCCGGAGGACACCGAGATCCCGGCCGGGGAGCACTGGTCGGGCTCCCCGGCCACCCGGCAGCCCGCGCCGCCGCCCCTCGTCGCGGACCTCGCCGCCCGTCCGGACGACCGCCGCTGGCCGGTCCCGGTGGTGGCCGGGTTCGCGCTCGGCGCGGTGTTCCTGCTGCTCCTGCCGCTGCTGATCATCGAGTGCGGGGCCTGGCTCGCCATCGCCACCGCCCACAGCGACGGCGTCGCCTGGGGCTGCCTCGCCGCCGTGGGCGCCGCCCCGCTGATGGTCCTGACCAGCTGCGCCGCCGTCCTCGCCGTCAAGCGCGCCGTGATGCCCGTCGCCCGCCCCGGCGTCCACCCCGAGCGCAGCGCCTTCGGGCTCCGCAAATGGCTGGGCGACGGCATGATGACGATGAGCCTGACCTTCACCCAGGCGCTCTACTCCACGCTCTACGTGATCCCGTTCCTGCGCGGCCTGGGGGCCCGCACCGGGCACCGGGCGGAGGTCGCCACCGTCACCTTCGTCGACCCCGACATGCTCCGGGTCGGCCCGGAGAGCTTCCTCGCCGACGTCAGCGTGGTGGGCCCGGCCGTCTTCCACCACGGGCACCTCGCGCTGGCGCCCGCGCAGGTCGGCCGCCGCAGCTTCGTCGGCAACGGCGCCCTGCTGCCGGGCTCCGGCCGGATGGGCGACAACAGCCTCCTCGGCGTCCACTCCGTCGCCCCCGCCGAACCGATCGCCCCCGAGACGACCTGGCTGGGCTCGCCCGCCATCTTCCTGCCGCACCGCGAGGCCAGCCCCGGCTTCCCCGAGCGGCTGACCTACGCCCCGAGCCGGGGCCGGGTGCTGGCCCGCCTCGCCGTCGAGTACGTCCGGGTGACGCTGCCGCCGACCCTCGGCCTCCTCTCCGTCCTCGGCGCCTACCACGTCTCGCTCGCCCTCGCCGCGGCCCTCCCGCCGGTCGCGCTCTTCCTCGCCATGCCCCTCGTGCTGATGGCCACCGGGCTGGCCGGCGTCCTCGCCGCGGCCGCCGTGAAGTGGCTGGTCATCGGCGGCTACCGGCCCCGCGTCGCACCGCTGTGGAGCATGTGGGTACGCCGCACCGAACTCGTCACCGGCCTCTACGAGAACCTCGTGGTGCCGACCGCCATGAACTTCCTGCTCGGCACCCCCTGGGCGCCGCTGCTGCTGCGCCTCTTCGGCGCCCGGATGGGCCGCCGGGTGTGGCTGTCCACCACCTTCCTCACCGAATTCGACCTGGTGAGCGTGGCGGACGACGCCGCCGTCGGCCAGTTCACCTCCCTGCAGACCCACCTCTTCGAGGACCGGGTCATGAAGATGTCCCGCGTCACCGTCGAGCGCGGCGCGTCCGTGGGCATCCGCTCCGTCGTCCTCTACGACGCCCGCGTCGCCGAAGACGCGTCCCTGGACGCCCTGTCCCTGGTGATGAAGGGCGAGGCGCTGCCCGGGGCGACCCGGTGGCGGGGCATCCCGGCCACCCTCCGTCCCGGCGCCCGGCCCGCCGATCCGCCCCGCACCCCCCGTGGAGCACGTCCATGACCACGCTCGCCACACCCCCCTTGATCACCTTCTCGCCGTCCGGCGCGGTGACCGGCCCGCACGTCGCCGGGGACCTGCCCGGCCCGCGCTCCGCCGAACTCCTCGCCCGCCAGGAACGCTGGGAATCCGCGGCCCGCGTCTACCCGCGCCATCTGCCGATCGCGCTCGCCGACGGCGACGGCCCCTACGTCCGCGACGTCGACGGCAACGTCTTCATCGACTTCCTCGACGGCGCCGGGGTGCTCCCGCTCGGCCACAACCACCCCGAACTCGTGCGCGCCGCCGCCCGCCAACTCGGCGTCCTCACCCACGGCCTGGACTTCCCCACCCGCGTCAAGGACGCCTTCACCCAGGCCCAGCTGTCCATGCTGGCGCCCGGGATGCGCCACCGTACGAAGCTCCACTTCTGCGGGCCGACCGGCGCCAACGCCGTCGAGGCGGCCGTCAAGCTCTGCAAGATCGCCACCGGCCGCTCGGACGTCGTCGCCTTCCAGGGCGCCTTCCACGGCACCACCTACGCCACGACGGCGCTCAGCGGCCCGGTCGGCCGGAAGGAAGCCGTCCGTGACGGTATGTCCGGCGTCCACTTCTTCCCGTACTGCGGACCCGGCCGCTGCCCCGAGGGCCCCGTCCCCGACGGCTGCTCCCGGCGCTGCGCCGACCAGCTGGAGCGCGCCCTGACCGACAGCACCAGCGGCGTCCCGCTGCCCGCCGCCGTCCTGATCGAACTGGTCCAGGGCGAGGGCGGCAGCGTCCCGGCCCGCCCCGCGTTCGTCCGCCGGGTGCGGGAGCTGACCCGCGCCCTGGACATCCCGCTCATCGCCGACGAGGTGCAGACCGGCTGCGGCCGCACCGGCACCTGGTTCGCGTTCGAGCAGTACGGCATCGAGCCCGACGTCGTCGTGGCGTCCAAGGCCCTCAGCGGCGTCGGCCTGCCGGTCGCCCTGATCCTCTACGACGCGGCGCTGGACGTCTGGGAGCCGGGCGCGCACATCGGCACCTTCCGCGGCGACCAGCCGGCGTTCGCCGCGGGGGTGGAGACGGTCCGGATCATGCGCCGCGACGACGTGCTCGGCAACGTCCGGGCGCGCGGCCGGCAGTGCGCACAGCTGCTGGCGCCGCTCGCCGACCACCCCTGGGTCCGTGACGTCCGCGGCCGCGGCCTGATCCGCGGCATCGAACTCGCCGACCCGGCCGACGGACGGCCCGCGACCCGGGCCGCGGCCGCCGTGCAGTCCCTCGCGCTGCGGCACGGGCTGATCGTCGAACTCGGCGGCCGCGACGACGCCGTCGTCCGCCTGCTGCCGCCGCTCAACGTCACCGCGGAGGTCATGGACACGGCCTGCGCGATCCTCCGCGACGCCGTCACCGTCGCCTGCCGCCCCCGCGCGGGCGCGGCGTTCTGAACCGCCCTGGAAGGAGCCACCATGGCGCTCATCGTCCAGAAGTACGGCGGGACCTCGGTGGGGAGTCCGGAGCGGATCCGCCGGGTCGCCGCCCGTGTCGTCGCGGCACACCGCGCCGGCCACGACGTCGTCGTGGTGGTCTCCGCGATGGGCGCCACCACCGAGGAGCTGCTCCACCTGGCGGGCGAGGTGAGCCCCGACCCCGTCCCCCGCGAACTCGACCTCGTCCTGACGACGGGCGAACAGGTCGCCAACGCGCTGACCGCGATGGCCACCGCCGCGCTCGGCGTCCCGGCCCGCTCGTTCACCGGACCGCAGGCCGGTGTCCTGACGACCACCGTCCACGGTGACGCCCGGATCGTCGCGGTCGAACCGCGCCGGATACGGCTGGCGCTCGACCGCGGGGAGATCCCGTTCGTCGCCGGATTCCAGGGCCGCTGCCGGGAGACCGGCGAAGTCACCACACTGGGCCGGGGCGGCTCCGACACCACGGCCATCGCCCTCGCCGCGGCCCTGAAGGCCGACGTCTGCGAGATCTGCACCGACGTCGACGGCGTCTACACCGCCGACCCGCGCATCGACCCGTCGGCCCGGCTGCTGCGCCATGTCACCTACCCGGCGATGCGCCGGCTGGCCGCCGACGGCGCCGAGGTGCTGGCGCTGCGCAGCGTGGAGTACGCGGCCCGGTACGGGGTGACCGTGCACGTCAGGTCGTCCTTCCACGACCGGCCCGGCACGGTGATGTCCGCCTCGCCGGTCCCCGCCGCGACGGGCACGCCCGGCCGGAAGGTCCCGCGGACCGTGGTCGGCCGGGCGTACGCCGGTCCGGCCGGGGGCGGTGCGGAGCCGCTGCCGGACGCCGTGGCGGGCGGCGGCCGGCCGGCCCCGGCGCCCCGGCCGCTGGCCCCCGCGCACACCGGCGGCGGCCGGAAGGCGGCCGGATGAGCCGGACCCCGGCGGTCCGCACCGTCGGCCGCGACCCGCTCCCCGGGGGCGCCCCGCCTCGGGGCGCCCCGGAGGTGTGGCTGCTGCCGGACGCCGCCGGATATCTGCGCGCCCGCGGCCCGGACGCGGCCGCCGCGGTCCTCGCCGCCGACGAACGCCGCCGCGCCGCCGCCCTCCGCCCGGCCCCGGCCCGCACCCGCTACACCGCCGCCCACCTGCTCCTCCGCGAACTGCTCGGCGCCTACCTGAACCGTGCCCCCGCCGCGGTGACCTTCGTACGGGAGCGGTGTCCGCACTGCGGCGCCCCGCACGGCAGACCGCTGGTGGCGGACGCCCCGCTGCACTTCTCGCTCACCCGCGGCGGCGGGCCCGTCCTGCTCGCCTTCGGGTACGCGCCGGTGGGCGTCGACGCGGAGGCGGTGCCGTCCGCGTCCGGCGCCGAGGAGATCGCCCGGCTGCTGCACCCGGGCGAGCGCGCGGAGCTGGCCGCGCTGCCGGCGGCGGAGCGCCCCACGGCGTGCGCCCGCTGCTGGACCCGTAAGGAGGCGTACCTCAAGGGCCTCGGCACCGGCTTCGTCCCCGGGCCCGCCGCGGTGCGCGTGGGCACGGGCCCGCGGCCGGTACGGAGCGGACCGTGGCGGGTGGTGGACCTGCCGCTCGCGGAGCCCGACGGCGCACCGGCCGTCGCCGCCTGTGCGTACCGGACGCGGGCGGTCAGCCGGTGGCGTCGTCCAGGTCGCGGTGGATGACGCGGGACGCCGCCTCGATGGTGTCGATGCCGTAGTCCATGGTGCGGTTGGAGCCCGAGAGGACGGCGAGGCCGTAGTCGTGGCCGCCGCCGGTGAACGCGGCGACGCTGTGCACCCGCCAGCCGTCGGTGGCCCGCGGCAGCCAGCCGTTCTTGACCTGGGAGGTGGCGTCGGCCGGATGCCCGGCCGGGGCGCCCCACCGCTGGTCGGGGACGACCTGCCGCATCAGCCCGAGCGCGTACGAGCGGGCGCCCGGCCCGAGGACGTCGTTGTCGTGGGTGAGCAGCCGCATCAGGGTGAGCTGGTCGTCGGCGGTGATCTGGGTCAGGCCCCAGGACGGACCGTCGCCCGGCTCGGTGTGCGCCATCCCGGCCAGGGTGAGGAAGCGCTGGATGCCGTCGGGCCCGACCTGCCGCCACAGCGCGGTGGTCGCGGCGTTGTCCGACTTGGTGATCATCGCGGTGGCCAGCCGCCCCTCCTCCGCGGTGAGCGGCCGGTGCGCCTCCTGGGCCTGCCGCAGCAGCGCGCCGAGCACGGTCACCTTCACCACGCTCGCCGAGTCGAAGGCGTCATCGGCCCGGAACCGGCAGCTGGTCTGCGTGGACGCGTCGTAGAGGGCCAGCGCCGGGGTGTCCTCGCGCCCCCGGAACGCGTCCGCGATGTCCCGGGACAGCGTCGGCGCGAGGCCCCGCGTACCGGAGGTGCACACGACCCGCTCGCCGCCGACGGCGGCCGAGCCGTGCCGTCCGCCGTCGGACGGGTAGATCCCGGTGACGGCGAGGGCGGGGGCGGCGGCACCGAGCGCGGTGAGCAGGACGCCGGCCGTCACGGCGACGGCCCGGGCGCGACGGGAGGGACGGGAGCGGGGCATGGAGAAGTCCTGTTCGCTGAGGAGCCGGGCACCCACGCACCGTGCGGGAGCCGGAAGCCGGCGCCGCACCGGCCGGATCGGACCGGCGGACGGGGTTGCCCGGAAGAGACGCCTGCCCGGACACACCGGGAGACGGCGGACACCGGCGGTCCGCACGGAGGCCGTACGGAGCGACGTACACGGAGACGGAGAGGCGTACGCACACGACCGGTCATCGCCGACGATAAGGGGCAAACGGGATGATCGGTGCAGTTCGGAGAGGTGAGGTGCGACACCTCCCCGGCGAGACGGGGGGGAGGTCCGCCGAAGGGGAGCCGGGCGGGGCCGCCGGCAAGGGCAGCGGCGCGCCCCGTGCGCGGCGCGCCGGGCCCACCCCCGGGGCGCCGCCCCGCTCACTCCCCGGTGTCCGCACCCCCGCGGGCGATCAGCCAGGTGAACCGGGCGTACGGGGCCCGCCGGGTGACCATCAGGCGCCCGCCCTCGGCCTCGACCAGGGAGTGGGCGAGAGCGAGGCCGATGCCGTGGCCGGTGGCCGAGTCGTTCTCCTGGCGCCGGGCGAACACGTCCAGCCCCTCGGGCAGCCCCGGGCCCTCGTCCGCCACGTCCACCGCGACGACCCCGGAGGCGTCGCGCGCGACGACCGTCACCGCGCCGGTGCCGTGCGCCACCGCGTTGGCCAGCAGGACGTCGAGCACCTGCCGTCCGGCGCGCGCCGAACCGACCGCCTCGGGCAGATCCTCCTCGGCCGTCACCCGCAGCGGGCGGTCCGCGGCCCGCAGCTCGTCCCGCCAGCGCCGCTCCGCCTCGGCCAGCAGCGCGCCGACGTCCAGCGGCGCCCGCTCGGGCACGTCCCGCGCCAGGTCCAGCAGCGCACCGAGCGTCGCCTCCATGTCGCCCAGCGCGGCCAGCGCGGCGTCCGTCGCCGCCCGCGCGACCTGAGGCGGCGCCTCGGCCGGTACGGACTCCAGCTCCAGCCGCACCCGGGTCAGCGCGGTCCGCAGCTGGTGCGAGGCGTCGGCGCTGAACGACCGCTCCCGGCGCAGCAGCTCCGCCACCCGCTGCGCGGCACGGTTGAGCGCCCGGGCCACGTCGTCCGCCTCGGGCAGCCCGGTGACGGTGGCGCGCGCGGTCAGATCGCCCTCCTCCAGCCGCGCGGCCGTCGTCGCCAGCTCCTCCAGCGGCCGGGCCAGACTGCGGCTGGAGCGGAACGACAGCGCGACCGCGACGCCGACCGCCACCGCCGCGAGCGCCAGCATCCCGGCCCAGGTCACGGCCGCCCGGCGCAGCGGCACGTCGGCCGGCGAACTCACCCGCACCACGGCCCGGACCTGCTCCGAGGTGCCCACCGGGACCGCGGAGACCAGCCTGCTCCGGACCCGGTGCGAGGAGACCGAGCCCTCCAGGGCCTCGTGCACCGGCAGATCGCCGTTGGGCGGACCGGCGGTACGCAACGGGCCGGACGCCCGCACGAGACGGGCGTCGGAGTCGTAGACCCCGACATGCGTACCGGGCCGCAGCCGCGGCAGCTCCAGCGGATCCCAGCGGCCCCGCACATCGGCCGGGACGTTCACCGCCACCCGGGCGGCCACCTGCTGGAGGTGCTGCACCTCGTCCTGCTGGTACAGCCGCAGGATCGCCACCCCCAGGGGCACCGAGAACAGCAGGATCGCGCAGACCACCGCGATGACGCTCGCCTGGAGGATGCGGCGGCGCACGGTCAGCCCGTCGGCGGTTCGAGGCGGTAGCCGTAGTGGCGCAGCGTGGTGATCTTGATCATCCCGCCGAGCTTGCGGCGGAGCGCGGCGACATGGACGTCGAGCGTCTTGGTGGGACCGAACCAGTTCTCGTCCCACACGTCGCTCATCAGCTCCTCCCGGCTCACCGCCTGCCCGCTGGACATGACGAGGTGGACCAGCAGATCGAACTCCTTGGGCCGCAGCTCCGTCTCGCCCTCCGGGGTCAGACACCGCCGGGCCGCCCGGTCGATCTCCAGCTTCCCGTGGCGCAGCGGCCGGGCCGCCGCACCGGAACCGTCGGGTGCGGCGCGCCGCAGATGCGCGGCGAGCCGGGCCTGCAACTCGGCGAGGCGGAACGGCTTGGTGAGGTAGTCGTCCGCGCCCGACTCCAGCGCCTGGATGACGTCCATCTCGCCGGTACGGGCACTCAGCACCACGAGGACCGCGCCCGGCAGCCGCTCGCGCAGCTCCCGGCAGAGCTCGAAGCCGTCGGCGTCCGGCAGCCCCAGGTCCAGCAGCACCAGATCGGCCGGCCCGAGCGCCGCCCGGGCCCGCGCCGAGGCCGCGTCGGGGCACCAGGTGCTCTCGTGCCCCAGCCCGCGCAGCGTCCTGGCGAGGCGGTCACCGATGGTCTCGTCGTCCTCCACAAGCACGATGCGTGCCACAGGTTCATGGTACGTACGCGCCTTGAGGACGCATCCGCGGACGGGGGAGGGGTGGCCCGGTGGGGTGGCCCTGCGGGGCGGCTTCTTTCAGGAAGGGTTCCTGATCCCGAGCGCTCCCCGGACCCGAGGCGCGTCCGCCGATCAGTCCCCCTGGGACCACGCCGCGACCGGCAGCGAGAGGTAGACGCCGACGTCCTCCAGCCCCGTCGCGGCGGCGACGCCCTCGTACAGCTGGTCCACCCGCTCCTGACGGTTGGCGGCCCGGCTCTCGAACCACTTCGACCGCACCTCGATCACGACGTCCAGTCCGCTGCGGTCGTACGGACCGAGCGGCCGGAACCGCAGCTCGATGTCGCCGGGCTGCAAATCCCCGTCGTAGGGCTCCTCGGGGCATTCCACGGCCTCCGACACCAAGTGCGGCAGGACCGAACCGAGCTGATGCAGCGTCGCCTCGGTGACCCGGGGTGCGTAGGTGATCTCGACGAGTGGCATGGGGTCACCCTAGGGGGTGTCTCCCGCCGGTCGGCCGGACGCCCACCGGCGCAGCTCCCCGGGGCCGTCGTGTTCGTACGGGTCCCGGTGCGCGCATAGGCGAGGATGGCCGACGGGTCGGCGGGGGCAGAGGGAATCGGTGCGGCCCGACCGACCAGGAGGTGACGGACAGATGGTGTCCACGGAGAGCTTGCTCGCGTTCGCGGTGATGTCGCTGGTGGTGATCGTGATCCCCGGCCCGAGCGTGCTGTTCGTCGTCGGCAGAGCCCTCGCCCACGGCCGCCGCGCGGCGCTGGAGACGGCCCTCGGCAACATCCTCGGCTCCTACGCACTGATCGTCGCCGTGGCCTGGGGGCTGGGCGCGCTGGTGGAGCGGTCCGCGGTGGTGTTCACCGTCGTGAAGCTGGCGGGCGCGGTGTACCTCGTCCACCTGGGCGTACAGGCGTTCCGGCACCGCAAGGAGATGCACGCGGCGGACATGAACGCCCCGGCCGGCGCGCGGCGCGGTCCGCTGCGCACGGTCCTGGACGGTGCGCTCGTCGGTGTCACCAACCCGAAGGGCCTCGTCTTCTTCGCCGCCGTCCTCCCGCAGTTCGTCGACCACGCGGCGGCGCACATCCCCGTACAGATGATGGTGCTGGGACTGGTCCCGGTCACCATCGCCCTGGTCACGGACAGCCTCTGGGGCCTGGGCGCCTCCGCGGCCCGCACCTGGTTCGCGCGCTCGGAACGCCGCCTGTCGCTGGTCGGCGGCGCGGGCGGCCTGGCGATGATCGGCCTGGGCGTCACGGTGGCGGCGACCGGCCGCGCGGACTGAACCGGCGGACGGTCCCAGGGGCGCCCCTGGGGGGCGGATCTCGCCACCGCTCCTGGCCGGTGGATCCGTACGGGAACGGCCGTACGGGCTGGCGCCGCGACCCGGCGCCGCGCACCGGCCAGGCGCTCCGACCCGGTGTTCCCGGGCTCCGGGGGCGGGTGAGGCGCCCGTCTCCGAGGTGTCGAGGCCCCGCCGGGCAAACCACCGTAAGCAGCCGCTTACGATGGTTTCCTGCCATTTTGCACAGCACCACCCAGGAGCATCACCCGTGAGCGTCGAACCCCTCCAGTCCGCCCGCCCCGTGCCGTTCGGGCAACTGGTCCCCGTCATCGTCCACTTCGACGACCTCGACGCCCTGGGCATGCTGCACAACTCGCGCTACCCGGTGCTGGCCGAACGCGCCTGGGCCGACCACTGGCACCGCCACGGCTTCACCTTCGAGGGCGACTGGGCGGCCGCCGGCGACATGTGCAACGTGATCAAGGAGATGAAGGTCTCCTACGAGCGCCCGATCACCCGCCCCGGCCGCTACGCCGCCCACCTCTGGATCGAACGCCTCGGCCGGACCGGCATGACCTACGGCTTCCGGATCTGCTCCGCCGACGGCACCGAGACCCACGCCCACGGCCACCGCGTGATCGTCCGCGTCGATCCGCAGGCCCTCCGCCCCGCCCCGTGGTCGGACCACACCCGCACCCTCGCCGCGGAGCTCCTCCGCCCCGCGGCGGACGAGGCGCTGCCGGAGGGCGAAGCCGCCTGATCGGACGTGACCTGATCCGGCCGGGCCGGACGCCGGCGCCGAGGGCCGCCCCCGAACCGGGCGGCCCTCGGCCCTGTCACGGCTGGGGCGGCGCCTCCGGCGTGGCCGGGTTTCCCGCCGCGGCCGGGGGCGCCGCCGCGGCGTGCGCCTCCGCGGTCGCCGCCGGTGCCGTCCGGGGCGGGAGACGCAGCACCCGGGCGCCCGCGATCAACCCCGCGGCCAGGGCCGTCACCAGCGCGAACGAAATCGTCAGGGAGGTTGCCTGAGCGATACCGCCGATGGTGGACGGTGCGATCAGGCCCGACGCGTAGGTGATCGTCGCGACGCCGGCGATGGCCTGACTGGGCGCGGGGCCGCTGCGGCCCGCGGCCGCGAACGCCAGCGGCACCACCACCGCGATCCCCAGCCCGACCAGCGCGAACCCCGCCATCGCCACCACCGGGTGGTGGGCGGCCACCACGAGCAGACCGCCCGCCGTCGCGAGAACGCCCCCGCACCGCACGGTCCGCACCGGGCCGAAGCGGGCCACCACCCGGTCGCCCACCAGCCGCGCCGCGGCCATCGTGCAGGCGAACGCCGTGGTGGAGGCGGCCGCCGGGCCCGCGCCCGTCCCCAGGACGTCCCGCAGATAGACCGCGGACCAGTCCAGACTGGCGCCCTCGGCGAACACCGCGCAGAACCCGACGGCGCCGATGACCAGCGCCGACTTCGGCGGCAGCGCGAAGCGCGGCGGCGCGGGCGCATCGGCCGCACCCCGCAGGTCCAGCACCCCGCCGCACGCCAACGCGCCCACCAGGGTCAGGACGAGAGCCGTGCCGCCCAGGTGCAGCCGGGCATCCGTACCGGCGTGCGCGGCCACCGTGCCCGCCGCGGAGCCGAGCAGCGCACCGACGCTCCACATACCGTGCAGCCCCGACATGATCGACCGCCCCAGCCGCTCCTCCGTCTCCACCCCCAGCGCGTTCATCGCCACGTCCGACATGCCCGCGCTCGCGCCGTAGACCAGCAGCGCCGGGCAGAGCGCGTACAGACCGGGGGAGAGGGCCGGGAGGATCAGCGACAGGGTCCACAGGGCGAGCAGGCCGCGCAGCGCCGTACGGGCGCCGAAGCGGTGGCTGATCCGTCCGGCGAGCGGCATCGCCAACGAAGCGCCGATCGCGGGAAAGGCCAGCGCGAGGCCGAGCTGCCCCGCGCCGATACCGGTGTGCTCCTGGATCCAGGGCACCCGGGTGGCGAAGCTGCCGGTCACCGAGCCGTGCACGAGGAAGACCAGGGAGATGGCCCACCGGGCGCGGCGCACAGCCGCGGCCGGTGGACAGACGTCGTTGCGGGCACCGTTGCCGACCATGGCGCGCAAACTATCAGGAACCCTGCCTGTTAATAAGAGCGCCGCGAACACCGGCTGTTGGCGCGTGTACGGAGGCCGCGCCACCGCCCGTGGAGCGCCACCGGAACGGACACCCGGCACGCGTGACCGCCCGGCGTCCCGGCGGTGCGTCCGTCCACCAACGGTGAGTTGTCCACAGGCCGTTCGTCGGGTTGACGATTTCTGGAAGGATCCCCGCCATGCATGCACCGCGCAGCGAGGCCATGGGCCGGACCGCCTCTCCCACCACCGCACGGCGGATCAATGACCGTCTGGCCCTGCAACTCCTCCAGGAAGAGGGCCCGTTGACGGCGACGCGGCTCCGGGAGCTGACCGGGCTGTCCCGCCCGACCGTCGCCGACCTCGTCGGACGGCTCCGGGCGGCCGGCCTGATCGCCGTCGTCGGGGAGAGCGGCGCCCGGCGGCGCGGCCCCAACGCCCGGCTGTTCGGCATCGTCGCCGACCGCGCCCATCTCCTCGCCCTCGATCTGCGCGACCGCGGGGTCAGCATCGCCGTGGCCGATCTGCTCGGCGAGATCCGTGCCGAGCGCACCGTCTCCCTCGCGGAGCACGCACCGCCGTTGCACGCCGTCCGGGCCACCCGCCGCGCGGTGGACGAGGCGCTGGCCGCCGCGGGCGCCACCGCACCGCACACCGTCGCCATCGGCGCCCCCGGCCTGATCGACCCGGAGAGCGGCCGCATCGGCGGGACGGACTGGATCCCCCGCTGGCACCACGCGGTGGTGACCGCGTTCGAGGAGTCCGGGGCGCAGGTCCTGCTGGAGAACGAGGTCAACCTCGCCGCGGTGGCCGAGGCCCGCGACGGCGCGGCCCGTGAGCGGGAGACCTTCGTCCTGCTGTGGCTGGGGCAGAGCACCGGCGCCGCCGTGGTCCTCGACGGCCGCCTCCGCCGCGGCGCCTCCGGCGGCACCGGCGAGATCGGCTTCCTGCCCGTCCCCGGCACCGGCGGCCTGCCCTCCGCGCACGGCTGCATCGGGGGCTTCCATTCGCTCGCCGGTTCGGCGGCGGTCGTCCGCCTTGCCGCGCAATACGGGATCGACCTGCCGGAGCCGGGAGCGGGCCGCACCTCCGGCACCGGAGCGCCGGGCCGCGGATCCGGGGGGAAGGGGCTCACCGCCACGCCCGCGGGACCCGAAGACGAAACCTCCGAGGCCGCCCAATCCGATGCCCACGTCACCGCCGCCGAGGCCCTGATGCACTCCGCGGTCGAACGGCCCGGCGGCGCCGCGTTCCTCGACGACCTCGCCGCCCGGGTCGCCCTCGGGGTGGCCGCGGTGAGCGCCGTCCTGGACCCCGGCTGCGTGGTGCTGGGCGGTGAGGTCGGCCGGGCCGGCGGACCGGAATTCGCCCGCCGGGTCGCCGCGCAGCTCGCCCGGGTCTCCCCGCTCGCCACCGAGGTGCGGGCCGGGACGGTGGGCGGCCGGGGAGTGCTGCGCGGCGCCGTCCTGACGGCGAGGGACGCGGCCCAGGAGGACCTGTTCCCGGATGCCACCGGAGCGGTGCGGTGAGCCGGCCCGCCGCACCGGACACCGGCGCCGCGCCCCGCGACGCACCGGCGGCGGGCCGGAGACCGGCACCGGGCCGGCACCGGCCGCGGGCAGACGCCGGACGGGACCGGCACCGGGCGGGGCCGCCCTCGCGCCGCCGTAGGGGCCCTCGCCCCGGGACACGGCCGGGCTCCGGGCACCCTTCCGCCCACCGGAGCGACGCCCCTCGTGGAAGCGGACGAGGGGCCGGAGCCGGGTCCGGGCCCCGTACACGCCCCTCGGTGCGGGCCGTGCGGTGCGGGCCGCGGCGCCCGCCGCCGCACCGCTCCCCGCCCGGCCCTTACCCGGCGACTTCCTCCCACTCCGAGTCCGAGTCCTCCGGCAGGTGCTCGGCGCTGCTCATCCGGGGGGCGTCCTTGTCGCGTTCCGCCGCTTCCGGGGTCTGCTCCAGGATCCGCCCCTGGAACACCCAGCCCAGCGGGGCAGCCGCGGCGGCCACCTGGGCGAGCGCGGCGTCGGTCAGCCAGGCGGGGGCCTGCCATCGGAACATCTCGCCGTGCGAACCGGCCGCCTCGACGCGGTAGCCGTACTGCGCACCGATGTGCGCGTTGGCCGCCTCGAAGGCCATCTGGCAGGCGCCGCACGCCTTCTTGACGCCACCCATCGCCACGGTCTTGATCTCCCCCTGCCCGAGCGGCCAGGGGTTCTCCTTCCACTTCGCGATCTGCTCGCCGAGCAGCGTCATCTCACCGTGGACGGAGGCGTCCTTCTTGTCGTGCGACGGGCCGCCGTTCCAGGTGCCGCGGGAGGTACGCAGCGCCTTGGCGGTGGCCCTGAGGTCCCCGTCCTGCGCGTGCTGCCGCTCGTAGTCGCCGGACTTCAGGGCCCGCAGCTTGAGCTGGTCCTTACGCCGGCGGGGGTCCTCCGACAGCGGCGCGTCCGGGTCCAGGGCGCTGTCCACCGACGCCAGACCGTCCGCCTGCTTGCCCGCGGAGAGCTTCTTCTGGCCCGAGTTGGACGAGTAGCGGATCCCCTCGCCGGGGACGTGGGAGACCGCGACGTGCGGCGTCTTCCTGGCATTGGGGGCGTGTGCCTCGCGCGCCAGCCGGTCCTTGGCCCGCAGATCGGCGGAGCGGGTACCCGGCTTGCTGGGCCGCACCTGCCGGTAGTGCTTCTCCTTCCCCGCCTCCCCGCCCGCCTTTTCCTCCGCCTCGTCGACCGCCGCCCGCTGGACCTGCGGCGCCTCGGCGCCGACCGTGTCCAAGGGCGCGGGCTCCGCGACGGCGGCCTCCGGCGCTGCCCCCGCCATCACCCGGGTCGCGTTCGCCTCCGCCTCCCGCTCGAACCGGTCGCCGGGGTCGGACACCCGCAGCCCCGCACCGTTGTCGGCACCCGCCACGGGGCCCTGCCGCTGCTGGATCACATGCGTCAGCTCGTGCGCCAGGGTGTGCTTGTCACCGCCGCCGGCACCGAGGACGACGTGGTGGCCGGAGGTGTACGCGCGGGCCCCGATCTCCCCCGCCGAACGGCGCGCGGCCGCGTCGCTGTGCACCCGTACGTCGGAGAAGTCCGCGCCGAGCCGTGCCTCCATCTCGCGGCGCACCGGTGCCTCCAGGGGAGCGCCCGAGCCCCGCAGCACCTCGTGGACGGCGGAGCGCTGGACGGCCGGGCCCGGCTCCTGCCGGTGGCCGCATCCGGGGCCGTGCTCATGGCGCTGCTGCTCCAGCGCCCGGGCGACGGCGGCGTTGCCCGCGGTGCGCTGGAGCGCGAGCAGGGCGGCGGTCTCCGGGGCGACGGCGGGGGTGGCTGCGGAGGTCCCCGCGACGCTCCCGGGGCGCCGCACCGGCGCTCGCCGCCGGCCTTCCCCGGACGACCGCTCCGGCTCCTGTGCGTGCATGGTGCGCCCTCTCTCCGTACTGCGGACTTACGCCCCCGGCGGTGCACGGTGTCATCCGCGCCCGCCCCGCCGGAAGGCACGGAAGGGCAGCTCCGGGGGCAGCATCCGGTGCCCGGGGGTGCCCCGCGGCGCGCGCCCCCTCAGTACCGCCAGCCCGCCCGCTCCCGCAGAAAGGACTCGTACGTCCGCGTCCCGGTGGCGTGGAGCGGCGCGAGGTTCTCGCCCGCCCGGAAACCGGCCATGGTCCGCCCCGGCAGCCACAGCGGCACCAGCAGCCGCTTCCGTCCGCCGTACCGCAACGTCAGCCCGATCAGCTCCCGGGCGCCCAGGACCTGCGGCCCGCCCATGTCCGTGACCCGCCCGGCGGGCGCGCCGAGCGCCAACCCGGCCAGTTCCGCCGCGACGTCGCGCACGTCCACCGGCTGCACCCGCACCCCCGGCGGGTACGGCAGCAGCGGGGAGCGGGCGCCCGCCTTCACCACCCGGAGCACCAGATCGTGGAACTGCGTCGTCCGCAGGATCGTCCAGCCGGGGCGGTACTGCTCGACCATCCGCTCCACCACCCGCTTGGCGCGGTAGTAGCCGAGCGGAATGCCGCCCACCCCGACGATCGAGATGTAGAGCAGATGCCGCACCCCGGCGGCCTCCGCCGCGGCCAGCAGATGGTCCGCCGCCTCCTCGTCCCCGCCCGACGGGGTGGACGCGCAGTGCACCACCGTGTCCACACCCGCCACCGCCTCCGCCAGCCCGACGCCGTCACGCAGGTCCACCGCGTACGGACGGAGCCCCGGGACGGCCGGTCCGGCGGGGAGCCGCCGGCTCAGCGAGCGGACGTCGTGGCCGGCATCGAGCAGCCGGCCGACGACGGCCCGGCCGAGCGTGCCCGTACCGCCGGTCACCAGAAGAGTCGCCATCGCGGATCATTCCTTGAGGTCTTAAGGGTGAGGAGCGCCGTACCCACGGCGGGTCCGTCGTAGGTGTGACATCCATTCCAGAACCGGCACGCCCCGGAAACCGGTGGCCGCCGAAGCCTGTGAGCCACCCCACAGGGTTCGCCCGCATGGCCGACGATCAGCCGTGGCACACTGGCCCTGTACTGAAACAAGCAGCAGCGCACTCCGGGGTCGGTGTAATTCCGAACCGGCGGTAACAGTCCGCGACCCGTCCGCAGCCAGCGGCCGGTTGAGCAGGTGAAATTCCTGCACCGACGGTGAAAGTCCGGATGGGAGGCAGTGCGCGGCGGGCGAGCTTCGGTGACCGCCGCAGGTGGCGCGTCCGGTGCATTTTTCCGGGCGGGCTTTCCCCTTTTTCCGCGGTGGGTCCGCCGTCGTTCGTTTCCGCTTCTGCCGTCCAGGCAGCCCCGGAGTCCGTGCCCGAAGAGGCAGGAGGACCCGGTGGCCACTCAAGCCCCCGTCGAGACCGCGGCGATGCGCCGCGCCATCGCACTCGCCGCCCACGGACTCGGGCACACCAGCCCCAACCCCGTCGTCGGCTGCGTCATCCTCGATGCCGAAGGCCGTACCGCGGGCGAGGGCTGGCACCGGCGCGCCGGTGGCCCGCACGCCGAGATCCACGCCCTGGCGGAAGCCGGTGAGCGGGCCCGCGGCGGCACCGCACTCGTCACGCTGGAGCCCTGCAACCACTCCGGCCGCACCGGACCCTGCGCCCGCGCCCTCATCGACGCCGGGGTGGCCCGCGTCGTCTACGCCGTCCCCGACCCCAACCCCACCGCGACCGGCGGCGCCGCCACCCTCGCGGCCGCCGGGGTCGACGTCGAGAGCGGACTCCTCGCCGACGAGGCCACCGCCGTCAACGAAGCCTGGCTCACCGCCGTCCGGCTCCGCCGCCCCTTCGTCCTGTGGAAGTACGCCGCCACCCTCGACGGCCGGATCGCCGCCGCCGACGGCACCAGCCGCTGGATCTCCTCCGCCGAGTCCCGCGCCGACGTCCACCGGCTGCGCGCCCGGGCCGACGCCGTCGTCGTCGGCTCCGGCACCGCCCGCGCCGACGACCCGCAGCTCGGCGCCCGCGTCACCGGACTCACCGACGACGAGGTCACCCAGCCGCTGCGGGTCGTCGTCGACTCCGGCGCCACGGCCGTCAAACCCGGCGCCCGGGTCCTGGACGGCACCGCGCCCACCCTCGTCGCCGTCGCCGAGGACGCCGACGCCGCCCACCTCGAAGGGCTCGCGCCCCTGGTACGGCTGCCCCGGGCCACCACCGGCCGCGGTCTGCGCATCACCGCCCTGCTCCACGAGCTGTACGCCCGCGACGTCCGCTCCGTCCTCCTGGAGGGCGGGCCGACGCTCGCCGGGGCGTTCCTCGCCGCGGGCGCCGTCGACAAGGTCGTCGCCTACCTCGCGCCGGTCCTGCTCGGCGCCGGGCCCGCCGCCGTCGGCGACGCCGGAATCACCACCCTCACCGATGCGTTGCGCCTCGATATGAGCGAGACCGTGCGCCTCGGCCCCGATCTGCGGATCACCGCCACCCCCGTCCGCCACACCCCGCACGAGGAGAACTGACGTGTTCACCGGAATCGTCGAAGAACTGGGTGAGGTCACCGCCGTCGAGAACCTCGGCGACTCCTCCCGATTCCGCCTGCGCGGTCCCGTCGTCACCGACGGCGCCCGGCACGGCGACTCGATCGCCGTCAACGGCGTCTGTCTGACGGTCGTGGACACCGCGGACGGCGAGTTCACCGCGGACGTGATGGCCGAGACGCTGCGGCGCTCCAGCCTCGGCGCGCTGGCGGTCGGCTCCCGGGTCAACCTGGAGCGCCCGATGGCGCTCGGCGGACGCCTCGGCGGCCACCTCGTCCAGGGCCATGTCGACGGCACCGGCACGATCACCGAGCGGGTCCCCGGCGAGCACTGGGAGATCGTCACGATCGCGCTGCCCCCGCAGCTGGCGCGCTATGTCGTCGAGAAGGGCTCGATCACCGTCGACGGAGTCAGCCTCACCGTCGTCGACGCCGCCGACGACCACTTCACCATCAGCCTCATCCCCACCACCCTCGCCCTGACCACCCTCGGCATCAAACAGGTCGGCGACCCGGTCAACCTGGAGGTCGACGTCCTCGCCAAGTACGTCGAGCGGCTGCTCGGCCAGGGCGGCACCACACCCGAAGGAGCCGTCCGGTGACCGCGCCGACCTGGCTCAACGGCGAGGCGTTCACCCTCTTCGGACAGCACGTCATCTGGTCCGACATGCTCGGCAACACCATCGGCCTCACCGCCCTCGCCCTCGGCTGGCGCCGCTCCATCTGGACCTGGCCCGCGCAGTTCCTCTCCGGCGTCATCCTCGTCGCCGCCTACGCCTCCGCCCACCTCAGCGGCGGCGTCGGCAAACAGCTGCTGGTCATCGTCGTCGCGCTGTGGGGCTGGCGGTCCTGGCGCCGTGGCCGCCGCCAGGCGCAGGACGGCTCCATCGCCGTCCGCTTCGCGAGCTGGCGCGAGCGCGGACTGCTGCTGGCCGGCACCGCCGCCGGCACCGCAGCCGTCGGCGGCCTCTTCACCCTCGTCCCGCAGCTGTCCTGGAACCCCTGGCCGGACGCGTACATCTTCGTCGGCACACTCGCCGCGATGGTCGCCCAGGCCCGCGGACTCGTCGAGTTCTGGTTCGCCTGGCTCCTGGTGGACCTGGTGGGCGTCCCGCTCGCCTTCGGCAGCGGCCTCGCCTTCTCCGGCCTCGTCTACGTCGTCTACTTCGCGCTCGTCATGTGGGGCCTGCGCGACTGGTGGCTGCGCTCGCGCACCGCCACCGCCACCGCCCTGGAAGGAGCCGCGGCATGACCGCACTGCAGAGCTGGTACGAGCCCGAGGCCACCGACGACGCCGCGGACCTGACCCTCGACCCCGTCGAGCGGGCGATCGCCGACATCGCCGCCGGCCGCCCCGTCGTGGTCGTCGACGACGAGGACCGCGAGAACGAGGGCGATCTCGTCCTCGCCGCGGAGAAGGCCACCCCCGAGATCGTCGCGTTCATGATGAGCGAGTGCCGCGGCCTGATCTGCGCGCCCATGGAGGGCCCCGAACTCGACCGCCTCGCGCTGCCGCAGATGGTCGAGCACAACACCGAGTCGATGCGGACCGCGTTCACCGTCTCCGTCGACGCCACCGACGCGCACGGCGTGAGCACCGGCATCTCCGCCGCCGACCGCGCCACCACCCTGCGGCTGCTCGCCTCCGGCGACTCCGCACCCGGCGACTTCGTCCGCCCCGGGCACATCTTCCCGCTGCGCGCCCGCCCCGGCGGCGTCCTCGTCCGCAGTGGCCACACCGAGGCCGGCGTCGACCTGGCCCGCCTCGCCGGACTCCGCCCGGCCGCCGCCATCGTGGAGATCGCCGGGGAGGACGGCACCATGCTCCGCCTGCCGGAGCTGGTGCCGTTCGCCCGCAAGCACGGCCTCGCGATCATCTCCATCGAGGACCTGATCGCCTACCGCCGCCGCTCCACCCCCACCGTCCGCCGCGAGGCCACCACCCGGCTGCCCACCGCCCACGGCGACTTCACCGCGTACGGCTACCGCTCCACCGTCGACGGCGTCGAACACATCGCACTGGTCGCGGGCGAGCTGGGCGACGGCGAGGACGTCCTGGTCCGCGTCCACTCCGAGTGCCTGACCGGCGACGTCTTCCACTCGCTGCGCTGCGACTGCGGCCCGCAGCTCCAGGCGTCGCTGGCGCGGATCAGCGCCGCCGGGCGCGGTGTGGTCATCTACCTCCGCGGCCACGAGGGACGCGGCATCGGGCTCCTCTCCAAGCTGCGCGCCTACGAACTCCAGGAGCGCGGCCGCGACACCCTCGACGCCAACCTCGAACTGGGCCTGCCCGCAGACTCCCGCGACTACGCCGCCGGTGCCCAGATGCTCCAGGACCTCGGCGTCCGCTCGATCCGGCTGCTGACCAACAACCCCGACAAGATCACCGCCCTGGCGCGCCACGGCCTCACCGTCGCCGGACGCGAGCCGATGCCCGTCCAGGCCGGGGAGCACAACCTCCGCTATCTGCGCACCAAGCGCGACCGCATGGGCCACGACCTGCCCTGGCTCGACCACCAGGACCAGCGGTAACGCACCTCCCGACCGTCCCCGACACCACCACCACCCGTACGAGGAGAACCGTGAGCGGCAAGGGCGCACCCGAACTGACCGTGAAGAACTGCCGGGACCTGCGGGTCGCCGTGATCGCCGCGCAGTGGCATGCGCAGGTGATGGACGGCCTGGTGAGCGGCGCCCTGCGCGCCCTGACCGACCTCGGCATCGACGAGCCGACCCTGCTGCGGGTCCCCGGCGCCTTCGAGCTGCCGGTCGTCGCGAAGGTCCTCGCCGGACGCGGCTACGACGCGGTCGTCGCGCTCGGCGTCGTCATCCGCGGCGGCACCCCGCACTTCGACTACGTCTGCCAGGGCGTCACCCAGGGCCTGACCCAGGTCGCCGTCGACACCGGCGTCCCCATCGGCTTCGGCGTGCTGACCTGCGACACCGAGCAGCAGGCCCTGGACCGCGCCGGACTCGCCGGCTCCACCGAGGACAAGGGCCACGAGGCGGTCACCGCCGCCGTCGCCACCGCCGCCACCCTGCGGACGGTGTCGGAACCCTGGCGCTGAGGAACCGGGCCCCGTCTCGGGGCTCGCCCGTCCACCATCCGAGGCGCTGCGCCCGCCCGCCGCCCACCACCACCCTTCATCCGAGGCGCTGCGCGCCGCAGCGACATTGCCCGCTAGGGTATGGAGCACCATGTCCAAGAAGACGTTCGAGGAGCTCTTCGCCGAGCTCCAGCAGAAGGCCGCCACCGGCGACCCCACCACCTCCCGTACCGCCGAGCTGGTGCAGTCCGGTGTCCATACGATCGGCAAGAAGGTCGTCGAAGAGGCCGCCGAGGTGTGGATGGCCGCGGAGCACGAATCCGACGACGCCGCCGCCGAGGAGATCTCCCAGCTCCTCTACCACCTCCAGGTGATGATGATCGCCAAGGGCATCTCCCTCGACGACGTCTACGCCCACCTCTGAGCCCCGCTCACCCCGTCACACCTCACCCACCGAAGGAAGAAGAGCACCTCATGCTGCGCATCGCTGTCCCCAACAAGGGTTCACTGTCCGAGCCTGCGTCGGCGATGCTCCATGAGGCCGGGTACCGCCAGCGCAAGGACCGCCGGGAACTGGTCCTCGTCGACGCGCAGAACGAGGTCGAGTTCTTCTTCCTGCGCCCCCGCGACATCGCCGTCTACGTCGGCTCCGGCAAGCTCGACATCGGCATCACCGGCCGCGACCTGCTGCTGGACTCCGGCTCGCAGGCCGAGGAGATCCTCCAGCTCGGCTTCGCCGGCTCCACTTTCCGGTACGCGACGCGCCCGGGCACCGCCACCGACGTCAAGGAGTTCGGCGGCATGACCGTCGCCACCTCCTTCTCCGGTCTGGTCAAGAAGCACCTCGCGGACAACGGCGTGGACGCCGACGTCGTCCACCTCGACGGCGCCGTCGAGACCGCCATCCAGCTCGGTGTCGCCCAGATCATCGCGGACGTCGTCGAGACCGGTACCACGCTGCGCAACGCCGGACTGGAGATCATCGGCGAGCCGATCCTCACCTCCGAGGCGGTCGTCATCCGCCGCACCGGCGCCCCCGCCGACGACCCGAAGGTCCGTCAGTTCCTCCGCCGGATGCAGGGCGTCCTCGTCGCCCGCCGCTACGTGATGATGGACTACGACATCCGCGTCGAGCACGTCGAGAAGGCCGTCTCGCTCACCCCGGGCCTGGAGTCGCCGACCGTCTCCCCGCTGCACCACGAGGGCTGGGTCGCGGTCCGCTCGATGGTCCCGTCCAAGGACGCCCAGCGCATCATGGACGAGCTGTACGACCTCGGCGCCCGCGCCATCCTCACCACCGGCATCCACGCCTGCCGCCTCTGACGGCCCCGCAGCCCCCGCCCCACCACCTCCGACGGAAGACCCACGACGTGTCCGCGCCCCTGCCCAGCCTGCCGGTGACCTTCCGGCCGACCCACACCCGGGTCGTCCTGTACCTCGTCGGCCTCGCCCAGCTCGCGGCCCTCACCGCCATCGGTGTGGCGCTGCCCAAGCTGTCCGGCGGGGAGCGGATCAGCTTCGTCTTCACCGGTCTGCTGGTGCTCGCCGTCCTCCTGCTGCTCGCCCGCCCCAAGGTGGTCGCCCGGCAGGAGGGCGTCACCGTCGTCAACCTCACCACCCGCCGCGAACTGGCCTGGGCCCAGGTGCTGCGCGTCAACCTCCGGCAGGGCGACGCCTGGGTCCACCTCGACCTCGCCGACGGCACCAGCCTGCCCGCGATGGGCATCCAGCCCGGCATCGCCCGCCAGCAGGCCATCCGCGACGCCCGCGCACTGCGCGACCTCGCCGAACTCCACGGCACCGGCGACTCCGCCACGGCCTGACCCGCCGTCCGATGACCCTGCCGTAACCGGCTCCCGGCTGTTTACCCTGTTCCCCACGGCGCGCTCCCGCGCCCGCCCCTGCCCGGGGCCACTGCGACCTGAGGAGTGACTCCCTCCAGCAATGGACGGATCGTCCTGTAGTACCTGCGCCGCCCCCTGCGACCCCCCGGATACGACGGAGGCGGCGGCATGACCGGCCCCCTCCTGCTGCTCACCGCAGCGCTCGTCCTCATCCTGGCCAACGGCTTCTTCGTGGCGGCCGAATTCGGGCTCGTCACCGTCGAGAAGGCCGACGCCGAGCGGGCCGCCGACGACGGCGACCGCCGCGCCGCCACCGTCGTCGCCGCCCTGCGCGAGCTGTCCTTCCAGCTCTCCGGCACCCAACTGGGCATCACCATCACCTCCCTCGTCGTCGGCATGCTCGCCGAACCGGCGCTCGCCGCCGTCCTCGACGGGCCGCTGACCGCGACCGGACTGCCCCGCGGCGCCGTGTCCGGCATCTCGGTGGTGACCGGCATGCTCCTCGCCTCCGCCGTCCAGATGGTCGTCGGCGAACTGGTGCCGAAGAACTGGGCGGTCTCCAAGCCGCTCCAGGTGGCCCGCTTCGTCGCCGGGCCGCAGAACGCCTTCTCGCGCTTCTTCCGCCCGGTGATCACCCTGCTGAACACCGTCGCCAACCGCCTCGTCCGCGCCCTCGGCGTGGAGCCCACCGACGAGCTGGCCTCCGCCCGTACCCCCGGTGAACTGGTCTCCCTCGCCCGGCACTCCGCCCAGGCCGGCGCCATCGAGCAGGACACCGCCGACCTCTTCGTCCGCACCCTCGCGCTCGGTGAGCTGACGGCGGAGAACGTCATGACGCCCCGGGTGCGGGTCAGTGCCCTCCAGGCGTCCGCGACCGCCGAGGACGTCGTCAACCTCACCCGCGCCACCGGCCTCTCCCGCTTCCCGGTCTACCGCGCCCGCCTCGACGAGGTCGTCGGCATGGTGCACCTCAAGGACGCGCTGGCCGTCCCGGCGCACGACCGGCTGCGCACGCCCGCCGCGCGGATCGCCGTGCCGCCGCTCCAGGTGCCGGCCACGCTGCCCGTCGCCCCGCTGCTGGAGCGGCTGCGCAGCGAGGCGCCGATAGCCGTCGTCGTCGACGAGTACGGCGGCACCGCCGGCGTCGTCACGCTGGAGGACATCATCGAGGAACTGGTCGGCGAGGTCCGCGACGAGCACGACGGGGTGGACCTGCCCGAGCTGGCCCAGGCACCCGCCGAGGACGGCCGCCCCACCTGGGACGCCGACGGCGGCTGCCGCGTCGACACCCTGCGGCGGATCGGTCTGGCGGCTCCCGACGGCCCGTACGAGACGGTCGCCGGGCTGGTCGCCCACATACTCGGCCGGATCCCGGCACCGGGCGACACCGCCGAACTCGACGGCTGGCGGCTGCGGGTGCGGCTGGTCGCCCACCACCGCGCCGAGCGCATAAGGCTCGTCCGCACGGCCCCCGCGGGCGTCGCCCGGGAGGCCGTCGGCGCCGGGGCGGAGGCGGCCCGGTGACCTTCGCGCAACTCCTCCTCGCCGTTCTCCTCGTCCTCGCCAACGGCTTCTTCGTCGGCGCCGAGTTCGCCCTCGTCTCCGTACGCCGCAGCCAGATCGAGCCGCTGGCCACCGAGGGCTCCAAGCGGGCCCGGCAGGTGCTGCACGGGCTGGAGAACCTGCCGCAGATGATGGCCGCCGCACAGTTCGGCATCACCGTCTGCTCGCTGACCCTGGGCGCCGTCGCCGAGCCGACCGTCGCCCGGCTGCTGGAACCGCTCTTCGCCGCGGTCCACCTGCCCGCCCCGCTGATCCATCCGCTCGGCTACGCCATCGCGCTGGCCGTGGTGGTCTTCCTCCACCTCGTCATCGGCGAGATGGTGCCGAAGAACCTGGCGATGGCGGCGCCCGAGCGGACCGCACTGTGGTTCAGCCCGGGGCTGGTCGCCTTCGCCCGGCTCTGCCGCCCGGTCACCGCACTGCTCGGCGCCTGCGCCAGGGGAGTGCTGAAGCTCTTCCGCGTCGAGCCGAAGGACGAGGTCGAGGCGGTCTTCACCAGCGAACAGCTCACCCACCTCGTCGAGGATGCCGGACAGGCCGGACTGCTCGCCCCGGCCGAACAGGAGCGGCTGGCCGACGCCCTGGAGCTGGGCAGCCGCCCGGTCACCGACGTCCTCCTCGACCGGGCCCGGCTGGTGACCGTCGATGCGACGGTCACCCCGCGCCAGGTGGAGGAGCTGACCGTCGCCACCGGCTACTCCCGCTTCCCGGTCTGCGGGCCGGGCGGGGCGTACATGGGCTATCTGCACGTCAAGGACGTCCTCGACCTGGAGGAGCGGGACCGCGCGGTGCCGCAGCGGATCTGGCACCCGATGACGACGCTCCGCGCCGAACTCCCCCTGGACGACGCGCTGACCGCGATGCGCCGGGCCGCCTCCCATCTCGCCGCGGTCGCCGATCCGACCGGCCGGGTGCTCGGCCTCGTCGCGCTGGAGGACGTCCTGGAGAAGCTGGTCGGGGAGGTCCACGACCCGGCGCACCGCACCGGGGCGCCCTCGCACGGCGCCCGCGGCGCGGCCACGCCCGTCCCGGCTGCCGTCCCGGACGCCACCGGCGCCGAGGTGGCCGGGCTCCCCGAGGGGGACCGCGCGCTGACCGGCTGATCCGGCCGACCGGCCCAGGGGCCCGTCCCGCCGCCGCGCACCGCGCGGTTCAGAGCGGGGCGGGCCCCGCCGCGTCCGGGCCGCGCCCCGAGCGCACCTCGCCGTACGCCTGGATCAGATCGGGCAGCCGGAGGGTGGCGAGGTCGTCGCGGCCCGGGGTGCCGCGCCAGGTGGAGAGCCGCAGATCGCGGTAGGCGCAGCTCTTCTCGTACAGGGTGCGCAGGAAGCGGCCGTTGCCCAGTTCGTCGATCCAGCCCTGGTCGACGACGTGGCTGCTGATGCTGCGCAGCTCGTCGCGGGCCTCGTCGTCCCAGCGGTCGCCGTTCTCCTCGGCCAGCACCTCACCGATAGCGGTCAGCTCACCCGGCCGGTAGCTGGGGAAGTCGACCCGGCTGGTGAACCGCGACGACAGCCCCGGGTTGGCGGCCAGCAGCCGGTCCATGCCCTCGGGGTAGCCGGCCAGGATGACGACGAGCCGGTCGCGGTTGTCCTCGGCCCGCTTGAGCAGCACCTGGAGCGCCTCGTCGCCGTAGGCGTCGCCCTTGCTGTAGCCGGTGTTGGAGAGGCTGTACGCCTCGTCGACGAAGAGGACACCGCCGAGCGCCGAGTCGATCAGATCGTTGGCCTTGACGGCGGTCTGCCCGAGGAACTCGCCGACCAGATCGGCGCGTTGGGCCTCCACCAGATGGTCGCCGCCCAGCAGGCCCAGCGCGTAGAAGACCCGGCCGAGGATGCGGGCCACCGTCGTCTTGCCGGTGCCGGACGGGCCGGAGAAGACGAAGTGCCGCTTGGGCGGCTGCACCGGCAGGCCCTGCCCGGCCCGCAGCCCCGCCATCCGCAGCTGCGCGGAGAGCGCCCGCACCTGCCGCTTCACCGGCTCCATGCCGACCATCCGTTCCAGCTCCGCCAGCGCCTGCTCCAGCAGCACCGGATCGGCGGGCCCGGCCGCCCGCCCGGCGGCCCGCTGCCCGGGTGCCGCCGCCCTGCGCCGGGCGGCGGACGCCGCATCGGGCACCACACCCGCCGCCTCCGGGAAGCCCGCCTCACCGGCGACCGCCTCCCAGCCGTCGACGGCGTCGAGCGGAGCGAGCGGATCCGGGTCGCGCCCGGCCTCCTGACCCGCGGCGGGCACGATCGCGAGATCGCCGTCCTCCTCCAGGCCGTCGGCCTGCGTGATGGTGGCCAGCCGCGCCGCGGTGTCCATGAACGACCGGTCGACGCGGTGCACCGCGCGGTACAGGGGGAGTGCGGCGGCGCTGCGGCCGGTGCCCTCGTGGGCGCGGGCGAGCCAGTACCGCAGCTCCTTGCGCTGCGGCTGTTCGCTGCGGCACCGCATCAGCGCGGCCGACAGCAGCGGCGCCGCCTGCCCGTACATCTCCAGCCGCACCCGCGCCATCCCGCCGAACAGCCCCGCCTCGATGCCCAGCACCGGATCGTCCAGCAGCGGTTCGGTGTGGCGGACGAGCTGTTCCCAGTCCTTGACGAGATAGGCGCGGCAGGCGTGCAGGAAGCGGACCTGCGGATCGGTGTCGACCGGCGGGCAGCCGGCCAGCGCCTGGTCCAGCTCCGCGACATGGCGGCCGTCGAGCCAGTGCGAGGCGTGCGCGAGCAGCAGATCGCGGCGGCTCTCCAGCACCGGCTGCACCCACCAGCCCAGCCAGTACCAGGAGTTGAGGGGGCGTCGGTGACGGGTGCGCTGTTCGCCGAAGCGGTCGCGGTGGCGGTGCATCCGCAGCAGGGCGGTGGAGGTGTCGGCGCGCAGCGCGTGGAGGCCGAGCCAGGCGTCAGCCATCGTCGGATCCAGCCGTACCGCGGCCCGGAACTCCTCCTCGGCCTGCGGATACGCGCCGACGGTGTAGGCGTCGACCGCGCGCAGCCAGGCGAGTTCGGCCGGGGCGGGCGGCGCGCCCGGTGTACCCAAGTCCATCGCATCCCCCACAGAACGTGCCCCGGTGTCCCGCCGACCGGTCGCCACGCCGCCGCCGAAGCACCGTACGCCGTACGGGAGTTGCCGCCGCCCCGCAGCCGTCACCGGCCCCTCGCACGCCCCTGCCGTGGCACCGACTCGCATGGTACCCGGGGTGTCGCCGCAGGCCGTAGGGGGCGAGCGGGGATGCGCGGAAGGGGGCAGAGAGGGGCGCACACGGCGCGAACGGAGCGGTGACCCACGGTGAGGGGGAGAGGGGGCCCGGAGCGGTGAAAAAGGACTTCCGGGCAGAACGAAGCCCCCGATCACGGGGGAACAACCGGGGGCTTCGCATCTGCGGGCGACTCCGTGAGCCGCACAATGAGAACGTAAGTCCTGTACGCCCCCCAGGTCAAGCCGAGTTGGGCAGTCGGCGGGTCCTCGCCACCCGGCACCCGCGTTACCCCCAAGTCCGGTGACACAGGGTAAAGGTGACGTTCCTTCAGGTCGCCGAACCGGGCCCCTCGGACACCTCGTAACCCACCGCTCCCTGCCGCACCAGAAGGTCGGCGTACGGACGTGACGGATCCCCCGCGAAGTGCGTCCGCTCCGCCGGGATCCAGCCATCCCAGAACTCCGTGAGAGCCGGGCCGTCCCGGAGCCGCCCCCGCTCCCAGGACGGCTCGTCCGCCAGCTCCATCCACAACAGACAGGCCAGCTGCGGCCGCAGCGCCCGGCGCCCGGCGCCCACCCCCTCCACCAGCACTACCGGCTCCGGCGCCACCTCCCGCACCTCGCCGTACTCCCGGCGCACCCAGTCGTACACCTCGTACCGCGCCTGCTCGCCCCGGGACAACGGCACAAGAACCTGCTCCCGGAACCGCTCCACCCAGCCGAAGAGCCAGGTGTGGCAGGCCAGGTCGTCGGTGCGGACGACCGGCGCGCCGCCGAGCGCCGCGGCCAGCCGCCGGGCGAAGGTGCTCTTCCCCGACCCCGCGTGCCCGTCCACCCCGATCAGCCGCACCGGGCCGCAGGACGGCGGGAGCGCGGCGAGGCGGGCGGCGAGCGGGGCCAGGGTGTCGTCCATCGCGCCAGCGTACGTACCCCGTGGCCGCCGCTCACATCGGCCCGACGACGCGCGTCCGACCGCTGGCCGAAATGTAGGGGCACCGGCGATAGTTGATCCCTGCCCGAACGGGCGCCGCGGCCATGCGCCCGGCGGCCGTCCCCCCGTGGCGCCCGGCGCGCGTACGCCGTCCGGGAGTCACCCGACCGTGTTCCGCCCGCCGTCCGCACCGCCCGCGTTTCCGTACGCCGCACCCGACTGGGGGAATCCCGATGACACCTTCCGCGTCCCGCCGCACCGTCCTCGCCGCCGCACTCGCCGCGGCCGCGGCCACCGCGGCCCCCGTCGCGGCCGCCGCGCCGCGCCACACGGGCCCCGGGCCCGCGCCGCGGGCGGCCCGCCCGAGGAGAACCGTGGATCACCACGCCTGGACCACCGCCGCCGACTGGGCGCGCGGCACCCACGACGGGACCGGCCCGGCGCCGTCCGCCCGCGCCGGGATCCGCCTGCTGAAGCCCGCCGGGACCGCCGAGTACCACGACCCGCACACCGGCCGCACCGCCGCCTGGGAGTACGCCACCTGGACCGGCCCCCGCCACACCCTCGCCGTCCCGGCCACCGAACTCGTCGCCGCCTGGAACGCGCACACCCCGCCCGGCACCTGGATCACCGTCGAGGCCCGCGCCGACTACTCCGACGGCGGCCGGACGCCCTGGTACGTCATGGGCCGCTGGACCTCCGGCGACGGCGACGCGGACATCCGCCGCACCTCCGTCGACGACCAGAAGGACGGCCGCAGCAGCGTCTCCACCGACACCCTGGCGATCGACGACGCGGCGTCCGGCACCCGCTTCACCGCCTACGCCCTCCGCGTCACCCTGCACCGCACCCCGGGCACCGCCGCCACCCCCACCGTCCACCGGCTCGGCGCGATGGGCTCGGACATCCCCGCCCGCTTCGAGGTCCCGGCCTCCACCCCCGGCCCCGCCGCCGGCCGCGAACTGTCCGTCCCGCGCTACTCCCAGGAGATCCACAAGGGCCAGTACCCCGAGTACGACAACGGCGGCGAGGCATGGTGCAGCCCCACCTCCTCCCAGATGATCGTCGAGTACTGGGGCCACCACCCGGCCCCCGAGGACCTCACCTGGGTCGACCCCTCGTACCAGGACCCCCAGGTCTGCCTCGCCGCCCGCCGCACCTACGACAACCAGTACAAGGGCTGCGGCAACTGGCCCTTCAACGCCGCCTACGCCGCCACCTACCCCGGCCTCCAGTCCGTCGTCACCCGCCTGACCTCCCTCACCGACGCCGAACACCTCATCGCCGCCGGCATCCCCGTCATCACCTCCCAGTCCTTCCTCGCCACCGAACTCACCGGCGCCGGCTACGGCACCGCCGGCCACCTCATGACCGTCATCGGCTTCACCCCCACCGGCGACGTCATCGCCAACGACCCCGCCTCCCCCGACGACCCGGCGGTACGGCGCGTCTACCGCCGCCACGAATTCGAGAACATCTGGCTGCGGACGAAGCGGTACGACGCAAAAGGCCAGGTCAAGAGCGGTAGCGGGGGAGTGTGTTACCTCTACTTCCCGGTGGACCCGACCCCGGCCCAGCGCGGCGCACTGCGGGACCTCGGGATCCGGTAACGGTCTCAGGTCGCCGGGTGGACCGACAGGTCATCCGGGAGGCGGGTCCTGGAAGAGCTGTCGTCACCGCCTGGCGGCTGCGCTTCTGGTTGTCCGGGAGATGGTCGTACTGGTCGACGGCACTTGGGGGCGGGCCTCACCGCTCTGGTGGCCCAGGCCGAAGCGGACGAGGACCTGCACTGGGCAGTTTCGGTGGGCTCCACGATCGTGCAGGCTCACCAGCACGCGGCCGGGGCCGTAAAAAGAGGCCCCGGCCGGTGAACCGGACGACCATGCCTACGGCCGGTCCCGCGGTGGGCTGACCACGAAGATCCGTCTTGTTGCCGATGCCTGCTGCCTACCGCTGGCCTTCGTTTTCACCGCAGGCCAGGCCGGTGGCGCGCCTGCCTTCGTGGATGTCATGGCCCGCCTGTGCGTTCCCCACCGACGGGGAAGACCGAGAACCCGGCTGGACACGGTCCTGCAGGCCACCGGCCTTCGACCGCGAGACCTGCAAGCTGGCGCAACACCAGGCGATAACGGCGGCACTCATGCCGTGGTGCAGGCCGCGGGCCGTGCACGATCCTGCTGGACTTGCCCTGGCCGTCGCACTCGGTGGGGGACTACCTGGCCGATGCCTGCACGCTGCGGGCCGAGCCGGATGCGTTCGGCCCGGTGGCCTCCGATCCGACAGTCTCCTGCCTGATCGAGACACTCGCCGCCTCCGGCCCGAAGACCCTCGCGGTAATCCGGGACGTACGCTACCAAGTACGCGTGAACGGGTGCGGGAGTTGGCCGGCGTGAGCAGTCAGGCCGCCGACGGGCAGGTGGTCGTGGACAGCGACGGCCTGCTGGTCCTTGCTCACTCCGACAAACAGGACGCCACCACGATCTGGAAGAAGACCTCCGACCACCATTCCCTCATCGCATTCCTCGACCACCCGAAACCCCTAATGGTGATGCTCCGCTTGACGCGCATTCACGACGCGCGGCATTCATCCAGATGTCTTCTGGCCTTGAGCCGATGCGCGTCAGCTTTGTGAAGTTCTTGGCAGCATTTCACGCCGTACAACGTCGGATCGAAATCAAGCACATGGGATTTTCTGGCTCAGGTGTCGTCGCGGCGCCATGAGGTCAACCGAACTCCCTGCTCATCCCATGTGTCCTCCTCGCGGAGAGAAGCTAGGGAGCTGTCGAAGAACTTTCGGGACTTCAAGACCCCGTTGGGGTGCCACTCCTTGAATTCACCGACAGCTTGGCCGTCTCGGACAACCCCCTCGGAGCGCGGAATGCCGTCTTGGTACCACTCACGGGACTGCCCGTTCGGGATTCCATCGGTGTACTCATCCAAGCTGATCAGGTGTCCGCCCTGGTACTCAGCTACTTCTCCGGTGAAGGGCTTACCTCGGTAGAGCAAGCGCTGAGCGGGATCCATGTCAACGTCCGGATCATCAACGTCGATTCGTGGCGCAGGGGTCATCAGGGAATCCAGTTCTCGTCATTCGGAGGGAAGCCGGTGAACCTCCCGTGGCTGCTGGGCAGCCCTTGCAGCATATGGTTGCAGTTCGCGCAGAAGGGAGCTCGCCTGCCAGGAAGCCCCGTCGAAGCATCGTTGAGGTAGGGGAAGTCGACCGACGCGCGCATCTCGGCGAGAACAGAGGCGTCGTCCGGAAGTCCCTGGCGCGTACGCATCCAAAGCAGCTCGTTGGCCGCCTTCACCTCGGCATGGCCCAGTGGGTTGTCCTTGTGCGGCGGGGGGTCCCCAATCGTTTCCAACCTCTCCCGCAGGGTGGGGTGCAGGTCGTCCAGTTTGATGACGACATCCGCCTTGCCGTTGATGCCTTCGATGATTGTGCCCGTCCGGAGGTCCATCACGGATCCGACGCAAGCCCCTGTCTGCTTCCTGGGAAAGGCACCTGAGTCCTTGGCGTCTCGGTACTCAGCTCCGCGCTTTTGGGCCAGCTCATCTAGGTAGTCGGCGACCGGCTTGTCGTGGATGTGGGTGATGAGGCCGTCCTTCCTGGCCACATAAGGCTGGTTGACGTCGATCTGCTCCAAGAGCTTCTGCCCCTGCCCAGGAGGTGGAACTGTTCCGTCTTCGCCCACGTGTGTATCGAGGGAGAGCGCTTCTTCCGGGCTGGAGGCAGAGCCAGAGGCGCCGTGATCGGGTGTCCCGCCCGAACCTGGAACATGAGGGTCGTGCCCGGCCGCCCCGAAACCGGCCCCGTGCTGACCTTGGTGCGGGACCGTCGGGTCGTCAGAGCCGTGGCCTCCGATCGTGGGGGTGGCATCACCAGTGCGGCCTGCTCTACCTGCCTCATTTTCCACGTTGTTCGTGGGCGTGTGATCGCCCGCTTGGCCCCAAAGGCTGTGTCCTGTGGTGCCGCCCGGAGACGTGTCGGTGTGGACGGCTGAGGTGCCGTCCACGGTGCGGGCCGGATCGGAGAGGTCCGAGCCGATGCGTGTGGCGTTGTCACTGCGTCCGCCGACGCCGGCAAGGACCGGCTGACTCTGGTGTGCGGGGGCCTCGATCCGCGGGCTGTCCGCGCCTGTGGCCGCTTGGGCGGGCTTGTTCTTGGGGGCGTCGTCGGCGTGCTGGAGGAGGGTGCCGTCCTTGTCGTAGAGGTGCCCGGCGCCGTCCGTGTAGTTCCCGGTGAAGGGGTCCTTGACGGTGTGGGGCGGGAGGACGGTCGTGCCCTCGGGCAGCTTGATGGTGCCGTTGGGGAGCTTGGTTGCGCCGACTGGGACGGCGGCATCGTTGGGGAGTTGGACGGTGCCGTCCGGCAGACTGACGGCACCCTCAGGCAGGCTGAAGGCGCCTTCGGAGATCTTGGGGATGGTGAAGTGGCCGGCGTCTTTGAGGTGGGCCATGACGGTGCTGATCTTCGATACTCCCGCGCCTGCGCCTTTGAAGACGTAGGTCATCGGGTCGATGGCCTTGCCCGCCTTGCCGGCGATGGACACGACCTTGGCCGCGGCGCCGGCTTTGCCTGCGCCTGATGCGGTGGCGCCGGCGCCTTCGGTGAAGATGGCGGTCAGGACGTTGAAGGTGACCGCGCCGGCGGCCCGGGGGGCGTTCGACTCCCATTGGTCCCAGGCCACGAGGGCCTTTCCGGTTTCCTTCATCGCGGTGCGGGAGTCCCGTAGCCAGGAGGGGAGTTTGTCGCCCGGGATCGCCAGGAAGGCGGGGCCTATGAGGGGCATGGTGGTGATCGAGACGCCGGTGGCGAGCTTGGCCAGGCCGGTCCATGCCTGGCCGGCGGCGTCCCAGCCGTCGACGCAGAGCAGGGTGCCCAGGCCCCTGATGGTTCCCCAGGCGCCGTCGACGATGACGCCCTTGCCGAAGTCGTAGGCGTGCCGCCACACCTTCCACCACGGCACGGATTCCTCGACCGCGTCGCCCCAGGGCAGGTGCTTGGACTGTTTGAGGGCTTCGGCGTCGTAGCCGTAGCCCGTCGTGTGGGAGCCGTCGATCGCGTGCAGTTTCTTGCCGCCGACCAGGGCGACGATCTTGGCGTGGCAGTCGCGTTCGGCTGCCTGGAATGCGGCCCAGACCTCGGCGATCTTGTTGCGGCGGCTGAGGTTTTCGTCGGTCAGGTCGCCGTCCTCGCGCCAGTTGTCGTCGCCCGCGACCTTGTGGCGGAAAGTGGCGGCGTCCTGCTTGAGCTGATCGAGCTGCTTGACCAGCGGAGCGATCTCACGGGCATAGGTGCCCAGGGCCTTGGCGATGACGCGTACGTCTTCGCTGACGTCGTGGGCCTTGTCCGCGACGGGCTTGGTGACGGCGAACAGCTGCTCGGCCTCGGGCGCCTTGTAGAAGGCGGACAGTCCGCCGAAGGACGTGTGGACGTCCGAGCCGGCGGTCTGGATCTTGGGGCCGCTGTGGGAGAGCGACTTCACCTTGGATTCGAGAAGGTCCAGATCGCCGGTGAAGACCGGTACCTCGGCCGGGTCGACCGGAGCGTCACTCACTTCTTCCCCCCCCCCGAAGCCCTTCAGCGCATCCACCCGCACAGCCCGGGCGGCGTTCTGGGCGTTCCTGGCCGCCTCCAGATCGCCCCCCTGCTGAACTTGACGATCCTTTGTGCGGTTATGCCTATCAAGTGCGGGATCGCTGATGCAATCCGCTATCCCGATGCTACGACCGGGGTGTGACAACGGGCTCAGGGCGGCTGTCCGACTGCCCGCCGCCGTAGCGAGGCTGATACGGGAGGCCGAACGGCCGACCCACCCGCTCCAGGCGTTCTCCCCCGCCCTTCAGACGCCGCATCAGGCACTCAAAGTCCTTCCAGCCCGACAGATCCGACGGGTCTCCCGGCAGCGGGTAGCACCATCGCCGGTTGCGTCTTCGGGCCGAGAGGGGCCGGCGGTCCGGACAGCGGGGTGTGCTGGGCGCGGTTGTCAGGCATCCGGCGGACCTCGTCCGCGCCGAGGACGAAGGCGAGGGGGCCCCGGGCCTTCGAAGCGGGGCGGCACCGCCAGGTCGCGGCGGGCCTTGCGGAGCTGGACGAGCACCGACCGCTGTCCAGGGCAAGGCGTCCACCGGGGGCACTTCGTCGGGGCCGTAGCCGAACATCAGCGTGACATCTTCCTCCACGCCCGCCGTCGTCCGGCTGATACGCACGGTGGCAAGGCCCGGCCGGTCTGGGTTGCCGACCACCACGCACCACGTCGGCTCGGGCGCCCGCTCGTGGGCGAGGTCGGTGATCCGGCGCGGTGACCAGGGGAGATTGGCGGGCTCGGCGGTTCCCCATCCGGCCGGGGGCGCGCCGGTCAGCTCGCGCCATATCGACTCCAGGGCGCCGCCTAGGACCAGGCGGTCGTCCGCGGGGTGGACGGTGCGGAAGGTCACGGCCAGCTGGTGTTCACCGGTGACCGCCACGTCCTGGTAGGAGGCGGCCACCGGGGTAGGCGGGTCGTCAGCGGTCACGTCGGCCGACGTCACGGGGGCGAATATGCCGTATTCCATGGCCGAGCTGCCCATGCCGGGATTGGTGCGTGCCACGAGGGTGTTGGTGTATGCCGTCGCTGTAGGGCCGCCGCGCTCGGAACGGTAAGCGCCCAGACCGATGTACCCAGCGACCTGGTAGACAGCGCCACAACGGAGCCGCACCCCGGAGGGCAGGCTCGGACCAGGTAGCTTTTCCTCTTCCTCGGCAGCGGGGCACTCGCCGGAGCATCGACGATCAGGAGCGCAGCCGGTGTAGGGAGGGCTGACGTTTCCGGTGTGGGCGCGGGCGCTGCCCGATGGGAGTGTGATCGCGTTCGTGCGGCTCATCGGACACCCCTGATCAAGCGGAGCGGTGGTTCGTCGTGCTCGCCGCCGAGCATTTACGCGAGGCATCCGCGAGAACTTCCACGCCCAGGGGAGGGGCGAGCCGCTGCCGCTGTACGTGCCGCCGATCCAGGGCTCGAAAATGCAGGTCAAGCTAATCCGGACCAGAGACTTCCCAGGGACTTTTCGGACTTTTCGCTGAGTAAACGGGTAAGGCCCCGACGACTCTGAAAGACGCAAAGGCCCAGTTCAGAGGTGGTTCCCTGTCGGTTGGTGATGCTCGCCGGGCCACATCCCTTGTGCGAGCCGCCCTGGATGGACGCGGCTGCGTGGGCGAGGGGCTGGTGGAGCAGTGCGAGTCGCGCGAGCGTAGTGCCGCGATCGGCGCTGCTCCAAGTGAACTACCCCTTGGAGCAGCGCCAGTTGGCGAAGCGGTCGCACTCACTGGTACGAGTAGAACCCCGACCCGCTCTTGCGGCCCAGCCGGCCGGCGTCGACCATCCGCGCGAGCAGCGGGGGAGCGGCGTAGAGCGGCTCCTTGTACTCCTCGTTCATGCAGCCTCTTGCCCGCGGCAGTTATCCTCCAGCCAGGTCTTGATCTCGCTGGGCCGGAACCGAAGCTGCTGTCCAACGCGAAAACTGGGGATGACCTGCTTCTCGTGATTGTCGTAAACCCATGAGGCGGGCTTTCCAAGAAAGCTGGCGAGGGGTGGCACGGTCCACATGGATTGGTCCATAACTGTTCACTCCGGAGGTCGGGAGTGCCACACGATAGGGACGGAAAACGGCCGCACCAAACGAGCTGTGTAGCGCCGCTTGACCTTCATTGATTCAAACACAGCCTCTATGAGGGAGGCGGCGCTGGGGCTGAGGTGACGCACAGTGGGCCCGCCCCGCGGGAAACCAGCACCGATCCAGCACAACGCTCCTGGCCGGACCGAAAAGGGGCCTCAGCGGAACTCAGCACGAACTCAGCACGGCCCGGCTTGGGCTCGTTCGCGGCGAACGAGCCCAGGCCGTTGACCTGTATGTTTGCCACTCCGCCCAGCATTTGCTAGGGCTCAGCGTTCCAGTTCGAGACCATCTGGCTGCGGACGAAGCGGTACGACGCGGAGGGGCAGGTCAAGAGCGGTAGCGGGGGAGTGTGTTACCTCTACTTCCCGGTGGACCCGACCCCGGCCCAGCGCGGCGCACTGCGGGACGTCGGGGTCCGGTAGCGGTGGGGCCGCCGGGTGGGGCGACGGCTTCTTCGGGAGGTGGTCCCGGAAGGCCGTCGTCATCACCTGGCGGCTGTGCTCCCGGCCGTCCTGGGTGTGAGGTGTCCGTACTGGTCGACCGTGACCTTGATGGATCGGTGTCCAGGCCGGGTTCGCCGATCGCCCGGTCCAGCGTGGCCAGGGGCGGCCCGACGCTGCGTACTCCAACCGAAGTTCCGGTCTCGGCCCGCTGCAGTGATCGTGGTGACAGCATGGTGGGGGTGAGCCGCAGGGCGGGGAGGTAGTAGGTGGCGGGGCGGGGACCTTCACGGCAGGAGCTGATCAGGCGGCGCCGGCGCAGCGGGTTCGTCGGACGCCGCAGCGAGCGGGCGCAGTTCCAGGAGGCTTTGCAGCAGGAGCCGGAAGAGGCCACGCAGTCTCTCTTCCACATCCACGGGCCTGGTGGTGTGGGGAAGTCCACGCTGGCCCGGCAGTTGGAGAACGTCGCCCGTGAGGCGGGCGCGCTCACCGCTTATGTCGATGAGGCGGTGGCCGACCCGATCGAGGCGATGGAGTCCATCAGCGCCCAGCTCGCCGCGCAGGGCGAGCCGTCGAAGGACTTCAGCAAGGCGCTGGCGACCTACCGGCAACGGCGTCACGAAGCCGACTCCAGCCTCGCCGAGGCCGAGGCGGCGGTGGGCTCGTCGGAAACCGCCACACCGGCCGCACCGTCGCCATCGAGTATGGTCCTCGCCCAACTTGGCCTTGCGGGCGCGGGAATGGTCCCCGGCCTGAGTACGTTCACCGGCGCGGTCAGTGCCAACCATCTGGCGGCGGGGGCCGATCGTCTCAAGGCGGCACTCAGCGCCCACCTCCGCAACCACGAGGACGTCCAGCTCGTCACGTCCCCGCTTCAGGCCCTCACCCCGGTATTTCTCCGGCACCTGACCGACACGGCACGCGGCCGACCGTGGATCGTGCTGCTCTTCGACACCTACGAACGCACCGGCCCACGGCTGGACACCTGGCTGCGCGACCTGCTGGTCAGCGACCGCTACGGCGAACTCCCGGCGAACGTCATGGTCCTGCTGGCGGGCCAGTCACGGCTGGACGCGCGGTGCTGGGGCGACTGGCTCGACCTCGTCACCGACCTCCCCCTGGACGTCTTCACCGAGGACGAGGCCCGCCATCTGCTGGCGGTCAAGGGCGTCACCGACGAACGCGTCGTCGAGGTGATCCTCACCCTGTCCGGCGGGCTGCCCGTGCTGGTCTCGATGCTCGCCGAGACCCGCCCGACAGACCCAGCCGAGGTCGGCGACCCCAGCGGCACCGCCGTCGAACGCTTCCTGAAATGCCGCTCACGGTATAGACGGAGCCAAACCAGCTCGCTGTCGTCGATGGGGGCACCGTCCATGAGGACGAGCGGGGTGACGCGGACGTCGAGGGCGGTGGAGACGGGTGGCTGTTTCGTGGCGGAGGCCGCGGAGTCGGTCGGTGACGTCGCACTGGCCGTGCAGCAGGCGTTCACCGACGGTGCGGACCCGGTAGCGGCCCGACCAGCGATTCCCTCCGGGAGGATCACGGCGTCGCCGGGCGCGATGGCGAGGTGGTCCACGTTCGCTCGGCCGCGGGGTCCGCGCCCCAGTCTGACCGGTTTGTCGGCCGGGTGGGCGAGGCGGATCCTGGTGGCGGTCCAGCCGGGGATCCGTGTATCGAGATCCCCTGAGTGCCGGCGCGCCATTCGATGAGTCAGGTCAGTTCGGATTCGAGGCGGCGCTGCAGCTCACCGAGGGTCTCGCGTGCGAGGGTGAGCCTTTCCGGGTCGAGACCCTCGGTGGTGCGCAGGGCCAGCTGGGTGTAGGCCGCCTGCATCCTGTGCAGTGCGGCGCGGCCGGTCGGGGTGACCTCGATCAGCTTGGCCCGCTGGTGCGCGGGATTGGGCCGGTAGCGGGCGAGTTCGTCCTGGACGAGCAGGTCCGCGACGCGCTGGACTGCCTGGCGGGTGTGGCCGAGCCGGCAGGCGATGGCTCCGACCGGGGCGGCTTCGTGTTCGACCTCGGCGAGGACCTGCCAGCGCGCCAGGCTCTGGCCGGTCGGCCGGGCGATGCCGTTGCCGATCGCTTCGACGACGTCGGCGAGTCTGCCGACCTGGTCGATCAGCGCGCTGTAGGCATCACAGGCCCGGTCCCCATCCTTGACAACATGTTGTCGTGTAGCTACCTTCTCGGACATGGCAACATGTTGTCATGTTGCGCTTCGGGCCGCAATGAGCGAATGAGGAGTACCGCATGTTCTCCGTATCCCGCCCCCTCTTAATCTCACGCAGCATCATCATCGCCGCACTGCCCTCGACGGTTTTCTCGGTGCTCGCCGATCCGCACCGTCACGCCGACTTCGACGGCTCGGGCACCGTGAAGAACGCGGTATCGGGACCCGATCGCCTGGGCCTGGGCGACACGTTCAAGACAGCCATGAAACTGTTCGGTGTGCGCTACCAAATCGTGAACACCGTGGTCGAGTTCGAGGCGGACCGGCGCATCGCGTGGTGCCACCCCGGCAAGCACCGCTGGCGCTACGAACTCGAAGCCGTCGACGGCGCCACACGGGTCGTCGAGACCTGCGACTTCTCCACCTCGCCTGTGCGCGGACTGCTCCTGCGCACACCGTGGCCCCGCTGGAACGCCGAGGGCATCGAGAAGACCCTGCCGCGGCTCAAGGCCCTGGTCGAGAACGGCGCCTGAAGCGACGGGCAGGGGCGGCCCGGCACACCAGCCGCAGCCGGCCATGCACCGTATGCCCGCTCCAGGTACCCGGGCTGCCGGGACCGTCGCACCACTTCGACATGCTTCCGCGGAACGTTCGCATGCCGCCCAATCACGGCGCGCAGAGGCGATTGCTGCCGCGGGCCCAACACCACCTTCAGCGCGGCGTGCCGCCGCAGTGTGCATTGCACAACCCAGGAGAGTCGCATGGCGTCCGAACCCCGCCCCTTCCGGATCGACACACCCGAAGAAGATCTCATGGACCTCGCGGAGCGCCTGGACCGCACCCGCTGGCCCGATGAGCTGCCCGGAGCCCGCTGGTCCCACGGCGTCAACAGAGCATGGCTGCGGGACCTGGCCGGCTACTGGCGCGAGGGCTACGACTGGCGAGCGCACGAGGCGGCGCTCAACACGCACCCGCAGTTCACCACCGAGATCGACGGGCAGAACATCCACTTCCTGCACGTCCGTTCCCCCGAGCCTGACGCGACGCCCCTGATCATCACGCACGGCTGGCCCAGCACGATCGCCGACTTCCAGGCGATCCTCGGACCGCTCACCGATCCCCGCGCACACGGAGGCGACCCGGCCGACGCCTTCCACGTCGTCGCGCCCTCCCTGCCCGGGTACGCCTTCTCCGGCCCCACCCGCGATCGCGGCTGGGGCGTCAACCGCACTGCCCGCGCCTGGGCTCAGCTCATGAGCGACCTGGGGTACGAGCGCTACGCGGCCCAGGGAGGGGATTTCGGCAGTCTCATCGCGCCCGAGCTCGGCCGGGTTGCCGCGGAACGGGTGATCGGAGTGCACGTCAACGCATTGGCCTTCGCCGCGTGGCCCATGTCCCCCGACGAGCTCGACACACTCGGCGAAGCCGATCGCGAACGGGCGCTCACACACGAGCGGTGGTGGTACGGGCGTTCCGGCTACATGCACGAGATGAGCACCCGCCCACAGACGATCGCCTACGCGCTGAACGACTCGCCGGCCGGTCAACTGGCCTGGAATTCCGAGTGGTTCGTCGACTACGACCCCACCGCGACCAAGCACACCGCCGTCGACCGGGACGCGATCCTGACCAACGTCACCATCTACTGGCTGACCAGAACAGCGGGCTCTGCCGCACGCCTCTACTTCGAGGCCGGGGCCGAACTGTCGGCGGGAAGGCCGTCGCCGTCGATGGTCCCGACAGCGGTGGCGAACTTCCCCGGGGACCATGCGATCCGGGACCTGGCGAAAAGGTCCCACGTGATCACGCGCTGGCGGGAGTACGAGCGAGGCGGGCACTTCCCCGCCCTCCAAGCACCCGAGCTACTCGTGGCCGACATCCGGGAGTTCTTCCGAAGCCTGCCCGGCACACCCTGACGCAGGACTGACCCCACCCCAGAGAGGAACCACTGTGCAGATCGGCATCGGACTTCCGAATCAGGTCCGCGATGTCACGGCATCGGCCCTTCCACGCTGGGCGGCCCGGGCCGAGGAAGCGGGATTCTCCACCCTTGCCACGACCGGGCGCTACGCATACCCGGGCGTGAGCGACACCGTCGCGCTCGCGGCCGCGGCCGGGGCGACCACCACGATCGGACTGCTCAGCGCGGTCCTGCTGGCCCCGACGTGGCCCGGTGCCCTGCTGGCCAAGGAGATCGCGGGCATCGACGGTGTCTCCGGCGCCCGGCTCACGCTCGGTGTCGGCGTCGGGTCGCGCGAGGACGAGTTCACCGTGCCCGGTCACGGCATGCACGGTCGTGGCGCGCGGCTGGAATCCGACCTGGCGACGTACTGCGAGATCTGGAGCGGGGCGCCGGCCGGCAACGGACCGAACCCGGCCGTGCCGTCGGGCACCCGGCAAGTCCCCATGCTGTTCGGCGGGTACTCCGCTCGTGCGCTGGACCGCATGGTGCGCTGGGGAGAGGGCTACATCGGCGGGTCGCTGCCTCCGGCCATGACGGCGCCCAGCTTCGAGGCGGCGAAACGGGCCTGGCGGGAGGCAGGCCGCCGGGGCGCCCCGAAACTCGTCGTCCTCACCTATTTCGCACTGGGCGACCCCGAGGCCGGACGGGCGAACATCGAGGACTTCTACCGGCTGGCCCCCAAGGACATCGCCGCCAACGCGGTGCTCCGCACCACCCGGGAGACGATCGAGCGGTCCATCACGGAGTACACCGACCTCGGTGTGGACGAGATCATCTTCGTTCCCGCCACGGACGACCTCGACGAGGTCACGAGGCTCGCCGACATCGCCACCTGAACAGCCGTCGGGAGCCGACATACAGCAAGACCTCCAAACGACTGGCCTGCCCGGCGCGAAGTCCGCACGCAGCTCCGCGTCCAGTGCCGGCGCAGCGTCGCCGAGCCGGTACCGCTGCCCACGATCGCGCGGAAATGCTCGAACGGTGCTCATGATCACGCGGCGGTGCTCACGAAACCGCGGAACCTAGAGTGCACTTCTCCTTGCGCAGCGACTGCAGGTGCTTGCCGTGGTTCCAGGCGAACCGGCGGGCCTGCGGCTCCATGGCCGGATACTCGGGCTGGGCCGTCATCTGCTCCGCGTGCTTGCGGTAGTGATAGACCACGGTCGGCAGCAGAGCGCCGCGGGCGACACCGATGACGCCGACCAGATAGGCGTAGTCCTCTCCCTGGGGCAGGGCAGCGTAGCCACCGCTCGCGCGGACAACCTCAGTGCGCGCCAGCAGCGTCGTCGGTCCGATGGGAATGGTCGAGTCCGGGGACGCCCAGTGCCGCCAGACATCGCCAGGCGCATGGAAACCAGGCGGAGTTGAGCAACGCCAGGTAGTGATCGAACGGTCGGGGCGAAGGTCTGCAGACCAACCTGCACACCAGCCCAGTCCGTGCGCCTGAGCGTAGCGCGGGCGCACGGACTGGGCTGGTGTGCAGTACGTCGTCATCGTCCGACGTAGTGAGCCACTCGGCGGTCACCTCGTTCATCGCGAAGTTGCGCGCCGAGCCGGCTCCCACAGGCCGCGGGAGCGCGACGACCTTCACACGAGCGTCCGTACGCAGAACTTCGGGCACGCCCTCCTCGGACACGCCGTCGAGAGCGAGAATCCACTCCCAGCTCACATCCTGATCCCGCAGGCTCGCATAGAGCTCCAGCAGGTACGCGATCCGGTCCGGACGCAGCCGCGTAGGCGTAACAACGGCCACTTCGACACCGAACGCGGAGTCCACGAGGGCGCCGGCCTTCGACGCTGCAACGATCTGAGCGACGTTCGACAACTGGCCCTCGACCGCACTCGATTGCGGACTCGGTGTTCACCGCCCACTCCTGCTCAAGGGCGCGGGCCAGGGCTCCTGCCCTGGGCAGACGGAAGCGGGGGGGGGGGGGGCGGGCGGGGGGGGGGGGGGGGGGGGGGGGGGGGGGGGGGGGGGGGGGGGGTGGGGGGGGGGGGGGAGGGGT